>JAWKVV010000009.1:0-4405 GCA_041397885.1 Alphaproteobacteria bacterium | reverse complement strand
GTGATGCTGCCACAGAAGAGTTTTTGGATGAAGAAAACGGTATAACTGCCGCTCTTATCAATGCAAAATTCAAATCTGTGGAGGCCGATATTGTTCGCGGCGCTATCATCAAAACAGGGAACCGTATTGATGGCCGTGATACAAAAACAGTTCGTCCTATTGTGGCTGAAGTTGGCGTTCTGCCCCGTGCTCACGGTTCTGCACTGTTCACCCGCGGTGAAACACAGGCTCTTGTCGTGGCCACATTAGGGACAGGCCAAGATGAGCAAATCATTGACGCTCTTGAAGGCGAAAGTCGTGAGCGTTTTCTACTTCACTACAACTTCCCTCCATACTCTGTGGGTGAAGTTGGCCGCGTGGGCTCACCAGGTCGCCGTGAAATTGGCCACGGAAAACTTGCCTGGCGCGCAGTTCATCCGCTTCTGCCAACGGCCGAAGATTTTCCGTACACAATGCGCGTGGTTTCTGAAATTACAGAATCTAACGGCTCCTCTTCTATGGCCTCTGTCTGTGGTTCATCCCTTGCCTTGATGGATGCGGGTGTGCCTTTGGCAAAACCTGTGGCGGGGATCGCCATGGGTTTGATTAAAGAAGGTAAGGACTTCGCCGTTCTTTCTGATATTTTGGGTGATGAAGACCACCTTGGCGATATGGACTTTAAAGTCGCAGGAACGCAAGAGGGTATCACCTCTCTTCAAATGGACATCAAAATCACCTCCATTACCGAAGAAATTATGAAGATCGCTTTGGCGCAGGCAAAAGACGGCCGTATCCACATCTTGGGTGAAATGGCAAAAGCCATCAGCGAAGCGCGCGGCGAAATGTCACAATACGCCCCACAAATTGTTTCCTTGCAAATCCCAACGGATAAAATCCGTGACGTGATTGGAACAGGCGGTAAAGTGATCCGCGGCATCGTCGAAGAAACAGGCGCCAAAATCGACATTGATGATGACGGTATGGTTAAGGTTTCTGCGATGAACCAAGAATCAATTGATAAAGCCGTAGCCATTATTCGCGGCCTGACAGAAGAGCCTGAAGTGGGTAAAATCTACACAGGTAAAGTTGTGAAATGCGTGGACTTTGGCGCATTCGTGAACTTCATGGGCGGCAAAGACGGCCTTGTTCACATTTCTGAATTGGCTGATGAGCGCGTGGCAAACACAACCGACGTAATCAATGAAGGTGATGAAGTGAAAGTTATCTGCATCGGTATGGATGATCGCGGTAAAGTTAAACTTTCTATGAAACGCGTCGATCAAGAAACTGGTGAAGAGCGTGAACCTGCCAAACGCGAAAAGAAAAAACGCGATGAGGAAGAAGAAGCCGCTTAATAAGCGTCCCGTCATTGCAGGACTTGTTCCTGCAATCTTCTAGATGACACGGACAAGTTGCTTAACAACAATAAAACCGATATTAAAAAAAACCCGCTTCATTCAAGCGGGTTTTTAATTTATCTTTTTTTATCTATATCTAGGTCCAAAAACGACCAGGGCCGCTCATGCTATTTCTATATACCCCTTTATCTGCCGTAATAACGACCACACTATTATCATCAAACTTGATAAATTGAGGCGCACCTGTTTCTGGCTGTCTATTACTATCAGGGGCAGCCTTATTTAAAATAGTTGTAAGACTAGAAGCAGTACCCCAAGCATCGTTCAAGCGCTCTGGAGATAAAGTTGTTACATCACGAACAACATCAACAAAAAACCTCTGACCAGGACCATCAATAATTGTTTGTTTCTTGCTGACCCAGCCCCCTAAAATCGGTCCATTTTATAAGTTAGTATTTGGTTTATTATTGTCTTTGAAGAAAGGAGACTATTATGAGCCGAGGAAAGCGCTATACAGCGGAACAGATTATCAAGATATTACGCGAGGTTGAGATCTATACAGGTCAAGGCGAGACGGTTGCCCAAGGTTGCCGTCGTTGCAGTATTACGGAGCAGACCTATTATCGTTGGCGCAAGGAATATGGCGGGATCAATATCGATCAGGCTAAACGTTTCAAAGAAATGGAGAAGGAGAACCAACGGCTTCGCAAAGCTGTATCCAATTTGACATTGGATAAGCTGATTTTAGAAGAAGCTTTGTCGGGAAAGTATTAAGCCCTTCCGTCCGTCGGTGTTGTGTTGATGACGTTACAAACAAGCTCGGCGTGTCGGAGCGCCGTGCTTGTTTGGTTATTAAACAGCCACGTTCAACACAGCGTAGAGAACCAATTAAACGTGATGATGAAGATGCGTTGACGCAGGCAATTATCAGGCTTGCCAGTGAATATGGTCGGTATGGATATCGGCGTATTACGGCGCTACTTCAAGCCGAAGGCTGGCATGTAAATCACAAGCGTGTGATGCGTATCTGGCGGCGTGAAGGGCTGAAAGTACCCATGAAGCAACCAAAGAGAGGCCGTTTATGGCTGAATGATGGATCGTGTATTCGTTTGCGCCCGAGCTGGAAGAACCATGTCTGGGCGTATGACTTTGTGCATGATCGTACCAAGGATGGCAGGGCGTTTCGGATGCTGACTGTCATTGATGAATATACAAGAGAATGCCTTGCCATCACGACAAAACGTAAACTTAAAAGTGGTGATGTGCTGGAAACACTGGAGAATTTGTTTATTGAGTGCGGTGTTCCTGATCATATTCGTAGCGACAATGGCTCAGAGTTTACAGCCCGTGCTGTGCAAAGTTGGCTGGAAAGAATGGAGGTAAAACCGACTTATATTGAACCGGGCAGCCCATGGGAGAATGGCTATAATGAAAGCTTTAATGGCAAGCTTAGAGATGAATTATTGGATCGTGAGCTGTTTGATACGCTACACGAAGCGCAAGTGTTAATCGAAAACTGGCGTGTTCATTACAACACAAAAAGACCGCATAGTTCATTGGGATATAAGCCACCAGCACCGCAAACCATATTGCCAAAACTACTTGCCTATCCCTTCAATAATGGTTTACGCTACGCTCCAACCCTCATTGAAGGGATACATAAACCATGACCAGAGACTAACTCTGAAACTGGTACCATTATAAGGGGCAGGTCAAGGTCGTAACAAAAGATGCTGCTTTCTCACTTGCTGAGGAGGCGGCGAAATACAATACGGTGAAAGCTGGAATACGCTGCACCGTCTATAGGCGGTTACTAACTCCTCGGCTCCAGAGCAAATGCTCGGAGCCGTTTTCGTTTCGAAAATAGGAGTGAATTTGAATAAAACTGTTTCAAAAAATGAAGAAAACTCTAAAAATTTTGATAAAAATCAGCCTGATTTACCATTAGAAACGGCTAAAAACCGTCCCAAATTACTAAAATTTTTGATCTTTTTAAAAGACATTTTTTTCAAAATGGCTTTGTCTATTTTTATGTTTTTTGCTCGAAGATTAGAGTTTGCGCTCTATGGGTTTTTAACTTTTAACCCAATTCTTATAGGCCTTATTTTTCTTGAATGGTGGTTCTATTTTGAAGGTTTTTGGGTGCATGTACTCCCATTTTTTGCAGACAGTTTCTTCCCAACTCTGATCAAATTTTTTGAAATAAAAATTTCTAAAATAACTTCTTAGAGAAAAAAATGAGGGTAGAGAAAGCTACAAAATGGACTGATGAAAACTTACGCTTGGAAGCTCTAAAATATAATACACGCACTGAATTTAGCAAGTATAGTAAAGCGGCATATATGACGGCTTGGAAAAAAGGCATATTAGACGAAATATGCTCTCATATGAAAACAAAACCGAGAAAAAAGAAAGGTTTTTGGAAAGATTTTGAAAACCTTAAAGCCGCAGCAATAGAATGTAAAAAAATAAGCGTTTTAAGAAAACACCCTGCATATGCTCATATTTTGAAACATCCGAGAAAAGAAGAAATTTTAAGCTTTGTTACATATGAAAAAGAACATATCACTAATGAAGTTTTTAAAAAAAGAAAATTAAAAATCAAAAAAAAATCTAAATTAGAATGTTTAGAGAACAATTTTTTAGGTGCTGATAGCAAGCATGAATTTCAATGTTTGGATTGTAATTACAAATGGAAAGCCATTTGGACAAATGTTTATTCTGGTAAATCAAATTGCCCTAAATGTGCAAATTTAGCGAAAAGAACTATCGAAGAAATTCATGAAAAAGCAAATGAACAAAATTGGATATGCTTAACTAAAAAGTACACTAATATTACAAGTTTATATGAGTTTATATGTTCAAAAGGTCATCGTTTTACATTGGATGGTCAAGCCATTTTATATAGAAATTCATACTGCCCTGACTGCTATGAAAATCCATTAAAGGGGAAATACAAAAAAACTATAGAAGATATTAGAAAAATTGTTGAACAGAATTCAGGAACTTTAAAGTCTAAGACTTATGGCGGAATGAATAAATATTACAAAATTATTTGTGCGGAAGGG
>JAWKVV010000008.1:0-42822 GCA_041397885.1 Alphaproteobacteria bacterium | reverse complement strand
AAACCCCCACCATCATCAATAACAACCGTATCGAATCTGTTTCACGTGAAACAAAAATCCCCGATATTGTCACGGCGCGCGCGCTTGCCTCTTTAAAAGAACTTTTTGAATATTGCGCAGACTGGATTTCTAAAAATCCGAATATCACACTCATTTTTATGAAGGGTGAAAATGTGGATCAGGAACTTGAAGAAATTTCTACTTCCTGGAAATATAACTGTCGTACGTTTCCGAGTAAAACCAGCCAGAATGCAAAAATACTTGTTTTTACAGATATTTACAGAATGTGAATAAGCTTCGGGTTTATGACCAAAAAGCTTGACTGTACGCTTATTTTTCTTATTATGGGGACATTCAAGATAGAGAATGAAGAAGGTGGCGCATGGCTTCGCAGTATATAAGAGATTATTTCGGAAAACGCGAAACAACCGATAAAGCCATTCAATCAACAAACAATAATAATGGGGAGCCTGATATGAAAACCAAAGCCTTACGTGTTCCCCGCATTTTATCCGTTGCCAACCAAAAAGGCGGCGTTGGAAAAACCACAACATCTGTGAATTTGGCCACAGCCTTAAGCGCGATTGGCCAAAAAGTCTTGCTCGTGGATCTCGATCCGCAAGGGAACGCGGGCACAGGGCTTGGGATTAAGCGTGCAGGCCTTCGTACCAGCACCTATGACGTCATTTTTGAAGATGCAAGTGTCGAAGAAACCGTTCAAAAAACCAAAGTACCTGGATTGGATGTTCTGCCATCCTCCATTCATCTATCTGGCGCGGAAATTGAGTTGGTCAGCGCGCGCCGCCGCGAATATCGCCTGGAACAGGCGCTGCGCAAGCCAATGGATTACGATTATGTGATTATTGATTGTCCGCCGTCTTTAAGTTTACTGACATTAAACGCGTTGGTGGCGTCCGATTCCATTGTGGTGCCCTTGCAATGTGAGTTTTATGCCCTAGAGGGATTGAGTCATTTGGTTAAAACAATTGAACGCGTGCAGAAAACTTTTAATCCGCGTTTGGACATCCATGGCGTTGTTCTTACCATGTTTGACAAGCGGAATAATTTGTCTGAAGCGGTTGCCAATGATGTACGAAAATATTTTGGTGATAAGGTTTATCAAACCGTAATCCCGCGGAATGTAAGGCTTTCAGAGGCGCCGTCTTATGGTCTTCCCGCCATTGTTTATGATATGCGATGCCCTGGGGCGCGGGCTTATATCTCCCTTGCTAAGGAAGTTTTGAAGCGTGAGAAAAAATTAACGGGTAATAACCAACTATTATCTTCCAATAATAATCAGGTAGCGTAAAAAGATGAGTAATTTTGAAATTGACGATGTTCAATTAAGAGAGAAGAAGTTAAACCCAAAAGAACGCGGCCTTGGGCGCGGCCTTGGCGCTTTGTTTGGTGATGAAGAAGAGGTTGCCTTAACGCAAGATTTTTCAGAGAAAAAAACTTCTGATGTTTCAAGAAAAATAATTGGTATTGAGAAACTTTATCCGTGTCCTGATCAACCCCGCCGTTTTTTTGATGAAAAAGCATTAAAAGAATTAGCGGATTCAATTGTTGAATATGGTCTTTTGCAACCGATCTTAGTACGTCCTGGCAAAGGTCAAGAGGGCCTATATGAGATTGTGGCGGGGGAACGTCGTTGGCGGGCTTCACAGAAGGCACAATTGCACGAAGTCCCTGTAATTATTAAAGAATTGGATGATGCGGCTGCTTTCCAAATTGCTTTGGTTGAGAATTTACAGCGCCAGGATTTGAATTCGATTGAGGAAGCCCAAGGTTATCAAAGATTGATTGATGAATTCGGTCATTCCCCTGAATCTGTTGGCGAAGTTTTAGGGAAAAGCCGTTCGCATGTTTCAAATATGGTGCGTCTTTTGCAACTTCCACAATCTGTCCAAACAATGGTTGTTAAAGACCAACTAACCGCAGGCCATGCGCGTGCCTTATTAGCATCAGAAGAACCTGCGTTATTAGCACAAGAAGTTATTGCCAAAAAATTATCAGTTCGCGAGACAGAAAAATTGGTTGCACAGAGTGCAGGCCGGGAAATTACACACCGTCAGGGAAGTCAGAAAAAACCTGGGTTTTCTGCCAAAGATGCGGACACACTTGCGCTTGAAAAAGAAGTTTCAAACCAAATTGGTATGAATGTCACCATTGATATGGCAGATTCCCATAAAGGAAAAATGACGATTTCGTTCAAAAGCCTTGATCAATTGGACGATGTTCTTCAACGTCTTGCCCAAACGCCAAAATATTAAGGCTATGTTCTATGAACCTTGCTTTATTAGAAAAACAATCAGAAACTAAACCTAAATTATCCAACAAAAAAAAACTTCATCCTGTAAAAAATTTAAAATTTATTGATTTATTTGCGGGAATTGGCGGGTTCCATATTGCATTGCATAATTTAGGCATGGGATGTGTTTTTGCGTCTGAATGGGATGAGCATGCCAGAAAAACATATGAGCATAATTTTAAAAATCTCTCACCTGCATTGTTTCAATCCCATAATTTTGCGGGTGATATTACCAAAGTTGATCCTAAAAAGATTCCAGATTTCGATGTTTTATGCGCAGGCTTTCCTTGCCAACCCTTTTCCCAAGCGGGATACAAGAAAGGGTTTGATGAAACGCGGGGGACATTATTTTTTAATATTGCAGATATTATAAAAGTTAAAAAGCCACGTGCTTTTTTCTTAGAAAATGTTCGTCATTTGCTTAAGCATGATGGAGAGAGAACATTTAATATTATAAGAAAAACAATTGAAAAAGATTTAGGATATTCGTTTCATTATAAGATTGTGAAAGCGTCTGATTTTGGTTTGCCGCAGCATCGTCCTCGTCTTTTTATGGTTGGTTTTCGTGATGGGCGAGATTTCGAATTTCCTGAACCAATTAAATTAGAAAAAACCATGTCTGATATTTGGGGCGGCAAATGTACCAAGGATATCGGATATACATTACGCGTTGGCGGGCGCGGGTCTGATATTACGGATCGGCGTAATTGGGATTCTTATAAGGTGAATGGTAAAATCAAGCGGTTATCCCCTGTGGAAGGCCTTAAAATGCAAGGGTTTCCCGATGATTTTGAATTTCCTGTTTCACAGACCCAAGCTATGAAACAGCTCGGAAATTCTGTGGCTGTTCCTGCGGTCGAGGCGGTTGCCAAAGCCATTTTAAAAAGCTTAAGAGAAAAATAAGATGACTGTTTCACAGCAGCTTAAAAAATTGAATTTAGTTTCTGGAGAGAAAACTTTAGAAATTTTTGATAGATATTACAGCGATATTTTTGATGTTTCTTATGATTCAGAATCAGAACTGATAAAGATGTTATGGGCGCGTTACCCCGCAACATCAAACAGTTTGAACGGGAAAGTTTTTGAAGGATTGCTTGCCGTTATTTTTTACCGCTCAGGTATTCGCCCCTTATATATTCAGGCAAATTTTACATTTGTGGCCAATGTTAATTTTGATTTTGTGGCGTTTAGTCAGGAACATGGCCCAATTGCAATTTCCGTTAAAACAAGTCTGAGAGAGCGATACAAGCAGGCGGATTTAGAAGGGACAGCCTTTAAACAGGTTCACCGCGGCGCAAAAAGTTATTTAATTACATTAGATGATGCGGCAGCCCAAACGGCGAATGAAAAAATTCAGAGAAATTTAATTTTGGGAATTGATGAGGTGATTGTTGCAACCCATAAAAATTTTGATGAGATGATAAAGTTTCTAAAAACACTGCATTACGTTATTCCAGAAAAAGTTGAAATAGTGCAAAGCACAAATATTGTGCAGTAAAATCAGCGCATCATACTTAAAGAAAGAATCGCTTGAGCACAGAGAGTTTGTACGGGCGTTCCCGTCATTTTTGTTTGTGCCTCTAGGTCGGCGAGTTTTCCCATGACGATATCGAGTTTTTTACCGCGCCATTTGGGGATTTGGGCTTTAAAAGGTTGTTCAAATTTAAAGAAAATCGGCGGTTGAAGGGATTTAACCGCCTGATCCATGGACTGGCCGTTATTCATTAAGGCGTGCGTGTAATGCAGGCGGCGGAAATGGTTTTGCAAGGTTCGAAAAATGACGATTTCGGCTACGCCTTCGCCGATGAGGCGGTTATAGGCCGCCATGGCGGCCTTGGCATTCGCGCCTGCAACCGCGTAGATCAGCTCATCCAGTGTCGCCGTGCCCATATCCCCACAACTGGCCTGTACGTCTTCAAGGGAAACAGATGTACGTCCATCATTTTTATCCCCCATATAGGTAATTAATTTATCAATCTCGCCGCGGGCGCGGGCGCGATCCCCCATAATGTTGGCGGCAAAATATTGAAGGGCGTCGTGATCAATTCTTAAATTAACATTGGAAAGACTTTCACGGATAAGATTTGTCATCCCGCGCTCATCCTCAACATAACAGGGCAGTGCCGCCGCATTTTTGGCCTTTTCGCAAGCAAGGCGCAAACTGGACCGCGCGCCCAAATCCCCCCCTTCAATAATGACCAAATTTTCAACAGAAGGATTTTCAAGATAATCCTTGATTAAGGGCGTAAGTTTATCCGCGCCATTTGTAATTTTAATCAGCCGCGCGCCGCCCATCATCGATAGGGCATTGGCTTCATCAAACAGGCGCGCGGGATCTTCGGCTAAAATCTCGGCAGGGATAGTCACGGCGTTAAAGGGATCTTCCAGATCGTCAACGACCGTTTTGCCAATCGTTTTTAGGCGCTCGCGCATCAGACCATCATCAGGGCCATAAACCAAAACCACCCGCGCGGCGGGGTCAGGTTTTTTAAGGAATGGATCAATCTGTTTCCAGGTGAGTTTCATGATAAGGCCTAGCGTAAAGAAAAAGCCGCCTTTTGAAAAGGGCGGCTTTGTTGTTATAAAATATTAAAATTATTTTGCGGCGGTGGAAGCAAGTTCCGCATCCCAAACGGCCATAGCGCGGCGGATATGTGGGATGGTTATAGATCCTCCGACAAGCATACCAATTGATACAGCTTCGGATAGCTCTTCTGATGTAACACCTGCTTTGTGGCACTCAATAACGTGATAAAGGATGCAATCATCACAACGCAACACAAGGGATGCAACGAAACCTAGAAGCTCTTTCGTTTTTTTATTCAGCGCACCACTTGCTTCATAAGTTTTTGCATCAAGACCAAAGAAAGTTTTTTGGTTTCGGTTGGCGTATTTTGCAAGTATTTCGTTGTAGGCGGTGCGCTCAGTATTAAATTTCTCTATTTTAGACATTTGCATAAACTGGCTGTGTGTTCTTTTTGGTGCCAAAGGTACTCAAGATTTCCTGACTTGCTTTAGCCACAGCTTCATTCGCAATTCTTTCCGCTGAGCTTTGAGCTGTTGGGAAACCATTGTGGCTGCGTATATTATTAACAGCGGCAGAAAACGCAGCTTTGACAGCGGCATCGCCGCCCAAAGCATTAAATTCTGCGCGTGTTAAGTTACATAGTTTTATGATATCTGAATTTTTTGCTCCTATAACAGGGTAAGGACTTAGGTTGCCAACGAGCCTTATTTCAATAGGGCTTGTGTCAAAACCTTGTTCGGTTCTGAAGGCGACAACCAGGGGGAATTCAGTGGGTGTGTGATTATGACTCATTTTTTACTCCTTATTTCATAGTTAAGCTCTTAATTGTTGTTTTGGCACTCCAGAAAATTCATATCCATTTTCTATCGGGCCGATAATTCTAACGGCAACTCCCTCTTTGAGGCTTTGATCGCTTATTTTCCAAGTCTCTCTGAGGCTTTTTCCCATTAGGGCGAGTTCCAAAAATTTTCCTTCAGTGCTGTCTGGCCAATCGCCTGACGATCCAAAAGCAAGACCGATTTCGCTGTGTTTATTCGGGTCAAACATGCCTTTTTTAAGAACGGCAATGTGCTTTTGGTCTCCAATTTGAATATGAAGCGGGGTATTTAATGGAATGTCTTGAACATCGGCTTGACGTAAGCTGAGTTTCAAATTTCCATGACAATCAGCGCGTAAAACACAGGGTTCTTTTTTGAAATCTGTTACACGGTCTGCGGATAAAACTTGATCGGTTTTAACAAATTTAAGTTTTTCTAAAAACTTTTGGCGTTCTTCAACGCTTAAATCTGGTTTCCATTGTTTTGCCTGTATTTGTAAATTATGAGCAATCATTTGGCTCAACCAAGGGAAATAGTCGCGCGAGCGAAACTGACTGCCTTTAATTTGAACACCTGCACGATATATTTCTAAATCGCCTTTTTCGATTAAATCTCGAAAAAGAGAAAAGCTATCTTCGCTAACAGCCGAAATAACCGTACCGTTACGCAGCATACCAATATAAACTCCCTCACCTTCATTGTCAGTTTTGAGCGTTCTTTCTTTTCGGCGCGGCGCACAGTTTAGAAAAACAACATTTCCAACGCCGCGAACGCTATCGCGGGTGATTTGAGCCAAATCGAAAGCTCCTGCGCGCCAGTCCTGAGAAGGAATGTCATGATATAGGGTTTGGGGAGCAGATATTCCTGATAGAGACGTCAAAATGGCATTAATATCTACCAGACGTTTTTGAATTTCTATTTTTGCTGTATCGGGATAACCGCCATTATCACTTAAATAGTGAACGCTGACAGGAAATTCGGGTTTAAAAATTCTAGCGACCGCATTGAAACTACGCGTAAAACTCGTTTTCCAGGATGGTTTTGCCCTTTTTAGAGCGAGAATTGTATCATCGCCAATAAATTCAGGGTTTAATAATTGCACACTCATCATTTTCTCCAATACGCTTCTGTCATCGTCATTTAGACGATTATTGTTTTTATCTTTTGGAGAGGGTGACGATTATTGTGAGTGCAAATAGAAAATGCAGGCACAAAAAAAGCGTCTCGACTCCGCCAGGTTCCTAAAGTTTAAGGGACCATAGCGGTTCGTACGCTACAGCGCTCTTTAGCCTTTTTTACGTGGTGCAAGCTGCCCCTTCAAATGCCACGATGGATTGCCAAATGAAAGCAATCAATAAAGACGTTATATGGCAAACAAGGATTAAAAGTCAATAAGTTTTTTAAGGAAGCTTATTTGGAGAAGAAGAGAGCAAGTTGCCGCTCAATCTGGCGGGCAAGATCATTCAAGGCGGCGTCACGGGCGCTTTGCTCCGTGATCAGCGTTGAAAATTCACTCTCCAAAATGTTATTCGAGGTAATCGCCAAAAGCGGGCGATTAAGAACGGTCTTTCCTGTTTTCAAATCAATTAAGGCCATTTCTGTTTTAAGCCTGATTTGTTGACGCGTGGCTTCGGATTCGATTGTAATGTCAAAATCCGAAATACTTTCCTCGATCGGTCTGATTTCCAACCTATAGTGTGGCGTAGAAGGGTAACCGTTTCTGTACAAGGCATCAAGAAGAGCGTTGCGTAAATATTGCCCAGACCGATCAGGAATATTGGCGATTTCAATTTGATCAAAGTTTGATTTTAGGGATGCGTTATTTACCGCTTTACTATCCCCGTACAGGGGCGAAAATCCGCATGCAGATAGTTGTAAGGCACAAGTTACAAGGAACAGGAGAGTTAGTTTTTGTAACTTGTAATTAGTCACTTATCACTTCCTTACCCCGCCACCACATTGACGATCCGCCCAGGCACAACAATGACTTTTTTAATCGTTTGGCCATCTAGTGCTTTTTGGACATTTTTTTCGGAAAGCGCGATTTTTTCAGCTTCCTCCTTGCTTGCTTTGGCAGGTAGGGTAATGCTTGCGCGCATTTTTCCGTTCACCTGTACACCGATGGTGATAGTATCTGCTTCCAACAAATCTTCTTCATGAGCAGGCCATGAAGTTTCTGCGAGGATAGTCTTATGGCCGAGCTGTGACCACAGTTCCTCCGCCAAATGGGGCATCATGGGGTTGAAAAGGCGAATAAGCGCTTCATAGCCTTCACGCAACGCCCATTTCTCACCATCGTCCTGCGGTTTAAACCCAGAGAGCGTGTTAGATAGCTCCCGAATACGGGCTACAGCCTTATTCATGTGGAAGGCGTCAATATCATCGGCAACGCCAACGATGGTTTGATGTGCTGCGCGGCGTAATTCCATAGCTTTGTCAGAGAAAGAAGCGGGCTTTGGCGTATCAACAGCAGGCATATCTGCTATAGAGTCAATCACTGTGCGGTGAAGTTTGTTGACAAAGCGCCAAGCGCCTTCAATTCCGCTTTCTGTCCATTCCAGATCACGATCTGGAGGGCTGTCTGATAAAATGAATAACCGTGCGGCATCTGCGCCGTACGTGTCGATAATATCTTGCGGATCAACAACGTTTTTCTTGGATTTCGACATTTTGGTAACGGCGCCAGCCTTGACGGGCGAGCCATCTGAAGACTTGACCCATTTTCCATCGCGCTGTTCAATTTCCGCAGGTGATATCCACTTATCATCTTTGTCTTTAAAAACCTGATGGGTGACCATGCCTTGTGTAAACAGTCCCGCAAAAGGCTCGTCAGGCACTTCGTAACCACATTTTTTCAAGGCGCGCATGAAAAAGCGCGAATACAGCAAGTGAAGCACAGCATGTTCGACGCCGCCAATATATTGATCCACAGGCATCCAGTAATTTGATTTTTCATTGGCGAAGCCTGTTTGTTTATTTTCAGGATCAAGGTAGCGCAAGAAATACCAGCTCGATTCAAAAAATGTATCGCAAGTATCGGTTTCGCGCTGCGCGGCCTTCCCACATTCAGGGCAATCAACATTTTTCCATGTAGGATGGCGGTCGAGCGGATTTCCAGGCTTGTCGTAATTAATATCATAAGGAAGTTCAACGGGAAGTTGATCTTCAGGAACAGGGATAAGGCCACAAGTATCACAGTGGATAAACGGCACAGGGCAGCCCCAATAGCGTTGGCGTGACACCCCCCAATCCCGTAGACGGAAGTTTGTGACACTTTTGCCAATTCCTAATTCTTCCAGTTTTTTAATAGCAGCCTTAATTCCATCTTCTTTATTCAGACCATTTAAAAATTCAGAATTAAAAAGTTGGCCATCACCAACATAAGGAAGAGGATCATTATCAGGAGATTGAACAACAGGAATAATGTCTAGATTATATTTTGTAGCGAATTCAAAGTCGCGCTGGTCATGGGCAGGACAACCAAAAATAGCGCCCGTTCCGTAATCCATCAAAATAAAATTGGCGAGATAGATCGGAAGCTCTTTTCCCTTTATAAAAGGATGTGCCACTTTATGGCCCGTATCAAAGCCGATTTTTTCAGCTTTTTCTATGGCTTCTTCCGATGTGCCTGTGGATTGGCAGGTTTTAATGAAGTCATCATAACCTTTTTTATCTCCCGCTAGTTTTTGTGCCAAAGGATGATCCGCGGCCAAACCCACAAAAGATGCGCCAAATAAAGTGTCAGGGCGCGTGGTATAAACCTTTATCTTTTCGTCATTGCCGACAACATCAAAGCTAAATTCTGCCCCTTGGGATTTTCCAATCCAGTTATGTTGCATGGTGCGGACTTTATCGGGCCAACGATCCAGTCCTTCTAAGCCTTTAATAAGTTCATCAGCAAATTCAGTAATTTTAAAAAACCATTGATACAGCTTGCGGCGTTCTACAGGCGCGCCAGAGCGCCATCCCTTGCCATCAACCACTTGTTCATTGGCCAAAACAGTGTCCTCAACAGGGTCCCAGTTCACCATAGATTCTTTGCGGTAGGCCAGACCCTGTTTATAGAAGTCGATGAACATTTTTTGTTCATGCTTATAATAAGATGGATCACAGGTGGCGACTTCACGGCTCCAGTCAATGGCCAGTCCCATAGACAAAAGCTGCGCTTTCATCTGGGCAATATTTTCATAGGTCCAGTCTTTGGGGTGGGTTTTGCGTTCCATTGCTGCATTTTCTGCAGGCAGACCAAGCGCATCCCAGCCCATAGGGTTTAAAACGTTGAAACCTTTGGCTTTTTTATAGCGGGCGACGACATCTGAGAGCGAATAATTGCGCACATGCCCGACATGAATACGGCCTGATGGATAAGGCAGCATCGCCAAGACATAAGATTTAGGCTTGGAAGGGTCTTCTGTGACTTCAAAAGATTTTTTATCTGTCCAGACTTTCCGCCATTTGGCTTCGGTTTCTTTAATATTGTAGCGCTCGCTCATTATATTCTCTTTTGCCATTACAAGACTTTTCGTTCTTGTAACCTTTTAGATTGCAGGAATAAATTCTGCAACGACGTTATTTGATAAATTTATTCCTCTAACGATGCAACGCGAAGTTGGCGGGCACGGGTTAGGATAGCATCTTCCAACTGAACATCCGTTCCGTCAGACACGTTGGAATCTTTCCAGGCCCCTTTGCTTTTCACCTGACGGAAAACCTTAACTTTCACGCCATTTGAAACAAGCTGCTTATTTAAAATAAAGACATTTACTTTAAAGCGTTCATCTGGTTTTTCTTCAGAAGAATACCAATCTGTAATGATGACACCGCCAAAAGGATCTGCGCTGGCAAGGGGCATAAAGGAAACAGTATCTAGTGAGGCCCGCCATAAGAAGCTGTTAACGCCGATACCTATTGATCCATCATCCGCGCCATCTTTTTTGCCACCAAAAATGCCCAGACCATTTTTACCAAAAATACTTTCTTTTTTGCCATACACATCATCGCCTGTGCTTGTGCGGTCTAATCCCGATGGGTATTTTGCTTCCCCGCCTTTAACGGCAGAACACCCCGCCACAGGAAGTAAAGCCAAGATCAGGATCAAAAAAGAAAGTTTATTTAACATATTAATTTCCATTCTTATTTTCTTTTGTTGTCATTGAATAGCACGACTATAAAGCAGGCTCAAGCAGGCTTTATGATGATTCCCGCGGAAAAAGACTTATTCGTAGCAAGCGCGGCGAAAATAACAAACGTTGCAAAAATGTCACAGATTTTTAAAAAATGTTGCATTTTTACAAAAGCCGCGTTGACGATTGAGGCGAATAAAGGCTTAATCGTGACGTTACTTGGGTTCTCTGGGTGGCTTCTTATGAAAGTTCGGTTATAGAGGTTTTGTAAGAATAAAATAAAATCAAGTTTTCTATTGGAGGAAATACAATGAAAAAACTTTTACTAGGTAGTGCAGCTATTGCTGGTCTAGTTCTTGCTTCTGCTCCTGCACAAGCGCAAATGGAACTGACTATCGGTGGTCACTCTAAAAACTACGTTGGTTACAACAACCAAGATGATACAACTGGTGGTGAAACACGTAACATTGATATGCAACGTGAAACAGAACTTCACTTCAACGGTGAATCAACTCTTGATAACGGTCTAACTTTCGGTTTCCAAGTTGAAACAGAAGTTGACGGTGGCGATGATGCAACAACAATTGAAGAATCATACATCTACATGTCAGGTACTTGGGGTCGTTTGAACGCTGGTTCAGAAAACGGTGCTGCTTACTTGCTACAAGTTGCTGCTCCTTCAGCTGACTCAAACATCGACGGTATCCGTCAATACATCAACCCTGTTAACTATGGTACTATGGGCGATGGTGCAACAGCACTTAACGCTTTGACTACTGGTACTGGTTCATGGGCTGGTGGTGTTCCTGCTGGTCAAGCTGACTCTGATGGTTTCGACTATGATAACGACCTAACAGGCGTTTCAGAAAAATTGACCTACTTGACACCTAACTACAATGGTTTCCAAGCTGGTGTGTCTTACACATTTGATGTTGCTGACACAAACTCTACAAACCCAATCACAACAGGTGCTTTCGGTGCGGATGACGCTGCTGGCATACTTGGCGATGCATGGGAACTTGGCGCACGTTATGAAGGCGTGATGTCAAACTTCGGTTATGCATTTGGTGCAGGTTACACACTTGTGAATGTTGAAAATGAAACTGCAGCACAAGACGATGTTACAGAGTGGAACGTTGGTTTAGACGTTGATTCTGGTCCATTCGGTATTGGTGCGATCTACACTGAAGGTGATGATGGTTCTGCAGCACGTGAAGAAGTACAAACATGGGTTGTTGGTGCTGACTACACAACTGGTCCTTTCAAATTCGGTGCTTCTTACTTCACACAAGATGATGAAACAGTTGGTGCAGTTGATCTAGAAACAGATCGTTACACTGGCGGTGTGATCTACACAGCAGGCCCAGGCTTGTCTTTCCGTGGATCTGTTTCACACATCCAACATGAAGTTGGTGCAACTGATGCAGACGCGACATCCGTTATGGGTGGTGTTCAAATCAACTTCTAATTTGAAGTCGATATAATAATTCTAAAGGGGCACTTCGGTGCCCCTTTTTTATTAATTTTCCTTGTCATTGGGAGCAAAGCGAAGCAATCTATAATATAAATAACAAATGGATTGCCGCGTCGCTAACGCTCCTCGCAATGACGATAAAAGAAAACTTAAACTCGATTCAAAAAATTATAGATGATACGGCTAAAAAATTTGGCCGTGTAGGAAAAGATGTGCATTTGGTTGCGGTGAGTAAAAAACAGCCGATGGGGGCTTTGAAAGCAATGCTTTCTTGTGGTCATAGGCTTTACGGTGAAAACCGTGTGCAGGAAGCCATAGAACACTGGAAAGAGTTGCGCTCCCATTATCCCGATTTGAAACTTCACCTGATTGGTCCTTTGCAAACCAATAAGATCAAAGAAGCGGTCGCGCTTTTTGATGTGATTGAAACTATTGACCGGCCGAAACTGGCGAGTGCTTTGGCCGCTGAAATGGCAAAGCAGGATAAAAACCTTCCTTGTTTTATTCAGGTGAATACAGGCGAGGAAGACCAAAAAGCGGGTATTCATCCGCAGGCACTTCCTGAATTTTTAAAATTTTGCCAGAGCGAAGGATTAAATATCGTTGGGTTAATGTGTATTCCTCCTGTGGCGGAACCCCCTGCTCTTCATTTTGCTTTTCTGCAAAAATTGGCGAAAGAAAATGGTTTGAAAGAATTAAGTATGGGGATGAGTAGTGATTTTGAGAAGGCAATACCGCTGGGCGCGACATACATACGGGTAGGCACAGCATTATTCGGCGCGCGCGATTAATTAAACCTCTTTTTTAGGCGGCATCGGCGTCAAATTTAAACCTGTTATTTTTTCACGCGGACCAAGGGCGGCGATATCAAATGAGGGAGCAGGTAGTGGTTTTGTTTCCTGATCTGTAAGAGATACGGCCCAGTTCTTTTTGACTTTCATTTTTCCTGCCGTGCGTCCTTCGGCGACCTCTATATAATCATAGCCACGTTGTGGTTCAGCCATACTAACAAAGGCGTTTGCGGCTTTCAGCAAGGCCGCCGCTCTATTTTCAGGGTCAAAGGCCTGTATAATATTTTCTTTTGCTATTTGATGTTCTTTATTTGTCGTGGAGGTATGAATTCCTGCCATTTCAAGGGCGTGTTCACCAATGTCTTTGCCCGTTTGCACTTTTGCAATGGCGTTCACTGTGCCTGTTACGGCGCCCACAGGCCCCCCATAAAGCGCGCCGCCGATAATTTGTGACATAGGGTGGATATCATCCCCTGTGAGTTCCCGATAGGCCATACCGACGAGGGGTAAATGTTGAAGCGGATTGATAACATCAATGACATCCTTAAACTGAAAAGAATCCTCATTGTGTGGCGATGGCGTTATCGCCGCCTTTGAATTTGTGTAGGCCATGGCATTTTTAAGCTCTGCGCCAAATGTCCCTATTTTTCCTTGAGCGGCTTTGTCCAGATGGTGGAGTATATCTTGCTGTGCAGGAGATGGTGGGGGAGAGGATGAAGAAATATGCGGTTTTTTCCACACCTGTACGCTTTTATAGGTAGGATTTTCAGTGTTTGAACGGTAAATTTGGTTATAACTCTCCATATCCATAACATTGCAATCCTTGTGCCAGAGCGGATTTCCTGCATTTTCAAGCCGTTATTCTGTGGTGTTAGTGGCAGGAAAAGGATTTTGGTTGTCGTTTTTTGTCTGGCAAGGTAATTTTCACCCATGGATATTGCCATTATTTCAGAAAATAAGACGCTTATCAGCGCGTTTAAGGAGGGTTTTCTCGCTCTTGGTCTCGAGCTCACCCCATACGCTTCCTGGGCAGAGTATAGCTCTTCTTCGCAATTTGAGGGTGTTTGCCTTGTGGATGGCGGCAGTCAGATAAACAAAATGAAGATTAAATCTGAAAAAACAGCTTATTTTGCAATTATTGATGATAAAGCAGATGATTTAGATGAAAAATCATCTCTTTTCTCCAAAAAATACCCAAAACCATTCCGAATGGGTGTGATTATTGATGATATTCGGCACTATCTTATCAGAAATCAGCAATTATCTGCCTTGAAACCTATTAAAATGGGAAAGTTTACGCTTGATCCCCTGTCCAGTGTTTTAAAACATCAAAAAACAGATCAAATATTCAAGCTTACTGAGAAAGAGCTCGATATTTTGATTTATCTTCATACCCATCAGAAAAAAGATGTCACAAAGCAGGATTTACTGGATCAGGTTTGGGGATATGCTGAAAATGTCGAGACCCACACATTGGAAACCCACATTTACAGATTAAGACAAAAAATTGAATCAGATCCCGCGCGCCCAGAATTTTTAGTGACTTCGGGGGAAGGATATCGTTTAAATTTTTGATTTTGCCAAAGTGACTGCGTTTTTTAAGGCTTCGACAAAAGTGTCCGCTTTTTGAATGTTTAATGTTTCAACGCCTTTGTTGGCGATCTTATCCAGATCATCGATTAAATTGTAAATATCCCTCAATTCTTTGGATTCGATGTCATTCACGGTTAATTTTCGCCGTTCGTTTTCTTCTTCAACGGGCGGTGGGTTGTCTTGGCGTGCTTTGGCCGCCATAGATTGATAGGCGCGTACGGCCTTGGCATTTTTTGTGCTTGTCGGGCGTTTTGTCTCTGGCGGGCGTTGAGAGTAGGTATTTTGCGGCGTGGAAGGATTAATAATATCGCTGTTTTGTGTTTCAGGGGCGGTTTTTAAAAAATTAATTAAAAAGGCACGCAAGGCCCCAACACTCACTGATGTATTATCAACCCAAGCTTCCCCATCTGTTTCTTTTTTATTTTCTTCGCCGCGTTTTTTTTGCCCCTTGTCTTTTTCTTCGTGGGGAATGGCCTGGCGTGTATCATTTGATTCCGCCTGACGAAAAGTTGTTTTAAATAAAGGTCCCAATTGTGAAAACATTGAGTATAAATCCTTCTTATTGGATTATAACGGCCTTTGTTTCATCAAACTCTAATTCTTGTTTTTCTCTCTCATCATACAGTTTGTGAATTTTTTCAGAATGAGGAGAAACATACCAAGGAGCGCTATATTCCCACAGTAAGCTGCCATTTTCATTCCATGTTTCCATAGAAACAACTTCGGTGCTGAGCGCCCATTGGTCAAAACCATCCACTTCGTAAGGCTGTTCTATATCTGCTTTTTGTGCCCGTAGTCTTAGAATAAAAGGAACAGGAATATTTTCAGATGTTGCTCCTCTAATCCTTTCAAAGTCCAGTTTATTCAGTGGCGTTGTCTTTAAATCTTTCAATTTAAGGGGAACAATCATGATATTTTGTTCTAAAAATTGATAAGGGAAATACAAAACATCAGATTTTTGATCAAAACGGATGATCAGTTCATATTCGTTTTTTTCTGTTTCTTCCCCCTGTTCGTCTGTGACAACCACAACATTTTTCTGGGTTTTTAGGAGAGCGGTGGTTTTTACAATAAGAAAATCTTTTTCAGGATTAAAATTTTTGTAGGCGGTATTTAGGCGTAAAAGCTCTTCTTCCATCACTTGGGGTCTTAAAGCCAAAGGAGTAAGATTGTAAGGCTCCCGCTCCTCTATCCAATTTTTAAAATTGGGAACAAGGCCGCCTGTTTTATAAAAGGCGATGGCAACATCTTCGGCGTCAGCAGGTGTTAAGCGTTCTTGAGCCGCGCTTTGCCGCACACCCGTTAGCAGAATAAGGATAAAAAGGGTTATAATATATAGTCGGTTTTGCATTTCTTATCTATTATGCCAGAAGATCGAAAAAAAAACTAAAAAAGAACAATGAATGGATGATTCTGACAATAAAAAAGATAGCGTGAAGGAAGAAAATGATGCGCTTTGGGAAGAATTTACCCGTGAGTTTTGTGACGTTGCGCCAGAGGAAGAAAATTTTGAAGCGTTATTGGAGCAGATAGATCCCTCTTCTCCTCAAAAACCAGAGGATAAATCCCAAATAGTAGAGACTTCGCAATCTACAAAAAAAGAATTGCCCCTCGTTTCTAAAAAACAGACTCCTCAATTGGATCGAAGAACTGAAGAACGTCTGCGTAAAGGAAAAATTCCGATTGAAGCCAGAATCGATCTTCATGGAATGACACGGGATGTTGCCCATGAAGCGTTAGAGCGGTTTATTGTGCAATCTTATCATCGGGGCTTGCGGCATGTTTTGGTTATTACAGGAAAAGGAAAATCTAAATCAACCACTGATGACTGGTTAACAGTAGGACAAGGTGTTTTAAAAACCAATGTTCCTTTCTGGTTGGACGGGATGGCATTAAAGCCTTATATTCTAAAATATATGAGTGCCCAGCCCAAGGATGGAGGAACGGGTGCATTATATGTTTATTTAAAGCGCCAGCGATAATTCAATTTTGTGAAACCAGAACCGCAGAAAATTTTTCTTCCTTTAGTATTTGTCCTTTATAATTCCTTTTAATGAAGACCTGTCCTGTATAAGCCCCTTCTATTAAAGGGTTTCGAACGGTTTTAAGGCCTGTATAATAAAATTGGCGGGCGCGGTTGCTGTCTTGGGTTATTGCCCTACGCGCAAAAATTTTGCCATTAGGGTCTTTAATTTCTAAGACAATTTCATCCCCTTCCCGCACGCCAAACAAGACTGCCCAGAATGTTAAAAGCTCAGAATCTAAAGGAATATTTACGGCACTATCTTCATCTTGTTCAATCGAAGAAAGATCAGGGATATCATTGGCAAAACCTAAATTTTGAATAACAAAAGGAGTATAAGATAATTCTAAATCTTTATTCCATAGAGGAGATTTCATTTTACCGCAGGGCTGCGTATTGTCTTGACCTGTGAAGGGGTCGATGATTTTTCCGTCTTTGATAATACCAAAATGAAGGTGGGGAAATTCAGTCAGGCCAGATAACCCCACTTGCCCAATCACATCCCCTTGTTTCACTTTTTGATTGGGTTTGACAACGATAGAGCTGCGTTTCATGTGACAGTAAACTGTTTCAGTTTTATCACCATGGTCAATGATTACCGCATTGCCGCATTCTTTTCGGGCGGTTTTGATGGCGTCTAATTGTTCCGCATTCATCCATTGGTCAGGTTCTCCATCTCTAACTTTTAGGACGGTGCCGTCTAAAGGAACCAAAACATTAACCCCACTTTCCATGGTTTTACCACCTGCTATTGCGAAATCAGTGCCTTTATGGGAATCATACGTGCGTGAAAGGCAGGCAGGGTCTGTGTTTTCTTGATCATCAGGTTTCATATCGACATAGTTCATTACCCAACAATCTGTTCCTGGTGTACAGTCAAGGGGAAGTGCGAAAGTTTGGGTTTTTTTAATTTGGATCAAGGGTTTGGCTGAATTTTGTGGTTCTGCCTGCGCAGGGAAGGACAAAACAAGAAGACAGATCAATAAAACGGTAAACAAAGGGGGATAATTCATAGGGTTTTGTACCCATTTCATCATCATTGTTAAAGGGTAAAATTATTTATTCGAATTATTATGTCTTTTAATATATAAATCTTTCTATGCTCTATCAACGGGTTACACCTGAAGCGTATTTGACATCTGCAGTTGTTTATCACAAGCAGAGCGATCAGCTTGTCGGATCTATTACAGCAAGTGCCAAAACATTAGAGACCTACCTTCCACAGCATCATGAATTTTATTGTGGGGATTGCTTAGACCAAGGCCATGCCATGCGCTTGATATGGATTCCCAGAGAATCGTGCGATATCCCTGAGCGCTTTCGTCATTACAAATATGCCGATGCAACGCATGTTTGTGACCATCCTGTGCGTTATCAGAAATTAGATGAATTGGCGGTGCGGTATAATGCCAAAAAAATTGGTAATCACCAATATATATTTGATACTGATCTGGAGGTTGACTCAGTTGTTCAACGCGAAGATCGTAGCGTTGATCAGGCGTCACGTGTTGCAAAGATTACCGAAGCCCTTCTTTACGACAAAGGCCTAAGACAAGGGCAAAAACTAATGTTTGAAAGTGCCTGCCGTGATTTTGAAGATGCGGTTTATGATACATCTTCTCATGATAAGTTAAGATTATACCGTGATAGTATGAAAGCCGCGAAAATTTCTGCTGATTTTTATGCGGCGATGATTTTTAGACCTATTGGCAACCGTACCATTTGGAAAGCCTATGAAGTGAAAAATTGTATTCCTGGTATTCCAGGAAAAGAAGACGACTTAAATGGTGTAAAATTAAAACCTAGCGCGCTTTTATGGTGTTCTACCAAAGAAATTTATCATCAGGTTTGCGCGGTAGCGAACAGAAACGGCACAAGGAAAAGTGCAGCACTGATGGTTCATGGGGAGGCCCAATTAAATTTGAAAGCCGCGCTTGCGCGTACAAATCTTATTAAAGCAGGTCAGACAACAATGCATGGTATCTACACAAGTTTTATCATTCGTGATGCCGCACAAGTGAGCGCGTGGGATTATGATATTTTGACATTTGAAGAAGCAGAAAAACGCCAGAGGCATGTGCAAGTTGCAATACGAAAAGAAAAACCTGGTTTATTTAAACCTCAAATGGGTTTGGATTTATAAAATAAATTTGCTGAGATCTGCGTTTTTGGCAAGATCCGCGACATTATCCTGAACCATTTTCTTATCAATAGTGATTTTTTCACCTGATCGATCAGACGCTGTAAAAGAAATGTCATCCAGTAATTTTTCCATGACGGTCAGCAGGCGGCGTGCACCAATATTTTCAACGGTTTCATTGACTTCAAAGGCGATGCGGGCAATCTCATGAATAGCATCATCTGAAAAATCTAAATCAACCCCTTCTGTGGCGATTAACGCTTTATATTGTTTGATGAGGCAGTTTTCTGTTTCGGTCAAAATACGTACAAAATCTGCTTCTGTTAGCGCGCGTAGTTCGACACGAATAGGCAGGCGTCCTTGCAATTCTGCCAACAAATCCGATGGTTTGGCGTAGTGAAAAGCGCCGCTGGCGATAAAGAGGATATGGTCTGTTTTGACCTGTCCATGTTTGGTGGTGACGGTGGTTCCTTCAATAAGGGGCAATAAATCTCGCTGAACCCCTTCACGGGAGACGTCACCGCCGCGGGCATCACGATTAACCGCAATTTTATCAACCTCATCAATAAAAACGATCCCGTTTTGTTGAACAATATCAAGCGCGGTTTGAATGACTTTATCTTCGTCCAATAATTTGTCCGCTTCTTCGGCCATCAAAATTTCATACGAATCTTCAACGGTCATTTTTTTGCGTTTGGTTTTTCCTTGTTTGCCAAAGATATCGCCAATGCTCATCATGCTCATGGAAGCGCCAGGCATACCAGGAATATCAAGCATATTGCTTAGCGGGTTGGAATGATCCTGCAAATCCAGTTCAATTTCTTTGTCATCAAACTCCCCTTTACGCAATTTCTCACGGAAAGATGCGCGGGTGGCCTCTCCTGCTTCTGCGCCGACGAGCGCATCAAGTACGCGATCTTCGGCATAGATTTCAGCCTGCGCCGTTACAGTGGCACGCATTTTATCGCGCGTCATGTGAATGGCATTTTCAACCAAATCCCGAATAATGGATTCTACATCTTTTCCAACATAACCGACTTCGGTGAATTTGGTGGCTTCAACTTTAACAAAAGGTGCTTGCGCCAGTTTTGCTAAGCGCCGCGCAATTTCAGTTTTTCCAACCCCTGTGGGTCCAATCATCAAAATATTTTTAGGATAAACTTCTTCCTGTAAAGCAGGATCAAGTTGCATTCGGCGCCACCGGTTACGCAGTGCAATGGAAACCGCGCGCTTGGCATCATTCTGGCCAATGATATTTTTATCGAGCTCATGAACAATTTCACGAGGAGAAAAAGAGAGAGTCGTCGAAGCGTCTTTAGAGGTTTCTTTTTTTGTTTCAGTCATAAATTTTCTGGAAAGTTATAGTTTTTCAACGATGATATTACCATTGGTATAAACACAAATATCGGCGGCGATTTGAAGGCCTTTACGGGCAATGGTTTCAGCGTCCATATCTTTTTGGTCTATGAGGGCACGGGCGGCCGCCAAGGCATAATTCCCACCTGATCCAATACCGATGATGCCATCTTCAGGCTCCACAACATCACCCGTTCCTGTCAGAATCAAGGATGTATCTTTGTCACAAACAACCATTAAAGCTTCTAGGCGGCGTAAATATTTATCTGTACGCCAATCCTTAGCCAGTTCAACACAGGCACGGGTGAGCTGACCTGGATGGGCTTCTAGCTTGGCTTCCAAACGCTCGAAGAGTGTAAAAGCATCGGCGGTTGCTCCTGCAAATCCTGCGATAATTTTGCCTTCTTTGCCAAGACGGCGGACTTTACGGGCGTTTGATTTCATCACGGTCTGACCGAGGGAGACTTGTCCATCTCCTGCGACGACGACCTCATTATCTTTTCGAATTGCTAAAATTGTTGTCATGGCCTATGAAATGCCTTGTAATAGCGTAGAGGTCAAGAAAGAAATAAAGGCAGTATTATGAGCGCAAGAACCGCACAAATTGATCGCAACACGAAAGAAACCAAAATTAAGGTTGATCTCAACCTTGATGGGACAGGAAAGGCGGATGTGAAGACAGGGCTTGCTTTCTTTGACCATATGTTAGAACAGATTGCCAAACATGGCTTGTTTGACCTCACTCTGCACTGTGATGGGGATTTAGCAATTGATGCCCATCACACAGTTGAAGATAGCGGTTTAGTGCTTGGCGAGGCCATTAAGACGGCTTTGGGTGATAAAATGGGCATCCGTCGTTATGGTCATGCGTACGTGCCTATGGATGAGTGTTTAAGCCGTGTAGCGCTGGATCTATCAAACCGCCCCTGGTGTGTGTGGAAGGTGAATTTTACGCTCGACCGGCTTGGTGAAAACATGGAAACCGAGCTTTTTGGGCATTTTTTCCAGTCTGTTGCCCAAAATGCAGGAATGACGCTACATTGTGAGAATTTATATGGCGAAAATAACCACCATATAATCGAAAGCGTGTTTAAAGCCTTTGCAAAGGCTTTACGTATGGCAACAGAACAAGACCCGAGAGCGGTAGGAATTTTACCGAGTACTAAAGGGGCGTTATAATTTACGGTTTCTGATTACATTGCCGTGGGCAGGAAAGCCCTCATAATCTGTTAAAGTGGTGACAGAGTCTTTAAGATTTTCAAATCCTTCAGAACTCATGCGGGCGAGCGAAATGCGTTTTAGAAAATCCCACACAGACGTACAGCTATAACTATGGGCGTTTCCCCCTGTCGGTAAGACGTGATTTACCCCGATGCCGTAATTACCAAAGGAAGATGGTGTGGTTTCCCCGATTAAAATTTCACCTGCATTAACAAGTTTAGGGACAATATCATCAGGATTTTTAACTTTTACGAGCAAATGTTCGGTCGCATAATCATTACAAAAGGTAATGGAGTCTTCCATTGAGGCCGTCAAAATAATACCGCCATATTGTGCCATGTTGGTCTGGAGCCATTCACGCTGCGGTTCTGGTAAAGCTTTTATCGCCTGAGGGAGTTTTTGGTGTACGTCTTTTGCCAGTTTTTCATCATGGGTGACCAAAAGAGCGGCAGAATCTGGACCATGTTCAGCTTCGTTCAATAAATCCAGAACAGTGTTTTCAGGATTTGCGCTGTCATCACATAAAATGATGGATTCAGAAGGTCCTGCGGGCATACCAGGGTCAATAAAGCCGCTTAAAACCTGCTTAGCAGCAGCAACATAGGGAGAGCCTGGACCTAGAACCTTTTTTACAGCAGGAACTGTTTCTGTTCCAAAAGCCAGTGCCGCAATGGCCTGCGCCCCGCCAACTTTATAGATGTTTTTGATGCCAGAAATTTCGGCAGCGTAGAGTAAGGCATCACCGATGCGGCCATCCGCCCGCGGCGGTGTAACCATGGCAATGTTTTGAACCCCTGCCAATGTGGCAGGAATACCGAGCATATAAACGGCCGATGGATATTGGTTTTTGCCACCAGGAACGTACAGCCCTACGGAGGTGATGGGGGTGATTTTTTCGCCTGCAAAAACACCTTTTTCAATTTCAACCATCCATTGACGGTCTTTTTCAACGCGGCGCATTTGTTCGGCATGAAATTTGCGGACATTTTCTGCGCAGTGATCAATAGCCGCCCGAACCTTTGGATCAAGGGTTTTGCGGGCTTGCGCAAATTCTTCATCGCTGACTTTCAAGGATGTAAGATCACAACGATCAAATTTTTTGGCGTAATCTAACAGAGCTTGATCCTTGCGGGCCTTAACATCCGCAATAATCGGGCGGACTTGTTCTATAACGGCGTCAATGTCGGCTTCAGAGCGGCGCATAATACGTGCCTTCACCCCCTGATCGGTTTCCGCCCAACGATAAAACCCTATATCCATTTGAAATAACCCTCTTAATCCATTATTGAAGAGTTACGGTTTAAGCATGTTTTAGAAATTTAGGCAATTATGAGCGATCAAAAACAAAGCGTGGTGATTATTGATTATGGGTCGGGCAATATTCGCTCCGCGGCCAAGGCGTTTGAGCATGTTATCACCGAACATAATTTAGATTTTAACGTGGTGGTTTCAGGTAAGGCCGAAGAGGTTGGGCGCGCTAGCCACATTGTTCTACCAGGTCAGGGCGCTTTTGGAGACTGTATGCAGGGTCTTCAGGCGACTGGCGGGATGATTGCGGCGCTTGAAAAGGCGGTCTTGGAGGATAAAAAACCGTTTTTAGGGATTTGTGTTGGAATGCAGCTTCTTGCCACACGCGGGCTGGAATTTGGGGAACATCAAGGTTTAGGGTGGATTGAGGGAGAAGTTATTCCTATTAAACCTAACGATAAGGCCTTAAAAATTCCGCATATGGGGTGGAATGTGACTGATTATCCCCAAGGGACAAATCATCCTGTTTTAAAAAATCAGGAAAAAAATAGGTCACATTTTTATTTTGTTCATTCTTTTATGTTTAAATGTAAAGAGAAGGATAATGTTTTTGGGCAAACTCATTATGGCGGCGATGTAACGGCCATCGTGGGTAAAGCGAATATGATAGGGGTGCAATTTCACCCTGAAAAATCGCAAGAGGCAGGCTTAACATTATTAAAAGATTTTTTACTTTGGAATCCATCTAAGAATTGTTAAAACGAGCCCAAAGTAATTTTTAGTTAAGCTTATAAGGGGAAAAATGAGCGAGCAATCTATATTAAAAGATCAACCAACAGTTTCTGTTGAGCATGTTGATCAACAATTATCACAGAGTGATCTGAATGATTTGTGTGACGCAACGGATGCGGCTATTGAAGGCGGCGGCGGGTTTGGCTGGGTTGAACTTCCTGCCCGCGATACATTGGAAGCCTATTGGAAAGGTGTGATCACTGCGCCAACACGCCAATTATTTGTTGCGCGTCTTGATGGTGTAATATGTGGTACAACGCAACTTATGTTGCCACCAAAAAATAATGAAGCACAAGGCCATAGCGTTCAATTGACAACAAATTTTGTAACACCCTGGGCACGTGGTTATGGGTTAGCCAAAATGTTATTAGAAGAAGTTGAAAAACATGCAGTTAAAAGCGGCTATGCTGTTATTAATCTTGATGTGCGGGAAACCATGGAAAAGGCAATCAAGCTTTATGAATCTATAGGTTATGTTGAGTTTGGAACACATCCTTATTCTGTGCGTGCCAAGGGTGAAACGATCACGTCAAAATATTATTATAAGGTGATTAATCCGAAGTTTTTCGACTAGCTTTTTCGTCATGGCCACCCCTGCCAAGGCGGGATTGTAAAACTTTCATCACATCATCGGGTGTTAAGCCTTGATCAGCCCATAGAACCATAAGATGAAATAGAAGATCCGCGGATTCTTCGGCAAGTTTTTGTGTATTGCCTTGAATGGCCTCAATCGCCGTTTCAACGGCTTCCTCACCTACTTTTTGGGCAATTTTAGTTGTTCCCTTGCTATACAAAGAAGCCACATAAGACGTTTCTGGGTCTGCATTTTTTCGATCTTCTATGATAGAAAATAGTTGGTTTAAGACATCTTTACTCATGAGTTAACTTTCCTAATAGGTATATCTTGTTTGGCCATTTCTTCTTTTACCTGGTTGATTGTGAATTCACCAAAGTGGAAAATAGAGGCTGCTAAAACAGCGGATGCGCCGCCAATTTTAATGCCATCAATAAGATGCTGAATAGATCCAACGCCGCCAGAGGCAATAACAGGCACAGAAACTGCATTCGACACAGCGCGCGTGAGATCAAGGTCAAAGCCAGATTTTGTGCCATCTTTGTCCATAGATGTCAGCAAAATTTCCCCTGCGCCATATTCAGCCATGCGCTGCTGCCCATTGAAGGGCGTCAATCCCTGTAGGTTTACGGCCACCATGCGTAAATATTTCCCATTTATTAGGAGAAGTTTTTTTGGCGTCAATGGCCACAACAACACATTGATTGCCGCATTTATTAGCGGCTTCGTGAACAAATTCAGGATTATGAATAGCGGCAGAATTAATCGCAATTTTGTCTGCGCCTGCCTCAAGAAGGTTACGAATATCTTGAAGTTCACGCACGCCGCCGCCAACGGTTAGAGGCATAAAAACCTGATCTGCAGTGCGGCGTACAACATCAAGGATTGTTCCGCGGTTATCTGACGTGGCCGTGATATCAAGAAAACATAATTCGTCGGCGCCTTGGTCGTTATAAATTTTTGCCTGCTCGACAGGGTCACCCGCATCAACCAAGTCAACGAAATTGACGCCTTTGACAACGCGGCCTTGATTGACATCTAAACAGGGTATAATACGGGTTTTTAAAGTCATGTTGCAGCCTTTAATGCAGCCTCAGGTGTGATACGTCCGTCATATAAAGCTTTACCAATAATCATTCCTGCCACATTGTCTTTTCCTGCGGCTTTGACAGCTTTAACATCTTCAATGGAGCCAACGCCGCCGCTGGCAATGACAGGAACAGTCACAGATTTTGCAAGTTTAATTGTATTTTGCATGTTGAGACCGACGCCCGTACCATCGCGGGTGATGTCGGTATAAATAATGGCGGCTAGGCCACAATCAGCATAATCTTGAACCAGACTTAGCATATTCTGCCCTGATTTTTCGACCCATCCTTCGGTCGCAATATTCAAGCCATATGCATCCAGGCCCAAAACAATTTGTCCTGGAAAAACTTCACAGGCTTTGCGCATTAAATCAGGATTTTTAACGGCAACGGTGCCTAAAATAACGCGGCTGACCCCTGCTTCTAACCAATGTTCAATCTGTTCTAAACTGCGGATACCGCCGCCAAGCTGAACAGGAAGGTCGACCGCCTCCATGATTGATCGTACGGCCGTATCGTTAACGGGCTTTCCTTCAATAGCGCCGTTTAAATCAACAATATGAATCCATGAAAATCCTGCGCGGGCAAAATCCGCTGCCTGAGAGGCAGGATTGTCGTTGTAAACGGTTTCTGTCTCCATAATTCCTTTATGGAGACGTACACACCGCCCCTCTTTCAGGTCAATTGCAGGATAGATGATCAATTTGGTTGTCCTTTAATATGCTATTGAATATGCTTTATTATTATTGAATTAAGAGAGGACTTGCAATGTCTTACGATGATCAAAATATTTTTGCCAAAATTTTACGCGGGGAAATTCCTTGCGATAAGGTGTATGAGGATGAGCATGTTCTGGCCTTTAATGATATTGGTCCGCAGGCTCCTGTCCATATTTTGGTTATTCCGAAAGGAAAATATGTTGATTTGGCAGATTTTAGCGCCAAAGCCAGTGGCCAAGAAATTACTGCATTTCATCGTGCAGTCGCCAAAATTATCAAAGATAAAAACCTATCTGGCGATGGGTTTCGGGCCATTGCCAATGCAGGAAACCACGGCGGACAGGAAGTACCGCATTATCACTTGCACATTTTAGGGGGTGCAAAATTAGGCCGAATGATCGGGGATTAGTTCCGCGTGCCAGGAAACAAAATAATATTATTTCCAACATGATCATCTAAATCAATCAACTCACGCTCTTTTATAGGTGTGCCTTGGGTTTCGCTGTATTGGACACTTCTTTCATATTCCATTTCGCTTAAAATATAATCAGCAATTTCCATGTGTGCGCGAGCCTGAATAGATAGTAAATTTCCGAGCAATACCGTTGGTGTATTTTCTTCACCCAAATCAGCACAGAGTGCATCCATTAAATCAGCCAAGGCTTCTAAATCTTCTGGCACAGTTTCAAGAACGGCTTCGAAATCATTTTCGGCCATCGGGCCTACTTTGAAATGATGTAACCAGGTTGGGCCATAATCTTCGATGATGTTGGTTGCTTCATGATGTAATGCCGCTGCGATAGGTGCGCGCATCATTGTTTTTGCAGCGATATCTTGAGCGCAGAGGGCGATGGCCAACAAAGCAGAATCTGGATCAATTTCACTTAAAGCCATATGCAGGCCATATTGCATATCTGGTTCAACATCCAGATCATGATATAAAATATCCCCTACAGCGAGAGGCACAATTAAATGCTCCCGCAGTTTTTCGATCTGACTTTTTGATAAGTCTTCATTCATGTTTTTCATCCCTTATAATCCCCACAATATTTATTGGAATTCTGACGATTCCTGTTATCTCAGCTTATTATTAGCTGAAAAAAATGAAGAAGCCGTTAAACCTTTATGAATAAGGGGTTAAGGAATTATGACTTCTAAAGAGTATAATTCTTCAAAATGTTTCTCTTTTGTTCTTATTTGTTTTGTGGCATAAAGAAAATACAAGCGTATGACTGGTCCTTTAAAACAACCCGAATGGGACATTTGCCCGAGGTGATGTAAATAACATGGTTGCGAAGATTAATACGATAGCATTCCAAGGGGTTGATGTGCGCCCTGTCGATGTACAGGTACAAATTTCTAACGGCTTGCCCAATTTTACCATTGTGGGCCTTCCTGACAAAGCAGTAGCCGAAAGCAAGGAGCGCGTGCGGGCGGCGCTTCATGCTTTAGGAATTGCACTACCTGCCAAACGCCTGACAGTGAATTTAGCCCCTGCGGACGTGAATAAAGAAGGATCGCATTATGATCTTCCTATTGCCCTTGGTCTTTTGGCAGCGATGGATGTTATTCCAAAAATTGATATGGAAGATTATGTGGTGTTGGGTGAGCTTGCTCTTGATGCAGGAATACGGTCTGTGGCGGGGGTGCTTCCTGCGGCTATTCATGCAGCGAGTAATGATACTTCTTTGATTTGTCCTTTTGATTGCGGCGGTGAAGCGGCGTGGGCAGGGGATGATTTAAATATCTTGGCGCCGCATAATTTATTGCAACTGATTAATCACATTAAGGGAACGCAAATGTTAAAACGCCCTGAAGGTAAGGTGATTGAAGGCGGTGCGCATAAAATTCCCGATTTAGCCGATGTGAAGGGGCAAGAATGTGCCAAGCGGGCATTGGAAGTTGCCGCCGCTGGTGGGCATAATATGTTGATGATTGGTCCGCCAGGGTCGGGAAAATCAATGCTGTCTAGCTGTTTGCCAGGAATTTTACCGCCGCTGAGCCCGCGGGAAGCCTTAGAAGTATCAATGATTCATTCTTTATCAGGCACGTTGAGTGAAGGTGGTCTCATGAAAACGCGTCCCTATCGTGACCCACATCATTCTGCTTCGCTTCCCGCCCTTGTTGGCGGCGGTCATAAAGTAAAGCCTGGTGAAATATCACTCGCCCATCACGGTGTTTTATTTTTGGATGAATTACCAGAATTTTCAAGAAGTGCGTTAGAAGCTTTAAGGCAACCTTTAGAAACAGGCGAAACATTAGTGGCACGTGCCAACCATCATGCAACATATCCAGCGCGGTTTCAACTTATTGCGGCGATGAATCCGTGCCGCTGTGGTTATTTAGGAGATTCTGATAAAGAATGTACAAAAGCGCCGCGATGTGGTGGTGATTATCAGGCCAAGCTTTCAGGCCCCTTGCTTGACCGCATAGATATTCAAGTGGAAGTGCCTGCCGTCATGGTCAGTGATTTGAACAAGGAACGAGGAGAGCCTTCAAGTGCAGTGGCGGGGCGTATTGCACAAGCCCGTGAAATACAGGAGCGGCGTTTTAAAAATTTATTGAAAGAAAATCAAAAGTTAATCACAGTGAATGCCCATGTGCAGGGAGAAATGTTGGAAGAGGCCATGCCATTATCATTAGACGCAAAAGAACTTCTGAATAAAGCCGCAGAACGCATGAAATTGTCAGCGCGCAGTTATTACCGCCTTATCCGCGTGGCCCGTACGATTGCCGATTTGGAAGGGGATTTGGGCGATATAAAACAGCCCCATATTGCCGAATCTTTGAGTTACCGCAAAATAAACTTAACCTATTGATTTTGCTTTATAATTTCATTTTTTATGGTATTTGAGCGCTGAAGTTTGTGCCTTGGCCCTGATATGGGGTATCCTAGTATTAAGGATAAATTAGGAATATTCCTATACGATGAGGAGTATTTTTAAGGTTAGAGAAGGTTTTAAGTCATGACAGCAGATGCAGTAAATGCAATGGAAGTTGGTGAAAATACCAATCTTGCAGGAACCGATCAGGCCATTGCACATAACAGTCAACTTATTGTTGAGTCAGTGAAGAATGAAGCCGCCGCAGGAGAAGAAGCCAAAAAATTAGAATCTGAAACCTCACCTGGAGTGGGTGAAAAACCTGTTGTCGAACCAGAAGCAGGTGTGTACGGAAATATTGTATTAGATGCTCTGGGAGGAGCCGCCACTAAGGTCGCGAGCACTCTTGCTGAAGTGATAGAAGATGGTGGCCTTGATAAGTTCAATGGCATAAAAATTGGCGGAAATATAGAAGGTAAAAGCGCCCAAGGGATCGAAGATTTTATTAAAGGCGGCGGTGGAAAAAAGACGGCTATTAGCGCTAAGTTATCTGATGCCCCGACGGATGCTGCGGGCGGTAGTGTTAGCCGCGCCACGGCGAAAGTGGCATCAGGCGCTGTCAAAGATATTATGGGTGAAAAGCTTCCGCGTTCTATTCGCACTGGACACTTCAGCGATATTTTTGCGCGTGCGTCCAATGTCAGTCAATCAGTGAATAGCGATGATGAAGACGCAAAAATCAAGGGTGTAAAAGCAAATGAAACATCTTTAGCGGTCTTTAAAACAAAAATAGAAATGCATATGACAGCGCAACAAGTTAGCAAAGCGCATTTAGGGCATGCTATTCAACATAAAGCCAATGTTCATGCGCAAATGGGTCAAGCACAGAGAATGGGAATTGCACCAGGTGGAAATGCACCACAATTGGCACTTAACAACCTTCAACCAAAAGGCCCGACAGCAGATATGCTTGAGGAAACAGGAACGGCTTAAAATTTATGGCGTTTAGTGATCTTGATACGAGTTCAGAGTATAGCTTTCAAGCGCCTGCAGTGCAGGTTGGACAACATCCTGATCCGCAGAAAAGTTTTGGAAATGCCGCACTTGATCCTAGATTACAACAACAATTAAATATGGTGCTAAAGCCTGAAGAACAGGGCCATCGTGCTATTCAAGTCGATTCAAGCCAGTTGGATAATATTGACCGCATTGGTGCAGATGTTCGAACATGCGAGGGGTCTCCAGGTCTTCTCGGTGATATTATGGGTGCAGCGAAGAATCTGGCTGCGGATGTTACGGAAGCGAGAAATGATTTAACAGGTAATGATCCTGCCCCTGTTGTTCAAATTTCAGAACCAACGCCTGAACTGCAAAAAACCTGGACACCATCACCAAACATGATGGCTTAAATTATTATTTTTCTTTATCAAGATCGCCGACGCCGAGAGCGAGTTCAGCCAGATCAAATTCTTCCTTATTCTCTTTAACAATTTTTCTAAAATGCTGCACGGCAAAAGGAATGCTTGTGATATAGATCAAACAAATAATCGTCAGTGTTGGCCAGGGTGCTTGAATAAGGGCGGCGATGATGATAACGGCAAATCCCAACATCGGCATCGCCATATTGGCAGGAAGTTTAATTTGTTTTGATGACCATGTGGGAATGCGGCTGACCATCATACCTGCACACAAGATGACCCATAATCCAACCAAAGTGTTGACTATGGCGAATTGTTCAAAAAAACCAGGGTCTAAAAACCAAATAAACATAGGAAGGAAAACAAGACCTGCGCCGCCAGGTGCAGGGACGCCGGCGAAAAACCCTTTAGACCAGGCACCTGTTTTGGGTCTGGGCGTAATATTGTAGCGGGCCAAACGCATGGCGCAAGCCACGGCGAAAACAAGCATGGCAATCCATCCCAATTTTCCTGATTCTTCTAAGACCCAAAGATATAAAATAAGTGAAGGTGCAACGCCGAAGGCTAGAAAGTCAGAAAAGCTGTCAAGCTGTGCGCCAAATTCACTGGCGGCGTTCAGCAGGCGTGCGGTTGCACCGTCAAGCATATCTAATACAGCGGCCACGACGATTGATAAAACAGCCTTTTCCCATTCTCCATTCATGGCAAATTGGATTCCTGTGAGGCCTGCCGTTAATGCCATTAAGGTTAATAAATTTGGTATTAATTTGTGGAAGTGCGTAAAAAATGCACCATCATCTTTTAATTCGGTTGAGGCAGTTTTGGATTGTTTTTGTGGGTTTGTATCAGTCATCAGATATCTAATCCTGTGTCATTCAAGAGTTTAAATTAAATTGCTTTGGCCATCCGCTGTTTTTCTTTTGAATTTAAATCCGCAAGGATAGTTTCCCCAGCAAGGGCGCGCTGTCCAACACAGACAAGACTATTGACACCTTCTGGAAGATAAACATCCATGCGGCTGCCGAAACGAATAAGACCAAAACGCTCTCCTGTTTCCAATTTTTGTCCTGCCTCTAGGTTTGTTACAATGCGGCGGGCAACCAGTCCTGCAATTTGGGTGAAACCAAGTAGTTTTCCATTTTCTAATTTCACCAAAGCGCTCGCGCGTTCATTTTCTTCACTCGCCTTATCGAGTTCAGCGTTCAAAAATTTTCCTTCATAGTAAAAGGTTTTAACAATTTCACCGCCGATGGGGGTGCGATTAACATGGGCATCAAGTACTGAAAGAAAAATACTAATTTTAGTATAGGTAGCATTCTCATCTTCTTCGCTTAAATCATCAGGGAGAGATTGGTGGGGCGTGACAGAAATAACACGACCGTCCGCAGGAGAAACAACCAAACCGTCACGCTGTGGTACCATACGCACAGGATCACGAAAGAAATAGTAGACGGCGGCAGTTAGGAAAAGCCCTGCAATACCCAAAGGTTTCCAAATTAAAAGAAGGACGATGGCAAGAGCCAAGGCGCCGCCAATAAAGGGATAGCCTGCAGGATGGGGTTTCACAAACATGGTGCGGTATATGGTTTCTGCTAATGACATGGGTTCTATAAATCTTTCATTATTTTAAAAGCGGGTTTCACAAAATTACGGCGGTGATTATACCGTTTTGTCGCCTCTTTCATAGTCTGTAATTAAAAGGTATAAAGGTATTTGATTTTGTTTATTACATCAGAGTGATTCCATGCGATTTTTTACTATTCTCACCAGTTTCGGTCTTATTGTTCTTTTTTCAAGCCCTGTTTTAGCCCAAGGTCACGGCCAGTATTGCGCGCAGGCGGATAGTACGGCTGCCATCCAAAACTGTATCAAAAACCACCTTGATAGCGCCCAAAAACGCCTCAATAAGGTCTATAAAGGTCTAGAGGATAGTTTAGAGGCTGAACAAAAAGAAGAATTGAAAGCCCTACAGCAGAGTTGGTTACGGTATCGGGATGCTGAATGTATGTGGGAAGCGGGCCGCACAGAAACGGCCTCTTTAAAGCGCATAAATGAGCTTTCCTGTATGGCTAGAGTAACCGAAGACCGCGCCGATATTCTAACAATAGCCAGTGAAGCAGATGAAAAGAACCAGATGGTTCGGGAATATGGATCTTTCCCCCGATGGATGAATGTTGTGGCAAAGGATAATCCCGATGTTTTTTGGGATTATGGTACACGTACAGACCATGATTTAAACTGTGATGATGAGAGTGAGCATATCATGAAGGGTGTACGTACATCTCTTCAAACAGGGACGATAGACGAAAAAACATATACCAAGGAATTTTTTGTTGCCATAACAGGTAGTCCTGCGATTGGTCGTCCCGTTGCAAAGGTTTTTAAGTTTAATATGGGAAATATAAATCAGCAGAATGTGCTTTGTGATGATAATGTCGTGCTTAAATACCATGCTGACGGATCAAAAACCGAACCAGAAGTTCAGAAAAGCTGTTCTTCAAAATTGGAAATTCAAACAAAAGGATGTTCTTCCAAATTTATCGTCTGGACGGGCAAGGATTTTACTTTAGAATCCCCCGAAACTGAAACAAACAAAGAAGATACAAAAGAAAAGCAAGAATAATGACCGATATCCAAAATGTGTGTGTGTATTGCGGATCATCATCTAAGGTTGATGATAAATACAAAAATGCGGCTAAAAAAATGGGCCATCTGATCGCTGAGCAAGGGTGGGGCGTGGTTTATGGCGGCGGCCGTGTGGGTCTGATGGGACTGGTGGCTGATGGGGCGTTAGAAAAAGGCGCGTCTGTGATTGGTATCATTCCAGAGCATATTCAAGAGCGTGAAGTGCAGCATACGGATTTAACAGAGCTTCATGTCGTAGATACGATGCATGTTCGTAAACAGATGATGGTTGATAAGTCACAAGCCTTTATCATTCTGCCAGGCGGCCTAGGGACGCTGGATGAATTATTTGAACTTCTAACATGGAAGCAGTTGGGCTTGCATGATAAGCCGATTGTTATTGTTAATATTGATGGATATTGGGAAAAATTACTGGAAACTATTAACCATATCGCGGGAGAAAGTTTCATGCGTAAGGAAGATAAGGGTCTGTTTGTGTCTGTTGATAGAGTCGAAGATGTTGCGGCGGCTATAAAAAATGCGCCAACAGAAAAATTTGATCCGACAACCAAGTGGATTTAGTGTAAGATAAGATTTTAAAGGTATAGATTTTATGAGTGGAATTACAGATATTTATGATCATGACTTAGATGTCGCCGATAGTTTTGCTTCCAAAGCTATGGACCGGATGCGGCATGATGAAATTCCACCCGTTCCTCAAAATTTCGAAGTTTGGTACGTTTACTATGCTAACGTTAATCCTAAATTACGGGATGAAATTAACCACCGTCTTTTAGAGCAGCCAAAAATTTCACAACGTGATTGTTCTGATCTTTATGATAAATATTTAAATTTCGGGCAAGAGCGCGAAACTTATCAGCGGGCGGGCGACCAAATTAATGCCACGTTATTTGATGTGACGAACTTGATGCAAAACGTCAAGGACACGACAGGCCATTTTACTGATACACTTCAAACCGCAACAAATAAACTAAGTAAAGTTGAAGTTTCCAAAGACATTCGTGATGTTCTTTCGATGATTACGGAAGAGACCGAAAAAATGATGCAGTATAACGCAGAATTGGAAAGGCGGCTCGACCAATCATCGACAATGATGAGCGAGTTAAAACGTGATATGGAACGCATTCGTCGTCAGGCGGTGACCGATGGTTTGACAGGTCTTGCGAACAGAAAAGCCTTTGATGAGCAAATTAACCGTATGTGCCGTGAAGGGGCAAAAGACGGGCATATTTTCTCTTTAGTGATGATTGATATTGATCATTTTAAAGCCTTTAATGACACTTATGGTCACCAAGTGGGAGACCAGGTTTTACGTCTTGTTGCGATGACTTTAATCAATGAAGTGAAAGGGCAGGACATGGCTGCCCGCTATGGCGGTGAAGAATTTGCCATCATTCTTCCTGGAACAAATGTTGAGGCAGCGCATGCCGTTGCTGAAAATTTACGCAAGGCGGTTGAGAAAAAAGAAGTGATGAACCGCACAACAGGTGAAAATTTAGGCCAGATCACTATTTCTTTAGGTGTTGCACAATTCTATGAAACAGAAAATGCGGATGAACTTATTCGTAGGGCAGATGTGGCGCTTTATAATTCCAAAAATAAAGGTCGCAATCAGGTTGTTATGGCACCTACACCCCATGATATCGACAAAAAACCAATGAAGAAAAAGAAATAGGTTTTTGTTTGTTGATTTTAGGGGTTTGCTCCTGATACCACTATTTCATGACATTTACGATTGATTATGATCCACGGGAAGCGGCTTCTGGTTTGTTAGATTCCTTGAATGCGCCGCAGCGTGACGCTGTTGAACAGACGGAAGGCCCTCTTTTGGTGCTTGCGGGTGCGGGAACGGGCAAAACACGCGTGTTGGCGACGCGCCTAGCCTATTTATTAGATACTAATCGAGCTGTCGAATGGCAGATTATAGCCGTGACGTTCACTAACAAAGCTGCGAAAGAGATGAATCAGCGTGTAGATTCATTGGTAAAACCGCGTTTAATACCGTGGCTTGGAACATTTCATTCTCTGGCGGCGCGGATGTTGCGGTCTCACGCGCCGCTCGTTGGATTAAGTTCAAATTTTACCATTTTAGATGCGGATGATCAGGTGCGTTTGGTAAAACAATTAATGACAGAGCGTAATATTGATACAAAAAAATCACCGCCGCAGGCTGTTTCCGATATTATTAACGGGTGGAAAGATAAAGCAAAAACCCCTTCCGATGTTCACCCAGATGAGGTGAGTGATTTTGCAAATGGAAAATTATTGGAAATATATGGTGATTACCAATCAAGAATGAAAACTTTAAATGCGTGTGATTTTGGTGATTTATTATTGCACGTTATTACAATTTTAAAGAATCCAGAAAACAAACATATTGTAGATGGGTATCATCACCAATTTAAATATATCTTGGTTGACGAATATCAGGATACAAATGTTGCACAATATTTATGGCTTCGGTTATTGGCAAAAGGGTCTAACAATATCTGCTGCGTTGGTGATGATGACCAGTCTATCTATGGGTGGCGGGGCGCGGAAATAGACAATATTCTGCGCTTTGAAAAGGATTTTCCAGGGGCAAAAATTATCCGTTTAGAAGAAAATTACCGCTCCACAGGCCATATTTTGGCCGCGGCGAATGGGGTTATTTCTCACAATAATACACGGCTTGGGAAAGAGCTCTATACCCAAGCGGGTGACGGTGAAAAAATCAGTGTTCGAGGTCTTTGGGATGGTCCTGCGGAAGCGCGGTGGATTGGAGAAGAAATAGAAAATCTTCAGCGCAAGAAAAATAGTTTGAATGAGATCGCTGTTTTGGTGCGTACTGGATTTCAAATGCGGGAATTTGAAGAACGTTTTATGCAGCTTAATTTACCGTATCGTGTTATTGGCGGTCCGCGTTTTTATGAACGGAAAGAAATTCGTGATGCACTCGCTTATTTACGGGTTATTGCACAGTCTCATGATAATTTAGCGTTGGAAAGAATTATCAACGTTCCTAAACGTGGATTAGGAAACTCAACTTTGCAAATACTCCATACATATGCGCGGTCAAAGAATATTAGCTTATATCAATCTATCCTGGATTTAACACAAACAGATGAACTGAAGCCAAAAGTGCGAAGCACATTAATGAAATTGATTGATGATTTCGAGAGATGGAAATCATTGGTCAGTACTGTCCATCATGCAGAATTGGCCGCAACCGTTTTGGATGAATCTGGGTACAATGAGATGTGGAAAGCCGATAAATCACCAGATTCCCCAGGTAGGTTGGAGAATTTAAAAGAGCTTATTTCCGCTATGGATGAGTTTGAAAGCCTAGCAACGTTTTTAGAGCATATTGCTCTGGTGCTTGATAATCAGGATAATAATTCGGGTGAATTTATTACCTTAATGACGCTGCATGCTGCCAAAGGTTTGGAATTTGATTATGTTTTTCTGGCGGGATGGGAAGAGGGATTGTTTCCATCAAAACGTTCCATGGATGAAAATGGAATGAAAGGGTTAGAGGAAGAGCGCCGCCTGGCCTATGTTGGTATCACCCGCGCAAAGCTTAAAAGTTATGTTTCTTATGTTGCCAATCGCCGTATGTATGGAAGTTGGGTTAATCCTGTTCCCTCCTGCTTTGTCAGTGAGCTGCCCAAAGACCATATTGAATCGCAAGTTGAGATGGGACTTTATGATCCTGGACGGTCGAGCCATTGGGATTCTTCTGGTTTTTCATCAGAGAGAACGCAAAAAATATTTGCACGTACGGTAGATGAAAAACGTACATTTGATGGTCTTTTCACAACAGGGGATCGTGTTTTTCATGAAAAATTTGGCAATGGCACAGTCATCCATATTGAAGGGCAGAAATTAGATGTGCAGTTTGATCATGCGGGTCATAAAAGGGTGATGGACAGCTTTGTTTCCAAAGGGTGAATAAGCTTCATAAGTACTAGAAATTATAGATTTATAGCGATAAACTGGCGCGCATATTGAGAAGGAGTATTATGAATTCACATAATAATAAAATTGCTTGTATTTTCGGAGGAACAGGATTTTTAGGCCGCCATATTGTACAAGAATTGGCCCGTGCGGGTTATCAGATCAAAATTGCCACACGGGTTCCTGAAAGCGCTTATGACCTTAAGCCTTATGGCGGTATAGGGCAGATTGTTCCTCTCCAGTGTGACTATAGGGATTCTGATTCTATTAAGCACGCTGTTCAGGATTGTGATGTGGTTATTAACCTTGTCGGAATTTTATATTGCAGAGGCAAAAACAACTTTAAATATGCCCATATTGATATTCCAGAAAAAATTGCTGAAGCGTGTATGCATGCCAGTGTTAAAAAATTTATTCATGTTTCTGCTTTGGGAATTGAAAAAGCAAAATCAAAATACGCAAAATCAAAATTAAAAGGCGAGGAAGCCGTTAAAAAGATATTTCCTGATGCTACGATCTTAAGACCGAGTGTGATTTTTGGGGCAGGCGATAATTTTTTTAATATGCTAGCAAGGCTTTCTACACTTTCGCCTGTTCTACCTTTGATTAACAACGGTAAAACAAAGTTTCAACCTGTTTATGTTGGGGATGTTGCTACGGCAATGGTCAAAATTATAAGCGACAAAACAAAACAATTTTCAGGGCAGACGTATGAACTTGGCGGGCCTGAAGTTGTTTCTTTCAAAGAGATTTATGATAGAGTGCTAGAGCAAACTAGACGCGAAAAAAAGTTTTTAAAATTATCTTGGGTCGAAGCAAAAATTCAGGGATTTTTTATGGGGTTGATGCCTAAACCCCTTTTAACGATGGATCAAGTGCGATCTTTAAAGACCGATAGCATTATTGATGAAAACGCCCAAACTTTATTGGATTTGGGTATTTATCCGACAGCGATGAGCAGTATTATCCCACAATATCTGTCGTGTTATCGACGCGGGGGACGCTTTGCTGACAAGAAATGCGCATAATATTAACAAAATTATCAGATAGGTTTATTCGATGAGAACAAAAAAACTATTTCCCTTGATTTTGACGTTTATTGCACTGTCTTTGCCATTTTCTGCAAGGGCAGCAGATAGTTTTGCTATTGCTGCGACAGTGAATAAAGATGCAATTTCTGATTCAGATGTTTTGGACCGCATGAAGCTTATTTTTGCCTCTTCTGGGGTAACGAATAATAAGGAAAACCGCGCAGAAGCGTATCCTCAAGCTCTCAACAGTTTGATTGAAGAGCAGCTTCAAATTCAAGAGGCAGAGCGTCAACAACTTGCCGTTACAGAAGAAGATATTGCCGAAGGTTTTGAAGGAATGGCCAAACAAAACAGTATGACAGCAGAACAATTTGAATTGGTTTTGAGCCAACAAGGCATTCCTAAATCAACGATATTGCAAAAAATAAAAGCGCAGACTGCTTGGCGAAATGTTGTTACAAAAGTTTTAAGACCACAGATTGATGTTACTGAAAACGATGTGAAGGCTCGAATGGACCGTATTAAAGAAAATGTTGGAAAAGAAGAATATCAAGTTGCACAAATTTTCTTGCCCGTGACAGAAACTTCTCAAGAAAAAGAAACGGAAAAGCTTGCTGAAAAACTTATTTCTGAGATTCGTTCAGATCGTGTCCAGTTTAGTGTCGTTGCGGCACAATTTTCAAAAGATTCGAGCGCACGCCAGGGGGGATTATTAGGATGGGTGCAGGCAGGTCAACTTCCTCAAGAGCTTGATATTGTTGTGAAAAGCCTTGCGGTGAAACAAGTTAGTCCACCAATTAGAAGTCTTTCTGGATATCATATCTTTAAACTTTTAGATAAGCGCACAATTTCTTCAGAGACTCTTCCCCCTGAAGAAGATGTTTTAAATGCCATCGGGTTAGAGCGCCTTGATCGTTTGCAGCAACGTTATCTGTCTGATATACGCTCTGCGGCTTTCATCGATCGCCGTAGTGAATAATTTGTTCGAAAAATTGTCTGATCTTCCTGCCCTGCGCGATGTGATCCGTGATCATGATTTGTGGGCCGAGAAAAAGCTTGGTCAAAATTTTTTACTGGATCTTAATCTAACAGATAAAATTGCGCGTGCTGCAGGTGATATATCCGATTGTACTGTTTTTGAAATTGGCCCTGGCCCTGGCGGCCTGACGCGCAGTATTTTAAAAGCAGGACCTAAAAAGACAATTGCGATTGAATTTGATCCGCGGGCGATAGAAGCGTTATCAAGCCTGAAAGATGCAGTGCAAGACAGCTTAGAGGTTATAAAAGGGGACGCTCTACAGCAGGATTTGCGCGCATTATCTGAAGCGCCAAGGGCTATTATTGCCAATCTTCCATATAATATCGCCACCCCCTTATTATTGAATTGGTTGCAACAGATCAGAGATAATCAGAATTCTTACCGTTCTATGACATTGATGTTTCAAAAGGAAGTGGCCGAACGCATTACCGCGCCACAAGAAAACAAAGCATATGGACGCTTATCAGTTATGGTGCAATGGCTTTGTGATGTGCATCAGGTTTTTGATGTTCCCGCATCGGCTTTCCTTCCGCCGCCGAAAGTGACCTCTAGTATTGTTCATTTTCGACCTAAAATGCTCGATAAAAAAAATCCATCTTTTAAGAGTGTTGAACAGATAACCGCGCAAGCATTTGGTCAACGTCGCAAAATGATCAGAAGCTCTTTGAAAAATTACAAAAATTATTTTGAAAGCTTGGGGTTGGATGAGACATTACGTGCCGAAAATTTAAAAATTTCAGATTTTATAAATTTGGCAAAAGCGGTTGAAAGCAAGGAAATATAAGGATTTAAAGTGTTTTTATAGTCCTTCTGTCAAACCACGGACAAAATCTGATAGACCTTTAAGACGGGAACGTTTTAAACGCTCTGCATCCAAAATCATTTGTGCTTGGGTGAGAGTACGGTCAATATCTCTATTAATCAAAACATAATCATATTCAGAATAATGGGTCATCTCATCATTTGATTTGCCATTCTGTCACGAATTTGTGCTTCAGTTTCTAAAGTGTCTTTTGACCGGTTACGGAGCCGGTTTTCTAGTTCTCGTGCCGAAGGAGGAAGAATAAAAACAGTAACCAGATCTTCGCGTGCCATTTCCCGAAGTTGCTGCGTTCCTTGCCAATCTATATCAAAAATAACATCTTTGCCTTCATTCATGGCTTTTTCGACGGGTGCACGTGGTGTTCCGTAATAATTTCCGAAAACTTTTGCATGTTCTAACATTTCGCCGTTATCAACCATTTCGTTGAATTGTGGAATATCAACAAAGTAATAATCCTGTCCATGAACTTCGCCTGCGCGGCGCGGACGTGTCGTCGCGGAGATTGAAATCATCATTTTTTCATTCTGTTTTAGTAAAGCACGCGTAATTGTTGTTTTTCCTGCCCCCGAAGGAGAAGATAAAACATACATTAAACCACGTCTTTTCAGGCCACTCATATCCATAGAAGCCATTGTAATGATTGTCTGCGTTCAAGCAAACCTTGTTTGTATTTTATCGACAAACTATAGTGAGAATTATGAAGATTTTAAAAAATATTTTAATTACGGGCGCTTCGAGCGGCATTGGAGCTGCCTTAGCCGATCATTATGCCCATTCTGGCATTATATTGCATATCAATGGCCGCAATGCTGAGCGCTTAGAGCAGGTAGCGAGCCATTGCCGTCAAAAAGGTGCTGAAGTTTATACTTCTTTGGTTGACGTTACAGATCAAGAAAAAATGGCCGAGTGGGTGATAGCGGCAGGCCAGAAAAGTCCTATAGATCTTGTAATTGCCAATGCGGGTATTTCTGGTGGAACAGGCGGGCGAGTGGACGGAGAGCCTATCCATGAGGCTCGCAAAATATTCAATGTTAATGTTCATGGCGTTTTTAACACGGTAGAACCTGCCCTATCGGTTATGAAGGGCCAGAAAAACGGCGGACAAATCGCAATTATTAGCTCTCTTGCAGGGTTTCGGGGGTGGCCGAGTTCACCTGCCTATAGTGCCTCTAAGGGGGCGGTACGTTTTTATGGGGAGGCGCTCCGCGGTGCTCTCAAACATACAAATATTAAAATAAATGTAGTATGTCCTGGTTTTGTAACGTCACGCATGACAGATAGTAATGATTTTCCAATGCCTTTTAAAATGGAAGCGGATCGCGCTGCTAAAATTATTGCAACAGGCCTTGAAAAAAATAAAGGGCGTATATGTTTTCCCTGGCCGATGCATTTTATTACCTGGTTTATTGGAACATGGCCTGATGCCTTTGCTCAAAAAATACTCACAAAAGCGCCTTCAAAGAAAGCTCTTACAGATTAATTTTATCGATGACGTCTTGCGGCAGAATATCTGCGATATTATCTTTTTGAAGAGTTATAATTTTGTCCCCTAATGGGGCGTGACAGGATGGGTCGCTTTTTCCTGAAAATAGAACAATCGAAGGACATCCTGTCGGTCCTATAATATGCAGAGGGCCTGTGTCATTTCCTATAGAAATCAATGCATTACGCGCTAAAGGGGCAATATCAAAAAGACTGGTTTTACCTGCTAAATTTAAGGCTTCTGGACAGTTTTGGGCGATATGATCTGTAACATCTTTTTCATCATTTGTGCCGATAATAACAGGCTGAATATTCTGATTGATAAGGTAGTGGCATAAATCAATGAAATGCGCCGCAGGCCATCTTTTTTCTGGTCGTGTAGGGGCGCATCCAGGAATAATTAAAGCATACGGTTTTTTTAGATCAAATCTAGAAATATCGGAATTAATCCATTCCATTCTATCAATATTTACATTCTTTATACCAACTTTTTCTACCATTTCTTTATGTCGATAAAAAGCAAACCCTGTTTTATTGCGTTTATCTTTTTTGACTGCCCCAATCCATTCTGGTTTTGGATTGAGAAGGCTATAATAAAGGGCAGTACGATCATTAATTTGTAAATCATAAACACGTGAAAAATGCGCATGGTTTAATTTATTTTTTAAACCAATCCATGTTTTTATTTGATAGAATTTAGGGCGTGGATCCACCCATATCTCATCAAAATATCCTGATTTTTCGGCAAAATCTTTATAAGGGGCAGTGGTTAATAATGTTATATGGGCATTGCGATGATGATGTCTTATAGACCGCATAATTCCTAGGTTTTGAATAAAATCACCCAGGGCGCTGAGTTTAATAATAAGAATTTTTTCCTGTATTTTTGCCATTATTCTGCGGCAGATTTTAAAGATTCTTGATAATTTCCAAAAGAAGAGATGCTGTATTTTTCTTGTAATAATTCGGCATAAACATTCAAGGTTTTATCTGCCATTAATTCTTTTGTAAAATTATGTGCAATATGCGCCATCGCTCTTGTTGCTAAGACAGAACGTTGCGCGGGTGTTAGGTTTAAAGCCTCCTCAATCGCCTGAGCCATCTCATCTGAATTATTTGATGGTACGAGCCAACCTGTTTCATTGCGAAGGATAGTTTCTTGTGCGCCACCATGATCCGTTGCAACAATAGGACGTCCCATAGCTTGTGCCTCTATAGGAATGCGGCCAAATCCTTCTGGATCTGTCGAAGCTGAGACAACAACCGTGGCAAGCATATAAGCCGCAGGCATATCATCACAATGATCTATGATACGGATTTGTCCGCCTAAATTTTTTTCTTGAATGGCTTTTTCCAGCTCTTCTCTATATTCAGTGCGACCTTGGTCAGAACCAATAAAAACACAAAAAACATCAGGACGGTTTAGTTTTGCCATCGCATCGATAAGAACATGATGTCCTTTCCATCGTGTAATACGACCAGGAAGCATTACAACACTTGCCCCATCTGGCAGACGCCACTGCGCGGACACCTTTATGATTTGTGCAGGGGAAATAGTCGTTGGATGAAATTTCTCTAAGGCAACACCACGATGAATAAGGCGAATATTCCGAGGATCTATTTTGTAATTTTGCAAAAGATAATTTGCAACATGGTTGGAAATGGCAATCACCCGTTCACCTTTTGCGATAGCCGAATTGTAAAACCGTTTTAATTTTCCATTAATATTATATGGCGCATGACAAGTTGTCATAAAGCGCGCTTTTGTTTTTTCGCAAGCATAATAGGCAGACCAGGCAGGCGCCCGGCTGCGAACGTGAACGATAT
>JAWKVV010000007.1:0-94689 GCA_041397885.1 Alphaproteobacteria bacterium | reverse complement strand
TAGGGTAGCCAACATCGCGCTGATTCCGTAACAAAGCGAGTTTATTTAAATTGACGGATAATTTCGTTAGTGTTTCAGCCATGACCCTTTTTAACTTAAGACTGGACAGCGTTACCAGAATTTTTTATCTGATGGAGTGATTAATATTTTTTGCCCTAACTTTTAAGAGAAAGAATTTTCATGCAAAAACCTTCCATAAAACCCAATAATCCAAAATTTTCTTCTGGTCCTTGTGCCAAGCGCCCTGGATGGAGCGTGGAAGCGGTTAAAGATGCTTGGTTGGGGCGTTCGCACCGTGCAGGGGGCGGTAAGGCCAAGTTGAAGGCAGTTATAGATCAACATGTTGAAATTCTAGGTATTCCTGAAGGCTATCGCTGCGCGATTGTGCCTGCCAGTGATACGGGCGCGGTTGAAATGGCGCTATGGAATTTATTGGGCGCACGCGGCGTTGATATGTTGGGGTGGGAAAGTTTTGGTCTTGATTGGTGTAAAGATGTTACTGACCAACTAAAATTAAAAGACGTGAATGTTATCAAGGCTGACTATGGGAAGCTTCCTGATCTGTCAAAAGTAGATACAGACCGTGATGTTGTTTTCACATGGAATGGCACAACATCTGGTGTGCGTGTGCCCAACGCAGATTGGATTAAGTCTGATCGTCAGGGTTTAACAATATGCGATGCCACGTCGGCGGTTTTTGCCTATGATTTGCCGTGGGACAAACTGGATGTTGTGACGTGGAGCTGGCAGAAAGTCTTAGGGTCTGAAGCTGCGCATGGTATGTTGGTACTGTCTCCCAGAGCATTAGAACGCTTGCAGAATTTTACGCCAGATCGCCCTTTACCAAAAATTTTCCGTCTCATGAACAAAGGAAAATTAATTGATGGGGCGTTTCAGGGCGAGACATTAAATACGCCATCAATGATGGCGGCAGAAGATTGTCTGGATGCTTTGGCATGGGTCAAATCCATCGGTGGGTTAAAGGCAACTATTCAGCGTAGCAATGATAATTTAAAAGCCGTTGCGAATTGGGTTCAAAAAACAGACTGGGTCGAATTTTTGGCTGAACAGGAAGAAACTATCTCAACAACATCAATTTGTTTGAAAATTACCGACCCATGGTTTGAGCAAAAATCAGAAGATGATCGCCAAGCTTTTGTGAAAACTATGGTTAAGATGTTAGAGGCCGAGGGAGCTGCTTATGATATTGCATCTTACCGTGCGGCGCCTGCAGGGATACGCATTTGGGGCGGGGCAACAGTCGAGCCAAGCGATACTGAAAAACTAATGCCTTGGCTGGATTGGGCTTATAACGCTTCAAAATCCCAAGAACAGCAGAAAGCAGCCTAAAGTTTTTTTCTGAAAATCAGCAAGGTCGTGAAGGGGTAATCTGGTTTTGGATTATTCCACGTCACGTTGGTTTCTGAAAGTTGAACGAAGTTTTTCGATAAAACATGTGCGACATCGTGAATGAGTGGTGTGAAACCACTTTTACTGTGAATATTGTCAAGCTGAACGACAAGCGGCGTTTGTTTTTTCATGAGAGGGTGTAACCGTTTAAAAATAAGGCCCATTCGCTTTAAATATTGATCATATCCATCATATTTGGGGTTTCCGCTATAAAGAGGGTTCCATTTCGTGTGCGATTCCATGAAAGGCGGGCAAGTCGCAATAATATCCATTTTAGGAAGGTTATATTGAGGGATGTTGTAGGCATCATCATCTATTATGTGAGTCCAGTTCTCTAGCTGTCCTGCCACCCATTCAAATTTTTGTTTTTCTATTTCTATACCAAAAGGAATTCTTCCCATTTCTTCAGCGACAAACATTGATGTGCCGAGCCCGACAAAGGGATCAAAAACTTTATCACCGCGTTTTGTGTGTTTTTTGTAAATATAGCGATACAGGCTTTCGGGTGATTTAATATCATTGCCTTCGAATGGTGGGTGGGACCGTTCTAATGCCCACGGCAGTTCAACAAAAACGTCTTGTTTCATATTTCTTTAATTTGTCACATTGTTTCCTTGCATTTGCTACGTCTTGTTTGGGTTGATCTGCCTCTGATCATTGTATGAAGCTTCAAATTCTGGCGGGTTTAGACCTGCGGTAACATTGTGTTCTGTTGCCCTAGGATTTGTATTTTTGCTATCACTACTTTTATTTTCACCTAAAATTTCCTCGCCATCTTTGGCCTCGTGGTAGTAAATCAACTGTGGGTCAGTTGGGTCAATATTATTAGCATCAAAAGCCTCCTTAATGGCCTGAACGGCACGGGCACGGGAAACAACTTCTTCTGAACGCTCAGAATCAATCCACCACCTTAACTTAATACCAAGAGACGTTGACCCTAAATTCCAACACAGAATCTGAGGTGCGGGATCTTTTAAAATTTCATCCACCTGTTCTAAAGAATTTTTTATAATTCGCGTAATAACGCGTATGTCATAATTATAACCCACCGTTAAATCTAATTCTACCCTACGTTGGGGTTGGCTAGTGTTAATGGTGACGTTAGACGAATAAACTGTAATATTGGGAACAATAATATCTCGTCCGTCATAAGTGCGCAGAATTGTTGCACGTGGGTCAATACGCATTACAGTTCCTTCGACATTCCCAATGATAATTTGGTCTCCACGCCGAAAGGGTAAACGAAGCAGAATAAGCAGCCCCGAAAGCCAGTTTTGTAGAATATCTTTGAACACAAAGCCAATAGCTAATGATCCTATTCCCATGCTCGCAACAAGATTGCCAGGTTTAAGAGAGGGCATAATGATTGTTAGAGCGATGACGATGCCAAAGAGGGTAAATGACCAGAAACTAATCGAAGATAAAATACGGCCTAAATCTATACGTTCCCGACGAAAGAAATACTTGCGGGTGCTAAACCGTGCGCCAAAGGCAATAATCAAAAATAAGATGAATAAAACTAAGCCTGCAATTATATTAGGCACTAATGACATGAATTCTGCGCCCCATTCATTGACGCGTTCCATCGCTAAACTGAGACCGTTGGTTATTATTTGATCATTTTCCATGTAATGCGTCCAGATTATTTCAATGTAAACAGCTTTAATACCACATTAGTTCCTTGCTTTGTTTATTGGAAGTGATATGAAGAAGGTCTGTTTTTCCTAAACAAGACAAAACTAGGAGTTAGAAATGTCAAAAAACACCCACAAAAAACCTCTCGTCCTGATTTCGGACAAAATGCACCCCTTAGCCGCAGAAATTTTTATTAAAAAAGGCTGCGATATTGTCGAAAAATTCGGCATGAACCCTGAAGAGCTTGTCGCCGAAATTCCGCAATATGATGGTCTGGCTATTCGTTCAAGTACGACAGTGACCCCCGAAGTTCTGGCCGCTGCAAAAAACTTAAAAGTTGTAGGGCGCGCAGGGATTGGTGTTGATAATGTTGATGTAAAGGCGGCAACCAATTCAGGGGTTATTGTGATGAATACACCCTTTGGAAATTCGATCACCACGGCAGAACATGCGATTGCCATGATGTTTGCTTTGGCGCGTCAAATCCCACAGGCCAACCAATCAACCCATGCAGGAAAATGGGAAAAGAATAAGTTTATGGGGGCGGAGTTATTTTCAAAGACTCTCGGCGTTATTGGCTGCGGAAATATTGGCGGCATCGTCGCCGATCGTGCTGTTGGCCTTAAAATGAATGTGATTGCGTTTGATCCTTATTTGACCGAAGAGCGTGCCGTCGAATTAGGTGTTGAAAAGGTCGAACTTGATGATCTGTTTGCTCGCGCTGATTTTATCACAATCCATGTTCCTAAAAATGAGAAAACGGCGGGGCTTATCAACAAGGATTCTATTGCCAAGATGAAAGATGGTGTACGTATCATCAATTGTGCCCGTGGCGGAATTGTTGTGGAAGCAGACTTGAAAGACGCACTGGACAGCGGAAAAGTTGCGGGTGCGGCGCTGGATGTTTTTGAAGTGGAACCTGCAAAAGAAAATATTCTTTTTGGCCATGAAAATTTAGTTTGTACACCGCATTTAGGAGCTGCCACTACGGAAGCGCAAGTCAATGTTGCCATTCAGGTGGCGGAACAAATGGCTGATTATCTAGTGAATGGGGCTGTGACAAATGCACTTAATATGCCGTCCATTTCGGCTGAAGACGCGCCGCGGTTAAAACCTTATATGAGGTTGGCAGAACAGCTAGGCAGTTTTGCAGGCCAAATTACCGATAGCGCGATCAAGGAAGTGAATATTGAATATCAGGGAACAGTGGCAGAAATTAACACTAAACCTATTACTTCGATGCTGCTCGCCACCCTTTTGGCAACGCAATTGGATACGGTGAATATGGTGAACGCCATGAGTATTGCTGATAGCCGCGGAATCAAATTTTCTGAAACCCATAGCGGATCTTCAGCAGATTGGCGCAGTGTGATCACCGTAAAAGTTGTTACCGAACAACGCACGAGAAATGTCTCGGGGACACTCTTTACAGGAAAAGAACCGCGTATTGTTGATATCGAAGGGGTACGTATTGAGGCGGGTCTAACTGAACATATGTTATTTATCCGTAATGATGACAAACCAGGCCTGATTGGGAATGTTGGGACGATATTAGGCGATGCGGGCCAGAATATCGCGAATTTCCATTTAGGGCGGACACCACAGGGAGATTCTGCGATTTGTTTGGTTTCTCTGGATAGTGATGTGCCAGAGGATGTATTGAAGAAAATCCAGGGGCTGGATCAAGTTACACTGGCCAAGAAACTTAGTTTTTAAAAAGATATGGCGACACAATAACAAAAACGGGGCTTTGGGGCTCCGTTTTTTATTTTGACTTAATATTTTTTTGACGGGCGACGATTTCTTAAGAATTAACCCATAAAAGAACCCTAGTGCTTCATGTTTTGTAGAAACATACGCAAGGCACGATCCACGAAACAGCACTAGGGCCTTTTTTGGGATATTTGCTCCTCCGAAACACAATAGGCTTAACCAAATTATATTTCGCAAAGGGGGCAATTTGATCCAGGTCGCTGGAAAATCAAAATGATGTACACCACTTGTTTTCCAGTGCCTTGCAGATAACCCATATCTGCCTTATTTATCGTGGTTGGTCTATCCACGCATTGGTTTTTTCATGAGTTACGTTTCAAAAACCAATATTTCAGAGACTAAGTCATCATAGATCCCTTTTTCCTTACAAAACCTTCATATTTTAACGTGTACAACCACGGGCCTTATTTTCGTCATATCCGCTTACACGGGTGACTTTCCAGTACATCCATTATGCTTCGCATAACAGAGACCTTTGGTTTCGTAAGAGGTTTCTACTCGTTATCCCCTTGAGCTTCGACGCATTTAATAAAAATCCGAAGATTAATATTCGCTTTTCTAACCCAGAATACCGACCAAGGTATTCTCTCTTCCAAGACCATCTCATCGATGCTTTCTTTTTTAGTAGAAAGTAATGTCTTGGCGATAAGGACAGATTGCCCCGAAAAAATGGGCCTGTCGAGTCTTTTTTGCATTTTTTTGAATAAAAATTACACTATTGGCATAAGTATTGAAATTATATTACAATATTAGAGTCCTCAAAAAGCTTGAAAAAATCAATTTAATCACAGAAAAATCCACAAGGATTTCCCTTGAAAATAATTTTAAAAAAATTGGAATTTTTTGTTTGGCCATGAATTTTTAAGGCTTTTATTTTTTATAATTCTTAAAAATTTGGCTTTAGTAGAATCGACTTTTGCTATCTCGATACCCAATAAGCCAGGACAATACTCATTTGAACGGCGCGATCAAGCTCGAAATTCAAAATTTTTGCTGTTTTAAACTTTATTTTTTAAAGCCAGCCCCGTTGTAAGCTTTTTTTAAATATATTGCTTTACCTTAATAGAGTAAAGCTGTGTATCTCTGGTTAACTTATTGAAATTAAATAATATTTATCAAATTAGCGTTCGAAAACCGTTATTTGCTACACTGGGCTATCGCGTTATAAAAGATAAAACAAAGGAGGGTCAGAGATCGTGCTGTTGTATTCATGACAAAGCTGAAGAATTTATGAGTTGTATAAGGTTTCTCTCATTCAACGCGGAATTAATTCATTGCGAAAATCTAGGGAATTTGTTAGAAATGAGCGTTTACGAAAAATAGTTTAACATAATTATTGACATAATATTAATAATTGGTTAATAATGCTTTACTTCTGGAAATGTGTGAGGGGAAAAGCTCATTATAGCTCTAGAACATTTATACGTGTAACAGTGTTATCTCTACTGCGGGATGTCCATTTAAAAAGCATCCTTATTTATAGATTGGAAATTAGAGGAGAATATCCAATGACTTGTAATAATATCATCTTATCCCAACCCGAAGCAGGCGCAATTATAAGCCATGAAATACCATCAGATGTTTCGGCGAGGTTGAATTTTGGACCTCAAGATATCGCAGGTTTGCGTATGGGATCAGAAGGTGAATTGATTATTTCATTTATTGACGGTGGCCAACTAAATTTGACGAACTTCGATGATCTTGTTGACAATGGTAATCTCCTCTACCTTGAAGATGGCACACTGATTGATCCTTCTATTTTGACAACTTCTTTGACTTCTCCTCAGTCATTTAATTCTATTGAAACAGCAGCTGGCGCTGCTTCTAATGCGGGCGCGATTAAAATTGCTCAACCTGGTTCAGGAGAAACAAAAGAAATCGCTCTCCAATCTGGCCAAAAATATGTTTGTGATTTTGATCCGAAAAATGCAGCGACTGTTGAAGTTAAAGACGGTCAAATGATTCTGACTTTTGCTGACGGATCACAGGTTGTTATCAATAATTATTCTGAAGTAATGGCGGGTGAACTTCCTGCGGAAATTACATTGAAAGATGGCACAGTTATTGATGGTGATGAGCTTGTAACATCAGCTATTGAAATTGCGCCTACAGCTGAAGATCTTGCGCAAGCCAACGCTGAAGAAGCGGATCAAGCAGCACAAAAAGTTGCTAAAATTCAACCTGCGGCGGGTGAAGATATGGATGCTGTTGCAGAAGCTTTGCAACAGGTTGAGCCTGCAGCGGGTGATGGCGCAGTTCGAAATTCAGGATATGGATTTAATTCGTCTCCTGTCGATGTGCCTTTGGATTCTCCAGAAGCTATTGGACCTTTGGGGCCAACAGCGCTTCGCTATACGGCACCAACATTTCAACAAGAATTCATCCCTCTTAATCAGGCGCCAGTGGATGCCCGTCCGATTGTTTCAACAACTTCAGCGTTGCTTGATGAAACCAATCTTTCTGGTGGGCCGCTTGTTGCTGCAGGAGCAATTGTAGCGAATTTTGGTGGTGACGGCGTTGGCGGTTTCGCGGGCAATGATACATTCGCTGCGTCTTGTGATTTGACAGGCGGCGTTTTGTCTTCTGGCGGCGTTCCTGTGGTTGTAACTTTTGATGCAGGCACAAACACCTACACAGGAACAGCAGGTGGAGCAACAGTCTTTACGATGGTTATCGATATTGAAACAGGGGATTATACCTATACGCAATTCGAACCGTTTGATCATGCCGATACAACCAATGATAATGAGCCAATCTGCCTTGATTTTGGTGTGGCGGTTTCCGATGGCGATGGTGATATCACCAATACAAATGTTCAGATTAAAGTTCTTGATGATGCGCCTATCGTCTATTCACAAATTGATAGCGTAGTTGATGAAACCAATCTCTCTGGCGGTCCATTGGTTGTTAATGGCACTTTCATTGCGGATGCTGGTCAGGACGTTCCTGCCGTTTATGCAGGTACAAATACGTTTAATGCAACAGGTTCTGTTGATAACGGGGCATTAACATCTGGCGGTGTTCCTGTGGTTGTAACTTTTGATGCAGGCATAAACACCTATACAGGAACAGCAGGTGGAACAACAGTTTTCACGCTTGTCATTGATTCTGCGACAGGGGATTACACTTATACGCAGCTAGAGCCACTGGATCATGCCGATGATGCAGATCATGATGATGTTTTGAATTTGAATTTTGGCGCGAGCATCACTGATTTTGATGGTGATACAAAAACAGGCACAATCACTGTAAAGGTTTTCGATGACGGTCCTGTGACGGGCGATGATTCAAACACCATTGATGAAACAGATCTTTCTGGCGGCCCTATTGTTGTAAACGACAGTGTCTCTCTTGATTTTGGTGCAGATGGCGCGGGAACATTGGCGCCATCAGGTACTTTTGTGGCAGGCGGATCTTTGGATAATGGCGTTCTAAGCCATAATGGAACAGCTATTACAGTCACACCAACAGCAACAGGATATGTTGGAACTGCAGGTGGTTTAACAATCTTTACATTGGATATTAATCCTACAACGGGTGCGTATACTTTCACACTTCTTGAAAGTTTGGATCACGCCGATGATACAGATCCAAATGATATCATTACACTGACATTTGGAACAGTGGCGACAGATTTTGAAGGTGATACAGAAGCGGGTCAAATCATTATCAATGTTAAAGATGACGCGCCTGAATTTCCACATCCGCCACGTCCAGATGCAGGTTTGGAAACCGTTGATGAAACGAATTTAACAGGTGGTCCTCTTGTTGAAACAGGAACATTGAATGCGAATTTTGGTGCGGATGCACCAGGAACTTATGCAGTGACTGGAAGTTTTACACCGAGCGGATCTTTGGCGGGCGGTACTTTGACTTCTGGCGGCGTGCCTGTGGTTGTGACTTTTGATGCAGGCACAAACACCTATACAGGTGCTGCAGGTGGAACAACAGTTTTCACGCTGACTATTGATACCAACACAGGTGATTACACTTACACCCAAACAGGTGTTCTGGATCATGCAGATGGAACAAATCCAGATGATGTGATCACATTAACATTTGGTGTTGATGCGGTAGATAGTGAAGGCGAAGCAGCACATGGTTCCATTGTGATCAATGTTGTTGATGATGCACCTACACTTGATCCAGTTTTCAATACAGTTGATGAAACAGATCTTGGCCCCATTACGGTTACAGGTTCTGCAGCCCCTAATTTTGGTAATGATGGTCCTGCAACGACAGACTCTTTTGATGCAACAGGGACGTTTGTTTCTGGGGGCTCTCAATTGGGCGGCGCTCTTACATCTAATGGTGTGCCCGTGGTTGTTGCTTTTGATGCTGTAACTAATACTTACACAGGGACCGCGGGCGGCGCTAATGTTTTCACAATGGTTGTGAACGCTGATGGGTCTTATGAATTTACGTTAGTCAAACCTCTTGATCATGCTGATCCGAATGATCCAAATGATATTATAACACTTGATTTCGGTATTGGCGCGACAGATTTTGATGGTGATGCAACCGAAAGCTTTATTCGCATCAACGTTAAAGATGATGTCCCAACGATTGGTGATTCAGCAGGTGATGTTGACGAAACGAATCTTGATCTTGGACCTTTGGTTTACACTGATACAGTTGTTTACAATTCTGGTGCGGGAACCTCTGCAATTTCTCCTGATGGAACAACAGGGTCTTCCACCCCATTATTGTCTAACGGTGTTCCTGTTATTATTGCACAAACAGCCAATGGTTACACAGGAACAGCAGGCGGTGTAACAGTTTTCACACTGACCATTAATTCTGCGACAGGCCAATATACATACACGCAATTTGAACCTTTGGATCATCCAGATGTAACAGATCATAATGATGTAATTTCTATTGATTTTGGTATCCAGATTGTGGCGTTAGACGGCACAACGGATACGGGTACTATCACGATCAATGTGGCGGATGATGGCCCTGTTGCCAATGATGACATTAATGGCGCTGAAGAAGGTCAGTTAATCACAGGTAATGTTGTGGCGAATGATGACTTATCTGAAGACACAGAAAATAACGTCACAAATGTGAACTTCAATGGTGTTGATTATCCAGTTACTTCTGGTGTGCCAACTGTTATTGATGCTGATTATGGGGTCTTAACAATCAATAGTGATGGAACATATTCTTATGTTACCGATAATAATGATCCTGACGGTACTGATGTATTTACTTATACATTGACTGACTTTGATGGTGATACCGATACAGCAACGCTTTCTATCCGTGTAACGCCAGATGGTCAGCCTGTTGCTGTTTCTGAATTAATCGCCGTTGATGAGACAAATCTAACGCCAGGTCCGATGATCTTTAATGGTGATATGAATGTTGATTTTGGTCTTGATGGCGCGGGATCGGTAACACCAAATGGTAACTTTGTTGCAGGTGGATCATTGTTGGGCGGTGCCCTAACATCTGGCGGTGTTCCTGTGGTTGTTAGTGTGACAGGCGGAAATTCTTACACTGGTGTTGCAGGCGGCGTGACGGTCTTTACTGTCCTTTTAAACAATGATGGAACATATACGTTCCAATTGTTTGAACATATCGACCATGCTGACGGTACAGATCCAAACGATGTTATTACATTGGAATTTGGTATTACAGCGACAGATGCGGATGGTGATACTGCCGATGGCACATTTACTGTTCTTGTGTATGACGATGCACCTGTTGCCTATGATGATGGCACAACAGCGGTTGATGAAAGCCAAACTGTGACAGGAAATGTTACAAATAATGATGAGCTTTCAGAAGACCTTCCCAATAATGTTGTTGCGGTTGTATTTAATGGCACAACAACGGCTGTTCCTGCTGTAGGAACTGTTAATGTTATTGGTCAATATGGTGTTCTGACAATCGATTCAACTGGGGCGTATAGCTATAAAGCCAATGACAATAATCCAGAGGGAACAGACACATTTACTTACGTTCTGGAAGATTTTGATGGTGATCGTGATACTGCGGAAATCAGCTTTAAAGTTAACCCAATAAATGATGTTCCTGTTATTGTTAAACCTGAAATCAAGGAAGTTGATGATACAAACCTTGATAATGGTCCTAATGTTGTGGGTGGAACAATTTCTGCAAATTATTTTGGTGATGGTCCTGGGGCGATTAACCCGAATGGAACATTCACGGCTTCTGTGAATAATTTAAGCTCTTGCGGTAATCCTGTAACGGTGACCTTGTCTGGTGATACTTATACAGGCGTGGCGAACGGTGTAACCGTGTTTACCTTGACTGTTCTTGATGATGGAACTTACACATTCACACAGTTTGAGCCTCTAAGTCATCCAGACACGACAGATCACAACGACGCAATTATGTTGAGCTTTGGTGTAACAGCCACAGATAAAGACGGAGATTCTGCTAGCACGACAGTTATGATCCGCGTTCTTGACGATGGTCCAGACATTGGTGATATCTCTAAACGCGTTTATGAAGGTGATATCAATGGCGTGAATCCTGCGGTTGTCTCTGACACTGTTCCGCATGATTTTGGTGAAGATGGTCCAGGAACAATCACATCAAATGGTACGTTTGGTGCGAAATTCTTGATGGGCGGACCAAATGTAGCGCTGACATCACATGGTGATGCCATCACTGTAACAAATACAGCGAACAGCTATACAGGTGTTGCTGGTGGCCGTACAATTTTCACATTGACGATTAATCCTTTGACTGGAGATTATACATTCAAACTTTTTGATCAAATTGATCATCCAGATGCGACAGATCCAAATGATGTGGTCTGGTTAAAATTTGGTGTGACAATCACAGATTGCGATGGCGACACTGATACAGCGACGATTATTCTTGATGTTCATGATGATGGTCCTGTTGCCAAAAATGACAAAGGGACAGTTGGTGAAGAAGGAACAATCACTGGCAATGTCATGAATAATGATGATGTGGGTACAGATGATCCAGGAACAGTGACTAAAATTTCTTTCAATGGAACAACAGTTGATGTTCCTGCGACAGGCTTTGCAACAATCAATGGAACTTATGGAACATTGAAGATCAAGGCTGATGGATCATACAGCTATACCGCGAAGGCAGTGAATGCAGATTCTCAAGATGTATTCACTTATACTCTTCGTGATTATGACGGTGATACTGATACAGCAACATTAACGCTTTGCGTGACGGATCACACTGTGCCAACTGATATTGGTGGCATGGGCCAAACTGATGATACAAATCTGGCAATAGGCCCAGATATGATCACAGGCGTGATTAATGTAAACTATAACGGCGACGCACCAGGAGAAACGACAGGAAATGGTGGTTTCTCATCTGGTGGTAACTTAACCGCAGGTGCGCTGAGCCATAATGGTGTTGCTGTCACAGTAACTTTCGATGCTAATACCAATACCTATACGGGTAAAGCGGGTGCATTGACAGTGTTCACAATGGTGATTAATCCAGATGCGACATTTAAATTCACACAGTTTGAGAATTTGGATCACTCATTGACAGATAATCACAACGAAGCCTTGTTCTTGAACTTTGGTGTAACGGCAACAGATGGTGATGGTGACACAGGAACAGGAATTATAAAAATTACAGTTCTGGATGACGGTCCAAGTATTTCAACAAAGGCGCAGGCCGTTGCTGAATCAAAACTTGATAATGGTCCTGTTGTTGTCAACGGCGTCCTACCACATAGTTTTGGTGAAGATGGTCAAGGGGCGATTACGCCAAACGGCACAGTGATGACATTGTTCCAAGTTGGTGGTTCAAACCAAACACTTTACTCAGGCGGCGTTCCTGTTGTGATTACAACAACGGCAAATGGCTATGTTGGTAAGGCGAATGGTACAGATGTGTTTACCTTCTCAATCAACCCAAGCACAGGCGCTTACACCTATACTCAATTGGAACCAATTGATCATGCAGGTATTAACAAAACAGGCACAAATGATGTGATCTGGTTGAAATTGGGTGTGACAATCACCGATGGTGATGGTGATACCGATACAGCATTCGTTCAGATCGACATTCGTGATGATGGTCCTTGTGCTTATGATGACAAGGGTACAGTTGGCGAAGAAGGTACAGTCGGCGGTAATGTTATTACTAATGATGATGTTGGAGCGGACATTAATGGCTCTATAACAAAAGTATCTTTTAACGGGACAACAATAAATGTTCCAACAACAGGCTTTGCAATTATCAATGGAACTTACGGAACGTTGAAAATTGCAGCGAATGGATCATATAGCTATACCGCGAAGGCTGTGAATGCAGATTCTCAGGATGTATTCACCTATACGCTTCGTGACTTTGATGGCGATACCGATACAGCGGATCTGACAATATGCGTTACAGACAGTAAGGTCGTTGTGGTTCCAACCGATATTGGCGGCATGGGTCAAACCGATGATACACATTTGGCGACAGGTCCAGATATGATCACAGGCGTGATTAATGTGAATTATAACGGTGATGCGCCAGGGGCAACGACAGGAAATGGTGGTTTCTCATCTGGTGGTAACTTAACCGCAGGTGCGCTGAGCCATAATGGTGTTGCTGTCACAGTAACTTTCGATGCTAATACCAATACCTATACGGGTAAAGCGGGTGCATTGACAGTGTTCACAATGGTGATTAATCCAGATGCGACATTTAAATTCACACAGTTTGAGAATTTGGATCATTCCTTAACCAACAACCATAATGAGGCGTTGACACTAAACTTTGGTGTAACGGCAACAGATGGTGATGGTGACACAGGAACAGGAACTGTAAAAATTACAGTTCTGGACGATGGTCCAACCATTTCAACAAAAACGCAGGCTGTTAATGAGGCGGCATTAAGTAATGGCCCTGTTGTGATCAACAATACTATCCCGCATAATTTTGGTGAAGATGGTCAGGGTTCTATTCAACCAAACGGCACAGTGATGACATTGTTCCAAATTGGTGGAAATGCACAGACTTTAACATCTGGAGGCCAACCTGTCGTGATTACAACGACGGCGAATGGATATGTTGGTAAAGTGGGTACAACGACTATCTTTACATTCACAATCGATTCTAACACTGGCGCTTATACTTATAAGCAACTGGAACCTGTTGACCATCCTGGAATTAACAAAACAGGCACAAATGATGTGATCTGGTTGAAACTAGGCGTCACAATCACCGATGGTGATGGTGATACAGCAAATGGTTTTGTTCAGATCGACATTCGTGATGATGGTCCTGTGGCAAAAGCGGATAGTAATTCGTTAAGTACAACACAAACTAGCAGAACAGGAAATGTTCTAACCAATGATGATATTGGTGAAGACAACAGTTCTTTCGCAGTTACAAATCCAGGAACGTATAATGGTACGTATGGAAGATTGGTTCTGAATGCAAATGGATCATACACCTATACACGTTTTGGACGCGCAGGCGGCACGGATACGTTCAACTATACGATGCGGGATGCTGATGGTGACACAAGCTCATCAAAACTAACCATTACTGTGGCAACCATTACTGGTGGCGGCGGTGATGGCGGCGGTGGCGGTGATGGCTGCCCGCTTGTTATTGATCTTGATAGAGACGGTATTGAGCTTGTTTCTAAAGAAAAAGGCGTCCTTTTTGACATTGATGAAGATGGTATCGCTGATAGAACCGCATGGGTTGGCGCCGATGATGGTATTCTTGTTCGTGACGTGAATGAGGACGGTATCATTAATGATCACTCTGAAATGTTTGGAAATGATGAAATCGGCGGTTTTGAAATGCTATCTCAATATGATGATAACCAAGATGGTGTGATCAATGCTGAGGATGCAATTTGGAAAACCTTGAAAATTTGGCAAGACGCCAATGGTGATGCTTTCTCTCAAGCCGATGAATTCATTACTTTCGATGAACTTGGTATCAATGCTATTAACTTGGCAGTGAAAGAAGTTAATCTTGTAATTGCAGGAAATGAAGTGACCGTTCAGGGTGATTTTGTTACTGATACAGGTGATGCTTTTGCGGGTTACGATGCATGGTTCCAATATGACAGCGGCGATGGATCTGTTTCTGAAGCTGATGATTTCATCTTCCAGGCTATCCAAGAAAGTGCTGATGAGATTCTTAATATTGAAACAGCAACAGAAGATGTGATTGATCTCTCAACGCTTGTTCAGGGTAGTGATGATGTGACGGAAGCTATTAATGACTTCGTTTATGTCACTGAAACAGAGTCTCCAAAAGAAACTGTTTCAGGTCATGAAAATGGTACAGATCTTGAAGGTCGTTTGAATGAACAACCCCAAGAAGAGATTATTCATAACAATACAGACATTATTTAATTGTCGTAACATTATAATAAGTAAGCGTTTCTTCTCCACAAAGAAGGGACGCTTGTTTATTGGTAAATATAATTTACATAAATTAAAAAATATATAACTCAGGCTTACGCCAAAAAAGTAACAAAATACTTGCGTTGGGGGTTAAAAAAGGACATAACTACCTGTGATATATTGAAATTTATGAATTAATCATAATTCTAAAAATTGACGAGTGAGGCTCATCTAATGACAAATTTACAGATTAAAATTCTAATAAAACGTGCGACCTTGGGGATTTCATGTGCTGCGGCGATGGTCTTATCGACGCCTTTACAGGCACAGGAAGCAACTACTCAGATGAGTTTGTCAGAAGCCATTTCTGCAGGTGTCATGACCAATCCAGAATATGGTATTGTTGCTGCAACACGCCGTGCAACAGATGAAGAATTAGAACAAGCAAAAGCACTTTACTTGCCATCAGTCGATTTCAGTGCTGATACAGGTTATGAATATACTAAAGATCAAGGAACAAAAGATTTTGTAAATAACGAAGAAGATGAGTCTTTATGGCGTTATGAAGCAGGTCTAACACTTACACAGATGTTGTTCGATGGCTTTGAAACAAAATATGAGAATGAGCGTCAAAAGCACCGCATTCAATCTTCTGCACACCGCGTGCGTGAGGCTTCCGAACTTGTTGGTCTTTCCATTGTTGAAGCTTTTCTTGAAGTAATTCGTCAACGTGAACTATTGGGCATCACCCGTGATAACGTAGCGGAGCATCTAGCCATTATGGATCTTATCCAAGAAGGCGTTGATGCAGGCCGTTCAACACAGGCTGACTTAGAACAAATTAAAGCGCGTTTGGCTTCTGCTCGTGCGCAAGAGTCAACAATTGCTCAACAATTACGCATTGCTGAATCTAATTTCCGCCGTGAAGTTGGTGATGATCCTCGTGATTTGGTTCTTCCTGCTGTTCCCGTGAACGCTCTAGCTGCTAACGTTGAAGAAGAAGTAAAAACAGCTATTACAGAAAGCCCTACACTCGATATCTTTGATGAAGATACAAAGGTAGCGTACGCTGAATATAAAGGTACAGGGTCAACCTTGTATCCTCAGTTAGATTTGCAATTAAATGCGCGTCAAGGTGAGGATTTAGGCGGTGTCGAAGGTCGTGACCGCAGTGCTTCAGCTCTGGTTGTTGCCAACTGGAATTTATATCGTGGCGGCGGCGATGTTGCCCGTGTGCGCGAATTTACTCATAGATATCAGGTTTCTAAAGAACGTCGTGCGGATACTGCCCGTGCGGTTGAAGATGATGTACGCCAAACTTGGGCTCGTATGGTTTCTGCAGGGGAGTGTGCCCGTGAATTCGCGTCCCAAGCAGCAGCAAATACTGAAGTTGTTCGGGCTTATAAAGATCAGTTTGGTTTAGATCGTCGTACGTTGCTTGATGTTTTGGATGCACAGAACGAGTTATTTGTTTCTCGTTCAAATACGATTAACGCAGAATTTCTTGAAATGTTTTCAGTCTTCAGACTATTGGGTCTGAAAGGGGCGTTGCTACCGACATTAGGCGTTGCCTATCCACGTGAAGCGGCAACAATTGATGCACCTGCGTATGTAGTTGACCGCTAAATTTCTTTAAAGGGCGCTTTGTCGCCCTTTTCATGTATTATCTTTTGAATGTTTTATCAGTCTATCTGTGGTAGACTGATAAGGCTTTTTATTACAACGACTCCAGATCAGATAAAAAACCTATGCAAAACGAAGATCCTTCAACATCCCAATATAACGTAGATCCAGATAATCCATATTCTGATGAATCCGCAGATCAGCATGGTGAAAATCAGCCCAAGTCTTTAAAAGAACATGAAAAAGAAGTGGATGTTTGGCCGTTAGAGGCAGATCGGGTGGCGATTCATGACCCTTTGGTCAATTGTTTAAAGTTATTGGCTGGACATTATGGACGGCGTACAAGCGTTGCTTCTTTAACGGCGGGCCTTCCCATCCCGAAAGCAGGTATTACGCCTGTTTTATTTGAACGTGCTGCGGCGCGGGCGGATTTGAACTCTTACATGGTGGAAAGACCTTTAGATTCTTTGGCAATTGCGCCGAATTTACCTTGTATAGTGGTTTTGGAAGGGAATCAGGCTTGTATCCTGTGGGAAGTACGGCAGCCACAATCCAAAAAACAACCTTCTGGTAAGAAAAAAGTTGTTGTTCATCCTGATGCGCGTTTTATCGTTCAATTTCCTGAAACACCAGATGAGAAAAAAGAAATTGGCCTTCAAGATCTTTTGAAAATCTATACGGGCTATGTTTTCTATGTTCGCCCTGTTGCTCGCGTGGATGAGCGTGCAGGCCCTGCCATGATTGATAATGCGCGTAGCTGGTTCTGGTCTGCCCTACTTGAAAATAAAAATATCTATGTCGAAGTTGTGATGGCCGCCGTCATGATCAATTTATTTGCGTTGGCGAGCTCGCTTTTTGTTATGAATGTTTATGACCGTGTTGTGCCCAATAATGCGATATCTACTTTGTGGGTTTTGGTTGTTGGGGTGAGTATTGTCTATGTTTTTGACTTTATCTTAAAAAATCTTCGTTCCCATTTTCTAGATCATGCAGGGCGCAAGGCCGATGTTAAAATTTCTGCGCGTTTGTTTGAACAGATGCTCGGTATGACCATGGAGGCTCGCCCTTCAAGCGCAGGAGTGATGGCCAGTCATATGCGGGAATTTGAAACCATACGGGATTTCTTTACATCAGCAACGATGGCAGCTCTGATTGATCTGCCGTTTATTTTCTTTTTTATCATCATCATTGCTATTATCGGCGGTCCTATTGCGTTCGTGCCTATTGCAGCCATTCCTATTGTTGTGGGCGTGGGTTTGATGCTCCAAAAGCCTTTGCAAAAAGCAATCAAAGCATCAATGCAGGAAAGCGCGCTCAAAAATGCGCTTCTTTTTGAAACAATCAGCGGTCTTGAAACAGTAAAAGTTCAGGCTGCCGAAGGTCATACACAAAGACGATGGGAAGAATTATCGGATAAATCTTCTCGTACCAGTGTGAAGACTCGCCGTGTTAATTCTTTTGCATTGAATTTTGCAATGTTCATTCAGCAACTTGTCAGCGTATTTGTTGTGATTGTTGGGGTGTTTTTAATTAAAGATGCTCAGCTTTCTATGGGGGCTTTGATCGCGTGTGTTATTCTAAGTGGCCGTGCTATGGCGCCTCTGGCGCAGATCGCAGGACTTTTAACACGGATGCATCAGTCTGCTGAATCTCTAAGACAGCTTAACGATCTCATGAAAAAAGACGTTGAGCGCCCTGCAGGAAAGCATTTTATTTCCATGCCGTCTATTCGAGGGAAAGTTGAATTTCGTGATGTTCTCTTTCATTATCCGGGTCAGACCGTTCCTGCTTTGAATAATGTCAGCTTTACACTGGAACCTGGTGACCATGTTGGTGTTATTGGTGCGGTGGGATCAGGGAAAACAACGATCGAGCGTTTGATCATTAATCTGTATCAACCCGAAAGCGGTAGCGTCCAATTGGATGGAACGGATGTTCGTCAAATTGATCCAGGTGATTTGCGCCGAAATGTTGGTGCTGTGCAACAATCTCCTCAACTTTTTTATGGGTCAGTGCGTGAAAATATTACAATGGGTCATGAAATGGCACCTGATCGTGCAGTTTTACGGGCATCAGAACTGGCAGGAGTTACAGAATTTTTACGGGAATCTCAAGCAGGTTTGGATACGCAAGTGGGTGAACGGGGTGAGGCTTTGTCAGGGGGACAGCGTCAGGCTGTCGCTATTGCACGGGCGCTTCTTTATGATCCCCCTGTTCTTATTCTGGACGAACCCACGGCCTCTATGGACCCTGCGTCTGAAAACCGCCTACGTAAACGGTTGCACCATGTAACTGAAGGGCGGACAACTCTATTAATCACACATAAAGGCTCTATGTTAACATTGGTTGATAAGCTTATTCTTTTAGATCGCGGCCGCATTGTGGCTTTTGGTCCGAAGGATGAAGTTATTCGTAAATTACAGGCGCGTCAGTACGGCACAGCCGCCGAAAAAACGGGAATATAAGGCAACGTTATGTTAGGTAAGAAGAAAAAACCTCTAAAGGAAATCAAAGGTCATAATCCCAACATTGCAAAAGCAATGCAGATGCAAATGCGTGAAAATATGACGGAAGCTGAGCGTGCTGCGGACGATAAAAAACGCTGGCTTGCTGAACATATTGGCCGAGTGCAGGCACAGGGACAACGATTTTTTGATACCGACGAAGATATGCCGTTGTCTTCTCATCTCTTGTTTTTCTTTATTATCGGGTTTTTTACATTGTTCTTTTTATGGGCGAGTTTTGCCAAACTCGATGAAGTTACACGGGGACAAGGAACGGTTATTCCTTCTAGCGAGATTCAAAAGATTTCATCTTTAGAAGGCGGAATTATTGATGAGTTTTTTATCAAGAAAGGTGATGAGGTTCAAAAAGGTGATACGCTTGTACGGTTAAGTGATATTGCGGCCTCTTCCGATTATGGGTCGAATAATGCACGGTACTTGGGCCTTTTGGCAACAATTTCAAGACTGCAGGCTGAAGTGGAAGGCCGCATCCCTGAATTCCCAAAAGAAGTAATGGAAGGGGCGCCTCAAAGCGTGACAGAGGAAATGAACGCTTATACGGCCAATAACGATAAAATCCATAATCAAACATCAATTATGGAGCAGCAAAAATCTCAGCGATCTCAAGAACTCAGCGAGCTGCAAATCAGGTCCTCTGATATCAAAGGTCAACTTGCTTTGATCCGTGAACAGAAATCAATTGTTGAACCTTTGGTTGCCAAAGGCTCTGCTCCCAAAATGGAGCTGTTACAACTTGACCAGCAAATCAAGGAAAAACAGACCGAGCTGAATGGTGTTTTAGCCGCTGTGCCACGGGCGCGTTCCGCCATTAGCGAGGCCAATGCCCGCATTGAAGAGGTCAAATCAACGGCCAAGGCACAGTCTCAGACAGAGCTATCTGCCAAATTAATCGAAATGAACGCGATTAAGCAGGGTTTGGCAGGGTTAGAGGATCGCAAGACCCGGGCGGATGTTAAGTCTCCCGTGAATGGTTATATTAAGGATTTAAAGGTCTATACTGTTGGCGGTGTGGTGCAACCTGGGCAGGTTTTTATCGAAATTGTTCCTAAAGATGATCAGCTTTTGGTCGAGGCAAAAGTAAATCCTAAAGATATTGCCTTTTTGTATCCAGAACAACCTGCGATTGTAAAAATCACGGCTTATGATTTTGCAATTTATGGGGGGCTTAAAGGGAAAGTCGTGTCCATTTCTCCTGATGCGGTGACCAATGAAAAAGGGGAAAGCTTTTACCTGGTTCAGGTTTTAACCGAAGAAAATGCCCTTAAGCGCAAAGATGAGGTATTGCCCATTATTCCTGGAATGATTGCGACAGTGGATATTCTTACAGGCCATAAAACCGTGATGGAATATCTTTTAAAACCTTTCATCAAAACCCTTAGTGAATCCATGAATGAGCGCTAGACAGCGTGCTTTTCAGGCGCTAAAACATTAGGGTTATGGAAGCTTTAAAGACGAAAAATAATATGGTTCAAATTACACTCCCCGATGGTGCTGTACGCGCGTATGATTCTGGCGTGACAGGGATGGATATTGCCGAAAGTATTTCAAAATCACTGGCCAAGGCCGTGATTGCGATTGAAATTGATGGTGAATTGTCTGACCTGTCTTTGCCTATAGAAAAAGATGCTTCAATCTCCCTGATCAAGCGTGAGGACGATAAAGCTTTGGAAATGATCCGCCATGATTGCGCGCATGTGATGGCAGAAGCGGTACAAACTTTGTTTCCTGGAACGCAAGTCACAATCGGACCTGCTATTGAAAATGGCTTTTACTATGATTTTGCGCGTAATGAACCGTTTAGTACGGAAGATTTTGATGCGATTGAAAAACAGATGCGTAAAATTGTTGAACGCAATTCAAAATTTGTCCGTGAAGTATGGCCCCGTGAAAAAGCCATTCAGTTTTTCCGCGATAAAGGGGAAATGTATAAGGCCGAATTAATTGAAGACCTTCCCACAAGCGAAGACATAAAAATCTATCGTCAGGGGGAAGGGGATGATGGATGGCTTGATCTTTGTCGTGGTCCTCACATGCCAACGACAAAACATGTTGGAACAGCTTTTAAACTCATGAAAGTTGCGGGAGCGTATTGGCGCGGGGATTCCAATAATGCGATGCTGACCCGTATCTACGGAACGGCCTGGCGTGATCAAAAAGAACTTGATACCTACTTAACACAGTTGGAAGAGGCCGAAGCCCGCGATCACCGCAAATTGGGCCGCGAAATGGGACTATTTCATATTCAGGAAGAGGCACAAGGTTCTGTATTTTGGCATCCCAAAGGACATATTATTTTCAACCAGATGGAAGCTTATGTTCGCCGCCGTCTCCAGGATGATGGTTATAACGAAGTCCGCACACCTCAATTAATGCATTCCAAATTCTGGAAGGCTTCAGGACACTGGCAAAAATATCGTCAGGACATGTTTATTGTTCCTGATGTTGTTCCTAACAATAATGAGGAAGGGCCTGTTTACGATCAGGAGCCAAAAGAATTTATGGCGCTGAAGCCTATGAACTGTCCTGCGCACGTACAGATTTTTAATCAAGGAACGAAATCATATCGTGACCTGCCTATTCGTCTTTCTGAGTTTGGGTGTTGTCATCGGAATGAAGCCCACGGCGCTCTTCATGGTTTGATGCGTCTGCGGCAATTTGTTCAGGATGATGCCCATATTTTCTGTACTGAAGATCAGATTTTAAGTGAATCAATCAAATTCTTCACACTTGTTCAGGCAATGTACAAAGATTTGGGTTTCGATGATTATAAAATTACCTTTGAAACGCGTCCTGAAATGCGTATTGGCTCTGATGCGTTATGGGATAAGGCTGAAACCGCGTTGGAAAATGCCTTAAAAGAAATGAAAATCCCTTATCAAGTTTGTGAAGGTGATGGCGCGTTTTATGGTCCTAAAGTGGGCTTTATTATTCGTGATGCGATTGGCCGTGAATGGGGATGTGGTACGCTTCAGCTAGACTTTAATTTACCTGAACGTTTGGATGCCAACTATATTGCCCCTGATGGTAGTAAGCAGCGCCCTGTGATGTTACACCGTGCGGCTTTGGGGGCTTTGGAGCGTTTTATCGGTATCATGATTGAAAGTTATGCGGGGAAACTTCCTTTGTGGCTCATGCCCGTACAATGTGTTGTGGCAACGATCACAGGTGAAGTTGATGATTATGCCGAAGAAGTTTGTGCGCAGTTGAAAGCCGCAGGTATCCGTGCAGAGCTTGATATTCGTAATGAAAAAATCAACTATAAGGTGCGTGAGCATTCTTTAGCAAAAGTACCTGCATTATTTGTTGTGGGTGCGCGCGAAGCCGAAGAAAAAACTGTAGCCATTCGCCGCTTAGGCAGTGATGGTCAATCCGTAGAATCTCTTGAAAAAGCTATAGAATCTCTTGCTTTAGAGGCAAAACCGCCCTATTAATGCTTCATTCATATAAATGATGTAGATTATAAACAGTTTCAATAATCAAAGGAGAAACAAAAGATCACTAAACCACCTTTCCAACCCTCGAAAGATAAGGGTCCTCGTATTAATCATAACATTACTGCAAAAGAAATTCGTGTTGTTGGCGCCGATGGTGAGATGTTAGGCGTCATGAGTGTTGCCGCTGCTGTGGCTGCTGCTGAAGAAGTCGGATTAGATTTGGTTGAAGTTTCACCAAACGCAGTTCCCCCTGTTTGTAAAATTCTGGATTACGGCAAGTATAAATATGAGCTTCAGAAAAAAGCTGCTGAAGCGCGTAAAAAACAAAAAACGGTTGAAGTTAAAGAAATTAAAGTTCGCCCAACGATTGAAGATCACGACTATGCTGTTAAATTGAAAGCGGCGCGCAAATTTTTGACCAATGAGGACAAGGTTAAATTTACTTTACGTTTTCGTGGTCGCGAAATGGCGCATAAAGATTTGGCTTCAAAATTATTGGACCGTATTCGTGATGATTTGGCAGATTTATCAAAGATTGAATTAATGCCGAAAATGGAAGGGCGTCAGATGATCATGGTTATTGCCCCTGATAAAACGGCGGCTGAACGCGTTGCCAAACAAAAGGCAGAAGCGGCAAAGCAGGCCGAACGTGATGCGCCGCATCCTGATGATGTAAAAGACGACAAATCCGCAAATGCTTAAAGCTCTGATGTCTCTGTAGATTTTTCTTCAGATTGAATCGCCCATAATTTTGCAAAATGATCTCTTTTGTTCAGGAGGTTGTTAAAGCTTCCGTCTTCTATAATCTTCCCTTTATCAAGAACGATAATACGGTCTACATTTCTGATTGTTGAAAGACGGTGTGCAATAACAAAAACGGTACGATCTTCAAAACTATTTTCAATAGCATTTTGAATTTTACTTTCAGCAATAGAATCGAGAGAACTTGTTGCTTCGTCAAAAATCATGATAGGGGCTTGTCGTACCAAGGCGCGTGCAATGCCCAGACGTTGGCGCTGTCCCCCAGAAAGTTTAATACCGCGCTCTCCAATAACGGTATCCAATCCTTGTGGCAGAGTGTCAATAAATTCATCCAATGCCGCTTGTTTTAAGACTTTATTCAACAACTCTGGTTCAAAATCATCGCGATCAATTAAGATATTTTCGCGAATGCTTAAGTTAAAAAGTTCGACATCCTGTGGAACAAAACCAATCTGGCTTAACCATTTTTCTGTTGAAACATGGGGTATTGAAACATTATCAATAGTAAACTCACCGCTGTCAGGTAGCATTTGTTTCATTAACAGCTTCACAAGTGTTGATTTTCCTGCGCCGCTATATCCAACGAAGGCAATTTTTTCACCGCGTGTCACTGTAAAAGAAATGTCATGAAGACCCTGTGTTTCATTGTCGTTATAACGAAATGAAACATTTTTAAGCGATATCGTTTTCCAATTTTCAGAAAAATTTTGCTCTGGCATTAAGTCTAATTGTTTGGGTGTAATCCGCAATGTTTTTACCAAACGATGAATGCCATTGCCGTATTCATAAAATTTTTCAAGAATGGCGCCCAAAACTTCGCAAGAACTCCAGATATAAATGGCAAGAAGTAAAGTTGCGCTATAGGCACCAATGGTCATTGTTTCTTGTAATGTCCAATAAAAGCCAACTCCTAAAAATATAAGCAGCCAAACGCCAGCAAGCATATTGCAAATGGTCCATCGCAACAGATTTGTGGTGAAAGCATCCATGATGGCTTCTTGGCCAACTTCTTCTAATCTTGAGGCTTTTTCACCGATATAGCCGCCTAAATGAAAGGCTTTGACGGTGCGGATTGCACTGACAAATTCGTAGACACCAGAAAGAAGATTTTCAAATTTTTCGTTGAATTTATTGTATAAGCCAAAATAAGGGCGGGCAAAATACCAGCTACAAAAAAGATAACTGACAACAAAGCCACTGAACAAAAGAAAATATAACGGCGGTAAATTTCCAATAACAATGGTAATTCCAATGGCAAAAATATTACCAATCAAGGGAAAAACATCCCAACGGATCATTCGGGTAAATTCTTGAAACCCTCTGCGTCCTGTCATCACCCGCTGTAATTTCCCGCCTGATCCTTCCTTTTCATGCCAGTTGAGGGAGAGTTTGTTAAGGTGGCGAATGCCCAGTAAGGTTAGTCCCCTTGCGGCCTTTTCAAACGCGGCAATTTCAGGAACAAAGACCATATTGAACAGCAAAATAATAAAGACCAACATAAACCCGCTGATTAACCAGTAATAGTGCTGCGGATTATTAAAGGCATCGCCGCTTTCAAGTCCATCAATGATATATCCGCTCATTAAAGGAAGCAGACTTAAAAAGGTATAACGTAGTGTTCTATAGCTTAGGAAAAACAGGATAGTTTTCTTGTACGGCAATAAAAAATACCACATCCAACAAAAAATATTACTGGTGTGCAGTGGTGCTTTTTCACTGGGTGGTAGGATGATCGCGTTCTTATTTTTTAGATTATTTTTTGTCATGAAAGGGAGTATGGGGTCTAAAGCCGTTTTTAGCAAGATAATGACAAGATCAAATAACTCTGTCACAATTGTGATATGGCAGAAGATTATCTTGAAACGTACTACCGTGATACTTTAAATGAAAACCGTTTTCGCCCTGCTTTGCAGGAAGATGTGCAAACCGAAATTTGCGTTATCGGCGGCGGCTTGGCAGGGCTATCAACGGCCTTAGGGTTGGTTGAAAAAGGCAAAAAAACAACCCTGATAGAAGCTAATCGTATTGGATGGGGGGCTTCAGGGCGCAATGGTGGTTTTGTCGCAAAGGGATATGCTGCAGGATATCGCCCTTTGGTCAAGAAAGTAGGATTAGAGCACACAAAACAGCTTCATAAATTAGCGACCCATGGTCGTACACTTATTAAAAAACGCATTCATCAATATGAAATTGATTGCGGCCCTGTACGGCAAGGGGTTTTGGGTGTGTCTTGGAATAACCATCCTGAAAGCGTTCATGAGTATATTGAATTTATGCGGCGGGATCTCAATGCTCCATTAGAATATTGGCCTAAGGAAAAAATACGAACACTTTGCAAAACTGAACAATATTATGATGGTTTTTATTCTCCTGAAGATTATCAGTTTCATCCTTTAAATTATGTTCATGGTCTTGCCAGAGCCATTGAAAGTCATGGCGGAAAAATCTATGAAGCAACCCGTGCAGAGAAAATAGAAGAGCGTTCTGATGGGGGGTACATCGTTCATACGCCTTGTGGAATAATAAAATGTGATCAGGTTGTCTTGTGTTGTTCTATTTATGTTGATGATCTCAATAAAAAATTAAAATATGCAGCTTTTCCCGTTTACACCTATGTGATGGTTACAAAACCTATTCCTAAGGATCGTTTGGATGCAGCATTAAATACAGATTACGCCATTTTTGATAACCGTTATGCGCAGGATTATTATCGCCGCTTACCTGATAATCGCATTCTCTGGGGAGGGCGTGTCAGTGTCCGTGGCATTCCTGAAAATCTGGCGGAGATTATGGTTCGGGATATTTTGAAAGTTTACCCGCAGCTCAGCGGCGTTGTTGAGCCAGATTATGCTTGGGGTGGGTCGCTGTGTTATGCGCCGCATAAGATGCCGCAAATTGGTCAATTAAAACAAGGCTATTGGTACAATACCTGTTTTGGAGGACACGGCCTTGTTCCGACATCTGTGGGCGGTGATGTTGTTTCAAGTGCTATTGCTGAAGGGGATGAGCGTTATAAATTGTTTGAACCTTTCAGTAAGTTATGGTTTGCAGGGGGAGTGCTTTCTCCGTATATCGCACAGAGTGTTTATTATCTTTGGCGGGCCCGTGATATTTTGATTAGTTTGAACAAATAAAAAAGCCGCTTCAGAAAAGCGGCCTTTCTTTTCATTGCATAAAGGTTTTAGGCGATAGAAGAAAGCCAATCACTCAATTGTGCTTTTGACATGCCGCCGACTTTTGTGTCGACCAATTCGCCGCCTTTAAAAATCATTAAGGTCGGAATCCCGCGTACACCGTACTTTGTGGGGGCATTCGGGTTTTGATCAATATTGACTTTAACAACCTTCATTTTTCCCGCCACTTCGTTTGCCACTTCATCGACGATAGGCGATAACGCCTTGCATGGGCCGCACCATTCTGCCCAGAAATCAACCATGACAGGTTCTTCTGATTTTAAAACTTCATTTTCAAAATCTGCATCAGATATATTTACACTCGACATTTTCTTTTCCTCTTTAAGGTTATAGTGATTATTTCGGTTTAACGGGCTGAAGAGTTACATGATCTTATGTGATTCGCTCATGGTATAAAACATTCACGACACATCTATATTCATTAATTGGCATCCATCTGTCCATAACAAAGCACATTTAATGGTGTGTTTGGGGTATATGGCCCGCATAACATCGGCATAGGCCTGCATTTGGTTAAAATAAACTTTCGGGACGTCTTTGGCTTCCTTTGGCGCTGGACGGTTGGATTTGTAGTCAATAATCAAAACCGCATCATCGGTAATACATAGGCGGTCAATTTGCCCACAAACCAATCTGCCATTATCTAAAAGGCCTGTAATAGGGGCTTCGGCAACAGATCTTGAGCCAAAAATAGGGGCGAATTCAGGATTTTGCAAAATCTGCATGACTTCACTAACGATGCTATGTTGTACGTCTTTTGATAGATGGTGGGCAGGTTCTGCAACGTAATTTTCTGCGGCCTGTTTTCTGGCACTCTCTGGCAGGTCGGGCAAAATTTGTAATAGTTTATGAGTGATGTTCCCGCGTTTAAAACGCCCATCCTGGGTAGATTTTAGAGGGGATAGGGCAGGCATATCAGGCTCCGACGGGCGTGAAGGGACAAGAGGGTGCGGTGGAAAGGGTTCTTCTGGCATGGGTTTAAACAGCCAGTAGGGGCATTCGGCGCTGCTTATTTCACTTTTTTCATCTGCCTTTTCTGGGCGATCTGGCTTATCCGTTTGTGGGTTTTTATAGATCAGAATTTCGCCCCAATCAGTTTGTCTGGTTTGGGTTTCGGCTAATTGGCTGAAACCATTCTTTACATATTCGTACCAACTTTCTGGAATTATCGGTTTTGTGGCTTTGTATCCCCCAACATAAAGCCTGTTTTCCGCACGGGTCAGCGCGACATAGAGAAGTCTGCGATATTCTTCGTCTTCCCGTTCTCTTAAAGTTAGCTTTGCTTCTTCGCAGGGTGCGGGTAGGTTTTTGGATTGAGGGCAATAATAAGGATAATCTTTATGGCTTCTATCGGGCCAAAATATTTTATTTGTTTTAAGGGCGCTGGCTGTACGTGTTGTGTCAGGTAAAATCACGATAGGTGCTTGAAGGCCTTTGGCACCGTGCACGGTCATGATACGTACAGAATCACTATTTTCTTCCATTTGACGCTTAATTTGGCTGTCGTCATAAAGTTGGCGTTGGATAAAACTTTGCAGGGTTGAAATATCTTGCATGTCGAATTTTAAAGCGGCATTTAAAAATTCGTTTAAGGGGTCTAGGCATTCTTCTCCCAACCGTTTCTTAATGGCGTGCAAGCCTGTCATTGAATCTGCAGGGCAAGGGCGCTGCAGGACAGACATAAAAAAGTCAAAGGGACGCATTTTTCCCGCTTGTTCGATCCACATTGAAAGCCATGAAATCAAGTCTTTATCTTGTGTTTTTTCTTTTAAACTATCCCATAAGCTACTTTGTCGCTTATAGGCAATATCGTAAAGCTGTTCTTCGTTCCACCCGATGAGGGGGGATTTCAGAATTGTTGCTAATGTCAAATCATCATCAGGTAACAGGGCAAATTGCGCTAGGGCACATAAATCCTGCGCTACCAATTGGTTGCTTAAAACCATGCGGTCCACCCCGCTTACAGGGATGTTGCGGGTTTTTAGGGATCGAACCAGTTGATCAATGAAGGCCGTGCGGGAACGGACCAGAATCATAATATCCCCCGCTTTGATTGGCCGATCATAAGATTCCAGTTTTTCTCCCTCTTTTATCCATTTGGCTATTGTTTCTCCAATATGGGTGGCCATTTGCGCCGCGCCAGATTTTGATTCAATAATTTCGGTAGGGGGCGTCCATGGATCCTCATTTTGTTTTTTAGGACTCTCAAATAAGGGCCATAATTCAACATAACCCGCCTGAGTATTACGGTGGGCTTCGTGTTTTAAGGGGATATTGCTCAGATCACGCCGTAAATTTTCTTGTGAAAAGGTTGCGTCCACCAAACTTAAAACGGCAGGCGCAGAGCGGAACGATGTGATAAAATCAATTTTTTCTAATTTGTCATTTTTATTATTTATTTTTTTGGCAAACCATTTTTGCATTTCATGAAATTTTTCAGGAGAGGCACGCTGGAAACTAAAAATTGATTGTTTCTCATCACCAACGATAAAAACCGATCTATTGGTTTCATTCTCTCCATCAAAAAAGTCATCACAGAGCAATTGGATAATTCCCCATTGCTCTGGGTTTGTATCTTGTGCTTCATCAATTAGAATATGATCGACGCCTTGATCCATTTTAAATCGGACCCAAGGGGTGACATCTTTGATTTCATTCATACGGGGTGTTTTACCCTCTAATAAGTCCAATGTTGTTAAAATCAAATCATCAAAATCAAGAGAATTTTTGTTTTTTTTCAATATGTTATAATTTTCAAGAACGGCCTCTCCCACATAAAATAAATCTCGTGTGGCTTCTGCTATTTGTATGGATTTTAGCGTGGTTTCCATTGCCTGAATATGTTCGGCTTCTTGAGCAAGTATTGTCACAATATCAGGGGATTTGTTTTCAACTTCTTTTGTAGTTAGTGATTTTCTGCATTCATTTTCTGTTGTCAGGTAAGCCAGTTTATAGAAGGGATAAAAATCAATGCGCTCTTCTTCAGGTATTTCAATCCACTGTTCTATAATTTTTCCGCGTTCATTATCTGTTTTTTTTGAACTTTCTAGCAAAGCTTTACAGGCTTGTCTTAATTCGTTTTTTCGGATTTTTGTATCGGCAAAATTTTCTTTCAAAAAGTCTTTTGTATTTAAACCTGCAGTAATTTCTAAATTTTGACATAGGGCAGTATATAATCCTTCGACACCAAAATTCTTTTCCAAAATTCTTTTCATTTGGTGTCGTTCGCTGATTAAATTCTCAATTAATTTTTGAAATTGCTCTTCGTTATTGGTTTGCGTTAAGTGAAAAATGGCATGTGTAAGCGGGGATGCCTTTTCATCTTCAGATTTCTTGATAACGCTACGTAAGGCTTGGTTTAAAAGGCTTTGCGCTTCACTTTCTTCTAATGCTTTAAAATTCGGGGGCAGTCCCGCTTCCAAAGGAAAGCGTCCCAAAATGGACTGGCAAAAAGAATGGATGGTCATGATTTTTAATCCGCCTGGTGCATCAACAACGGCAGCAAAAATTTTTCGTGCTTCTTCTATTTGTTTTTCTGTTGGAAAATAACCTAATAAATTTTTCAAATTTTCTTGAAGACCATTATCACCTTCTAACGGCATAACAACCCAATCACTGAGTCGCTTGGCAATCCGCAAGGCCATTTCATTGGCTCCTGCTTTTGTAAATGTTAAAGCTAATATTTTATGGGGTGGTGTTCCTGCTGCGCCTTTTTTATCAGGCAATAACAGGCGCACCATACGGTCTGTTAATACCTTGGTTTTGCCTGATCCTGCGGAGGCTCCTACCCAAACTGAGCGCTCAGGGGTTGAGGCTTGGCGCTGTAAGACATTAGGGTCAATGGCTCTGTCAGTTTGTGTTTTTTGTGCGGTAGAAGGTTGAACCATTATGCAGCTTCTCCTGAGTCTTCACCGCTTTCACCTAAGGCTGCCCACTCCTTGACGCGTTCTAAATGGGCGTAATCATTATACCTTGGGGCTTTATCTAAATTAGGAATGGCCAGATAGGCCGTTTCTGGTCTTTCAAAGGTTTGTATGAGTTGTATTAATCCTTCTTTTGCCACATTAATGGTTTTTTCTAAAATATCTGAATTGTTAAGCTCAGTAATTTTTCCTGCTTCTTCGCCCCCTGTTAATTTCCAGTAACTTAAAGATCCAACTTTTTTATTTATGAATCCAGAATTTGAAAACCCGTTTTGTTCCAATATTAATGCCTCTAAAGGAAGTTGCATAAGTTCACTAGTAGAAATTTTTGATGTGCTGTAGGTGCCACCAGATTTGTAATCAATAATGGCGACGGTTCCATTATTGATGTGGTCAATGCGGTCGGCACGAGCGGTGATTGTAAAGTTATCATTTATATTTTCATTTACAGTAATTTTTCCTTGAGCTTCCGAAACGCCGTATCGGGCTTGTTCTCGCCATTGTTTTTCGTGAGTGGTAATCCAGTCAGAAAGCTTTGTTAGACGCGGTTTCCATTGATTCCAGATGATTTCACTATATTCATTTTGGTCAATAATATTTTTTGCAATTTCAATGAATTCGTCTTGTGCATTTGAGGGAAGCTGTTTTGGATATTTTTTAACAAAACGCTCCATTATTTCATGTAAAATATTTCCACGTTCTGCGGCATCAAATTCTTTTTCTATTTCATTCAGCTTTTTTAATTTTAAAATTTCACGGGCATAAATGGCGTAAGGGTCTTTTAGCCACGTTTCAACTTTGGTTACCGAAAGTTTTTTGGGCCGAGCTGACAAAGGCGGGATAGGGGCAGGGCGTTCAATAGCCACTACATTGTCTATATCATCCAATTTCCTTGAATAGTTAAGATGTTTATGTCCACGCATGAGATCAGGGTTAATTTCAATTGCTTTTAAAAAGGTATCTAATCGCTGCAGCCATCGTGCGGGGACGCTTGGCGCATCGTCGACGCGTTCGGATCGGGTGATAAAAACTTCTCGGCTACAAATTCCTTGTGCAAAATCATGCGCGGCCAGTGTAATGCCTCGTTCAGGTAGGGGAAGTCCGTAATTTTGACGCATTGGGCGGGACATCCATGGGTCCTGGGCAGGCTCTGGCGGCCATGTTCCTTCATTCAAACCTGCCAGGATAACACAATCTGTTTGAATTAAACGGGCTTCTAATTGTCCTAAAATCATCAATCTTGGATGTGTTCCATATCGCGGACGCACTGTGATGTTTTTCATTAATTGCTCTAGAATATCAAGATAATCATATCCTGATAAAGGAAAGATATTACCTGCATTGTCGTAAAGTTCGGAAAGAAAGCTTGCCGCACTTTCACCTTCTTCACCAGACCATAAAATTTCTTCTCCGTTTTTATCGAAAGAAGTTGATAGTTTTTCGCAGAGATCTATATGTGCGCGAAGCAGTTTTTTAAAATCATGTATTCCTTCAGAAAATAAATCAACGGCAGGGTGCATAAAAGAATGAAGATGATTTAATAAAGATAAAATATCTTTATTGGGTTTATCAAAACTTTTAGAATCATTATGAAGACGATGATATTTTTTAATTAAACTTTCAAATCCTACAGCTATTGCAGGGCCGCGTAACAATTGTTGGTCCAATTTTCGAACTGTTGATCTAAAGTTTTTGAATTGATTTCCTGCGGCTAAATCATGCTTTAAAAGACAAAGAAGAGAAAGTGGCTTGATACCCTCAATCATGGCTTTTGCACTTATTCTCAAATATTGTCCAATCGGGCTGTCAGAAAGGCTTTTCCCGCCTGAATCATCTAGTGTAATTCCCCATCTTTTACAGGTCGTTGAGACACGCCGTGCTAGGTTTCTGTCAGGGGTAATAAGGGCGGCTGTTTTATTTTTATCTTCTAGTGTCTGTCTTAAAATCAAAGAGATAATCAACGCTTCTTCCTGCTGAGTTTTGCACTCATATCGCGTTATGTTTTTTATCGCTTCAGTAATGTCTTTTTTTTCTGATTCAGTAAAATGGGTTTTGGTCCATTGGTTGGTTTGTTCTGCTGGTGCCATCACATGAGACAATAATTTTTCTCTGATCTGATTTTGGTTTTTTATGTTCAGAAGAGGCCAAATTTTTACTTGCTGTCTGTCACACTCCAAATGGGTTAAAAGTCGTTTTAACGTGGCTTGTGGATGGCCTTCCTTAACATCGTTCCACCCTTCATTTGAAAGATATTGATCCAGCCCAGGTAGAATAACGGCCCCTTTTGGTAAATGGGCGATAGTTTTTAATAAGTCTGCTGTTGCGGGAATAGAACCCGTTGATCCTGCTGCAATGATGGGTGTTTGGGGTGGTGTTGTTTGCCAATGATGGTTCAGGGCACGGATTAATTTATTCCGCCTGTCTGCGGCATCAATGACACCTTGTTCTTCAAGGACGCGGGGCCAGTGTTCGCTCAGAATACTCAAAAAATCCAGTGTGATTTGCCAGTGTTCGGCAAAGGCTTCGCGATCGACCAGGTGGGGTAGATCTGACAATTTCAAGTCTTCGGTGTATATCTCATCCATCAACTGCCCTAAGGCACTCGCTAAGGCTATATCTTGTGCAGGGTTTGAAGAAAATTGCGGCAGTTTGGAAATTGTCTGAGCGAGCAGAATTTGCCTTTTTAAGGGAGAAAGAGCAGGGCGAATATCAAAACTATTCTGTCCTTTAGAGGAAATTTGTAATTCTTCAGCATCAATGTCGCCAAAAGGCTGCATACGCGGTAATAAAATAGGTTTACCTTTAGATTGCCGCAGGAAAGCCTCTTGAAGGCTGCGACAGCTGCGTCGCGTCGGGAGTAAAATCAATGTGTTTGGTAAATTTTCGGGGTGTTTTTCAACTTGTTTTAACAGACCCTCGGCCAAAACGTCCATGAAAGATATCCCTGCAGGGATGTTGTAAATTTTAGGAAGATGGCTGAAACCTCTATCCTTCATGCTGATTTTACCTGTGTCGCAGCCGTTGCCATTGCGGCGTTGACCGCTTCTAAATCTTTTGGAGTACTAATATGGTGCCATTCTCCCTCATGGATAATCCCATAAAGCCGCCCCTTTTCCTGAGCTTTATCCATTAAATCCAGAAAAGAGAACGCTCCTTCGGGGCTTCCGTCAAAAATATCGGGTTTGGTAATGCGGATACCGCCAAACATGTACGCACCTGTCTTGTTCAGCGAACGTACGGCTTGACCATTAACGTTTAAGTTATAATCCCCAACACCTTCGGTTAGGTGCATAGCCTCAACAGATTGTAACAATAACAGGATGTCCATTGTTTTTGGATTCCATGCTTGGGCAAGGCGGTCTAGAGCGTTTAAACCTTTTCCTTCTGTCCAAAATGCATCTCCATTAATTAAATAAAAGGGCTTTTCCTCCATTGTGTGAAGCGCGTATTTTACGCCACCACCCGTCTCTAAGTGCTTATCTTCAGGGGATAATGTAATATTAAGCCCTTCATAGTGATCGGTATAATTTTTTATCCTGTCCCCTAAATAGTTTGTATTGATTGTCACATTTTCAATCCCTGATTTTTTCAGTTTTTCGAAAATATAGTCCAAAATAGGGCGCCCCTGGATGGGGATCATCGGCTTTGGTGTTGTTTGGGTATAAGGGCGCAGGCGTTCTCCTTTTCCTGCAGCCAGAATAAAGGCATGATTCGGTTTTTCAAAATTCATAATCCGTTCCCTTTATGATGGTGGAAGGTAATCTTACGCGATTCGTCTTCATTGGGCGTGATGATAATTTCTTTCCTGATCTTGGGTAATAAATTGCCCAAACGTTCTGGCCATTCTATCAGGATGATGCCGCCGCTTAAGGCTTCTTCCCATCCAATTTCATAAATCTCTTCGGCATTTTCAAGGCGGTATAGGTCAAAATGCCAAACTGTTCCTTTGGGGGTGTCATAGAGTTGAACAAGCGTGAAAGTTGGACTTGGGACCTCGACTTCCTCATTCATAAGATATTGAATAAATCCACGGGCAAATTCGCTTTTGCCTGCCCCCATAGGGCCTTGAAGTGTAAAGATATCATTGGGCTTTGCTTGTTGTGCGCATTTTTGTGCAAAGGCCATGGTCTGCATTTTACTCTTGCTGATGATATGCTCTGGCGTTGCCATGCTTTACCCTTTTAAAAGTCATCGTTTTTCTTTATACCGAGTACATAACTTAGTAATAATTTTGCTAAATTGACAGGGTTTTTAAGGGATCAATAATGCCAGAACAGCAAAAAAATAATGGATTGCGTGACGTTGCAATTATTGGCGCGGGCCCTGTTGGGCTTTTTGCTGTGTTTGAATGTGGTATGGTTGGCTTAACCTGTCATGTGATAGATGCTTTGCCTGAAATTGGCGGGCAATGTTCGGCGCTTTACCCTGAAAAACCTATTTACGATATTCCAGCCTACCCTGAAATTGCCGCGGCTGATTTAATCGCGCAGCTTGAAAAACAGGCGCAGGCTTTTGATCCTGCTTACCATCTTAATCAGCAAGTTGTATCTATAAGCAACAATAATGGCTTATGGCATCTAAAAACTTCTTCGGACGCTGAAATAACCGCAAAAGCCATTATTATTGCAGGTGGCGCAGGGGCGTTTGGTCCTAATAAACCGCCGTTGGAAGGGATTGAATCCTACGAAAATACCTCAGTTTTCTATATGGTGCGTCAAAAATCTGCTTTTTCGGGAAAAAATATCGTTATTGCAGGCGGCGGTGATAGTGCCGTTGATTGGGCTCTCTCCATGGCGCCAATCGCAAAAAGCGTACAGCTTGTTCATCGCCGGGATAAATTTCGCGCTGCACCAGAAAGTATAAAAAAGCTTCATGATTTGGTAGATAAAGGTGCTCTTGAGCTTGTAACGCCTTATCAACTAAAATCCTTGGGGGGAGAGAACGGGCAGCTGACTTCTGTAACAGTTGCTGATATGCAAGGAAACGAAAAAACACTGCAGGCAGATATTTTACTTCCTTTTTATGGTCTTGCCATGGAATTAGGGCCGATTGCGGAGTGGGGGCTAAATTTAGATCATCACCATATAAGCGTACACCCTACGACATGCCAAACGAATAGAGAGATGATTTATGCTATTGGCGACATTGCTGCTTATGAGAATAAATTAAAACTGATTTTAACAGGGTTTTCCGAAGCGGCCTTTGCTGCCCATGATATTTATAAAAAACTTCACCCTGAAACGCCCCTGCATTTTGAATACTCAACCACCAAAGGTAAACCAGCCCTATAAAAACTGTGGCGGATTACAAAAGGGGTTCTAAAACAGGGTCCAAAGGGATATTCAAGGTTACTGTTGTTCCTTTATCTTCGACAGAATCAATATCGACCGTGCCGCCATGGAGGGTTACAATATTTTTGACCAGAGATAATCCCAACCCTGCTCCGCGGGAAAGGGCTGCTGTAGACATATCGGCGCGGTGTTCAATAATGGCACGTTCAAAAGGTTCGAAAATACGCTCCATATCCGCTTTAGAAATACCAATTCCTGTATCCTGAACGGATAACTTCATGACATCTCCATCGCGTGTGGCACGCAGCGTAATTTCTCCCTTATTGGGTGTAAAGTTAATGGCGTTGTGAATCAGGTTCAGCATCATTTGTTTAATGCGGCGTTCATCGGCAATTAAACTGCCAATAGTCTTCGAACATTCTAACGTGACAGTGATGTCTTGTTTACGTCCCCATTCCTGCGTTAAGGCGTGTAAGCCCTGCAAGGTTTCATAAACGTTAAATTCACTCATGGCGAGATCAAGATACCCTGCTTCAATCGTGGATAAATCAAGAATATCATCAATCAAATTGACGAGCTTGTTTCCCGCCTCCTGAATACCTGCACTATATTCTTTTTGTTTATCGTTGAGGTCGCCAAAATATTGGTTATTTAAGATCTCGGCAAAACCCATAATCGCATTTAATGGTGTGCGCAGTTGATAAGATACATTGGCCAGAAAGTCTGTTTTTAAACGCTCTGCGGCTTCTAGAGCTGAATTTTTTTCCCGCAGAGCGTTTTCAACTTTGACAGAATCTGTCACATCAAAATAAGAAACCAGAACACCGCCATCGGGTAGAGGGACAGTGGCGTACTCAATTAATGTGGCATCATGGCGTGATAAACGACCCTCTTGTACCTGGCGTTCAATTCCATGGGAGATAATCGTCTTTTTCTTGCTTGGCCATTGATCATCTGAAAAGAATTTAGACATTTTATCGACCAGTGTATTGATATGCGGTTCGCCTTCTAAATCTTCGGGATTCAACCCCCACAGCTCTGCAAAGGAAGGGTTTGAAAGCTTTAAGCGTCCATTTCCGCCATACACCGCCACACCTTCGGCCAGATTATCAAGTGTTTCTTTTTGAACAGCAATCAAAGTGTTGTAAGATGATTCAAGTTCCAGACGGCTCGTGACATCTTCAAATGTCATCATCAATCCTCCCATCGGATGGGGAACAACCAGAAGTCGTAAGGCGCTGCCATCTGGCAGATATAACATATCTTCATGTGGATCAATCAACCGCGTGAACATGTCGAGCCATGTTTTTTTATAATTCTTAAAATCTGCTTGTTCGGGCAGTCGGCGTGTTTCGCGCAGTTTTTCTAAAATATCTCCTAATTTGGGTTTTGAATTTAACCATTGGTCTTCCAACCCCCATAACTCAGAAAAAGAAGAGTTAAAAAATTCTAGTTTTTGGTTTCCATCAAAAAGTGCAATGGCAGATCGTAATTGTTCAAGTAAAGTTTTATTGGCACTGAGGTGACGCTGCAATTCTGTGTCCAATTCTTCTTCGCGGCTTAGGTCTTGAAGCAAGCCCAGAGTTTGCATTTTTCCCTGAATGGGAGTTTCAGTGATTTCTACATAGTGTCTTTTACCCTTGGAAATAATATGCCCTGTTAACGTTTGTGCTTTTCCTGAGCTACTGACAGACTGGGCAAAATCCTTGATATTTTTGGCTTTGCTGTCTTTTAACTTGATGGACACTTCTATTTGTTTATTTAACACTGCTTCTTTGCTTTCACCGATGATGTCGGCATAAGCCTTATTGCACAAAATTATATTTTGTTTTTCATCTCGAACCCATGAGGGAACAGGGGATAAATCCATTAACAATTTTTGTGTTTCTAATTCCCTTTCCACGTGTGCAAGAGAATTAGAAGCTTTGTCATCTGTTAAATCTTTGAGCCAGATAATGTCAAAATAATCTTTGCTTTCAATGGCACCGCCGCGGCTTCCAGATAAGTTAAATTTTCTTTTTCCATTGTTGCTATGAACTTCAATAGAAAATTCTTTGCCATTTTCCTGAAGTCGGTGAAACATACCTTCCAAAACGGCTGCATCACTCACGCTCAAGACATTTTGAATATCATGAATATTTTCTAATTGATTAAGACCCATCAGGGGCAGAAAGTTGGGGCTGTAAACTACAATCCCGTCTTGTGAAAAACCGCAATACTCACCAGGAACTGCGGCCAAAAAGGCCTCTAATCGGCTTTTCTCTAAACGCAATTGATCCGCTCCAGAAAGGGAGCCAAAAAAACTTTTCACGGGATTTTGTTTATCCTTTTTTTGGGCTGTTTGCGTCATTGATTGAATTGTAAAAGCGAGTTGGGCAAAGAACAAGGATAAAGCGTGATCCTGATTGATTATCCTTAAAGAATAATCGTGCGCTTGCCGTTAAGGAAAATACGTCTTTCTGCGTATTTTGAAATGGCGTGTGCCAGAACGCGGGATTCTGTATCTCTGCCCATGGCCTGCATTTTCTGCGGAGTATAGCTATGATCAATCGGAACGGTTTCTTGCGCGATAATCGGGCCTTCGTCTAAATCAGCTGTAGCAAAATGGGCTGTGGCGCCAATAATTTTAACACCGCGTTCATAGGCCTGATGATAGGGGCGCGCACCTTTGAAACCAGGTAAGAAAGAATGATGAATGTTAATCACCCGTCCTTGATGATGGGCACAAAATTCTTCGCTCAAAATCTGCATGTATCTTGCGAGAACAACTAGCTCCGATCCTGTTTTTTCAATAATTTTTTGAACTTGTTCTTCTTGTTGTTGTTTTTTGTTTTCTTTCAGGGGTAATTCGTAAAACGGTAGACCATGGCTTTCAACCATGTTCTTTGTAGTATTGTGGTTTGAAATAACGGCCGTAATTTCAATCGGAAGTTGCTTTGTACGATGACGGTACAATAAATCATTCAGACAATGATCGTGATCTGACACCATAATAAGGGTTTTTAAAGGCTGTGTGGCATCGCAAATTTGCCATTTCATTTTAAAATCATCGGCAATGCTTTGAAATCTTTCACTGAAACTTTTAAGACATCCTGCCTGTAAGGGTGTGAAAACAACCCGCATATAAAATTGGTTGGAATGTGGGTCGTGAAACTGTGAAGATTCTTCAATGTTGCACTGGTTATTACTCAACGTCGTGGCTACAGCGGCCACAATTCCAGGTTTGTCATCACAAGAAAGACGAAGAATATTCATTTATTTTTGTTCCAGTTTGGAGTGAATAGAATCTTTAGGTGTATTGTTAATGTCATAATTTAAAAAGGAAAGAAGCAATTGCGTCCCTATCAGAATAGGTAGAGCGCTTAACATGACAGTTCCAGCACTGGCTTCGATACCATATGTATTTGATTCTATCCATTTAGATATTCCAAAAAATAATCCAAAAATAAACAAAGGAATAGCTAATAGCAATTCGACAGAAGCAACACTAAAGTCTCTTAAATAATAGGAATAAATAATTCGTTTTATAATATTACGAATGTGTTTTCCTAAAAAAGGAAACACAATTTCTAGAATTTTCAAATTGCTTTTTTCGTCTTCATAAATTGCGCGCATTGGAACATCGTTTATTTTGGCGCGCAGTAAATTTAAGCGAAAGAGAATATCTGTTTCAAAAAAGTATCTTTTATCTAGTTTTTCCAAGGGAATATTTTTCAGCACATTGGCACTGATGGCTGTGTAACCGTTTGTAGGATCAAACAAATGCCAATAACCACTTGATAGTTTTGTCATAAAACTAAGAATGGCATTTCCAATTAATCTAATTGTGGGCATCGTCTTTACATCTTCAATGTAATAAAAACGGTTTCCTTTGGTATAATCACATTCTCCTCTTTCAATCATTTTAGTAAAAGTTGGAATTAACTTTGGGTTCATTTGTCCGTCGCCGTCTATTTTTACAATAATATCAGCTCCTTTTTCGAGGGCGGCTTTATATCCAGTAATCATTGCACCACCCACACCTTGATTTTTATTGTGTTGCAAAACAATAACGCGTTTATCTTTTATTTCTTTTTTTATGAGATCGCCAGATTGATTGGGACACGCATCATCAACACAAAAAATACTTGTAACGGTATCGGGAATATTCAATAGAACTTCCAAAATTTTTTTTTCAACTTTGTAACAGGGAATAACAACGGCTATATACATTTAACGCCCCGTCATAATAAATTTTAAAGCGATGAGAATAAGTACAACACCAATGCTATATTGCCATGTAATAGGTTCTTTAAAAATAATATAAGAAACCAAAGGTATAAGAATGAATCCAAGAGCAGTAAAGGGATATGCTAAGGATAAAGAAACATTTTGTAGAATAAAAATCCAAAGTAATGTTGCTGCTCCATATAAAATGAGAGCGCCCCAAAACCATAAATTAGTAGTTAGACTTATAAGCGCCTGAATATTATTCAGAGGCGGTGCACTTATTGCCGTCAATTTAAAAAGAATTTGTCCAACAGTTAATAAAATCGAAAAACTACAAAGCTGAATAAGTTGTATATGGGTCAGCATGTTTTGGTTAACTTTCTTTAGAAATATTTTTAATGGTTTTTATTAACTCAAAAAGAACCCATGCTGTCGCAAAAGACAGGCACGGTACAAGAACCATATTATAGCGCGTAACATTTACACTGGTAAAGGCATGAAATCCCCACATGAAAATTCCAGGGAACGCCAGTATGACAAACTCATACCATCGGTGTTTTAATGCTGTCCATAAGACGAACAGAAACATGGGAAACGTGATTAAGGCCCAATATTTTCCAATCCATATACCGTTGAACAACATTGAAAATGTAACAACGGTGTGTTTTGTAAAATTAGGAATCAAATAATTATTGATTGCTGTGTTCATTAAATTATCGGCGGATTCTACTTCTTTTGTGATTTTTTCTCTAAGCGTTGTGTGCCCAATATAAAAAAACCCATTCTGGTTACCGTAATCAAATCTCTTGTAATTTTGTTCATTAAAAATACTACTCGCGAGTTTATCGCCAAAATCTGGTAAATAATATAGAAAGGACACCCCCCACTCTTTCCATGTCATGTCATTATAGGCTAGGCGTTGAATTAAAATATAAGGGCCATATCCTTTTGAAATGACGTATTCACCCGTTGCTATTCCATTCCTGATAACCCATGCACTTGTAATAATACTGAAACCTAAAGCGAGGATAAGAGGAAATCTGAATGATTTTTTAAATCCATCTTTTGAAACTAGAAAATATAAAAAATAGATAAAAAATATGCCAATATAAACAACATAAGCGTAAGCGGGGCGGGTGAGTGTTGTTAATCCCAAAAACAGTCCTGCCAGAAACCACATCAGTGCAGATCTTTTACAACTTTTACGATATTTCCATCCCAGAACAATAAAAAGATTGGCTAAAGCAAATAGAGGGAACAAAACCGCCTCAGTCATTATTTCGGTTGCGTATTGGCCATATATTCCGCTCATAAGTCCAATAGCGAATGCAGTCCATGATAAAGCCAAATTTTTTGTCATGAGGAAGGCGGTTAGCATAATAAAAAATGCAGTTAACGCTCCCAAAAAAGTTTGTGCAATGATCACGCTATCATAGTAATTTCCGCAGTTCTCAAAGCTTTGTGTCCCAATACTATTAATATGACAGCTAGCATCATTATAAAATTTTTGATCAAACTTCATAATGCTAGCCAAAAAAGCTGGATAAATTGGCGTAAAAAACAAACCTTCGCCATTTTTTCCTTCTTCAGGGAAGGTTTCACTAAAGGTTCCGTTGGTGAGTACTCCTTTATCTATCAGTCCTTTTGCTGTTGAGAGATAAATATAAGAGTCGCCTGTTCTTAATTGTGGTTCATATTCTCTGGATTGATACGTAATAACACCGAAGGCAATAATGAAAGCCAATAAAAGCTGTAAATTGAAAGGTATTTTTTCCAAAACTTTCATTATGCGCCTACTTTAATATCGATAAAGGTAGTCAGCTCTCACTTATTTCGTCTTCTTTAATCTTATTAATAACGATAGGTGTCGCTTTTAAACGGGCCTTCTTGCTTGACGCCAATATAATCTGCCTGTTCTTTAGACAGCTTAGATAGCTTTGCTCCGATTTTATCGAGGTGAAGGCGTGCCACTTTCTCATCTAGATGTTTAGGAAGAACATAGACCTTGTTTTCGTACTGACCTGCGTTATTCCAAAGCTCAATCTGGGCTAGGGTTTGGTTGGTAAAAGACGCGCTCATCACAAAAGACGGATGGCCTGTCGCACAGCCTAAATTCACCAAGCGGCCTTCAGCCAAAAGAATAATAGATTTACCGTCAGGAAATTCAACTTGATCAACCTGCGGTTTAATGTTGGTCCATTTTAAATTACGCAGAGGTTGTGTTTGAATTTCATTATCAAAGTGACCGATGTTACAAACGATGGCGTTTTGTTTCATCGCCCGCATATGGTCCATGGTGATAATATCTTTATTGCCTGTCGTGGTTACAAAAATATCGGCACGCGGCGCGGCATCTTCCATAGTGGTCACTTCATATCCGTCCATCGCTGCTTGAAGCGCGCAGATCGGGTCGATTTCAGTAACCATCACACGTACACCTTGCGATGATAAAGATTGGGCAGAGCCTTTACCCACATCGCCGTATCCTGCAACACAAGCCACTTTTCCAGCCATCATGATATCTGTAGCACGGCGGATGGCATCAACCAGGGATTCACGGCATCCATATTTGTTGTCAAATTTCGATTTAGTGACAGAGTCATTGACGTTAATTGCAGGGACTTTCAATGTTCCCACTTTTGCCATTTCGTGCAAACGTAGAACACCCGTTGTTGTTTCTTCGGAAACCCCTTTGATGTCTTTCATCATTTCTGGATATTCTTCATGCATGATTTTGGTGAGGTCGCCGCCATCATCTAAAATCATGTTGGGGGTCCACCCATCTGGACCTTTAATCGTTTGGTGAATACACCATTCATATTCCTCTTCGGTTTCACCCTTCCATGCAAAAACAGGCGTTCCTTTTGCGGCGATCGCGGCGGCGGCATGATCTTGCGTTGAGAAAATATTGCATGAGCTCCACCGGATAGAAGCTCCTAAAGCCTGTAGCGTTTCAATGAGCACGGCTGTTTGAATTGTCATGTGAAGGCAGCCAACAATGCGCGCGCCTTTCAGGGGCTGTGATTTTGCGTATTCTTCACGGGTGGCCATTAAGCCAGGCATTTCGGCTTCGGCCAATTCAATTTCTTTACGGCCATAATCGGCAAGGCTTATGTCTTTGATTTTATAATCATTTTCTACTGTTTGTGTCATTGTGTTTCCTTGAGCACCCATCGTTATCTCCTAAATTTGCGATATTTTTATAACTTATGTAAATTATTTTAGTAATTCTTAACTATTCTGCTGTAAGAATTAAGGGCTAGAAGCATTAAAAGCAAGGATTTTAAAGGAATTTATGAGGATGCAAACACAAGACTTTAATTCGGAAAGCCGCGCTCCCCTTTATGCGTATCAACGCTCTCCTGTGAATGAGCGCGCCTTTTTAATTGTTAAAAAGCCTGCTCCGACGGCGGAGCCTGTTCCTGTGGGAGATTACACGGTTTTGGACCGTGAAGAAGATATTTCACTGTCTGAGAAAAAAGTGATGAATTTAATTTCCCTTTTAAATGGACGCAAACGTTTGATGCAGCTTGGCCACGAAACCAACAGCCGCATTTTATACAATGTAATCAGTGAAAAAGACGAAGAGAATAAAACCAAGGTTTTGTTTTATAAATTAGGAAATCAGGGTGTCTCAAAAGAAAATGCCTTGTTTAGATTTGAATGCGAAGAGGAGGTTATTTAAATGAGTGAGCCTATTAGAACACTATCAGAATTAAGAGCGGGATTGCCTTTGCTTGCTGCTGCCCTCAGCGCGCCATCTCCAACAGTGGCACCAGAACACAAACTTTAAAAAATTCTAAATTATAGATGTAAGTTTTCCAACGACTAGGAGGGCAAGCGAATTGATTTCGGCGGTGATTGAGACAGCGCCGTTTGAGTTATAGCTTGATTAAATTTTTTAACTTCTTCTTTTATCTCTTGACGAGAGGTCATTCCTAAAACCCGATTTAGAAGACTATCACAATCTGATAAGGTTAATTGGCTAATACGTTCACGAACATCATAGATTTGTTGTGTCAGAACAACTGGCTTCATTCTTAAAGCAAGAACAAGAGGCAAAAACTCAATATCTGAAGCTAGGTTACCACATATGCTCATTTCCTTTTGCTCTTTTAAGCAAGCTTGGCTAATCTCGTTCAAAGCTTTTATAAATCTTGGATTGTATTCTATATGCGTATCTTTCTTTGTTTTGTCGTCGTATCTATCTTTATTTGCTATTTCATGGCTCAAATCATTTGTTCCAACAGAAATAAAGTCTGATTGTTTAATAGCTTTTTTAATTGTTGTTGGGTTTTTTGTTATATCGGCTGTTTCTATCATAAAACCTAAAGGCGGTTTTTGTATGCCGATGGGGCTATCTTCATCTGATAAAATATCTTGGTATACACCTTTGAATAAGCTTCTCACTTTTGAGATTTGCATGAGATTTCGTGCTGCAGGAACAAGTATTTTTATAGGATGTTGAGATCCTGCTAAAATAAGGGATCTCATTTGGTTGAGTAATAATCCTTCATTTTTCAAAAGAAACTCTAATCCTTCTGCTTCTCCTTTTTCTACTGCTCTGTCTCGTTGCGATCCATGTAAGATCTGATCAGGGTGTTTATCAGTTTTGTTAACATCCAATAAACGCAAAACAACAGGACGATCTTGCCCTAATTCATGACAAGCATCTTCAATCATTTTTCTTTGCTCTGATGATCCAATTGGCTTGGCGTGTTCTGCAAAAATTATTTCCAGTCTGACAAGGCCAACACCATCAACAGGATAGGATTTAATGACCCTAAAGTTCAAATCATTAACATTGGCCAAAATAGAAACATAATGACCATCTCTTGTTTCGCAAGGGTCTGTTGCATGTTTTTCTTGCTCTTTACGTCGGGCTCTAGAAGCATCTATTAAATCATGATATTCCCTTAATGTTTGTTCATTAGGGTCAATAATTAAACTTCCCTTCACGCCATCAATAATAGCGGTGTGTTCGTCGTTTTCTTCGCGGATAAACTGTTTTCTTGCAAGGCCTGTAATGCAAGGAATTCCATGTTGTAAAGCGATGGCTTTGAGATGGCCATCCGCAGGATCATCACTTGTGATTAAACCTGCGATTTTTTTATTAAAAAGATCGCTGGCTTGTTTCAATGTCAGGGCTGTTGCATAAACAATGTCGCCTTCATTAATCTGTGATAAATCATCAAAAGGAATGTGGGACAGAATGGCCATCAGCCGAAGCGGAACAGGGCGTATATTATCCGCCATAGGGTTATTTGTCAGTTCTTCATAATAGGCTTTTAAATGATCGTAAAAACCATTTTCACTGTTCAGATTTTTTGCTAACTTTTTATTGATTAATTTATTTTCAATGCTTGCCAAAATTTTTAACTGAATACTGAATGAATCTCTTTCGATATCAGTTAAATTATTTTCATTTAGAATTCTTTCTAAATCCTGTCTAATAATTTTGATGGCTTCGGAAATATCTGTTTTACTTTCGGAATGATCTTGAACTTCGGCGGCAAGAATTCTATCAATCGTACTTAAAAAACGTAAAGGACCAATCGCATACCCTTTTGAAAGAATAACGGCTTCGTTGAAGTGTTGCGTCAATGGAGGTGTTTTTGTTGTCACGATGCTGTTTCCTTAAATTAAGGTTTGGACAATAATATTATTTACATAATTTGTCAATATTTTTAAGAAAACAGCCGTTTTTTGGTCAATTTGTCGTTTAAATAGGCATATCACGGTGTCTGATATGGGTGCTAATACCCTGTTTCTTGAGCCATTTATTTAGAATTTCCACCACAAAAACAGATCGGTGTTTACCGCCTGTACATCCAATGGCAATAGTTAAATAACTTTTACCTTCGTGGCTATAACGCTTCAATAAAGGCTCAATCAATCTTTGAAAATTTTCAATAAACTCTTCAAAACTTTCATCTTCTTTTATATAAGACCCAACCGCTTTATTTTGCCCCGTTAGTTTTTTTAATTTTTTATCCCAATGCGGATTTTTCAAAAACCGGACGTCCATCACAATATCGGCTTCGCGCGGAACACCATTTTTGAATCCAAAAGAGGTAAGCGTGACACTCAATTTTTGTTGATTGTCAGGAAGGTAGTGCCCCTCTATCATGCGGCGCAAATCATGAATTGATAAATCTGTTGTATCCATCACTAAATCGGCGGCTTCTTTTAAGGGTGCCAATAGCTCCATCTCTTTATTGATACCATCGCTGACAGGGCGATCTTTGGCTAGAGGGTGCTTGCGCCGTGTTTCTGTGAAACGTTTTTGTAAAACAGAATGTTTACAGGTGATAAAGCATAAAGTTGCTTCATAAGCTTTGATGGCTTTTTTTACCCTTGTTGCACTAAAGTTACGGGTGCGGCTATCAATGCCAATCGCGATAGGTTTTTCGCTTTTATCTTTTAATAAGCTTTCCAAAAGCGCGAGCGGGAAGTTATCAATTACTTCATATCCAATATCTTCGAGCGCCTTTAACGCTGATGACATTCCTGCACCAGATAATCCTGTAACAAAAATTAATTTATGCTTTGGCATGGTCTGTTGTCTTTTTTCTGAAGTAGATCAGGGTAATTAATCCAAAATTTGTTAAAACCAAAGAAAAAGGGAATAATGCGGTAATAACCGAAAAATTTTCTAACGCTAAAATCGTGAATAGATGTTTTGCTCCGCCAAGTGCGTAACTTAAAGAAGATTCCTGTTCTGGATGATTCCAACTTTTGCGGTAAGTTGGGAAAAAACCGCCTGCGTCTATGATCGTAATCAAGATTACGGAATAGAGCGGTGTATTCGTTGCCATCCATAAGGGGATGGTCAGTAAGGATAAAATAAAAACCCATTTGTCGCTTTTTGAAATTACAATATTTTCACGTTTTAAATATCCTATACCTGCAATAAAAAACGAAATTATGGCTGATAAAGCGGTAATCAAACTGCCTATTCCGCCGCCGTCGGAAATTTGCGCAAAAAATATAATGGCGGTTAATAACCCCCAGATAAACCATGAAAATGGATGGGGTCGTGTTTTACCTTTGAAAATTGAGTGGATGTAAATACCATAGCTGGTTAGCATAAAGCCAATGCCGATGGCTGTTAAAATCTCTTTTTCCATTTAAGCTTTTTCCAGTTCTACAATAAAACGGGCGCCAACACGGTTTTTGTTACTATCCAGTCTATTTTCTGCCCAAATTTTTCCGCCATGGGCTTCAATAATTTGTTTGGAAATGGAAAGTCCTAAGCCAGAATGGGAACCATAATCTTCATGATCAGGGCGTTCTGTATAAAATCTTTCAAAAATAGTTTCTAGTTTACTGTCAGGAATTCCTGTTCCTTCATCTTCAATTTTTATAACAATCATATCTTGTTCGTTCTCAAGCCTGATTTTGACACTGCTATGTGGGGGAGAGAAAGAAAGTGCATTACTGATGATGTTGCCAAAGACTTGTGCTAAACGGTCTTCATTTCCCCGGACAATTGTTGAAAGGCCTGACGGAATATCGACAACAACTTTATCTTTATCAATATCTGTTACGCCTTCGACGCGTTCCATTGGTTTTTTATAAGCATCACGTAGACGATAAAGAAGACTTGATAAATCAACATTATGCATTTCTTCGCGGCTTAGTTCTGCATCGAGGCGCGAAGCGCTCGAAATATCGCTGATCAACCGGTCAAGCCGTTGGACATCATGATGAATAATATCCATCAGTTTTTTACGACTATTATCATCTTTCACACGGGCGGCCGTTTCTACAGCGCTACGCAAAGATGTTAGAGGGTTTTTAATTTCATGAGACACATCGGCGGCAAACCGTTCGATCGTATCCATCCGGTCACGTAGAGCTTTGGTCATGTCGCGCAGCACTAAAGAAAGTTCACCAATTTCATCGCCGCGGTCACTCATATCAGGAATTTCGCTGTTGCGGCCTTTCCCCAAACGCACGTCTTCTGCAGCAAGTGCAAGTTTTTTCAACGGGCGGCCAATCAGCCCAGAAAGATAAATAGATAGCATCACGGTAATACCAAGAGAGCCCAAAAAGACACGGAACACGTCAACTCGCACTTCTTCAATTTTCTTTTCCAGTTCTGTGCCATCACGGACTAAAACAACAACCCCTAAAACCTGCTTTACTTTTTGAATGGGCGCTGCGGCTGTTAAAAGGATATTTCCTGTTTTGGTCTTCCATGCTGTGGCGCTGATGGCGCCAATCAGGGCTGATTTGGAATCAGGAAAGGCAAAAACATCATTTAATGTTTCTTCAGGGAAATTCCCTAAATGAGCTTGGATAGGAATGATATCTAAAAAGCGCGCGGCAGATTGATCAAAAAGTTGATTAATTGTTTTTGTATTATATTGGGGATCAAGATTTTCAATTTGTATTGCACCATTTGGGCCTAAAAGCTCGCGTGTGTCGGCTAAAATTGATCCATCAACGCTGAACAGCTTAATACGGCTTGTTCCACTTTCAGCTAAACGTTTCACCATGCGGCGGGCAAAATCAGGTTTGACGGCCTCAATTTCTAGTGGTTCTTCGGAAATGGTCGATGAGATTTGAAAGACAGGGCGCACTGCTCCTTCGGATAGCGCGCCAGAGATGAAGCGGGCTTCACCGCGTAAGGATTCTAATTCGGCTTCAATCAAGCTATCAGTATATTGCCCCAGATAAAGAAACCCTATTCCCAGAATCATGATGGCGATGATATTCACGGATAAAATCCGCACGGTGAGGGAGCTCATCTTCTCAGATGAAGCACTCCACCGCTGATCAATTGGCCGGTTGTCGGGATATCGGGGTTTAGGCTTTGACCGCTGAAAAAGCGGAAAAAGCCTACTGCTCTTTATATCGATACCCAATGCCGTAGAGGGTTTCAATTTGGTTAAAATCGGTGTCGACGGCTTTGAATTTTTTCCGGACCCGTTTGATGTGGGAGTCGATTGTTCTGTCATCAACATAGATATTCTCACCATATGCCAAATCAATCAACTGATCTCTGTTCTTGACATGGCCTGGGCGCTGCGCCAGGGCTTTCACCAAAAGATATTCCGTAACCGTTAAATTGACGGGTTTTCCCTTCCATGTGCAAAGATGACGAGAATCATCCAAACTCAAATCTCCACGCTGGGTGATTTCTTCGGATTTTGCTTCAGGTTTTTCGTTCTGAAGGTCTTTACGACGTAATAGAGCGCGAATTCTTTCAATCAAAAGACGTTGAGAGAAAGGTTTGGTAATATAATCATCGGCGCCCATGCGCAGGCCGATGACTTCATCGACTTCATCATCTTTGGAGGTTAAAAAGATAACAGGCAATGTCGATGTCTCGCGAAGCTTTGATAAAACTTCCATGCCATCCATTCGGGGCATTTTAATATCTAAAACGGCCAGATCGGGTGGATTAGACGTAATGCCCTTTAATCCCTCTTCGCCATCATTATAGGTTTTGACCTGAAAGCCTTCGGCCTCCAATGCCATAGAAACGGAAGTGATGATGTTGCGGTCGTCGTCAACCAGTGCAATGTTATGTGCCATTTTCGTAAATCCCTTCTTACTATCTTCGCAATTTAACGTTAGTGACGAAAAAGTCCAGTTTTTAGGCGTAGAAACGGTCATTTCAGGGCGAATTACGACAAAATTGTGCCTAGTAAGTATAGCGACCCTGTAATGAGGATACGGTCACGAGGATGATTTTTACTTATTAGGCGTACGGCTTCTTCAGGGGTGTTGGTTTTTTGTATGCTTTTAAATCCCAAAGGCTGACATAAGTCATACAGATTTTGCGTTCCATAGGAACTCGGTTCGTTTTCAATTTCTGTGCAGGTCAGGCTCTGAACGTACGTTACTAAAGGCTCCAAAAAAGCCGAAGGGTTTTTGCGATTTACCATGGCAACAACCAAATGCAGTGGTTTACCATCTTGCTCTTGCCATGTTCTTGCTTGTTCTGCCAGGAAAACACCTGCGCTGTCATTATGGCCCCCATCAATCCATATTTCTGCGTTAGGGGCGATCTCGTTAAAGGGATGGCTTTGTAGTTTTTGCAACCGCCCAGGCCAATGAATTGTCAACAGGGGGTTATTCGGGACATCAGGGGATAAAATTTTTGCATCAAAATCATTCCCCATGATGATCCGATATGCGGCAAGGGCTGCACCTGCATTATAAATTTGATGGGCGCCTATTAAATTGGGACGACTTGTCAAAATTGAATGACCATGCCATGTGAATTTGAGCCGATCCTCTTGCGCTTCACTTTGCCATTCTGCACCGCAGCGCACCAATTCTGCATCAGGGGATAAGGCTTGGGATACATCGTGGAAAACATTTAGAACGCCTGCTTTGATGGCTTCAGGTGTTTGATATCCAATAACGCATGGCACGCCCGCTTTCATGATCCCCGCTTTTTCGAAAGCAATTTTTTTTAATGTATCTCCCAAAAATTTTTCATGATCTTTGGAGATGGTGGTGATGATCGTACAGACAGGGTTTGGCACAACATTCGTGGCATCTAATCTGCCGCCCATACCTGTTTCTAAAATTGTATAGTCGGCAGGTGTTCGCGCCATTGCCAAAAAACTCGCCGCCGTTAACATTTCAAAAAATGTAATCGGTTCTTGTCTGTTGATCGCCAAACATTCTTCTAAAACACCAATCAAACTTTCTGTACTAATAAGTTCTCCTGCCAAACGTACACGTTCAGTTGGATGGATCAGATGGGGAGATGTCATAACGTGAACGCGCTTGCCACTGGCTTCTAATAAACTGCGTAAGGTGGCAACGGTTGATCCTTTGCCATTGGTGCCTGCAACATGAATAACAGGAGGGAGTTTGAGCTGAGGGTTCCCTAACTGGCTTAAAAAACGCCCTACACGTTCTAAAGACATGTCAATTTCCTGCTCATAAAAACTATAAAGCAGAGTCAGAATATCCTTTAACCGCTGTTCTAAGGCAGGGTCATTACTTTTATTATGAATTTTTTCGGGATGCAGGGCAGGACTACTTCCGTTTTTTGACCTTAAGCGCATTTTGCGTGTTCGCTGGGGTTTTTTGTACGGCGCTTGCTTTGGTGACGGCAGAGGTACTCGAGTTTTTACCGTTTCTACCGCTACGGCCATTTCTGTCGTTTGGGTTGTTTTTATTGTTTGTTGATTTTCCGCCATTCGGTGTGAAATCTTTGGTCTTTTTCATCAACAGTTCAAGCACCTTGCCAATTTCCTTGTTCAGATCACCGCGAGCCACCACCATGTCTACCATGCCATGATCTAAAAGATATTCTGCGGTTTGGAAATCTTTCGGCAGGGTTTCGCGAACAGTTTCTTCAATAACGCGGCGGCCAGCAAAACCAATGGTTGCGCCAGGTTCTGCCATGTGGATATCACCAACCATCGCGAAAGAGGCGCTGACACCCCCTGTGGTTGGATTGGCAAGTAAAACAATGTAAGGAAGGCCTGCTTCTTTGACCATGTCTACACCAATGATCGTACGCGGCATCTGCATCAGGGACAGCATCCCTTCTTGCATCCGTGCACCGCCAGAGGCAGGAACAACAATTAAGGCTGATTTTGTTTTCACCGCTTCTTCGGCAGCGCGGATAATACCTTCGCCAACGGCGGTTCCCATAGAACCACCCATAAATTCGAAATTAAAGGCGGCAACCACGGCGTTCTGGCCCCCAATTGTGCCCTTGCCAATCATCAAGGCGTCTTGTTCACCTGTTTTGGCGCGCGTATCTTTCAGACGGTCGGCATATTTTTTCTTGTCTTTAAATTTCAATGGATCATGCGGGACGGAAGGCGTACTGATTTTACTGTACTTGCCCTCGTCAAACATAACTTCCAGGCGTTTTGTGACAGGCAGAGCCATATGAAAATCACAGTGATAGCAAACATTTAAATTCGCTTTAATTTCTTTGTGGAACAACATCCCTTCGCAAGATGGGCATTTTTGCCATAAATTGTCAGGAACATCTTTTTGTTCCCCAACAATGGAGCGGATAGACGGACGGATAAAGTTTGATAACCAGTTCATGTTTATTCACTTCCTCTTCAATGATGCTCTGTTTTACCGCATTATAGGGTCAAAACGCAACTCAAATAGCTTGTTTTAAGGTCTGGACTTGGGTGGAGATAATCGCGGATAAGTTGTTAGAGGCTTGGTTTTGATAGATATTTTCTACAATTGCTGACCCCACTACAACACCGTCGGCAATTTGCGCCATGGCTTTGGCATCTTCTGGGGTTTTAATTCCAAAACCAATCGCAACAGGTAGGTCTGTTTTGATTTTAATCGCTTCAATATGTTTTTCGACGGCCTGCGTATCGGCGGATTTGGTACCTGTCACCCCTGTAATGGACACGTAGTAAAGAAAACCGCTCGCTCCTTCTAAAACCGTATCCAAACGTGTTCCAATTGTTGTTGGTGTGACAAGGCGGATTAAATCTAGTCCTACTTTTTGTGCAGGTTCACGTAATTCCATATCTTCTTCAGGAGGCAAGTCAACGACAATTAAACCGTCCGCTCCTGCGGCTTTGGCATCTTGGGCAAATTCTTCACATCCATATTTATAAATCGGGTTGAAATATCCCATCAAAATCACAGGTGTTTCGCTATCGTCTTTACGAAAATCTTTGACCATGTCCAAGACGTTTTTGAGATTCATCCCGTTATTTAACGCACGAAGAGAGCTTGCCTGAATCGCTGGGCCATCCGCCATCGGGTCGGTGAAGGGCATGCCAATCTCGATAAAGTCTGCACCGCTTGCAGGTAACTTTTTTAGAACCTGTTTGCTTTGGTCAATCGTTGGATCACCTGCAGTAATAAAAGTCACAAGAGCTTTTTTATTTTGATTTTTTAGATCTTCAAATCTTTTGGATATGCGTGTCATATCTTCATTCCCAATTTTTCAGCGACAGTGAAAATATCTTTATCGCCACGGCCACATAAATTCATCACCAGAAGATGATCTTTTGGTAATGTTGGTGCAAGTTTCAAAACATGGGCAAAAGCATGACTGGGTTCTAGGGCAGGAATAATACCCTCCAATTTTGACATCATTTTAAAGGCCTCCAATGCTTCGTCATCTGTTACAGAAACATAATTCACACGCTCAATATCATTAAGATAGGCATGCTCGGGACCAATTCCTGGATAATCCAATCCAGCGGAAATAGAATGGGCTTCGGTAATTTGGCCATCATCATTTTGTAAGAAGTAAGACCGCATACCGTGCAAAATACCTGCTGATCCGCCGTTCAGACTTGCGGCATGTTTATCCGTATCCACGCCCAGGCCGCCCGCTTCAACGCCGTACATTTGTACGCTCATATCATCAAGGAAGGGGTGGAATAATCCCATGGCGTTTGATCCGCCGCCAATGCATGCCACAAGAGAATCAGGAAGGCGTCCTTCTTTTTCCATCATCTGTTCTTTGGTTTCGGTTCCAATAACAGATTGAAAATCGCGTACCATTTCTGGGTAAGGGTGCGGGCCTGCAACTGTGCCGATAATGTAATAAGTATCATCGACATTCCCAACCCAATACCGAAGCGCTTCGTTCATCGCATCTTTTAATGTGCCAGACCCTGATGTTACAGGAACAACTTCTGCGCCTAATAATTTCATCCGGAAGACATTGGGTTTTTGGCGTTCGATATCTTCTGCGCCCATAAAAACTTTGCACGGCATATCGAATAGAGCGCAGACCGTGGCGGTGGCAACGCCATGTTGTCCTGCTCCTGTTTCGGCAATAATTTTTGTTTTTCCCATTAAGCGGGCGAGTAAAATTTGCCCTAGACAGTGATTGATTTTATGCGCGCCTGTGTGGTTCAACTCATCCCGTTTGAAATAGATTTTCGCACCGCCCAAATGTTTGGTTGTGGCCTCGGCAAAATAAAGCGGAGAAGGGCGTCCCACATAATCTTTGGCCAGGGCATGAAATTCATCCCAGAATTTTTGATCGTTGCGGGCTTTGTGCCAGGCTTTCTCGACACTTAAAATTAAAGGCATCAGAGTTTCGGCGACATATCGTCCGCCATAAAGGCCAAAATGACCGTTGGCGTCAGGGCCGCTGCGAAGGGAATTTGCGGGTGTGGGTTGGGTTTTTGCGCTCATAAGGCCAATGTTATGCCTGTTTTACCGCAGAAATGAAAGCCTGAATTTTAGCCAAATCCTTGATTCCTGCCCCTGTTTCAACCCCGCGGGATACATCTACGGCCTTTGGGTGTATTATGGTAATTGCATCAACAACATTGTCAGGGGTTAATCCGCCCGCCAACATCCATGGGCTTTGCCCCTGATATCCTTTTAGAATGTTCCAGTCAAAGGCGATTCCATTGCCGCCAGGTAAGGCTTTTTCATTCGGGCCTATGGCGATTAAATCTACAGGCGGGCGCGCATCAAATAACAACCAATCCACAATCCCATCATAAAGAATAGCTTCTTCTAAATCATTGTCATCAGAAATCGATAAGGCTTTGATAATAGGAAGGCCAAAAGTTTTTTTGATGTTGGCAACGCGCTCTGGTTGTTCATCTCCGTGAAGCTGTATCATTGATAACGGTACAGCATTGAGGACGTTTTGGAGCATTTGGTCATTGGGATCAACAAATAAACCAACAATTTTGACCGTCTCAGGAATTTGTTTGGCTAAATATGCAGCAACTTCAATGTCAACATGGCGTGGAGAAGGTGGGTAAAAAACCAATCCTACAAAATCTACCCCTGCTTCAATCGCGGCAGTAATTGTTTCTGGTGTTGATAGGCCACATATTTTAACTTTCGTCATCACAAGGACTCTAAAATTTCTTTCGCGGCCTTGGCGGGGTTATCCGCCTGACTAATGGGCCGGCCAATCACCAAATGGGTGGCGCCCTTATCTATGGCCTCTTTCGGGGTCGTGATCCGTTTTTGATCACCAATCTCGCTTCCCGCAGGGCGAATTCCAGGCACCATTAAAACAAAATCATTTCCACAAACTGCGCGAACGGTTTCAATCTCATGGCTTGAACAAACAATACCGTCACACCCTGCTTGCTGTGCTAATTTTGCCATTTGAATAACACGTTCACTGATTCCTTCTTTATAGCCCACATCGGAAATCGCTGTTTCATCAAGGCTTGTTAAGATGGTGACTGCCAATAATTTTGTCTGGGCAGGACAGGCTTCCTTCGCGGCTTTCATCATTTCCATTCCCCCTGCGGCATGCACGTTTATATATGCAGGTGTAAAACCGTTTGTTACGGCACGAATGGCGCTGGCTACGGTATTGGGAATATCATGATATTTTAAATCCAGAAAAATTGGCATATTGGGGTAGGCAGTTTGAATTTTCTTTAACCCTTCAAGCCCTAGAGCATTAAAAAATTCTAATCCTAATTTAATGCCTAATCCTTCCCCCGTAATTTGCGCACACAGTTTTAATGCCGCGTCTATATCGGGCTTATCAATCGCACAATATATAATTGGGGTCTTACTCATCGTCTTCATCATCCATATCTATCACAGAAGGGGCAGGTTCTATCTTCTTCTGTTGAGCCAGAGACTCGGTTAATTTTTCATTGGCTTCATTAATATCTTTTTCCATTTGTTTATTTTCACGCTTTAAACGGCGCCGCTCTGCGCGGGTTTTGCCCATGCCGAGCCATGCCATAAACGCGCCGAGTAAAAACCCTGCTCCTAAAAAGGCGAGCACAACAAAATAAAGCGGCAATTCGGTCGGTTTGTGAAACGGACTCCATGTTAAGGTAACAGGGTCAGGGTTGGCCACCGCAAATAAAACAGCCCCCACGATAATCGGGAGGGCTATAATCCAACGCAAAAGAGACATTTATAAATTTCCAGTTTGAAAATTATTAGTGGGAAAGCGGATTATAAAAATTATCTTCTTTTGATTTTAAATCATCGCCTTCTTCATTCAATTTTTCACGTAAGGCCTTTCCCGTTTTGAAAAAGGGGAGACGCTTGGCTTCAACATGAACAGTTTCACCTGTCCGTGGGTTGCGACCAACACGGGCATCGCGGTGTTTAACAGAAAAGGCTCCAAACCCACGCAGCTCTACACGGTCGCCTTTGGCCATGGCGCTAGTGATTTCGTTGAAAACGGTATCCACAATCTTCTCGATATCGCGCAAGAATAAATGCGGGTTACGCTCTGCCAGTTTTTGTATGAGTTCAGATTTTGTCATTGCTGACTCTCCATCTCGTTAAGTTAAACACGAATACCTTAAATGACCCTATGCTTAATGATGACGTAAAGCAGGGGGGTACGTCAAGGAAAAGATTCTTTAATCCTTTGAAAATGCAGGGTTTTTTGAATCATGCGAATTTTCGTTATGGACGTGAAAATGACAGATTTTAAGCTTGAAGAAGCCAAACACCTTGACAAATTAGGAATAATTTCTTATTATAGAGGGAATTTACAGAATTTTTGTGCCTTTTTACTGTTTCAATTCTGTGGGTTCGTGGTTGTGGACCCCCACCCCCTCATTTAGACGGAACAAACTAAAGACGGGGGGTTTTTGTAAATAATAACAGGGTGTTACAGATTAAAAAAAACCGCTCCGTGAATGAACCAGGAGCGGTTTTCTTATTTTTATATGGGGCTTTAGCAGATTTACTCAGCCTGAGAGGCTTTTAACAAACCTTATTCAGCATCATCGGCTTTTGCGTCTGCTTTTTTGCTGCCTTTTTGGCAGGTGCTTTTTTCGCAGCCGCTTTTTTTGCTTTTGGTTTTTCTTCTTCGGCAGGTTCAGCTGCTTTTGAGCTGCTTAATGCTGCACCCAGAATATCACCAAGAGAGGCGCCAGATTCAGTTGAACCGAAGGTCTCAAGCGCTTGCTTGTCCTCGTCGATTTCACGCGCCTTGATAGACAATGTGACTTTACGGTTTTTCTGGTCAACAGACAGAATTTTCGCATCGACTTTTTCGCCAACGGCAAAACGGTCTGTGCGTTGTTCTGAACGCTCACGGGAAAGGTCGGCTTTTTTGATAACGCCTGTGACACCATCGTTTACAGTGACTTCAACAACTGTTGCAGTAACGTTTGAAACGGTACAGGTGACAACTGCGCCTTTGGCCATGCCTTTCATCGCGCCTTCAAAAGGATCGTCGGTCAGCTGTTTAATGCCGAGGGCGACGCGCTCTTTTTCAGGGTCAATGTCGAGGATTTTAACCTTCACTTTTTCACCTTTTTTGTAGGCTTTTAAAGCGTCTTCGGTTTGATCTTCCCAAGAGATATCAGACAAATGAACCATGCCGTCAATGTCGGCGTCTACAGCAACGAACAGACCAAATTCGGTCACGTTGTTGATTTCGCCTTCTAGGACATCGCCAACTTTGTGTTTATCGCCAAAGCTTGCCCATGGGTTGTCTTGACATTGCTTGATACCCAAAGAGATACGGCGTTTGTCCATGTCGACTTCCAAGACCATAACTTCAACTTCTTCAGAAGTAGAAATAATTTGTCCTGGGTGTACGTTCTTCTTCGTCCATGACATTTCAGAAACGTGAACAAGACCTTCGATACCGTCTTCAAGCTCTACGAAAGCACCATAGTCTGTGATGTTGGTCACACGGCCTTTGAAGATGCCTTTGATTGGGTATTTGGAAATCACACCTTCCCATGGGTCGGTTTCAAGTTGTTTCATACCCAATGAGATACGTCCTGTTTCTTGGTTGAAACGAATGATTTGGACATCAATCGTTTGACCAACTTGCAAGACTTCTGATGGGTGATTAACACGTTTCCAAGATACGTCTGTGACGTGCAATAGACCGTCTACACCACCAAGGTCGATAAATGCACCGTAATCTGTGATGTTTTTGACAATCCCTTGAACAACAGAACCTTCTTTGATGGTGTCCATCATGTCGGATTTTGCTTCTTCACGGCTTTCCTCAAGAACGGCACGGCGTGATACAACAATGTTGCCACGTTGACGATCCATTTTCAAAATGTGGAAAGGTTGGGGTGTGCCCATTAATGGGGAAACATCGCGTACAGGGCGAATATCTACTTGTGATCCTGGCAAGAACGCAACTGCGCCGCCAAGGTCAACAGTGAAACCACCTTTAACGCGGCCAAAGATGATACCTGTTACGCGTTCATTTTTCTTATGGGATGCTTCCATCTCGAACCAGGCTTCCTCACGGCGCGCCTTTTCACGGGATAGAACGGTTTCACCATTTCTGTCTTCCATACGGTCGACAAAAACATCGACTTCATCACCCACACGAATTTCTGGATCTTGTCCAGGGGTGCTGAATTCACGAAGAGAAACACGCCCTTCGGATTTAAGACCGACGTCAATGATGACGGCATCGTTTTGTACTTCAATAATTCTGCCTTTAACAACAGACCCTTGTTGGGCCTGATGGGTCATAGATTCCTCTAAAAGAGCGGCAAACTCTTTTGATTCAACTCTATCTTTTATAGTCTTAGCTGCTTGAGCCATCGTTAATACCTTCTTTCATCAATCAATTTGATTAATGAACTTTCTTTAGTTTGAATTTATGAATTGAAGGAAAACGTTTTCTGGCTCTCGCCTGCCTCCAACAACTCACGTTATAGTTTTGGAGACATACGTCTAGATCAGGGTTTGTGGCCGATAATGTTAAGAGCTTCGTCAAAAACTTCCTGAGGAGTCATATCTGAAGTGTCTATCACTATGGCGTTGTTATGGGGTGTTAGATGTTCGTTTAAGCGAACACTGTCCCGTTCATCCCGTTCTTGCATTTCTGCCAAAACTGAGGCGTTTGTAGCGTTTATACCGCGAGATTGCAACTCTTTATGCCGTCTTTGTGCTCTTTTTTCGAGGGAGGCCGTGACAAAAAGCTTAATATCCGCGTCTGGGCAGATGACTGTGCCAATATCACGGCCATCTAAAACAGCTCCTTTGACCGCTTTTTTTGCAAAATTTCTTTGAAAATCAATAAGATATGCACGGACTTCGGGAATTTGGGCAACAATAGAAGCCATGGATCCTACATCGTCGTTTCTTAATAGGGAATCATCGTATTTTTCGTCTAAATTGGTACTTAAAGCCTTCGCGCAATTAATAATGGCGGCAATATCGTCGGATTTTACGTTGTTTTGAATAACTTTGAGCGCTACACGCCGGTAAAGCGCACCAGTATCTAAAAAATCAAATCCTAGATATTCGGCGAGTTTTTTGGCTAGCGAGCCTTTTCCGCTCGCTGCGGGGCCATCTATTGCGATGATTAGCTTTCGAGATAAAGTCATGACATTGTATTTAACGCCTAGAGACGTTAAAGAAAAGCGATGAAACAATTTTTCCTCATTTTAACATTTTTTCTTGGGGCGTGTGGTACGGCGGCGGGGCTTAATTTAGGGCAATATCCAGATCCTGATGCATCGCCACAAAAATTTATATTATGCCACGGGTATGGGTGTTCTTACCCTTCTTTGACCAATTTTACTAAGCCAGAGTGGAAGAAGATTCAAAAGATTTTTAAGAAAAAATCAAAAACGCCGCAGGCTGAACGTCAAAAGATTGCTAAGGCCATTGCCTTGATGGAAAAATATATGGGGGAAGCTGTTGGAACGAAGATAGACCTTCCTAAAGCACCTTTGTCGCGCCAATCTGTTTATGAACTGGATTGTATTGATGAAACCGTCAATACCACAAAATATTTGAAGTTTTTGCAGGATGATGGATTGTTAAAATTTCATACGGTTGGACATCCCGTTTACAAAGGTTTGATGTTTAATGGAGTCTATCCCCATAACAGCGCAAGTGTTGTAGAAATGGCCACGGGTCAAGTGTATGTGATTGATAGTTATATTTACGGCAATGGTGAAGAACCAAATGTTAGGGAACTAGAGAATTGGAAACAATATCGCGTTGAAGATTTAGAAAAGGCACATAATTTAACATCTTCTACTGCTGAAAATTTTAAGCCGTAATGGTCATTCCCAAATCATTCATTAACGGTACAAATGTTGGAAAACTGGTTTGTATAGGTGTTCCATCATCTATGTGAACGGATTGATTCGTAACGCTTCCTAAAATCAGAAAACTCATGGCAATGCGGTGATCAAGGGCAGTCTTGATTTCCACTCCTCCTTTTGGTGGTTGTCCATTACCATATATTGTTAGGCTTGATTCTCCCATTTCTAAATTGACGCCGCAAGATTTTAAACCCTCATACATCATTAAAAGACGGTCGCTTTCTTTGACACGAAGTTCTTCCAACCCTGTCATGGTTGTTGTTCCTTCAGCAAGGCTTGCGGCTATGGCAAGAATAGGAAATTCGTCAATCATGCTGGGTACACGTGAGGCAGGAACATTAATTCCTTTAAGAGTGTTTGAGCCTTTGACGGTTAAATCAGCAACTTTTTCGCCTGATTCAATGCGTTCGTTTTCAAAACTAATATCCGCTCCCATTTCAATGAGGGTCGTATAAATTCCACTACGTCTGTCATTCATCAGAACATTATTCATACGGATTTCTGACCCTTTGTTTAAAAGGGCGGCTACTGTTGGAAAGGCTGCAGAACTAGGATCAGCGGGAACATGAACTGTTGTTGCTGTTAAATCTTTTTGGCCCGTGACATGGATGGCTTGCGCGCCATTTTGCAAATTTTCTATTTCAACAGGCACCCCGAAAGCGCGTAGCATATTTTCGGTATGATCGCGGGTTGGCGTTTCTTCAATAACGGTTGTTGTCCCTTTTGCAGATAATCCTGCGAGCATGACTGCAGATTTAACCTGAGCACTCGCGACAGGAAGTTTGTAGGTAATGGCTAGAGCATCTTTAGGACCACTTAAACTTAAAGGAAGCAGACCGCCTTCGCGTGCTACAATTTTTGCACCCATCATCTCTAAAGGGATAATCACACGGTTCATCGGGCGTTTGGTGAGTGATGCGTCCCCTGTAAATTGGGCTGTAATATTATGGCCACCGACAAGCCCCATCAAAAGGCGGGTGGATGTGCCACTATTGCCCATCTCAAGGACGGTATCAGGTTCTTTCAAGCCACCAATTCCGACGCCATGACAATGCCAAATACCGTCATTATCTTTGTAGATATCTGCTCCCATGGTGCGCATGGCTTGCGCAGTATGAATAACATCTTCCCCTTCTAAAAGACCATGAATGATGGTTTCACCGATAGCTATTCCTCCAAACATGAGCGAACGATGAGAGATAGATTTATCTCCAGGTATGATAGATACACCGCGTAAAGCGCCAGATTTTGAAGAGGATAGTTTTTGCGTGCTCATAGCGCATAGTTATAAGCGGGCATTAAAAACGGAGCAAGTTAAAATAAAAAGATCAGACTCTAAAGCTTTCAAGAGAGCCATTATATTCACTGGCAAACTTCCAGAAATCGTCTTTCGGAATGGGTTTGGAATAGCGGAAGCCTTGCACTTCGTCGCATCCATGTTCAATCAAAAATCTTTCATGTTCATAGGTTTCCACGCCTTCGGCGATAACACTAAGATTTAAAGAATGACCTAGATTAATGATAGTTTTGGCAATCGCCGCATCATCGTTGTTGGTAAGGGCATTTCGGATGAAAGATTGGTCAATTTTTAGGCGATCAATATTGAATTGACGCAAATAGGATAGGGACGAATACCCCGTACCAAAATCATCAATGGCTAGTTCTACCCCTAATTTGTGCAATTTGTGCAACGTGTCTAGCGCAATGCTAATATCATCCATGAAGACACTTTCAGTCACTTCCAGTTCTAAAAGTTCAGGCTTAACACCAGTTTTTTTCAAAACTTCTTTTGTGTATTCAACCAGATCACCTTGGAAGAATTGTGCCCCAGAAACATTGACGGCAATTCTTATATTTTTTCCTGCATCATGCCATTTTTTTGCGGTACGGCAGGCTTCTTTCATAACCCAAGAGCCGATAGGAACAATAAGCCCAGATTGTTCGGCAATAGGGATGAATTCAGCAGGAGAAATGTAAGAACCACCTTCTTTGCTGTTATCTTTTTTCCACCATCTTAAAAGGGCTTCAGCGCCAATAATTTGTCCTGTTCTCAGATCAAATTGTGGTTGATAGAAAATATCTAGATCTTCATTTTCAAGAGCATCTCTTAAGTCGCGCAAGAGCTGGAATCTTTGTTGAACAACTTTATCAAAATCTTCGGAATATTCGCGGATACGGTCGCGTCCTTCTTCTTTGGCGCGGTTCAAGGCAATATCTGCATTCTTAAGAACATCGTTGGGGTCTTTACCATCGTCGGGATAAGTGGCAACGCCAATAGATGTTCTAATTTGAAAACTTTCGTTAAACACTTTAAACGGCTCAGCCTTAATAATACTTGCAACTTTTGCTCCAACGTCGCGCGCTGTATTTAGGTCTGTATTTAGAGGCATTGTAACAGCAAATTCATCCTCTCCTGCCCGCGCTACGACCGCGCCTTCGGGAAGAGAGGCGCGCAAGCGTTTTGCAACACCGCGCAAAATCGCATCGCCTACGCTATGCCCCATGGAATCATTAATATCTTTGAAATGATCAAGATCAAGCGTTACAACGGCAAACCGTTTCGTACTTTCATCTTCCCCTGCAAAGGCTTGTTCGGTTAATTTTTGAACAAATAGCGTTCTATTCGGTAGACCCGTTAGTTGGTCAAAATAGGCGAGCTTATGAATCTTATCTTCTGCCGCAGCGCGGACCTGCTGCATACTTTCGGCATTTTTACGAATAAGACTTTGTGCAATTTCGATCGCTCCACCAATTTCATCTTTTGGATTGAAAGGAGAATCCTGAATTCTGGGATTTTCAGGATTTTGCTGGGCGATAATTAGATTATTTCGCATGAACAAAATAGGTTCAAGCAACCAATGTCCAAGTGCAATCATCAAAACAGTCGTAACAAAAGCAGACAGTAGTAAAAGAATAACGATATTTTGTCTGACATAAGAAACGATCGCAGGATCAACATTTTGAGAATTTAATCGTGCTACAATAATGTAACTTTTTCTTAAGTCATTGGGACGGTACACAACCTCGTAAGAACCACCATCGAATGAGCGATACGTTCTAGAAAGACTATCTTGATTCAGCATCATGATTGAAACGGGTTCACCATAGCTTCCCAAATTTAGAAGATCGCTAGAGTAAATGGTAAGCCCGTTGACAATCGTTGAAGAAATCAAGCGATTGGCTCTATCACTCTCTAAGGGGGAGTCATAAAGACTAGAGGGTGTTTCAAGAAGGGGAGCGATAGCCGAACGTCCTACTTCACGAAGATCATTTAATAATCTTTGTTCTTCTTGGCGTACTGTTAAAGACAGAATAAGGATTTGAACAATTAAAATGGTTAAGAACACAACGCTAGCAATGCGCCAACTCAGACGGCTCTTCCATATTTGAGTTGCAGCCGAGCGCTGAAGCGTCGCAACTTTGAAGGAGTTTGTTGCGGATAGGTTTTTCTTTTTCTTAAAAGTGCTGTTTTGTTGGGATAATGACGAGAAAAAAGACAGCACAAAGTTGCTAAATGACACTCTATTCTCCCCCATTTTTTTGCTCAATTAAGAAACGACCAAATCACTCTTTTACATGCTAATCATAGAGCAAAACAGTTAATAAGGTCTTTAAAGAACCCGTCGAACGACGATTTTCATGTCCATGATAATATACTAATCCTTTGAAATAAATAGATTTTTTATGATAGGAAAAATTTAAATAAAATTTTATTTATCGGGGCTTTTTTGGTCTTCAAAAACCAATTTTCCACCATTTTTGATATTTCTGTAAAAACAGGATTTTTGTCCAGTATGACAGGCCCCTTGGCCTTTTTGCTCGACCAATAAAAGGAGAGCATCTTGGTCGCAATCAATTTTAATTTCCTTAATAATTTGTATGGCGCCGCTCGTTGAACCTTTATGCCAAAGTGATTGTCGGGAACGACTCCAATAATGCGCCTCACCTGTTGCTAAGGTTTTTTCAAATGCTTCCTGATTCATCCAGGCCAGCATCAGAACTTCTTTAGTTTGAAAATCTTGTGCGATGGCAGCAACTAATCCGTCGTTATCAAATTTTAATTGAAGATCCGTTGTTTGGTCTGTGGATGTCATACAATACTCCACGGAAGAGTTTTCTGACCAAGACCAATGTTAAGGGGGATGACGTCACCATCAGATGTTTTAAGGGTGTCCACTTGGTTATCTTTTTTCTCTAAAGTAAATGTCTTCTTTGCAGGAGGGAGGCCATAAAATTTGGGGCCGTTGAGACATAAAAAGTTTTTGAAAGCATCAATGTTGTGTTCACCCAAATCAAAAGCTTGTGCGTAAAGCTGCGGCGCAATCAGTCCTGTAAAACATCCTGCGGCGCAGCCACAATCAGTAGCTTTGGCTGTATGCGGCGCACTATCTGTTCCTGCAAAGAATTTTGAATGCCCTGATGTGGCCGCTGCTAATAAAGATTTTTTATCTTTTTCGAATTTTACAAGGGGCAAGCAATAGAGATGATATTTTAATCCCTGCAATAAATCAGCGACTGTATAAAGAAGATGTTGCGGTGTTATAGTCGCTGCTAAGTTGTTATCAGTGTTTTTTACAAATTCAACCGCAGTTTTGGTTGTGATATGTTCACAGACAATTTTTAATTTTGGAAATTTCTCTATTAATTTGGGCATTTTGTTTTTGTAAAAATAATCTTCGGCATTACTGTCTTGCCCAAAATATTCTTCACCTTTTAGGCCGTGTTCCTCTCCATGAATGTTTAAAACAACACCCGCTTCTTCCATTGCGGCAAAAACGCCATTTGTCATGTATGTTTCCAAGCTTGCACCAAAATCAGCGTTGGTTGTGCCGTGAGGTGGGTAGTATTTACAGGCACGCAAAAGACCAAGTTTTGCGCCTTCTATAATCATTTTTGGTGTTGTGTCTTTGGTTAAATATAATGGGATAATGATATCCTGAAAGCTATCTCCACCTGCATCTTTCAAGTCGTTTAAATAATTTTCGATCGTCCAATAATCTGAAGTGTTTTTACCACTTACATGCGAGACAGGTGGTTTGGTGTTTGGCATTGCGAGTACGCCACAAACACCCATGGCAACGTGCGCTTTGATATACTCTGCCATAGGTGTTCGTTGTCTGAAATGAACGTGAAGGTCGTACCATTGGGGCAGAGTGAATTTCATTTTACTTTATCATCTCCATAAAGCGCTGACGTATTTCTGCATCTTTTTTAAATAATCCTGTAAAGTGTGATGTTACTGTTGAGGAGCAAGATTTATTCACGCCGCGTGTACTCATACATTGATGATTGGCATCAATCATGACCGCAGCCCCTTTGGCTTCTAGTGTATCTGAAATAATATCAGCGATTTCTCGTGTCATATTTTCTTGTGACGTAAGACGTTTGGCGTAGATATCAACAATACGCGCTAGCTTGCTAATCCCAACAATTTTTTTATCGGGCCAGTAGGCAACATGCGCTTTACCTATAATCGGAGCAATGTGATGTTCGCAGTGTGAAACAAATTCAATATCTTTGACCAAAACCATGTCATCATAACCTTCAATATCCTCAAAGGTTTTTTGGAGTTCTTTGGCAGGGTCTTGAGTATAGCCAGAAAAAAATTCTTCAAAGGCACGGGTATAACGCGCAGGGGTCTCTAATAATCCTGCACGGTTTGGGTCATCACCTGCCCAGCGCAACAAAACTTCAACGGCGGCTTCTGCCTCTTTTCGTGTTGGTTTGGTTACAGGTGTTTTAGGTTTAAATTTTTCAACGCTCATGCTCAATCTATGCTATAATTAACTAAATCTAACGCTTTATGACGGAAAAATGCTTATGGCTCAAGACATAAAACATAATAAATCGTGCGGATGCGGTTGTTCTTGCAGTTGCTGCACTTGTGAAAAGTGTGACTGTTGTCACGGTTGCAGTAAAGACTGCTCTTGCGGTTGTTGCGCATAAACCTATAATCTCCTCCATTATGAATTGAATAAGGAGCACAGTGTTGTGGCTGTGTGTGTTTTGTGTCTGATATTAAGCTTTATAACTCTTTAACCCGCCGGAAAGAGGAATTTACCCCTCTTGATCCTTCAAACGTACGTATGTACGCGTGTGGACCTACGGTTTATAACTATGCTCACATTGGCAATGCCCGCATGGCAGTGGTCTTTGATGTCTGGGCGCGACTTCTAAGGCATGTATACCCCAAAGTCACTTACGCTTCGAATATCACAGATGTTGAGGATAAAATCATGCTTGCTGCTGAGGAAGCAGGTGTTTCTATCTCCGAAATCACTGAAAAATATACCCGTATTTATAATGAGGATATGGCCAGTCTAGGGGTTCATAAGCCAAATATTCAGCCCAAAGCCACCGACCATATTCAGGAAATGATTGACCAGATTACAGCTTTAATTGAGCGCGGTCATGCATACGAAGCTGAGGGGCATGTGTTGTTTCATGTGCCGTCTGATCCCTCCTACGGGGCGCTTTCAGGGCGTAGTCGTGACGAACAGGTCGCAGGGGCACGCGTCGAAATCGCTCCGTATAAGAAAGATCCTGCGGATTTTGTGTTGTGGAAGCCCAGTACACCTGACCAGCCAGGATGGGATAGTCCCTGGGGTGTAGGACGCCCAGGGTGGCATATTGAATGTTCTGCTATGGCTGAAAAGCATTTAGGCCTTCCATTTGATATTCATGGCGGCGGGGCGGATTTAAAGTTTCCTCACCATGAAAACGAAATTGCTCAGAGCTGCTGCGCCAACGATAAACAAGAAGAACCAGATAGTTTTGCAAAATACTGGGTCCATAACGGATTTGTCACCGTAGAAGGTGAAAAAATGTCCAAATCTTTGGGTAATTTCTTGCTCGTCCATGATCTTATCGATCAGTATGATGGGGAAGTGCTGCGCTTGACCCTTTTAAGTGCCCATTATAGGCAACCTTTGGATTGGAGCGAACAGGTTCTTCGTCAAAATAAAATTTTGCTTGATAAACTTTATCAAAAACTTCTTGATTTAAAAGATGTGGATGTAAACTCAAAAGAAGTTCCTGTCCCCGTTTTAAATGCACTCTGTGATGACTTGAATACGCCCTTGGTTTTGGCTGAAATTAACAAATTACTGAAAGAAAAAGAGGGGGTGGAGCTCAAAGCTGCGCTTCTGGCTATTGGCCATTTAATTGGTATTCTTCAACAAGATCCAGAAGATTGGTTTGGTGATGCAGAAGACGGGTTTTTGGATGAAGATGTTGTAAAGATTGAATCTCTTATTGCGGATCGTATTGAGGCCAAAGACAATAAAGACTTCTTGCGCGCCGATGAAATCCGGGATGAATTGCTAGAAATGGGTGTTGAAATCAAGGATACCCGTGAAGGGACAAGCTGGCAAAAGAAGGCTTAATCAATTAACCCGCATAGATGGTTTTTACAAAGAAATAGGCGTTGGCTGGGATAGCGGCAAATTCCCCAGAGCTACCAACGATCTGCACGCATACAGCATCGTGATTATCTATATTGGCTCCGTCAATGAAGTTTGGACTTGTGGCTATTGGGGTGGCCGTGGTTAATTTATTGGCCAGTAGCGTTGTGTCATTTGCAACAGGGATAGGGTCATTCAGATTGGTAACAACATTGGAATTTACATTCAACTGACGGCAAATTTGTTCATTGATATTGGGCAAAATCATTGTGATATCATAATAATTCTGTGACCCATTACCCAGAATAGGCAAATTTCCTGTATAGACCCAATCTTCACCATTATTGGCGCCTTGCGGCGGTGTAAACCAGTTTAGAGAACCGCCACTTAAGGCGAAAACTTTACAATCATCCGTCGAGCAAGATGCTAGGGTGTAGCCCGCGACGGCTGAGTTTTCAAAGCTAATTTCGGTTTCATCAAACCCGCGTAATAGCAATTTTTGGACAGCTAGAGTAACTGCTTCGGCCTGCTCTAGTATTTCCGAAGCAATCACTTGAGATTGCTGTTCTGTAATGGTGTTTGACCCAACACGGCTTCCCCGTGAAACCGCATAAGACAGTGCGGCCAGTAAGACGATGGCAATAAGAATATAAAAAAATACAGAGCCTTTTTGTGAAGAAGCTGAAGATGCGGTCTTTATCATAGTGGTATTTTATCTGAAAAATTAAAGATACGGCGCAAAATCTTTCATATTTGATTTTGGAATGTGGACAGAGAGTTTTCGAATACCTTGTGTATAGAGCGTCAAAAGGACATCGCGTCGGGATCCAATTTCAATATTGTCCATGACGCCAATTCCTAAAATAGGGCGTTCCAGAGCGCTGCCACTGTTGTAAAGAGCCAGAACTTCTTCGTACTTTTCTTTTTCTATTTCAGGAAGTTGGGCGGCAGAGCGTATTTTTCCTTCAGGAGTTAACCATTCAAAGCTAAACAGTGATATTTTCCAACTTTGTAAAATAGCATCCAAATTAACCTCAATGGTTTGATATTTATCTTCCCGACCCTTAATGGACGGGTTGTTGATGAGAGAAAAATGATCGGTTTTTAGATCATGGGACATGTGATTCTTGTATCTTGCGTCATTTAGAGGTTCGTGCCACTTTATACCCTTAATTTATCCTCTAAAGAGATAAACAAAACGTTAAGAAATTGATGAAATGATGAGCCAAAATCCAAAATATTCGCCTGAAATTATTAAAGTAGACAATGATGTCGATGAAGTGGTTTGTGATGGCGGTGGTGGACCGATGGGGCATCCTCAGGTTTGGTATAGTTTTGATGGCTGTGCTGAAGTTTCATGTCATTATTGCGGGCGAAAATTTATTAAAAAACCTGACTAATTGGCCGTTTTAGTAAGATTCCTTGTAACTCTCTTTCTATTTTGATAAAATGATGGAGTAGGTGCTGCAGTGGCGGGCCTGCATAGTATTGATTTTGCTTACTAATAAGGAGATCGCTATGACGACAAGACTATCCCTATTTGATAGCCCGATGTTTTTGGGCTTTGACCATTTCGAAGAAACATTTAACCGTTTGCGTAAAAGTGGATCCGATGGTTACCCCCCGTATAATATAGAACAAATTCATGAGAACGGCTTAAGGATTACTTTGGCCGTGGCAGGGTTCACCATGAATGATTTGGATGTTGAGATTGAAAAAAATCAACTGACCATTCGTGGTCGCCAAGAAGAGGAAGAAGGACGCCTATATCTCCACCGTGGTATTGCAGGCCGCCAATTTCAACGTAGCTTCGTTCTTGCAGATGGAATTGAAGTGTTAGGTGCTTCTCTGGATAATGGTTTGCTGCATATTGATATGCAGAGAAAAGAGCCTGAATCAACAGCCCGTAAGATTGAAATTTCAGGTAAATCTGCCTTGATCAATGGCAATTCTTCTTCGGCTCAAGCCATTGATGTGGAGACACAGAGTTCAAAGAAAAAATAAATTTTAAGAACATATTCATCAATTATGCGTTATAATATGATTTGAAGGTGAACATATGGATCATAAATCAATAGATGAAGAAAAAACGCTAGAGCTTTTGAAAGAGCTTTCTGTCCAGGATTTTCTGGATGTAGGGCTTCATCAGGTGGCTTATATTAAGTGCACAAAAGACCACAGCTATTCTGTTCATGCTGCTGATGGTTCGCAAATTTCTGTGATGGATTCTTATGATACGGCCATTGCGGCCATTCGTGTGAATGATCTTTTCCCTGTGACGGTTCACTAATATTCTTTGAGCAAAATTAAGATTGTAATAAAGCCAACTTTTATGTTGGCTTTATTTTTTTGTATCTAAAATAAAAATCTATGCGGCAAGTTTGTGATAATTTATTTCTTTTAAAATTTGTCTAATTTCATCTTTATCTGTTGCTGTACGCAATTTATCACAGAAACTGATGTCTCTAAAAAACCGTGTGACTTTGGCTAGACGCTGAAGATGGACAGAACCTTCGTGATCGGGTGAGAGAATAAGACACAATAAATCAACAGGCTCTCCATCATTGGCGTTGAAATCAACACTTTGCGACAATTTGGAATAAATAATCATAGGATGTGTTAGGCGCGGAAGGCGCATGTGGGCAATAGCAACACCATTGCCTATTCCTGAATTCTCTCTTTTTTCTTGTTCCAGAAGATGGCCTAGAATAAATCTTTCTGGTGTTCCAATCAAGCGATGAACATGCGTCGATAATTTTTGAAAAACGCTTTTGACGTTGGATGCTTTTAATTCTGGAATAATAGAATCAAAATTTAATGTACTCATTTCGTTGGTCATTGTTTTCCCCTTCAAAGCCAATCTGATCTGTGCCTTCTTATAATAGCTGTCATGCAAAAATAACAAGCATTTTTTCTGCTTTTTTTGCACAAAAAATAAAAAAACCTCTGACATTTTTTATAAGTGCAGAGGTTTTAATATAAATAAGTTAATAATTCATGAATAAAGGATATTACATCCTTTCGGATGGCGTTTTAGCCATTTACAGCCTTTTTGTTAAAGGCTGATTCATTGCCTTCGGGGTCAACCCATCCAATATTTCCATCTGTACGACGATAAATCATATTCAGGCCGTCATGATGGGCATTGCGGAAAAGAAGAGCATTTTCACCAGACAAATCCAAACGCATAACGGCTTCAGAAACGCTCATAGTTTGGATATTTGTAACCATATCGGCGACAACCATAGGCTCGTGTTTTTCTGGTTCGTCATGTGATTCAGGCTCTGGAGAGAGCACATAATTTTGTGCAGGAATGACATTGTCTTCTTCCAGGCGTTCATGGTGGTCTCTCAGACGTTTTTTATAGCGCCGTAATTGTTTGGCCACTTTTTCACTGGCGGCATCAAAAGAAGCATAAGGGTCTGTGTCTTGTGCATCGGCAACCACCATAATATCTTTACCGACCCGAATCGAAACGTGACTCTTGGTAAAGGCATGGCCTTCTGGAGACAGGGTGATCGTGGCGTCAATCGCCCGATTAAAATACTTTTGATTGATGTCCTCAATTTTGTCTGTGATATGGGCGCGTAAAGCGTCTCCCAAATCCATTTGTTTTCCATTGATAGAAAGCTGCATGGTTTTTTACCTTTTTGCTAGATTTATATTGTAAAAGGGAGATATGGCAGCTATGGCCACATTCCCAAACGGTGAAACATCGTCTATGATGTGCATGGTTTTATTATAGCATTTTTTAGGGCAAAAAGTGAAGGCGAAACGCGAAAAATGATGAATAAAAAGATAGGAATATTTGATTCAGGCTTGGGCGGTCTGTACGTGGCGCGGGCTATTAAAAATGCGATGCCTCAGTATGATTATGCCTATTTGGGAGATACGCTAAATGTCCCTTACGGGGGACGTTCTACAGAGGCGATCTATAAGTTGTCTGAAGCCGCCATCCGTTACTTGTTTGAACAGCAAAACTGTGAATTGGTCGTTATTGCCTGTAATACAGCCAGTGTGACCGCGCTTCGTAAGCTTCAAAAGGAGTTTCTAGTTAACGAATATCCTGAAAAGCGGATATTGGGTGTTATTGTACCGACATTGGAATCGGCCACAGAGCTTGGGGCAACCCAAATCGGCTTGATTGCGACGGAATACACTATTCGGTCAAAAATTTATGACGAGGAAATCGTCAAAATTACGCCGCGGGCGCGTATTTTTGGCCAACCAACCCCTCTTTTGGTCCCCTTGATTGAGAATCAGGGAGAAAAATACATGGATATGGTCTTGACTGACTATCTTGAGCCATTGCTAGAAAGAGGGCTTGATAGCCTTATTTTGGGGTGTACGCATTATATTGCCATTAAAGACCGTGTACGTGAAATAACCCGTCATCGTGTACGTATTTTATCGCAGGATGAAATTATTCCACCAAAATTAAAGGATTATTTGGCGCGCCATCCCGAAATGGATAAAAAACTTTCGCAAAACGGGACATTTAACATCTTTGCCACAGACGTGAATCCCAGTTTCATGAAAAATGTTCAAAAACTGATGGGGGATGAGGTGCGTCCTCAACGGGCAGTTTATGATTTTGCCTGATTCTTTTTCTGCCTGCGCCGCTGGACAGATGAAGGAATGCGCAGCGATTCCCTGTATTTCGCAACCGTGCGGCGGGCAATATCGATATTTTCACTCTTTAGAATTTCAACGATCTTATCATCAGATAAAACTTTGCTTGGGTTTTCCTCATCAATCAGGGTTTGAATACGGGCCCTGATTGTTTCTGAAGAATGGGACGTGCCATCTTCACTGACAAGAGCCGTTGAGAAAAAGTATTTTAATTCAAAAATACCACGCGGTGTTCCGATATATTTATTGTTGGTTACGCGGCTTACGGTGCTTTCATGCATTTCTATTTCTTGAGCAATATCTTTTAAGGTAAGGGGTTTTAAAAATTCAATCCCGTAATTAAAAAACGCATCTTGTTGTTCAATAATTTCTGAAGCAACTTTTAAAATAGTTTGTGCTCGCTGATCGAGAGAACGAATTAACCAATTTGCTGAAGATAATTTATTCGATAAATATTCTTTGTCTTTTTTTTGTGTCGCGCTATTGGCTACTTGTTTATAATATTCGTTATTAATTAAAACTTTGGGAAGCGTATCGTTATTGAGTTCAACGCGCCATCCGCCCCCTAAATGTTTTGGCAGTTTTTTCATTAAAACATCAGGAACGGCGGTTTGGACAACAATATGCTCAAAATCTGCGGCAGGCTTGGGGTTTAGGCTTCTGATGTCGTTTATAATATCTTGTAAATACGTCTCGTTAACGTCACAAAGTTCCGCCAGTTTTTTGAAATTGTGATCTGCTAATAATTTTAAATTTTCAAGCAAAGTTTTTGTTGGTTTATCAAGTTTGTTTTGTTCTTCTAATTGAAGCCGCAAACATTCTTCAAGATCACGGGCAAAAATTCCTGTGGGGTCGAACTGTTTCATAACATCTAAAAGACGTCCAATGCGTTCAACGGAACACCCTAATTGTTCAGATAAATCTGTTACACTCGCCCGTAAATATCCTGCTTCATCCAGATGGTCTATAAGAAGGGCGGCAATCATTTGATCTCGTGGATCATCAAAACTGACATGGACTTGCTCTAGCAAATGATCCCGAAGTGTTTCAGGTTTGCTCATTGAATTTTCAAAAGCATTGTCCAGTTTATCAAAACTGGCGGAGCCGCCAGATCCCATATCGGCCATCGCTGTACCTGCGTCAAAATCCTCGCTAGGTGCTTCTGCTTTTTCTTCTCTGGTATTTTCTAGAGCGCTAGATTCACTAGGTTCTGTGTCCTTTTTCTCTAACAATGGGTTTTCTGCGATTTCTTCTTCAATAAATTCAGCAATTTCCTGATTGTTGAGTTGAAGAAGTTTGATCGCCTGCTGCAATTGCGGCGTCATCACCAAATTTTGAGATTGCTTAAGATCTAACCGTTGAGAAATTTCATTCATACAAATATTTTACCACGGCAAGAAGAATATGGAATAACGAAAGTTATAAAAGAAAATTGTCGCCCAGATAGATTCGGCGTACTTCTTCATGGTTAATGATTTCGTCAGGCGTTCCTTCCATTAAAACGCGGCCATCATGCAGAATATAAGCACGGTCAACAATGTCCAAACAATCCCTTACATTGTGATCTGTAATAAGGACGCCAATATTTTTAGTTTTTAAATATTTGATGAGTGTCCGAATATCACCAACAGCTATAGGATCAATTCCTGCCAAAGGTTCATCCAGGAGCATGAATTGCGGGCGGCTTGCCAAGGCGCGGGCAATTTCTACACGCCGGCGCTCCCCCCCTGACAGGGCCATTGAAGGTGTCCGCCTTAAATGAGTGATAGAAAATTCAGCAAGTAATTCTTCCAATAATCTCTCTTGTTTCACCTTCGTTAAATTTTGTGCCTGAAGGACAGCGCGGATATTATCTTCAACATTTAACCCCCGGAAAATAGAAGCTTCCTGGGGGAGGTAGCCGATCCCAAGTTTGGCACGGCGGTACATAGGTAGATTGGTGATATCCTGACCGTCCAGTAGGATTGATCCGCTATTGGGCGCAATTAATCCTGTAACAATATAAAAGGATGTTGTTTTTCCTGCACCATTTGGGCCGAGTAAGGCCACAGCCTCTCCACGTTGCACATTAATGTTCACGTCGTGCAGAACAGGCCGTTTTTTATAGTGTTTGGATAAGTGAACGGCCGTTAAACCCTTTGGAACACTTTTTAACTGTCTGATGGTATCCATTTTAAACCCACAAAACCTTAAATTGCTTTACTAAACGCTAATTTTATTCCTAATGCGATAAGCAGTCCACCGCAAACTCTATCAATCCATTTGGTTAATTGAAGAAATTTTGCTTTAATTTTGGGGTGCGTTAAAACCATAGCGACAAGACTAAACCATATTCCTGTCATGACAACACAAGTTAACGCGTAAATTATTTGTATAGAAAAAGGTGTTTCTGGATTAATAAATTGCGAGAACACTGCCATAAAAAATAATGTTGCTTTGGGGTTAAGGGCATTTGTTAAAAACCCGTTCCATAAGGCTCTTAAGGGGTTCATGGTTTTTTGTTGGGCGCGTTGTGATGTGGTTTCTTCAAATCCGCGTGATTTTAAGGCGTTAAAACCAATATAAAAAAGATAAGCGGCGCCTGCATATTTAATAAGGTTGAAGAGAATAACAGATTGAGAGATTAAAACAGCGAGCCCTAAAAGCGTATAGGTCATATGAACAGATACACCCAAAGCGAACCCAATAGCCGTGATAATGCCAATTTTTCGGGAATAAAGAATAGAATTGCGTACAGCGATAACGAAGTCAGGGCCCGGGGAAGCAAGCGCCATAGTAAATATCCCTATTAATAAAAACCAGTTTAGTAAAAATCCATCCATTTTATTGCTCTTTTGCTTTTACTGTACTTTTGTCTGATCCAGGATAAAAAATACCCTTAACCCGTTTATTGTTTTCTGGAGACCCAAACATTTTGCTGACATTTGTGGTTAAATTCATTTCAGCTCGGGCGCCTTCTAATTGATTAGGACCACGTGTAATTTTCACATTTCCTTTTACTTCGGCTGTGTTATTTGCGGCATTATAAAAACCCGCATCACCTGTTAAAATTTCATCAGGCGTTTTAATTGTAACGCCACCTGCGGCATCGGCATTTTTTAAAACCTGATTACCTGATTGATCTTTTTCAAAATAGGCGGTGATTGTTTGTGCCGTTAGCGTATTTTTTTCTTGGACTATTTTTGCATGACCAATGGCCTTGGCAACGCCTTGATGGGCGTTGTATTCCATGCGTTCTTGCGCTGTGATAACCTGATCGGGTGTTGTCAGTTTTAAATCCTGCCCTGTTAAAGTGGCTAATCCTGTTTCAACATTGTAAACCGCCTTGTCCCCTGTGGCGGTACTATCGGTGTTTTTAATGCTGACATTGCCTTCGGCGGTTAATTGCCAAATTTCAACATTTCCGCTTTTTGAATCATCTTTATAATCCGCAACCAATTTGTCTGTTAAAATAATAACGTCACCTTGTTTTGCTTCGACATTTCCATTGGCTACATATTGTTTTTGGTTCTGAAGCCATTCCAATGTTTTGTCGGCAGATATCTCTACAGGGTCTTTACCATTTCCTAAATCTTGGGCGAATGACACAGGATTAAGAAAAAAAGTCAGAAGAAAAAGACTGGTGTATATTTTATTCATTGGCGCTCTCTTCATTGATTTTATTATCGTTTATATTTTCTATATTGGTAATGGTCAATTTTGCAGGGCCTTTGAAAATTAAAATGCCATTTTCGACATTTCCCTCTAATCCTGTGGCTTCTATATGAGCATCAGGGCCTGTTACGGCAACGTTTTTATCCGAAAATGCCTCACGTGTTTTCATGTCGACACGTAATTCTTCTGCAGTAAGCTCATATCCTGTTTCATGACGAATTTTTACGTCATTTTGTAAGAATAATTTTTCCGTATCCTGTTCATAAGTTCCACTTAATGCCTCTATTTGAACAGCACTGCCATTTTTCATTTTAAGATCTGCATTAGGTTTGTCCAGTTTAACAAGATTTGGATTGTTCTGGTTTTGTAAGGCACGATCTGCCGTGACGCTAACGGGCTGATTCTGGGCATCCGTGGTTTCAAACTTAGGATTCAGAAGTTCATTTTCACCAATTTCATTTTCAGATTGGGGAATGATTTCATCTTTATTGATGACAACAACTTTGTCTTCCATTTCGGGCCATGTCACAATGATGACCATCAAAATAATGGCTACTAACGGCAGAATATAACGCATATATTTCACAAACCGCGTATAACCGTGGTTAATCGAAACATTTCTTTTGTGAACGTGAAGGTCGGAAAGGCGTGGTTGCTCTGTTTGGTTCTCGGCTATGTTCATTTTTTTACAACCGTATCCATGATAGGTTTACGAGATCCCAATTTGAAGACAATCCTGTAGACGAATCAGTCCTGTTAATTTTTGATCCTGATCCAGAACAACTAAACTTGTGATGTACTGCCCAGGGGTTTTGCTCATAATATTAACGGCTTGAACAGCCAGATCGTCTTGTGCAATCGTTTTGGGCGTTGAGGTCATGACATCTTTTACAGGTTTTTCCAGTAAGGTTGGTGACATGTGACGTTTTAAGTCCCCGTCTGTAATAACACCTTCCAGTGCTTTACCATCGTTCGAAATAATCACGCAGCCTAAATTATGGGATGTCAAAAGCAAAATGGCTTGATCCATTGTTCCTTCTGAATTCATCATTGGAATATTTTGTAGAGGATGCATGACCTCGGCAACACTCAAAAGGCGTTTACCCAATTTTCCTCCTGGATGAAAAACACCAAATTGCTCGGGGGTTAGTTTCATACGTTCTAAAAGGGCGACGGCAATGGCATCACCCAATGCTAAAGTCATGGTTGTCGATGTGGTTGGCGCCAGACCATTCGGGCATGCTTCGGGCATTTGTGGCATTAAAAGTAAAATATCTGAATGCTTGGCAAGGGCACTATCCTGCTTGCTTGTCATCCCAATTAAGGGAATGCCAAAGCGGCGGGTGTATTGAATCAAATCTGAAAGTTCAGGATTTTCACCTGAATTTGAAATCATGAGAACCACGTCATGCTCTGTGACCATGCCTAAATCGCCATGACTGGCCTCTCCAGGATGAACAAAATGCGATGGTGTTCCTGTGGAGGCTAGAGTCGCTACAATTTTTTTGGCGATATGGCCGCTTTTACCAATTCCTGCAACAATCAGACGGCCACGACGCTCTCCTTTCATTTTATGGATGACGTCAATCGCTTCTGAAAAAGCACCATCAAGTGTCTGTGCCAGAGCTTTTAGACCTTCGGCTTCAACCTCAATAGTGCGCTTGCCAATATCTAAATCATTCGCTGTTTCGTTTGCCATAATTTTATTTTCTGCTGTACTCATTTTATTCCTGCTGCGGCTGTTCCCTTAATTTACTTTACTCTTCTTAATGTTGGAAAATGTCGAATTCATTCCACCCTTCCAAATCAAGCTGCGCGCGGGTTGGTAAGAAGTTAAAACACTGTTGGGCAAGCTCAAGCCGTCCCAGGGATTTCAACATCTCTTCGGTTTTATCCTTTAATTTATGAAGATAAAGTACATCGCTTGCCGCATAAGAAAGTTGATCTTGTGTTAGCTCTCCTGCACCCCAATTCGAAGATTGTTGTTGTTTATCCAAATGAACATTCAATATTTCTTTGGCTAAATCTTTAAGTCCATGGCGGTCGGTGTACGTGCGGCATAGGCGGGAAGCTATTTTGGTGCAGTAGAGAGGCGTACACTCAATATTCAAATATTCTTTCATGACGGCAACATCAAAACGTGCGAAGTGAAAAATCTTTGTGACAGCTTGATCTATCATTAATTTTTTTAAATTTGGGGCATCATACTGACCGTCTTGGAACTGAACAATATGTGCGGTGCCATCGCCTGCAGATAGTTGAACCAGACAAAGCCTGTCTCGCTTCGGATTTAAACCCATTGTTTCTGTGTCGACGGCTACGGCAGGGCCAAACTCAATATTTGGCGCTAAATCTCCTTTGTGAAGGGTAATACTCATCTCTAATCCCTTTAATTTTTATCCTAAAAAAGCCTTGAAGTGCTTAAAAACTCTAATTTTTTGTATAGAGCACGCCTGCAAAAGTCAAAATAAATGTCGATGACCATCAAACCACTGAAATAAGACATAAATTTGTTAGTAAATGGCTTTTTAGGTTCTAATAACAATCTCTTATTTATTTTTTTACCTTTTGCGTTCACTATGGAGGGGTATTTGGCATTCTCGCCAGAGTTTCTAGAATAAAAAAGCTGTCCAGATGAAAATTCTTGTTATTGATCGTGATGAAATGACCTCGCAAATGATTGCGTCTCGGCTTGAGGCCGAAGGCCACCATATTGCTTATGAATCAGGGAAGCAGGAAGGGTTGAACCGTATTGAGAAAGAAGATTTTGATCTTATCTTTGTTGATCCGTCGCCAATGAAAGATGCGAAGGCCATGGCGCTGAATATTCGCCGTGCGTCGAAGTTATATCCCTATATTATTTGGTTAACGCACGAAACAGACCCACAGGCCGAAGATGTCATGGCGATGGGATGTAATGATTACGTTTCAAAACCTCTGGATCAGGCAGAAATCCATAGAAAAGTTGAGAATGCACAGCGTCTGAAGGACCTTTTTGATAAATTAGGAAGCTCAGATGAAGATTTTCCAAGTGCTGGGGGGGTTATATCGAAATCCGCCTTTAATCAGCTTTGTCTTTCCGCGATGGATCGTGGGGGGCGTTATAACGAACTGGCCTTCGTGATGGCAATCTCGATTGAAAATTATAAAGAGATATTGTCCTTCGATGGCAAATATAGTGCTGAATTTTCAGTTTCAAAAATGGCGCATCATATGGTTCGTTTACGCCGCCGAAGCGATATTGTTGGCCAAACAGGAAAAAATGAATATTCCATCCTTTTGCAGCGCACAGAAAACACGAAAGAGGCACTGGATGCGGCTCAGCGGTTTGCCGTCACTTTTGATGAGATTGATGATTTTCTTCCTGTAGAAGGGAATGAAATTAAAATCCGTATTCATTTAACACACTTGCCGACGGGAGATTGTCCCTTTGATCACACTCTCGCCAAAAAGCTCAAAATTCCAGAACGCTAAATTTTTCTATTAATCAATAGAAGTTGTTGATGCTTTTTTAAAAGATTTGGCAAGATAGGCAAATCAAAATATCCTGTTCTTATGCGACTTTCGTTTCATGTGAGGGTCCAAATAACATCAAGTATACTGCTTCTAAATTACCACTTCAGTTTCACGGAACTATTAATGCGACCTTCTTGCCGCAATTTTCAAAAAATAATTTTTAAAACACTTGTTCTCGGAATTGGTGTTTTGAGTATCTCTTCGGGTCTTATCTTATGTTTGATGAAGTCGCCTCAAGAAAAGTCTGAACAATACATGCAAATTGCCTCCCACTTGGATGATCAATTGACAGCGCATATTGATACGCAGGCACAGGATTTTCTACAAAAACAAAAAATGGATTTGATCTATAAGGCGATTGCGCAAAACCCAAATCATGCTGATTTGTGGCGTGATTTAGCTCTGGTTTTGGCGCAGACAGATGACATGGATACGGCGTGGCAGGCTCGAAACATTGCTCTTACCTTAAATTCAAAAATAAATTTATCGCGGGATAGATTGTTGGCCTTTAAACTAACTGATGAAACACAAAAGCAAGTGGCTTTAAGCGATACAGCTTTTCAACTTTCTTTCACCTATTAACGAATATGTCTCGTCCATTCCCGTCAGAAAGAAAAAGTTTTTTCTTTTTTTCAGTACTCGTCTTTATAACGGCTTTAAGTTTTTTTTACACATCAGAGAACTTTACCATTTTTGGCATTATGCTCATCTTATGGGGTTTATTTGGCTTGTTGAGATTTGTGCAATTGATGCAAAGTGAAACCCATTTCATTCCAAAACTATTTAATTTGCCAACACAAATATTATTCGGCGTAGAAAAAATAGAAAAACAGCATCGTCTTATTATATTCGACAGGCTAATTAAAGCGGACATCTTGATTTTTATGGGATTGGCAACTCTATTTTTATTGTGGGTTCTATATACCAATTTCTTTCCTGCAGAATTTTCATCGTTAAAAAATTTACGTATACAACAGGAATTGATTACACCAATTTCTTTAAGTAATGCGGTTCCTATTTATAACATTGTTGTATCCGTTGGGTATTATGTGCTGATAGGGTTGGTGTTGCTCATGGCTTTATCCTATTCACAACATCGTTATTATTTTGAAAAAACAGCCATTTTCTTATTACCCTTGTTTTTGGCAGCCATTACTGTGTTATTTTTCAATTCCTCTCTTACGCATCTTGTTCTTTTTCCTGATACAGGACATATGAAAGGGGTCGGTGCAGGATATGCAGGGTTGTTGGAAGGGTTATCTTCTATTGATATGTCGCCCTTTCTCTCCCCCTTAATGGTTCGTTATATAGAATTGGGTTTTTGCGGCGCATATGGTCCTTATATCCTGTTTTTTCCAGCTTTATTTATGTTGGTTAAAACCTATCGCGACACAGATTGGTCCAGATTTGTTAGCTTTATAGGGCTTGGGGTTATCATTCATTTGATTGTGATTGATTTTTATTGGCAGGATTCAGTCTTTATTCCCGTTATATACTCTATCGGGCTTGCTGTTTTAGGGCTTTGTTGGGGTGCCAGTGTTCAAGATAGAAGAACATTGATAAAAAGCCCTTGACAAAAGAACAAATATAGAACATTATAAGAATGCAAACACCCGTAAACCGATTCTAATGATATAAGGATCTCTCAAAACGAACTCACCGCCCCTTGAAAAAAGGGCGGTTTTTTGTGCTGTACGCTTTTAATAACGTACATTTTTTATGAAAGGATAAAGATATGACAACATTACTTCCCAAGGATGCAGACAATAACACGATTCCTGCGCTGCGTTTACGTGATGGCGGGGCGCATGCGCTTGCTGTCAATAGTGCCGCAGTTCGCAACATAACGGCTTTTAATGAAGATACGAAAGTTATTAGCCTGTATTCAACTGTCGGTGTTTTTTTGAAATTTGGGGATGCCACGGTCAGTGCGACAACGGCAGATCACTATTTTCCCGCTAATACTTACTATGATATTGCCATTACAGGAGGATCTACAAAAGGGCCGCATAATGCTTATATATCGGCTCTTCGCCTTGATGAGGACGGCACTTTATATATTTCTGAGAAGGAATAATTATTTATCCTGTCCCTGATTTATTTCAAAGATTTGCACGTGCTTTTAGGGCGGTTGAAATGGTACCATCATCCAGATAATCTAGTTCACCACCGACGGGCATGCCATGGGCAAGACGTGAAATTTTGATCTGGGGATTGTCTATCAGGTCTGTAATGTAATGGGCGGTGGATTGACCGTCGACAGTGGCGCTTAAGGCTAAAATGACTTCTTTGGCGTTGTTTTGGCGTATATTTTCCAACAGATGGTCAATGGTCAAGTCTTTGGGGCCTACACCATCAAGGGCGGATAAGACACCTCCCAGAACGTGATAGACTCCTTTGAAACTGCGGGTTCGTTCAATGGCCCACAGGTCAGCAACACTGGCCACGACGCATAGGGTTTCGCGGTCACGTTTTGGGTCGCGGCAAATTTTACAAATGTCACCTTCATCCAAATTTCCGCAAGATTCGCAGGTCTGAATGATTTCGCCAACATGGTTTAGGCTTTTGGCGAGCGGAAACATTTGACTGTCTTTGTGGGTTAATAGATGCAGGGCAATACGTTTGGCGGAGCGTCTTCCCAAACCAGGTAGGGCAGATAATTGTCTGATTAAAACATCCAGGGCGCTATTTTCAACATCATTCATCATGATGGCAGAATACTAATTATAACGCGGCTTGTCTTGTTTTGGCTTGAAATACTTGAATAATGTTGCGGGTAAATCAATATCGCGCTGGGTATTGCTTAGGGCGATTTCAGTAACCAACCCTGCGGGATCAGTGACTTGCCATTTGGTTAGGGCGTAAGGGTTTTCGCTAAAGAATAATTTAACAGATCCTGCGCCTTCTTCACCCTTTTCGGTGAGAACCATACTGATGGTGTTATCAGTCTGCGAAACATAACTCACTCTTAAATCTTTGGTGAGGGATAAATCTTCACGGAGTAGAAAATTGGCTAGAGTTTGCCCGATCGGGGCGTTGGTTTGTTCGCCAAGTTCTGAATCATAGAAATAAATAAAGATACCATCGGCGACGACGAAGTCTTTTGAATGATCATATTCAAAACGTAATTTTCCTGGGCGGTTAAGATAAAATGTTCCTTCAACACTGTTTCCATCGCTGGATGTTTGGACAAAACGCGCTTTTACGGTTTTTAGATTTTGAAGATAGTTTTCTGCTTGCTGAATAATTGATCTGGTATCAACGGTAGTACCCTGAGCTACCGTTTGTGCATTTGAAACAGATGATATGGCGGCAACGGTCACTAAAATCATTAGGACCAAAACAAATAGATTAATACGTAACAAAATCTTCATGCTTTCATTTAACGCATTAAAGCGGGCAAAAGAAGGGCTAATTTAATATGATTTGAAGGCATACAGAACATTATTTGTTCTCTTTTTGTTTCACGTGAAACAAAGGAAATATTATTCTAACTTGCCTCGCTCATATCACTGACCAGTACTTCACGCTTGCCGACATGGTTGGCTTGGCTGATAACGCCTTGGCGCTCCATTTCTTCAACAATGCGCGCTGCACGGTTGTAACCGATTTGTAAGTAACGCTGAACAAAACTGGTGGAGGCTTTGCGCTCTCGGGCGACGAGAGCCACGGCTTGATCATAAAGTTCATCGACCTTTTCTTCGTTATCGCCATATAAGCCGCCAAGTCCTTCGCCAGTGAAATCACCACCGCCTTCGGTAATTTCTTCCAGATAAGATGGCTCGGCTTGCGCTTTTAAATGATTGACGACATTTTCGACATCGGCATCGGAAGAAAAAGGGCCATGTACACGGGTAATTTGACCGCCTGCAGCCATATATAACATGTCTCCCATGCCTAACAGTTGTTCGGCGCCGCCTTCTCCAAGAATGGTGCGGGAATCAATTTTTGATGTGACGGCAAAAGAAATACGGGTGGGGAAGTTGGCTTTAATAACTCCTGTAATGACGTCTACTGAAGGCCGCTGTGTTGCCATGATGATATGAATACCTGCGGCCCGTGCCATTTGCGCAAGACGCTGAATGGCGGCCTCAACATCCTTGCCAGCAACCAACATTAAATCCGCAAATTCATCAACAATCACGACAATGTAGGGTAAATCTGTAAGATCTAAAGGTTGTTCTTCGTAAACAGGTTTTCCTGTAGTGGGTTCAAACCCTGTTTGGACTTTGCGCATTAGGGCTTCCCCTTTTTTGCGCGCCTCACCCAAACGGGCGTTATAACCATCAATATTTCTAACACCCAATTTGGACATGGCACGGTAACGTTCTTCCATTTCTGCAACGAGCCATTTGAGTGCAACAACAGCCTTTCCTGGTTCTGTTACGACGGGCGAGAGCAAATGAGGAATGTCATCATAACAAGACAGTTCCAACATCTTTGGATCAATCATGATGAAGCGGCATTTTTCTGGTGGTAAAGCATAGAGCAGCGATAAAATCATAGTATTCACCGCGACAGATTTACCAGAGCCCGTCGTTCCTGCCACAAGCAAGTGCGGCATGCGGGCAAGGTCAGCAATGATGGGGCGACCACCAATGTCTTTTCCTAAAACGAGAGGGAGTTTGGCTTGAGATTTTTCATACTCTTTAACCGTCAACATTTCCCGCATGTAAACAGTTTGACGTTTTTTATTCGGGATTTCGATTCCGATAACATTACGGCCAGGGACAACGGCAGCACGCACAGAAATTGCAGACATAGAGCGCGCGATGTCATCTGCTAGTCCAATAACTCGTGAAGATTTTGTTCCTGGTGCAGGTTCTAATTCATACAACGTGACAACAGGACCAGGATGAATACTGACAATCTCACCCTGAATGTTGAAATCCTGTAAAACATTTTGAAGTAGTTCGGCATTCATGCGCAAAGCATTTTCATCCATTTGTTCAGCCTGGTTGTCATCTGGAATTTCCTGCAATAAGTCAATGGAGGGTAGTTCCCATTCACCGCCGTCAAAAAGTTGAAAACGGGTTTGTGATGATCCCGTGCTTTTGGCGGTTTCTTGCGGTGCTACAACCTTAATGTTACCTGTCGATGGCATGTCTGTGTTTTGTGGAGCACTAATCACAGGGGCAATACGTTCCAATACTTCTCTTTTTTCTGCTTTGTCTGATTTGAAAATTTTAGGTTTGGATTTTCTTTGTAGGCGTTCTTTGGGTTCATACTCATCATTGCCGTAATGACGTACCCAATCATAGAATCCTAAAGTCTTTTCAGCGACAAAAAGACAGGCGCTAGAGGCCCAAAACCAAAAGACAGACGCAATATATTTTGCTTCAGGTTTAGTTAGTGCGCAGGCAAAGGCTGTGATAAGGATTGTCAGTGTTCCGAATACTGCAGATGTAATAATAAATTCATTCGTCATACCACTAAAATGAAGGGCATCAGAGATTTTTTGGAACATGATTTGTCCTGCACTGCCGCCCAGATAAGGTTGCACCAAGAACTCACCCGCAGGAATTCTGGCAAAAGCAATAGATCCTGTGAATACAGCTAGAATAAGCGCGGCAATGCGGCTCCAAAAATGGGGGAGCGGACGACGTTTAAAGATACTTACCCCCCAGACTACAAGAGTTAATCCCATGATAGCGCTCGCAATTCCAAATGTTTGAAGAAGCAAATCTGCGGTATTTGCCCCTGCCTGTCCAAACCAGTTTTTGATGTTTTCATCCGTTCCTTTGGCGCTGTTAAATGAGGGGTCAGTATGCGCATAACTGATAATTGAAAACAGGATAAACAGTCCTGTTAGCACCATACTAACACCAGTTGTGTCGATAATTCTGCGTGCAAAAAAACTCTGCAGGCGCTCAGGAAGAATTCGGGAAAGAAGATTTTTTTTCTTGGTTTTGATTTTATATTTACGCGCCATAATTTTTACTCTGATGATTAAAGTGGTATTTTTGAATGCAATTTAAAAAAGGGAGGAAGCTCCTAAAGAGAAGAAGCTTATTTGTTGGTATGATTCTATCTTGTTATCTCTCAAAACACAAGGAAACCATGGGTTTTAAGAGGTGTAATTTTAAGATTAAGGCATTTAAATTGCTAATTTTAAGTCTTTATTAACCTTTTTAAGGTTAATTATGAGGGAAGGTTCACTAGTGTATCCATCTCACACAACTCAAAAGGCTTATTATGCTGCGTGCACTTTCTCATCAGACCGAATATACGCTGTACGCCTATAATTACAGCAACGAAAAAGTTTTATCGGAACATAGCCAGTGGACAAAATTGATGAGCAGTCATGATGCCGTTCAAATTACTCTCCAGGCCAAAAATTTGTTCAAGTCAAAAAAATATCAAAAAATTGAAATCAAAAAGAAGTATTTTGATAAGAAAAAAGGCCGCGTTCAGGCAGCCACTTTTAAAATTTTTGAAGATAGACAAGATGGCAACTATTTTATTTTCGCGTCTATGTTGCTTTTGGGATTTGCCTTTGCAGGGTTATTCTATCTGCAGTTTTTATAAAAACTTTCCTTAAGCTTCTTCGATCTTTCCTGTTGGGTCTTTTTCAACCAAATCAGCCACTTGCTCAAAAACGTCGGCATTTTCATCCATTTGTTCTTTTAAAGGTGGATTTTGTTCTGCGATGGTTTTAAAGAAAGCGGCGGCATCTCTCAAAAGTTTGGCCGCAAGTTCAGCATGTGAGGGCATAATATATCCTTAGTTTTTCTTAAAATAACGTCTGACCCTAACATAAGGGCTTTAAATTATACAAATATTAATCCGTTTTTTTAAAGTTTGCGGAATTTAGAGGCTTCGTAAGTGCCTAAAATCTCGACATGTTTGGCAAAAAAACCCAATTCTTCCATGGCCAGTTGAAGAGGGCGCTGTTCTGGATGGCCAATAACATCAGCATAAAATTCGGCGGCCTGGAAGTTTTCTCCAATATAGGATTCTAACTTCACCATATTCACAGCGTTTGTTGCAAAGCCGCCCAAAGCCTTATAAAGCGCGGCAGGCATGTTACGAACTTCAAAAATGAAGCTGGTTACATAGTTTTTATTTTCTTCAAGAGCGGGAATATGCGGCTCCCGTGACAAAATGAGGAAACGTGTTGTGTTGTGATCTGCATCTTGTACGTCATTTTTTAATATTTTTAAGTCATATATTTCTGCTGCCAAGGAAGAGGCAATGGCCGCTTGCGTTCGGTCCTGTCTTTCGGATATTTCCTTGGCCGCGCCTGCGGTATCGGCATGTACTTCTTGCTTTAAGCCGAGTTCTTGAATGATTTTTTGGCATTGGGGAAGGGCGTGGATATGGCTATGCACCGTTGTAATGTCTTCAATATTGGCATCTTTTGTTCCCATTAAAGCATGCTGAATCGGTTGAAAATGCTCCCCGATGATATGCAGGCCGCTCTGTGGCATCAGGCGGTGAACATCTGCAACACGCCCCGCCAGTGTGTTATCAACAGGGATCATTGCAAGATCTGCCTGCCCGTTCTGTACGGCTCTAAAGGCTTTCTCAAAGGTTTCACAGGGCAGAGTCTGTGCCTTCGGAAATACAGCACGGCAGGACATGTCGGAGTAAGCCCCTAAAAATCCTTGAAATGCAACAAGTTGACCCATGATTTACCTCTTGATTTTTTTGTTCTGTGAAACTAAACCCTAATAGAATGATTTTGTCGATAAATTTTCAAAATTTTCGGCGTAAAAATAGAATATTGAAGGCCAAAAGGGTATTGCATTATGGGTGGAATGGAATTTAACAAGATTTTAGCGGCGGTTCTTGTGGCAGGTATTATTGCAATGCTTGCGGGGTTTATCTCTAAAACCCTTACACACCCTCATAAATTGGCAGAAAATGCCTATAAAATCGAAGGCGTTGAAACAGCAGGTGGCAGCGGTAAAGCAGAAAAAATGGCAGAACCTATTTTGGCAATGTTGGCGGCGGCGGATGTTGAGCGCGGGCAAAAAGTCGCGAAAGCTTGTGCTGCTTGTCATAATTTTGAAAAAGGTGGTGCGAACGGCGTAGGACCAAATCTTTATGGTGTTGTTGGTGCAAAAAAACAAAATCATCCAGGTTTTACGTACTCTGGAACATTAAATGGTCAAGGCGGCGATGTTTGGACGTATGCAGAGCTTAATAAGTTTCTTTGGAAACCCAAAGCCTATGCCTCAGGAACAAAGATGAATTTCGTAGGTCTGAAAAAGCCAGAAGATCGTGCTGCGGTTATTGCGTGGCTACGGACCTTGGCTGATAGTCCAAAGGCGTTGCCAGGTGCCGTTGATATTGCTGCGGAAGAAGCAGAGCTCGCCCTTCCTACCGAAGATGCACAAAAAGTTGAAGAAGCGATTGAAACCGTAAAGCAAGGGACGAGCGCGGAAGAAAAATCTTTAGAAAAAACACAGTCTGATATCAAAAAACTTCAGTCCGATGCGGATCAAACAAAAGCGATCATTGAAAACAAGAAACAAGAAGTAAAAAAAGCAACGGAAACAATTAAAGATACTGTGAAGTCAGCACATTAACTTTTGGATTAGGCCTTTTTCGCCCAGGAACCATTTTCGTTTTGATGCCAGTAAGTGACGTCATGTCCTGCGTCTTGGTAGGTTTTCCATCTCTTTCTGGCTTCAGAAATACTTGTTTCGTTTTGACTATCTAGCATTTCGCAGCATAGGTCGTAATTTGCTAAATTTTCTTCGGCCATGCCCTGTGTCAGGATGAGTATCTTTGCTTCGTTCGGATTATCCGAAGATGAACTAAGCCATATAGGTTGATGTTCAGCATATCCATCCTTCACCGATCCATGAGGTAAAAACACATCAGGTTTAAATGCCCATAAGTGTTTATTCATCCGCTCAATTTCATTGTCATTCGCCATGCGCACAACAATATTTTTTTTCATCTGAAAAGCTTTTTGAAGAATGGCGGGTAAGACCTCATCTAAAGATTGTTTCTGTAAGTGATAAAAACGAATTTCAGTCATTATTTTTCGAAATTTTTCTCGATCAAATCATTCAAGGCCCGCACGGCAAATCCTGTTCCCCCTTTGGGAGTTGTTGGTTTATCAGATTTCCACCAGGCTGTTCCTGCGATGTCAATATGAGCCCATTTGGTTTTATCTTGAATAAAATGCTCCAGGAAGCCTGCGGCAGAACAGGCGCCGCCATATCGTCCTAAATTGCCAAGATTTTTAAGGTCAGCAACTTCACTTTCCATTTCTTTTTTGTAAGCGGCGTCCAAAGGCATGCGCCAAAATTTTTCACCCGTATTCTTGCTTGCGCTGTTGATCTGATTCCAAAGTGTGTCATCGTTGACAAAGGCGCCGCAATATTCAAAACCAAGGGCGACCATGATTGCGCCTGTCAATGTTGCAAGATCTATAACAATCTCTGGTTTGTACGTTTGTTGTACGTATGTCAAAATATCTGCCAGAACCAACCGACCTTCGGCATCTGTATTTAAAACCTCAATGGTTTTTCCAGACAGAGAGCCAATAATATCTCCTGGACGATATGCACGATCAGAAGGCATATTTTCAACCAGTCCAACAATGCCGACAACATTGGCTTTTGATTTTCGGCCTGCGATGGCTTTCATCGCGCCGACGACGGCGGCAGAGCCGCCCATATCCATTTTCATTAAATCCATATCGGCCCCTGGTTTTAATGATATACCCCCTGTGTCAAAGGTAACGCCCTTACCAACAAGAGCGATAGGGTCACCACCAGATTTTTTTGTTTTACCGCCGCCATTCCACCGCATAACGACCACGCGTGATTCACGAATAGATCCTTGTCCCACCGCCAAGAGAGCATGGAACCCAAGTTTATGCAGTTTCTTTTCATCTATCACCTCAACGTCGACCCCTAGCGGTTTTAGTTCTGTCTTGATACGTTCTGCATAACTTTCTGGGTAGAGCGTGTTGGGCGGCTCATTTACTAAATCACGTGCCAAAAACACACCTTGTGTCACGTGGTCATAGGTTTCGTAGAGTTTTTTGGCGGCTGTATAAGCATCGGTCACGATAGAGAGGTTTTCTATCATCAGCGCATCATCTTCGGATTTGGCTTTGTATTTATTAAAATCATAGGATTTTAATTTAAAACCAAGGGCAAAATGTGCCGCGCTTTCCGCGGTTGTTACCTCTTTTAAATCTTCAATACCTTCCAGGCGGACATCAATATTTACGGCGCTAGATGATTTTAAAGTATCAAACAGTTTGCCTCCCATCGTTTCAAAAGCAAGAGCATTGAGCTCCTGCGATTTACCTAAACCGATCAGGACAACACGTACAGCTGTTTCTACAGAAATAGCCATGGATAGGGATTGCCCTGATTTTCCCTGAAATTTACGATGGCCTTTTAAATTTTGAGAAATAATATTTTGAGCCTGCGTGTCCACGGATTTAGCTGCACTACTAAGTTTTCCGCCTTCAAAAACGCCTATAACAATTGTATCTGCCTTTTTATTCTCGGTTTTTGAAAATGAAATTGAAAATGTCATGCTTAATCCTTCTTTATTTACGCTTAGGGGTATCCATGCTAATGAAGACCTACTATAGGTTTTTTATATAGGTACAACAAGTCAACAACTGTTCGGAAAGAGCTTTTTAAGCATAAAATTGTCGATGTCTTCTTCTTTTCTTTATGATCGATATATTCTGAAAAATCTTGTGCCTGCGACTCTTTTTGTGTCTGTCACTTTGGCGGCCATTATCATGCTAACCCAATCTCTAAAATTTTTAGAATTGATTATTGAAGCAGGTGCTTCCAGCTCTTCTTTCTGGACGTTAACATTTTTGGCGCTACCCCGTTTTTTCGAAGTTATTCTACCTGTCGCTCTCATGATTTCGACGGTTTTCATTTACAACCGTCTTTCATCCGACAGTGAAATTGTTGTGATGCGTGCCGCAGGAAAATCACCTATGCAATTGGCGCGTCCTGCTTTGATATTGGCGCTTCTTGTGACGTTTGCTTTATTGTTTATTACAACATGGCTAGCGCCCGTGTCATTGAACAGTATGGTTAAAATGCGCCAAATTATTCGGGCACAATATTCAACTTTGCTTTTTCGGGAAGGGGTTTTTAATTCCGTTGGAAATGATTTTACAGTTTACATTAGCAATCGAAATTCCAATGGAGAGTTAGAGGGATTACTCATTCATGATAGTCGTGCGGATCTTCCTGCTCCTGTGACAATCACTGCTAAACGGGGGATTGTTGTTGCCACAGATGAAGGACAGCAGGTTTTGGTTTACGATGGCTCACGTCAGGATTTTAATGAAAAAACAGGTGCATTAAACCGTCTTGACTTTGAGCGATACACAATAGATTTGCCTGAAGCAAGTGCCACAAGACAAAGACCAAAGGATCCAGATGAGCGGACGATTAGTGAGCTATTACATCCTGATTTAACCAAAGCATATGACCGGGATCATCAAGACAAATTTATTGTCGAGATTCATCGCCGCATTTTAGGTCCTTTTTTAAGTATTAGTTTTACGTCTGTGGCATTGTGCTTTTTACTATTGGGTCCTGTCAGCAGAAGGGGGCAGACCAAAAGAATTTTTATTACGATGTTGTTAATCGTTGTAATACAGGGTTTGTATTTAGGATCTTTTAATGTTGCGGCTAAAAATATTTTTGGACTTATTTTTATGTACTCAGTTGTTCTTGTGCCAATCGTTATCAGTCTCTTTTTGATTAGCCGTTATGGAGAAAAAATAAGACATAGGTATTTATTTAGAAAAATACAGAATAAAAATTTTGTGAATGGAGGAGCATAATGAAAAATTTTTTCCCCGTTACACTTAGCTTTTATCTCATTCGCCATTATGTTTTAAATTTCGTGATTATTCTGTTGGGTTTGTTAGGAATTATTTATCTTTTTGACACAGTAGAGTTGCTTCGGCGTGCAGCAAACTATCCCGACGTATCACTTTCTCTTATTTTTCAAATGGGTTTGTACAAATTGCCCGCCGTTGGACAAATGGTTTTTTCATTTGCGGTTTTGTTCAGTGCGATGCTGACATTCTGGCAACTAACCCGTCGCCATGAGCTTGTGATTGTGCGTTCTGCGGGGTTGTCTGCTTGGCAGTTTATTATCCCAATTATGGTGGTTGCTTTTTTAATAGGAGCGACAAAAATCGCCGTAGTTAACCCTTTGGGCGCGGTGATGGTGAGTAAATATTACAATCTTGAATCAGAATATTTAGAACATAAAACCAGTCTTATTACTTTGTCAGGGCAAGGATTGTGGCTACGTCAGGATCATGATGGTGGATATGCCATTCTTCATGCTGAAAATATTCAAATGCCCGATTGGGTTTTAAAGGATGTGATGGTTTTATTCTTTTCAGGGGATAATAATTTTTTACGCCGCATTGATGCGCCGACATCTCAACTTGAATCGGGGCAGTGGACTTTCCACGATGCCATTGTTAATGCGCCGCAGGCATTGCCAGAAAAATATAATTTACTCACTTTAGGAACAGATTTAACGATCAATGAACTCGAAAATAGTTTTAAAGACCCCCAAACTATTTCGTTCTGGAAATTACCCGCTTATATCAAAATCATGGAACAAACAGGTTTTGATTCAACATCCTTAAGGATATTTTTTCAAGATTTACTGGCCCAGCCCTTACTTTTTATGGCGATGGTTTTGCTCGCCGCTTCAGTGTCATTGCGCCCCCCTAGGTTGAGAGGCACAAGTCTGCTGATTATGTCTGGTGTTGGAATTGGATTCGTCGTCTTTTTCGCCTCTAGCTTTCTGCAGGCATTGGGGGGATCGCAGCAAATTCCCATAATAGTTGCAGCTTGGTTTCCCGCTCTTATAAGCTTTTTGCTTGGTTTGGGCGCCTTGATGGTTTTAGAAGATGGGTAAAGCAGGCTAAATACATGTTTTTTATTGATTTTTAGACGAATAACTGTAGATTTTGGATAGAATTAACGCCTTGGTAACATAAAATAAGTTAAATTTGTCTAAGGGTTACAAGGTTGTTTTTAACAATATTTTTTAAAAGGCTTCGGGCTATGATTTTACATTCTTTTTCTTTGCGCCATTCTCTGACTGTTATGGCGGCTTCCTCGCTGTTATTTTTATCTGCTTGTGCAAATAACACAACAAGTGAGCAAGGGATTAATGACCCTATGGAGTCGTTTAACCGTAATTCTTTAAAAGTGAATGATGCACTAGATAGAGCGATTTTGGAGCCTGTTGCAAAAGGATATCGCAAGGCAACTCCAGAAGCAGGAAGAATAGTTGTTCGCAATTTCTTACGCAATTTAAACAGCCCTACTATCATTGGGAATGAACTTCTTCAAGGAGATTTAAAAGGTGCAGGAAATGCAACAGCTCGGGTTATCATTAATACTTTAGCGGGTTTCGGCGGTATTTTGGATTTGGCAGAACAAGGTGGTATCGAATATCAGCCTGAAGATTTTGGCCAAACACTTGCCAAGTGGGGCGTTGGCGATGGAATGTATATTATGATTCCTTTACTTGGGCCGTCTTCTTTGCGTGATGCTTCTGGCCAATTGGTTGACAGCTATGCAGACCCACTTCGGATGTATCTGTTTAACATTGATGAAGAACATCTACATTATACACGCGTTGCAGCAAGTGTTGTGTCCAAGCGTGAAGAACTTATTGAAGTGATTGATGACTTAAGACGCAATTCTTTTGACTATTATGCGGCTGTAAGAAGTGCATATTATCAACATCGTCAGGCGCTGATTAATGATCAAAGCGGGGCGACTTCACCAGAAATCCCTGAATATGACGATTTCTAGAAACTAGGTCTTTATTTTGCCCTATATTTGGCCATATTCGGCGGATATGATATAGGGACGAGAGGGAATAAAAGAATGAAAAATAAGTTTTTTGTTTTAAGTGTTGTCGCAGGTTTATTGGGCGTTTCAGCGCCATCTTTCGCCCTTTCACAAGGTCAGGATTTTACTAATCAAAATACAAGCCATTCTATCCTTCTCGTTTCTGCTGAGGACGGCGCGCAGGCAAAACAATTTGTTTCTACCATGGGTGACAAGGCGATTTCATTTCTTTCTAACGCCTCATTGACCCAATCGCAGAAAGAAAGTGAATTCAGAAAGCTTTTAAATCAAAATTTTGACATGGCGACTATCGGAAGATTTGCCCTTGGTACAAATTGGAAAAATGCTTCTGACAAACAAAAGGCTGAATATCAGAAACTGTTTAACGATATGATTGTTAAAATCTACTCTGGTCGTTTTAATGACTATAAAGGTGAGGGGTTTGACGTTGCCTCGTTCCAAGACAGTGGAAAAAGTGATATTTTAGTGACCTCATATATTGTGCCACATACGGGATCAAAAATTCAGGTTGATTGGCGTGTTAGAAACAAGAATGGTCAGTATAAAATTATCGATGTTATTATCGAAGGCGTTAGTATGTCTTTGACGCAGCGCTCTGATTTTTCTAGTGTTATTCAACGCGGCGGCGGTAATTTTGAGGTTCTTCTAGAGCATCTCAGAAATTACTAGTCCTTAACCATCTTTCATGAAGGATTGAACACTCCCCTGAAGGCCTTTTTTGAAGCCACCGAGACTTTCGCCCAGTTGTGAACCGAACTGACTTCCGCCGAGTGTAACGTATTTCATAAGCCCTTCAGCGGCGTCTCCTGCATTGTCTCCAAAGCTTGGGACTTCAGCGTTAATCCATCTCAACATGTTATCTGGGATCATATCAATCAGTTTAAAGCTACTTGTCGCTGTCATATAAACAATGATGGTGTATAAGACGGTAAAAAAGAATTCATCAACAGGCCCTCTGTAAGATTGGGCTAGCTCACCTTGTTTTATAGCAGTTGTCGTGGTGCTATAGGGGACATTTCCTCCTGTAAAACAAGTTGTTGCGGTCTGTGCATCGTGCCCTGATAAATTTGTAATGGCTAAATAAAATATATCGTTTAAAACTCTAACCATGGCGGCAAAAATTGTAATAGCGGCTAAAAGCCCAAAGACAATCAAGATAGGGCGAATAAATATTTCGAAGATTAGATAGTATCCCCCAATTGCCGCCTCTCCTGGGATTCCATCGCCATCAATTCGTAAGTGGGCTAAGGCCCATAAAGGCATAGCGACCATGGCCTCAAAAATTCCCTTTATCCAATCCCCGACAGAAAAGAAAAAATATAAGAACGGCATGAACGGTAAAACGTAGAAAAGGATGAATCCAACCAATAAACCAATGCTTCCTATAGTACCAAAGAAACTGGCAAAAGAATCAGCGGCGCCCGCAAAAGGATTAGGAATGATAGATCCTACAGTGAAAATACCTGCAGCGGCAAAAGCCGCAATCGAGCGATCAACCATAGATTTTCCGACAGAGGATAGTTGTGC
>JAWKVV010000006.1:0-95498 GCA_041397885.1 Alphaproteobacteria bacterium | reverse complement strand
CCAGTGGATGGTGACGAATCCCGTATGTTGTCCGACCTTAATGGATTGGTTGGGCCTCGAAGGGGTTCCAGGAAATAGCCTCCACATTAGACCGTACCCCAAACCGACACAGGTGGACTGGTAGAGTATACCAAGGCGCTTGAGAGAATGATGTTGAAGGAACTCGGCAATTTACCTCCGTAACTTCGGGATAAGGAGGCCCATTGCTCGCGCAAGCGGGTAGTGGGGGCACAGACCAGGGGGTGGCAACTGTTTAACAAAAACACAGGGCTCTGCGAAATCGCAAGATGACGTATAGGGTCTGACGCCTGCCCGGTGCCGGAAGGTTAAAAGGAGAGGTGCAAGCCTTGAATTGAAGCCCCGGTAAACGGCGGCCGTAACTATAACGGTCCTAAGGTAGCGAAATTCCTTGTCGGGTAAGTTCCGACCTGCACGAATGGCGTAACGACTTCCCCACTGTCTCCAGCATAGACTCAGTGAAATTGAATTCGAGGTTAAGATGCCTCGTACCCGCGGTCAGACGGAAAGACCCTATGAACCTTTACTATAGCTTTACAGTGGCAATATGACTGTCATGTGTAGCCTAGGTGGGAGACTTTGAAGCGGCGGCGCCAGCTGCCGTGGAGTCAACAGGTGAAATACCACCCCTGGCTTTTGTGTTGTCTAACCGCGATCCGTTATCCGGATCCGGGACCCTGTATGGTGGGTAGTTTGACTGGGGCGGTCGCCTCCCAAATCGTAACGGAGGCGCGCGATGGTGAGCTCAGGACGGTCGGAAATCGTCCATTGAGTGCAATGGCATAAGCTCGCCTTACTGTGAGACTGACAGGTCAAGCAGTGTCGAAAGACGGTCATAGTGATCCGGTGGTTTCCGCATGGAAGGGCCATCGCTCAACGGATAAAAGGTACTCTAGGGATAACAGGCTGATAGCGCCCAAGCGTCCACAGCGACGGCGCTGTTTGGCACCTCGATGTCGGCTCATCTCATCCTGGGGCTGTAGCAGGTCCCAAGGGTATGGCTGTTCGCCATTTAAAGAGGTACGCGAGCTGGGTTCAGAACGTCGTGAGACAGTTCGGTCCCTATCTGCCGTGGGAGTTGGAATTTTGAGAAGAGCTGCCCCTAGTACGAGAGGACCGGGGTGGACGAACCTCTGGTGTACCTGTTGTCACGCCCGTGGCACCGCAGGGTAGCTATGTTCGGACGGGATAACCGCTGAAAGCATCTAAGCGGGAAGCCTCCTTCAATACCAGAATTCCCTATCAGAGCCGTGGAAGACGACCACGTTGATAGGCTGGATGTGGAAGTGCAGTAATGCATGAAGCTAACCAGTACTAATTGCTCGATTGTCTTGAATACAAACCACAATGCGCGCAGTATTAAATTTGTTACAAAATTTAATAATGACGTATGTTGTTTATTATTACTCAAGCTTAAAGTTAAAATTTCTAATATAAACATTTCAATGTGAGTTTGGATGAACTGGTGGTTCTAGCATGTGCGAAACACTCCATCCCATCCCGAACTGGACAGTGAAAAGCCTTAGCGCCGATGGTACTTCGTCTTAAGACGCGGGAGAGTAGGTCGCTGCCAGTTCTTCCAAATTCATATTGAGATTTACTCCTCGCGTTTACGCCTATGAGGGTTTAAAAGCCTTTCAAACTTATTCACCATGTATAAGATATTATTAGCCGCCTAAATTTTTATTAAGTTGGGCGGTTTTTTTGTTGTCCTAATTGTACTGTGAGTGCATTATTTTCATATGAAGAAAATAATAATTTTACTATTAATATCCTTAGTTCTAATGATTTTTGCAGGCATTTTTTTCTTTGATAGAATGCCATCTTTGTCAAATATGACATGTAAAGAATTTTGGGAACAATCGCGTACATTGAATGATAAAGATCAAAAAAAATTCTTATCAGATGTGGTTAATCTCTATAGTTCAGAATTAAAAAAATTTAAACAGCACAATAATAATATTTCGTTAAAGAAGTTAGAGGAATTAGAAGGTAGTCCCTATGTAGTAATGACTGTTTATCAGGCGTGTGAAATGAGACGGGAGAATAATCAAAGAACCGTTGGCGAAAATATACAGAAGATGCTGCTTTGGATGATTACAAACGAAAACCAAAAAAATATGGCTAAAGCAAATGGTTGCAATTTATTTGGTGTTAAGCCAATAGAGGAAGATCCATTTGGAGACAGAGGGTTTCTTTATGCTTGTGTTACAGATAGTTCTAATAAATCAAATCTTATTCAAACAAGAGGTGTAGATAATAAGGTGAAAAGCATAAAGCATTGTATTTATCCAAAAGGTGAAGAAATATGCCAAGTAATAGAGCTTGTTAAAGATAACTTTTGCCTTAGTCAATTTGGTATTTGTTCTAAAAATAATAACGATAATAATTGTAGTTGGAAGCATACTGAATTATCAAAGAAATGTTTAGACAATTAGTTATTAAATTTTATATAAAGTAAATTTTATTCTCTTTGTATAGTTATCTATTGCATAAAATGGATTGCCGCGTCACTACGTTTCTCGCCATGATGATTTAGTTTTATTGTTTTGGATACTTCATACTTATTCCTTTCGTTACGCTTTTTACAAAGCGGGATTGTGCGGTCAGAAGCTTCGAGAGTTCGCGCATTTCTTTTGATCGTAATCCGTGTTTCAAAGAATTTAATCGAGAGCGTTGTTTGCCCGTTGCGGTTTTAGGCCCTGTAGCCTTCAACCACGGTTTTTGCTGTTTCATCCGCTCAGCCTGTGCGGCGCGTCTTTCGGGCGTCCATTCTCGTCGTTTCTTAGGGGTGTAAGTCGTTGTTTTATCGTTCATATCAAAGTTACTCTTTTCGTTTGCTCTAAAAAAGGGGGTGGGGGTGCTTCACTTGTTTTTGGACAAGCGGTCGTTCGCCCTAGCGACAAGGCGCGATAATTCTGTAGGTAGAAATTCAATATATCACAGACAATATTGAATGAAAAGGAAAATATTCCTATATTAAATTCTATTATTTTGCCCCCCTTGGCGCGGGGGTGAAAACTCTTTATAAAGAGGGAATCTATTCTTTAATTACAGGAGCCTATTTAATGATCCGTTCATTTTTCACCCTATTTTTCGCGTTTATTCTGGTTTTCTCTCTTCCTGCAATGGCGCTGGCGAAAGGCACGGTGAAAGTGGGTGATGCCATCCCAACTAATCTGGAATTTAAAGACCAAAACGGAAAGGCACAAAGTTTTTCAAAATTGACGGGCGATAAGGGGATGGTGCTCGTCTTTATCCGTTCCGTCGAATGGTGTCCGTTTTGTCAGAAACAAGTTATTGAATTGAATAAAAACAAAAAGAAATTTTCTGACATGGGATATTCCGTTGTAACGGTGAGTTACGACCAAATTGAACATATGAAAAAATTTGTGACAACAAACAATCCAAAAATTACATTGCTGTCAGATCCTGCATCTGAATCCATTCGTGCCTTCGGTATTTTAAATACCAACAGTGCGAAGGGGACAATGTCATACGGTATTCCGTATCCTGGGGTTTACCTTGTCGACAAAGATAAAAAAGTTCAGGCGATGTTTTTTAAAGAAGGGTATGAAAAGCGCGCAACGATTGCAGAGATTTCTGCAAAAATTGAAGAATTAAATGCGCCGCCAGAAGTTCCCATGACCATGGAAAATATGGGGCAAGACCCAATTGCACCAGAAGAGCAGTTTGTTGTAACGCCGCAAGAAACTTTACCTCCTGTGGTGGAGCCCGCCGAAACAACAGCCGAACCTGCGGCCGTCAATGAAGCGCCTGCACCTGCGACTGCGCCAACACCTGCGGCTCCCGCGATGCCTGCGGAAGCAGAAGTTAAAACTCAAACATCAACAGAAACGGTTGTTAAAACGCCAGAGACAATGAAAACAGAACCCGCCGCCGATGAGATCATCGAAATTATTGATGAAACAGATATGTCAGTGGATTCTGAAGCAACAGTGACCCCTTAAATCAAAATATAAGGAGCCCTTAATTTTATGCGCACGTTCATTTTAGTTTTAAGCTTATTGGTTTTTCCTTTCGCTACGGCTTTGGCTCAGGCGGTTGATATTGAGGAAATAGAAATGCCGTTGGAAGAAACATTGGAGACTCCTGTTCTTCTTCCTGATGATGTCAAAGTACAAGAAATTAAAAACGGCGTTTATATGATTGAGGCAGGCGGTGGAAATTTGGCTGTCTCGAGTGGCGCTCAAGGGCTTTTTGTTATTGATGATGGGTTAGAGGAAAGATCAGCCGATGTCGTTGCGGCGATTAGAAGTATTTCCAAGGCACCAATTAAAATGGTGGTGAACACCCATTGGCATTACGACCATACGGGCAATAATAAAGTGATGGCTGATGATCATGCGATGTTAATTGCGCATGATCATGTGCGCGAGCGTTTAAAAAGCGGTGGCACAATTAAGGCTTTTGATAAGGTGATGGAGCCTGCGCATTTGGACTCTCTGCCAGTATTAACTTACGATAAATCTGTAACTATTCATCTGAATGATCATGAAGTAAAAGTAGCGCATATGGAGCCTGCCCACACGGATGGAGATTCTTTTGTCATCTGGACAAAATTAAATATTCTGCACACAGGGGATTTATTTTTCAATGGCGTCTTCCCGTTCATTGACGCGAGTTCAGGTGGAAGTTTAAAAGGCATGATCGCGGCCAGTGAAAAATTATTGGCAGGGGTGAATGATGAAACGAAAATTATCCCTGGCCATGGGCCGCTCGCCACGAAGGCCGATTTGCAAAAATATAGTGACATGCTCAAAACTGTCGCACAGCGTTTGGAACAAGCCAAAACAGACGGAAAAACCAAGGAAGAGTGGATGGCGGCAAACCCCCTTGAAGACTTAGGCAAAGACTGGGGCGGCGGGTTTTTAAGCACCGAGAAATTCACCGATATTGTCTGGGATGCATCTTAAAAATATCATCTTGATTGTTTAAAAAGCCTGCTTTATATATTTCCATATACAAAAGATAATAAGAGTGTGTGAAGAATGAGTATTGGCAGTCAATTTGCCTTTATAGGGCAGTCAACAGAGGTTTTGGTTAACGCCTACGATCTTTTTATGCGTAATAAAGCCTGTTTGTCTGAAACAGAAGAGTTTAGGCGTCAGGCTATAGCAACAGAGTTAATGGAGAATCGTCTTCAATTAATCGAATTATCTCCAGATTCTTGCCATGAGAATCTAGTATCTCAACTCGTGGGTAATGATAAAGTTCACAATGTTGGTGTTTCAACTATAGGTGATATCTATCGCTATCGCATAGGGGGCAATAGGGCATCGAAAACGGCTTTTGCTCTTGTATGGCCAGATCATTCTGATGGCCCTAAAGTTATGGCGGCAATCTATGTGAATCGTCGTCAGGGTTTGGGGGAGAATGTGCATGAAATTCTAACGGCTGATATTGAAGATGCGAATGGCTTTGATTGTTTTTCTGCTTTTTCAATTTCAAATTTTGGAATTATGAAAGGTGAGGGGCAACTTCTGATATTTTCTCTTCATAAATATCTTCGTGAAAATTCTTCAGAGCATTGTAAAATTACTACTATTTCACCTTTTAGAAGCTTTGCTCGCTTTTTAGAAAGTAGCAGTATTAATTCAGAGACAAATCAAGATCTTAAATCTTTAGCTATTTCCCATATTAGATCTAATATTAATCCAGTTGGAAAATTTCATCGTGGGAATGGAGCTATAGCTGTTGAAGTTCAAATGGACGCGAATATTAAGGGATCAGATGATGCAGTCCAGGGCAGGGGAGTCATGGTGAACTATTTATATCCAAGAAGTGAGTCTGCTCTATTACGAAACATATCGCTTTACAACCAAGGGCAATATGATGTCCTAATGTCACCAAGATTACGAGAAATAGTAGGGCTCTCTCGTGAAGTTGATTTCCGTGGTGCAGCGCTAGCTTTATAACTATTTGCTAAATGCCCTGATTTCCTATAGTATGGCGATCTCAGGCTCGGGTTATGTCTTTCATAAGGATTTAGAACAAGCGTGAAATTTTTTTACTAAATACTAATGGAGACTACAATGGCCCAAAGCGGCACAGTTAAATGGTTTAATCCTACCAAAGGATTCGGTTTTATCGTCCCAGACGATGGTGGAAATGATGTTTTCGTGCATATCAGCGCAGTTGAACAAGCAGGTTTAAAAAAATTGGACGAGGGCCAAAAGGTCCAGTTTGAACTTCAGGATAATCGCGGCCGCGCCGCTGCGGCTGAATTGCAGGTTGTTGAAGGTTAAACCAACAAGCAAATAGCCTAATTCTTAAAGGTTTTAATGAAGCCCGTCTCTGTAAGAGCGGGCTTTGTTTTTGGGCGGCTGATGGGGAACAGGGTAGGAGAGCAGGATTTATCTAAGTTTATCAAAAAGATACGTAAGATGGGTTGATTTCGCCGAAATAGGTCGTTATAACACATCATCTTAAGCGCAAAATCGCGCTTTTCTTTTGGTGGCGCGGGATGGAGCAGCCCGGTAGCTCGTCAGGCTCATAACCTGAAGGTCGTAGGTTCAAATCCTACTCCCGCAACCAAGAAAATCAATGACTTAGCCACCTTCGGGTGGTTTTTGTTTTTTAGTATTGCCGCACCATTGCCGCAATACGGTTTGAATTGATGGGCGGTTGATACAAAAATCAGATTAGTAATGTAATTGATTTGGAGTTGGTTCTATTTATCTCAAAATACTAGGTTGTTTTCATGGTTTTGTGAAACTTTAGGACTTTTTTAAGCGAATGGAGTATAATGAGGGATATGAAAAAAATTCTGCTCGGATTTATGACGGTTTTGATGCTTACGCCTGTTTTGGCGTGTGCTATGACATTTTGCCCGATGCAGTCTGCCCAAGCCGCAGAACCTGAACCTTGTCATGAGACAGAAGATAAAGGCGCAAAACTTCCCATGCTTGCTCTTGATTGTATGGGCATTGATCTATTTGCACAGGATGTAAGTTTTGATTACCAGTTAGACCAGCAGTTGGATTCATTAGATTTTGTATGGGCTGATCTAACGACAGAATATAATTTGTATGAGGGACATGGCAATGCCATTCGAGGGCCACCTGATTGGTCGTATATCTCTCAAACCCAACCTTCCCTTATCCTAACGACACAACGTTTTAGAATCTAAATACGCTCCTTTTACCTATTGTTTTTTTAACTATAGAAAAGGAGAATTTCTATGCGCGTATTTATCATTATAGCAATGCTATTTGCCTTCATTCCACCCGTTATGGCGGAAGAGGCTGTTCCAATGACGGAACATAAACATCAAACTACTTCAGAAAATCCTATCAAAACAATGATAGACCAATCTGATTCAAAACAACCCGTTCACATTTGTCCAATGCATCCTGAAATAACAGGGAAAGTAGGGGATCGATGTTCTATTTGTGGAATGAACCTTGTGGCGCAAGAAACTGATGCCCCAATGTCAGATCATAAACATGATCATGACTCTCATCCGACAGATAGTGCAGAAGAAAGGGCAATTGAACCAGATTCAAAAGAATCTATTTATATCTGTCCTATGCATCCTCATATCACAGGTGAAGAAGGCGATAACTGCCCTATTTGCGGTATGAACCTTACACCAAAGGAAGTTGAGGTTGTCCCTACAGGAGATGAACTTAACCATGAAAATAATGTAGAGGGGTCTATTCATATAGACCCTTCTTATACTCAAATGCTGGGTGTTAAAACAACGGAAGTTAAACATCAGGACTTTGGTGATCGTATTCGTGCTTATGGTCAAATTGCTGCTGATATGCGAAACGAGCAAGAAGTGGCTGTTCAGGAAGAAGGTTGGGTAAAAATGCTTAAAACTTCTGCTGTTGGGGATGTTGTAAAAAAGGGCGATGTTCTTTTTAGTATTTATTCTCCCGATCTGATGGCGGCACAATCTGATTATATGATTGGTCGCCGAACAGGTTACCGTATTGGTAATCCTGAACAACGTCTACGCCTAAAAGGAATGGATAACAAGGCCATTGCTATTCTTAAAAAGAAAGGGAAGATGATGGAACGCACTCCCTTTCATGCGCCGATAGATGGAATTATTACTGCACTTAACGTGCGTGAAGGTTCTCATGTTTCTAAAGGCGAGGTTCTCTTAACTATTCAAGATTTTTCTAAAGTCTGGGTCAATGCTGATGTTCCGATGCGGGACTTGCAGTTCTTAAAAGAACAAACGCCTGCCAAAATAAAACTGCCAGAGACAGGAGAAGAGTACGAAACTGTTATTGACTATATTCATCCTGTAACTAATCCAAGAAGTAGAACGGCTACGGTAAGGCTTATCCTTGAAAACCCTGAAGGTATATTAAAGCCTGACACTTATGTTGATGTAATCTTTAGTGCAAATACAGAATCCCGTTTAGCGGTGCCTTCTGATGCTGTTCTTTATAGCTCTATGGGGGCGTATGTAATTGAAGATATAAATAACGGAAATTTTCGCCCTGTTATGGTCAAAACAGGCATGAGTGCGAATGGTTTAACAGAAATAAAAAGTGGAATTACTCACGGCCAACGTATTGTTGATTCTGGTCAGTTTATGATTGATGCTGAAAGTAATCTGCGCGGTGGTATGGCGGCGATGGGGCATAATCATGGTGGATAATCAACACATTCATGATCCCTCAAAGGGGTTTGCAGCCAAGATTATAGATTGGTCAGTTGCAAACCGTTTCTTCGTGATGTTAGGAGCCTTGGCACTTTTGGCAGCAGGAATTGTGTCCATCACTAAAATTGCGCTGGATGCTATTCCTGACTTATCTGACACACAAGTGATTATCCGTACAGATTGGCCAGGGCAAGCACCACAGGTCATTGAAGACCAAGTAACGTTTCCTCTTTCAACACAAATGTTGGGCTTACCCAAGACAAAAGTTGTACGTGGATTTTCTATGTTTGGTACAAGTTTTGTTTATATTATTTTTGACGATAAAACAGATATGTATTGGGCACGAAGCCGCGTTCTTGAATCTCTTTCACAGGTGCAGAGTGATTTGCCTCAGGGCATTTCTCCACAATTAGGGCCAGATGCAACGGGTGTCGGCTGGGTGTTCCAGTACGCTCTACTTGATCGTACAGGACAGTATGATTTAGCTGACCTTCGCAGTTTACAAGATTGGTTTATAAAATTTGAACTTGCCACGATTGATGGTGTTGCAGAAGTTGCCAGTGTCGGCGGGTTTGTTAAAGAATATCAGGTATTGATTGATCCGAATAAATTACGCGCCTTTGATGTTGGTCTACCGATGGTTATTGAGGCTGTACGTGGAGCCAATCAGGAAACTGGTGGCCGTACATTGGAGATGGCAGAAAGTGAGTATCTCATTCGTTCATTCGGTTATGTGAACAAAACAGAAGATTTACGCCAAACTGTTTTAAAAACTATTGATGGAACACCCGTTACAATCGCTGATGTTGCGCGTGTTGTCGAAGGTCCAGCAATACGGCGTGGTATTACAGAATTAAATGGGCAAGGTGAAGCGGTAGGCGGCATTGTTGTGATGCGCCCTGGTGCCAATGCGCTGGATGTTATTGACAATGTGAAGGAACGTCTTGAATTGGTAAAACAGGGTTTACCAGATGGTGTTGAATTAAAAATTATTTATGATCGTAGCGCTTTGATAACGGGTGCTGTTGACTATCTAAAAGATAAACTTCTGGAAGAAAGTCTAATGGTAGCGTTAGTGACATTCCTATTCCTTCTCCATGCAAGAAGCGCTTTGGTGGCTATTATTACCATACCGCTTGGCATTTTAGCTGCTTTTATCGTTATGTCAGCGCAGGGCATTACAGCCAACATCATGTCATTGGGCGGTATTGCAATTGCCATTGGAGCGATGGTGGACGCTTCAATTGTGATGGTGGAAAACGCACACCGTAAACTTTCCTCTATGGAAGATGGTGCAAGCAAAGAAGAAAAACAAAAAATTCTTATACAGGCTGCCAAAGAAGTTGGACCAGGATTATTTTTCTCTCTTTTAATTATTACTGTTTCTTTCTTTCCTGTTTTTGCGCTGACAGGTCAGTCAGCCAAACTATTTGCACCATTAGCCTTCACTAAAACTTATGCGATGGCAGCAGCAGCACTGTTGTCCGTAACAGTAGTGCCCGTTCTCATGCTCTGGCTCATTAGAGGAAAGATCAGACGTGAAGATAAAAACCCTATCAACCGCTTCTTTATATTTCTATATCGCCCCTTTTTAAATGCCGCATTGAAATGGCGTAAAACAACAATGGTACTGGCTTGTCTTGCCTTAATAAGCACAGCGCTACCAGCATCAAAATTGGGAAGTGAGTTTATGCCGCCTCTTTATGAAGGAGGACTACTTTACATGCCGATGACGCTACCAGGCGTTTCTACTGCTAAAGTGCGTGAGATTCTACAAGTCACAAACCGCCAAATCATGACAATACCAGAAGTAAAACACGCCTTTGGTAAAGCGGGTAGAGCAGATACGGCAACTGATCCTGCACCGCTGGCCATGATAGAAACATGGATTGAGTTAAGGCCTCGCGAAGAATGGCGTGCAGGCATGACACCTGAAAAACTGATTGCAGAATTAGATAAGCGTGTGCGCTTACCAGGCATGATGAATAGTTGGGGATTTCCGATAAAAACTCGTTTAGATATGCTAACAACGGGTATTCGTACCCCTGTTGGTATCAAAATTTCAGGAACTGATTTAACCAAAATAGATATGATCGCCAAAGATGTTGAATCTTTAACACGTCAAGTTGATGGAACACGTAGTGCCATTGCTGACCGTGTCGTTGGTGGTAAGTATGTCGAGATTGAACCTAATCGCCGTGAAATTGCCCGATATGGTATTTCTCTTAAAACTGTTCAGCTTGTTATTCAAACAGCCTTAGGTGGTATGCAGCTTGATGAGGCGGTTGAAGGTCGTGAGCGTTATCCCATTATGTTGCGCTATGACCGACCTTTTCGTGAACATGTCTCCTCACTAGATAATATCCTCGTACCTAGCGCTGATGGTGCTCATATCCCATTAGCGGATTTAGCAACTATTCGTATTGCTGGTGGGCCATCCATGATTAAATCAGAAGATGCCCGTTTAAATGGTTGGGTTTTTGTTGATATTAAAGATCGTGATATTGGCTCCTACATTGCTGACCTTCAAGATATACTTAAAACCCTTGAATTACCTCAAGGCTATACGCTGAAACTGTCTGGTCAGTTTGAGCAAATGCAAGAAGCTAATGAACGCCTAAAGATAGCCATTCCTGCAACTCTATTGATTATATTGACCTTGCTTTATTTACACTTTGGGAAATGGGATAGAACATTTCTTATTATGCTCTCTGTGCCGTTTGGAATTATTGGGGGCGTTTGGGGAACATGGTTAGCAGGATATAACATTTCTGTTGCCGTCGCTGTTGGGTTCATTGCGCTTGCTGGTATCGCTGTAGAAACAGCCATAATCATGCTCATTTATCTCGACCAACAAATGCGTGAACATAAAGTTTCTACATTTGAAGATTTATTAGAAAACGTCAGACATGGTGCTATTCAACGGTTACGCCCTAAGCTGATGACGGTGAGTACTGTCATTCTTGGGCTTATTCCAATCTTTTTAACGATGGGGCCAGGATCAGATGTTATGCGCCGTATTGCCCTGCCAATGATTGGCGGCATGGTTAGCACAATGATTCTAACACTTATTTTAATCCCTGTATTGTATGCTGCGTATATGCAATGGAAACTAAAATTACCGTTTAATAACGAAAGGAAAGAGTTATGATAGCTAAAGAAAAAAGTTGTTGTTCAACTAAGAATGAAACTAAATCTGCTACGCTTTATCGTATGGTAACAGACGAGCATATATGCCCTTACGGTATTAAATCCAAAGACTTGCTTGAACGTCAAGGGTACGAAGTTGAGGATCATCACCTTAAAACGCGCGAAGAAACAGATGTTTTCAAAGCAGAGCATAATGTAGAAACGACACCCCAAACTTTTATAGGTGATAAACGCATAGGCGGCTACGATGATCTTCTAAATCATTTTGGTGTGAAAACTATGAAGCAGGAAGGAACAACCTATCAGCCTATTATCGCCATTTTTGCGACGACGTTTTTAATGGCTCTAACTACAAATTGGGCTATTACAGGCAGTTTATCCTTCATGAGAGTAACGGAACTGTTCATTGCGATTAGCATGTGTGTTTTAGCCATCCAAAAATTACGGGACTTAGACTCATTTTCTAACCAATTTATAACGTATGATCTACTGGCTATGCGCTGGGTACGGTACGCCTATATCTACCCATTTGTAGAGATGTTGGCAGGCGTTGCTATGATTGCAGGCTTGTTTACCCCTATTGCCGCACCCGCTGCTTTATTCATTGGTAGCGTTGGAGCAATATCTGTTGTGAAAGCAGTTTATATTGATAAGCGTGAGTTGAAATGTGCCTGTGTTGGCGGTGATAGTGATGTGCCACTCGGCTTTATCTCTCTTACTGAAAATATCATGATGATAGCAATGGCAATCTGGATGCTTGTTAATTTTTAAAATTGACAATAGGGTAGATTTTTATGATAAGATTATTTTAATGAAACACTTAATTCTCATTTTGGCACTTATTGCGTTCGTTACTGGCGGTTATGCGAGTAATGTATTTGCGGCTGAGCCTGATGTGAGTTGTGTTGATTGTTTAGATCACGAAGATGGGAACATTGACGATCAATGTCAGGACTGTGAATGTCACCATAGCCACGTTATAGGCTTGAGTTTTAGTGGTGTTTCTAGCCACTTACTTTTTAGTGATACAACATTATTAGAGCCGATTGATCATTTGGCCTCTAATGCCTTACCCTCCCTTTATCGCCCTCCAATAGCTTAGGTTTACAGGCGTATTGCGCCTTTTTCATGCTTTTTCATAAGGCATAAGATTTTTATTACCTAAGCTATAAGGAATTTACTCAATGTTACTTAATATAACTTTACGTGGAAGATACGTTCTTCCTGTAATTGCTGTGATGGTATTATCTATCTCGCAAGCAAAAGCCGAAAATGAACTGACTCTTGATCAAGCCTACAAACTTGTTTTAAGCCAAAACCCGATGGTGCAAAGCTATCAAGCGCGATATATAGGAGCAGAAGGTAATCGTATTCAACAATCTTTACTTCCTAACCCAGAAGCCAGTTTTGAAGTTGAAAACTTTGCTGGTAATGAAGGACGTAGTGGAGTTGATGAAGCGGAATTAACACTCGGTATTGCTCAAAAGATTGAAATTGCAGGAAAACGCTCTAACCGTAATCGTGTGGCCGATCTTGAAAAACAGCAGATCAAGCAGGAAGCCATCGCTTCAATTCAATCCGTATTGGCACAAACAAACCAAGCATTTGCCAATATAGCCATTGCAAAGAAACAGCTTCAGTACGCTGAAAATCGCCTTCATGTTGCTGATAAAATGCACAAGGCGGTTAAGGTGCGCGTAAACGCGGCTAAAGCTCCTAAAATTCAACATACGAAAGTAGATATTGAAGAAGCAGCAGCAAAGTTAGAAAAGCGTAAAGCAGAAAAAGAATTGACTTTAGCAAAAACAGTTTTAGCTAACCTCATAGGCGTACCGTCAATAAGCCAAGATATTAAAGCTGATATATCAAGTCTTCCTGAAATACCAAGTTACGATGCTATCGCAAGTGCCTTAGAGCAAACGCCTATGGCAACGATGAGCCAGCTTGCCGTATTGAAGCAACAAAGTGTTTTAGATTTGGAGCGGTCTAATGCCATATCTGACCCAACAGTTGGTTTGGGTGTTCGGCGTTTTAATGAAGATGATGGCACAGCTTTTTTAGCAAGTGTGTCTATTCCGCTTAATTTCTTTGATAGCAATCAAGGAAACATTTTAAGCGCGAGGGCTAATGTTAAATCCGCGCAAGCAGAAGATCAAAACCTTCGTTTAAACCTTAGTAAGCAGGCCGTAGAGATTTGGCAAGCTATGAGCAATGCACGTGAAGAGGCGGTAGATTATCAAACAAATATCATTCCATCTGCACGTAAAGCCCTTGAGCAAGCAGAGTATGGCTATGGGCGTGGAGCGTTTTCGTTTCTAGATTTGCTAGACGCACAGCGAACTTTATTTGATGTTCAGGAGAATTATCTAGAAGCCTTAAACGTCTTTTATAAAAATAAATCCCAAATTGATATGTTGAGCGGCAGTTACGCTCCTTACACAGCTTCACTTTTTAATGAAAAGGAATAAACAATGAAAAAGATAGCACTTATAATTTTAGTTTTGTTTGGATTGGGAGGGTTTTATTTGTACGCCCAGTCTAGTCACGCAGAAGATGCACACGATCATGCAGAACATAAAGAAAAAAGCCATGAAGGTCATGGGCATGACGAAGAAGGTCACGATGAACATGACGGTGATAATCACACAGAGGATCATGGTGATGAAAAAGATGAGCATGATGAACATGGGCATGAAAGTCATGAAAACGAAGATAGCCATGATGATCATGGACATAAAGATGAACACGGACATGATGAAGAGCATGACGAAGGAAAAACGGAAATAGATGCAGAACACGCTAAACAAGCAGGAATTGTTGTATCAAAAGCGCAAAGCGGCACTATTGCTGAAAATGTATCTTTAACAGGTCAAATTATTCTCAATTCTAATCGGTCTGCGGATGTGAAAGCACGTTTTACAGGTGCGGTCAGAAACGTTAAAGCCGAATTAGGGCAAAAGGTAGAAAAAGGACAGGTTCTTGCAACGGTTGAAAGTAACGAAAGCCTTCAAGTATTTAATGTGACCGCGCCCATATCTGGCACAATCTTAAAGCGTAATACCAATATAGGTAACTTAACAGGCGATGAGCCACTCTTTACGATTGTGGATTTATCAAAGGTTTGGGCAAAATTTCACATTTTCCCAAAGGACACGAATAAGATTGAAGAAGGGCAAAGCGTTAAGGTCCATACGCTAGGTAACATTGAAAAAGAAGCTACCTCTACTATCAAAATGTTATTACCGACTGCTGATGCGCTAAGTCAAACCTATGTTGCGATTGTTGAATTAGACAATGAAAATAATGATTGGCGACCAGGCATGACCGTTGAAGGTGATGTTGCTGTATCACAGGATAATGCGAGTGTTATTGTTCCTGAAAGTGCTATTCAAACGATGGAAGATCAAACGGTTATATTCGTTGAAAGCAACAATAGCTATGAAATGCGTCCTGTTAAGATAGGTAAAACAGACAATAAAAATATACAGATACTAAGCGGCCTCAATGCGGGTGAAAGCTATGTCAGTCAGGGTAGCTTCATTATTAAAGCTGATATTTTAAAGTCTGGTGCAGCACACGAACATTAAAATCTAATTCTCATCAATACTATTAAGTTACTAAGGAAAACCTTATGTTAGAAAAAATAATTTATGCTTCTATTCGTCACCGCTGGCTTGTGTTTATTGCTGTTTTTGGGCTGTGTGTCTTGGGCGTTTATAACTTCCAAAAACTATCTATTGATGCAGTTCCTGATATTACCAATGTTCAGGTTCAAATTAACACAGAAGCGCGCGGGTACTCGCCATTAGAGGTTGAGCAGCGGATTACCTTCCCTATTGAAACGACTTTAGCAGGTATTCCCAAACTGGATTACACCCGTTCTATATCACGATACGGCCTTTCTCAGATCACTGTTATTTTTGAAGATGGCACAGATATTTATTTTGCCCGTCAATTACTTGCGGAGAGGTTATCGACGATTAAAAGCGAAATTCCTGATGGTTTAGAGCCCATGATGGGTCCGATTGCTACAGGTCTTGGTGAAGTTTTGATGTATACGGTTGAAGCCGTTGAAGGGGCTACCAAAGAAGATGGTACGGCTTACACTCCAATGGATTTATTGACCATTCAAGATTGGGTCATTATGCCACAACTTCGCAATTTAAAGGGCGTTGTGGAGGTAAATACGATTGGGGGGTATGAACAGCAATATCATGTTTTACCTTATCCCGATAAGTTACTTGCTTATGATTTAACTATTCACGATGTTATCAGTTCTCTAGAAATAAATAACAGCAATGTTGGCGCTGGTTATATTGAGCGCAATGGGGAGCAATATCTGGTGCGTGTGCCTGGTCAGGTTAAAAACATTGGTGATATTCAAAACATTATTCTTGGTAAGCGTGATGAAGTTACTATTCGTATTCGTGATGTTGCCGATGTGAAGCTAGGCTCACCATTAAGAACTGGTGCAGCAACACAGAACGGTCAAGAGATTGTCTTGGGTACAGTCATGATGCTTATGGGTGAAAATTCCCAAGATGTTGCACAACGTGCCTCTGCTAAATTAGAAATTGTGAATGATAGCTTACCTAAAGGTGTTATTGCCAAGCCTGTTTATGACCGTACAGCCCTTGTAGAGCGTACAATTAAGACGGTTGAAAAGAACCTAGTTGAAGGCGCGTTGCTAGTCGTTGTTATCCTGTTTTTACTGCTTGGAAACTTACGTGCGGCTTTAATTACAGCAGCCGTTATTCCTATTTCAATGCTCATGACAATTACTGGTATGGTTGAAAATAAAGTATCAGGTAATTTAATGAGCCTTGGGGCATTGGATTTTGGCCTGATTGTTGATGGAGCGGTTATAATTATTGAGAATTGTCTTAGACGATTTGGATTAGAGCAGAAAAAATTAGGTCGTTTGCTGAATAAAGAAGAAAGATTTTCTCTTGCGGCTTCTGCTACAAGCGAAGTTATTAAGCCAAGTATCTTTGGCATTCTAATCATTACGATTGTGTATTTACCTATTTTTGCTTTAAGCGGTGTTGAAGGTAAAATGTTTCATCCAATGGCTTTGACCGTTGTGATGGCCTTATTGTCAGCACTTCTTCTTTCTTTGACTTTTGTACCTGCCGCAGTAGCTATTTTTGTAAAAGGTAAGATTGAAGAAAAAGATAGCTTCCTTATTCGTGGAGCAAAGATTGGCTATGAGCCTGTTTTGAAATGGTCTTTACTTAATCCAACGCCAATTATTGCAGGGGCGCTTATTCTGGTTGTTTTAAGCCTATTCGCTGCATCACGTATGGGTGCAGAGTTTATACCTAGCTTAGATGAAGGTGATATTGCCATGCACGCCATGCGGATACCTGGCACGAGCCTCTCGCAATCTGTTGAAATGCAGTATGCGGTAGAAGAAGGCGTTCTTAAATTTGCGGAAGTTAAGGAAGTTTTTAGTAAAATCGGAACGCCAGAGGTGGCCACTGATCCTATGCCACCAAATGTTGCCGATACATTCATCATGTTAAAGCCCCGTAAAGAATGGCCTGACCCTAAAAAACCAAAAGCGCAACTGGTTGAAGAAATGGAAGAGGCCCTTACAAAAATTCCAGGTAATAACTACGAATTTACTCAACCAATTCAAATGCGCTTTAACGAACTTATTTCAGGCGTGCGTAGTGATTTAGCGGTTAAAATTTATGGCGATGATCTTGATCAGCTTTTAAAATCGGCTCAAGACGTTGAAACGATAGTGAAGAGCGTTAAGGGTGCGGCAGATGTTAAAACAGAACAAACGTCTGGCTTGCCTGTTTTAAGCATTACTCCTAATCGTAAAAAGTTAGATTTATATGGCCTTAATATCGCAGATGTTCAAGATGTAATCGGTACGGCAATGGGTGGCCAAGAAGCAGGCCAGCTTTTCAAAGGTGATCAGCGTTTTGATATTGTGGTACGCCTTCCTGAAAAGTTACGTGAAGATGTGAATGTCTTGGAAAATTTACCTATTCCGCTTCCTTTGGCTGAAATGGAAGGTAGAGAGAACACGCCAGATTATGTGCCTTTAAGTGAAGTTGCAGACTTTGATATTGCGTATGGCTATGCCCAAATTAGCCGTGAGAATGGAAAAAGACGTATTGTGGTGACTTCAAATGTGCGGGGTCGTGATTTGGCCAGTTTTGTTGAGGATGTTCAGGTTGCTGTAAGACAAAAAGCAAACTTACCAGCGGGGTATTGGCTTGATTATGGTGGAACATTTGAACAGCTTATCTCTGCAAAACAACGCCTTGCTATTGTTGTTCCTGTTTCTTTGCTTTTGATATTTGGCTTGCTCTTTATGGCATTTAATTCTGCAAGAGCGGCGTTGCTTGTTTTCTCTGGCGTGCCTTTGGCTTTAACAGGCGGTATTGCCGCGCTGGCTCTACGCGATATTCCGTTATCTATATCAGCGGGAGTTGGCTTCATTGCCCTATCAGGGGTTGCTGTTCTAAACGGTGTTGTGATGCTTTCATTTATCCGTGATCTACAAGAAAAAGGAATGGGATTAGATGAGGCAATCATTAAGGGGGCAATGACACGCCTTAGACCTGTTCTCATGACTGCTTTAGTGGCTTCACTTGGCTTCGTACCAATGGCTTTTAACATCGGCGCAGGATCAGAAGTGCAAAGACCGCTGGCAACTGTTGTTATTGGTGGAATTATTTCTTCCACCATACTAACGTTACTTGTGTTACCTGCCTTATATAAATGGTTTCCGAGCCATATAGGGTTTTCTCATAAGGGAAAGGATAAGTAATGGGTTCAGGTCATTCACATCATCACGGTAATCCATCTGAAATAGGTGAAAAGCGCTTATGGTGGGCTGTTGGAGCAAACATGCTTCTAACTTTAGCCCAAGTTATAGGTGGTTTAATATCGGGTAGCTTATCTTTGGTTGCAGATGCACTTCATAATTTTAGTGATGCGGCTTCATTATTGATTGCTCTGGTTGCAATACGGATTGGACGGAAGCCGCCTGATAGATTCAAGACATTTGGATATAAACGCGCTGAAACAATAGCGGCACTCATCAATCTCGTCACTTTAGTGATTATCGGTTTATATCTTTGCTATGAAGCAATTATGCGTTTTATTACGCCAGAGCCTATAGCAGGTTGGATAATTGTGTTTGTCGCTGGAATTGCTTTAGTCATTGATGTTTTTACAGCATTACTAACTTATAGACAGTCAAAAACAAGTATGAACATTAAGGCGGCATTTCTGCACAATGTTACAGATGCGCTGGCTTCTGTTGGTGTAATAATTGCAGGAACGCTTATTATTTTATACGGCTGGGTATGGGTAGATGCAGCAATGACTTTGCTTATCGCTGGTTACGTTCTTTATCAGGGCTTTACTACGTTACCAAAGGTCATTCATTTGTTAATGGAAGGGACGCCAGAGCATATAGATATAAAAGAAGTAATTGAGGCACTTGAAGAACAAAATGGCGTGCAGAACGCGCATCATGTTCATATCTGGCAATTAGATGAACAGCGTAATGCCTTGGAGGCTCATATAGTAATTGCTGATAAAGCGCATATGGATAGTGTAAAAGTCAGTATCAAATCAATGCTACACGATAAATTTCATATAGATCACTCAACTTTAGAATTTGAAAATGTGAGTTGTTGCTATAAAAAGCACGATTAAATCTAATTAAAGTAAACTATTCTATTAGCCTGCCGCTTTGATATTTGCGCGAATAGCGGCACGATTGCTCTTGGCCTCATTCTCGTCAATTAGTCCTCTTTCTAGTAATATATCTACGGTTTTATTGAAAACAACAAGGTAGCCTTTTCCGCCACCTGATAAGATGCCACGATAGGTGTGGTTTTGGCCAGTAGATACTTCTTGGTTTGATATATTCCACAAGGCTGTAAGAGCAATATCATAAGGGTCGCGCTTATCGCTCATAATATCTTTTTTATCTAATTTTACACTTTTCTTTGCCGCTATGAATGTAGCATCAATGGCATTTCTGGTATAAGGATCATTGCTTTTGTATTGAAGTTTGAGATTTTCCAAGGCGGACAAAGTATTCTTGAATTGGTTTGATGCATTGGTCAGGCTTGATGTACTTTTACTTACTGATTTTTGATGTAATTGCTTTGCTTTTAATACCTCTGCTTGTGTTGGATTATCTTTACCCGTGATCATGCGGTCAAAAATATCTCTCACATCATCAGGCAAATCTGATTGTTTATTGGCCTGTTTATCAAAATAAGCCCCAAGACCTAGTAAAACAGTAGCAGTGCCGACTCCACCAATTATCATGCCTAGAACAGAAAATGACGTGTCTGATATTTCACCGCCAGCAAAGCCGCCTAAAATAGCCGCAGCAAATAAGATACCTGTAAATAATTTCATGATTGTCTCTCCCTTCTCAAAAATCACCAGAGCGTCCTTTGCTCTGGTGATCGGGAGAGTTAATATCCGTCCAACGAACGGCGCAGCGTATTTACGCGAACGCTATTATATTCCGCCGCCTCCCCGACCATAGTCGAGAAAGCAGCATCATTGATAACGGCCTGATGCTGTCTTAGGCCGCGTTGGAGAGGATATTAAGCCCCAGATCGCCATAAACATGGACAACCTGCTATCATCATAGATGGGATTGCTTATATTTCAATGAAAATAGTTGTAGGTGAGGCTATCGCATACTAAATTCATGGCATGACAGGAATCATTTTAGAACTTCAAAAAGAGGCAACAGATGCAAATATCCGTATATCAGACTTGCTGCGTAAGGCTTTACTTGTCGCAAAAAAGTTAAAGATTAAAGAAATTGAAAAATGGCTTATGTCCGAGTTGAATGGATACGATGATGGGGCAGATATTCCTAAATATCGCCATGTAAACGGTCAAATCAAAGCATTTAATACTTATAATGGCGTTTGGATGCCAGTTATGTTCGCGGAGGGGGGAGCAGAAAAGGAAAGAATTTTAAGCCAGAGAATGTGCGGCCAAGCAGTGTCGCAATTAGAGGCTTTAATTGATGATAATCCTGAACAGGTTGGGATGCAGTATAGTCCAGAAATACAGGCTCGTTTGATGAAGGGGCTGATCTACCTTTTCCACCAATGTTGATTGTATCTGTATCCCACTTACATGGCATTTTAGATTCGGTCAGAACCTCTATATTAGAATGGGCATTGAAATTGGAAGAAGAAGGTATTGTAGGTGAGGGCTTATCATTTTCTGATGCGGAAAAAGAAGCCGCTTCAAGCATAACAATAAATGTAGAAAACATGACAGGTTCGCAGATACAAGCAGGTACATCTCATTCATCTCAATCAATGACAAGTGAAATAAACATTCAGCAAATCAATGACTTTGTAAAACAGCTTGAGGAGTCACTTCCAAATTTGGCTTTGGATGATGATACTGCCCAAGAAGTATCCAGCGAAATTGCCACAATTAAAGCGCAGGCATCATCACCCAAGCCTAAAGGCGGTATTATCAAATCATCTCTTGGAACCATTAAAAGAGTTTTGGAAGGTGCTGGAGGCAACATGACAGCCCAAGGCTTGATGCGTTTAATTGAAAATATCACGGTATTCTAATTATTACTTTTGTGTCCTGCGGCCTAATTCAGCAACTAAATCCTCGCTGGATATTCCTTTCAAATCTGAATTATTCTCTTCAATGCTAAAAACTGCTTTGCGCTGGTCATTGATGGCTATCTTGCCGTAAGCGTTATAACTAGTTACGGCTTGCTCATGTCCAATGTTCTGGCTAATTGCTTTGAATTGATACTGACTACAATTTTCCATTGCCCACAGCACCAAAGTTTTACGAAAAGAATGAGGGATATAATACGGCAAGCCTGCGCTGGTGAAGGCTTCTTTAAAAATCTCCCTGACCGTTTGTGCGCCAGCCCAATGTTCACGGGATAGCCCAGCGGCTTCAAAGGTCATTTTTTCAGGATTGTTTTTGACCAGTTGCTTAGGGAATAGAGCATCATCAGGTTTAAAGCCTAGTGTTTCCGTAGCGTATTTGTACCAATCAGTAAAAATTGCTTCCCACAGTGGATCAAATGCCATGAAGTAGGTAATGATGCTTTTTCGGTTTTTTGTTCTTACATTACGCGGGTTTTGCCATATCTCACGTTTTTCAATATCAACATTTTTTATTTTCATAGTTACCAGCGCATCATCGCGTATGCCCGTAAGAGCGGTAAAAGCAATTATGGCTCTATCACGCTTTTGTACGTCAGTTTCATACAGCATCTTTTCAAGTGTTTGACGTATCTCGTCCATAGTCGGTACAGGGGCTTCGCGCGTGGCGCGGCTGGCACGTTCATCATTATTTGACAGTCGTAAATACATAGCTGCTCGCGCATCAACTTTACGGATACATTTGGGGTGCATGGCGAGCCATTTGAAAAACTCTCTCACATTAGCAAGTGTTGATCTGACTGTTGAAATACTTAACGGCTCACCTTTTTTATTTTTTTGTTTTTCTAGCCAGCGTTTAAAGCCTTTTGCCTGTTCGGTGTTAAAGGTTGTAAAATCCATGCGACCAGTAAATTCTTCAAAAAGATTTATAGCCTTCCAAGCCGCATTGACGGTGTGCTTTGCACGGTACGCGCCGTGAACCAAAGCCTCCTCGTATTGCTTCTTAAATCGTTCATTTAAGGGGTTATATTCAGACAATACTGTTCTCCTTCTTCAAGGTTACATTCAAGAGGCGAGTCACCAGCTCCATTATGTTGTTTTGACGCATCCTTTAGATATACTGATAACGGATGAGAATCCGACCAGTCGGCAGCCCTGATGACACGGTTAATTTTAGAATTGCAGATGGTGCATCTGGCCTTCATGCGAACACTTTTATTGGGTAAATCTACTATTGAAGCACTGTTGTTTTTTGGTATGCGAGGAACACGGCACTTTAGACAATAAGCCTCATTTTCCTTACATGGTCGTTTGCGTGCCTTTTGTTTTTTGGACAAAAACTTCTTTAGCTCACTACTGTGAATCAGGTAAGGCCGCATTTTGGGGATACGCTTTAAACCATCCTCACGTATCCAGCGCAGTACAGTATGACGGTCAATGCTGTATAAATCTGCAATCTGATCGACTGTATAGGAATAATCGCTCCTAATTAGCCGCAGAGGATATGTGCGTTTTTTATGTTTCATAACCAATAACCGTCTGATCTTTACTGGCTATCAGTAACAGGGCTTTCGATTTTACGGCTTTGAGCAAAGGCGTGCAGATCAGATAGCCAGTATTTTACCAGCCTTCCAACTTTGATATAGGGTAAGTTATAGCGTTTGGTACAAGCCCATACTTCAAGCGTTCCTTTTGAAACACCAAGAAATTGTGCGGCTTCTTCACGGGATAGTAATCGGTCATTCTCATTAAACATGGTTTATTCTCCATTCATGTTGTTAAACAAAATCAATGAAGAAAAACTGTCATAAAGGTTAAATACTTGGAATCCGCCAGCGGTTGGAGGGGTAGGGGTCGGAGGGGTTTAGGGCTTGGTTTATAAGGTGTTTCCGCCTCCGCGAGATTTAGGACAGCGTATGATTGTGTCCATCATTTCTGCACGACTTTTACTAAAGTCCTGAATGTTTCTTTTTGCTGCCTCATCCATGAGCCACTTAACAACATCTTTTTTAAATGGCGCAATACTGGGATCAGGGTTTTGCAAATCATACTCTGACCATAATGCTTGTACAGCATCCAGCATAAGTTTCATGTCTGGGGTCATATAAGCAATATCAGGAACGCTCACATCTTCTGAAAAAATAGGTGCTGTTATCGGCAGGATTTTAACCCATTCTGTTAATTTGTTTGGTACAACCGATGCAGCCAGTAAACTCTCATCATTTAACTCGCTGTTATCAGAAACAGTTAAGTCCAGCTGGTCGGCTTTATAGGCATCCATGGCGTATTTTAAAATAGCTTTTCCATCAGTTGAACGGTTTATAAAATCAAGAACACTGGGTGAGCCATTAATTGGAGTGTGCTTATTTCCATCAAGCCTATATCTATGCCCAAGCAGATATAGTATCCCGTTTCCAAGTTGCCAAAGCGGTTCTTTTGTTTTTTGGTCAAACTGTTCACGCGATATTGAGGGGAACAGATGATTGATTTTATCTTTGTACTGCTTTTGGCTTACAGCCATTTGTATAATTGGTTTAATCAAAGGCATTAAGTTTGGTGGAATCTGATATGACTTGCTCTCTGCCCATAGATAAAACTCATACGAGTTGACTGTACCAGAGCGTTCAAAGCCAACAGGATCACCCCATTCATCGGTTTTCTTTTCAGGCTCTGAAATGTCACCATTTTTTATTGCTAATTTTGCTTTGACTAAACAATTTGAAGCATCCTTGTGGCCTATAATAAAGCTGTCTATAGCGGCGTACAGTTCATCTTCATTTTTGTACTTATCCTCGCTCTCATTACCGTATAGCGAAAACAGGCTGGGAAGCATTGATCGGTAATCATGAAATTCATCAGTAAAAAGGCTTGATACCAGCCAGTTCAGGGGTTCGTATTCATGAATAAAATTAGGCATTACCGCTCTTCCGTGTGTGATACCTATTTTTACTATTGTTTACGCTTGTTTGCCAAGGTTTAACGCTTAGTTTTCCGCCCTGCTGTGAAAATACTGTCCGTTGCACGTTCCATAGATTCACGAACAGGATCAAGATGCAGTCTTGAGTATATTTGTGTGGCTTGTTGTGATTTATGACCTAGAGACTTACCTATAACTGGCAGGCTTGCACCTGTTATGGCTTGATAACTACCTAACGTGCGCCGAATGTCATGCAGGCGAATATCCATCAACCCAGTAGGGAGTTTGACTGCGTTTTTCTTTGCTTCGGTAATGCACGCATCATATAAACGGTCTACTGTTTTAGGGTCCTTTACCTTGGCGGAGGCATCAGTAATTAGACCATGATATTCTGGGGTTTCATCCCATAAATACAAGTTGGCTCTTTTGAGAATACGCTTCCACGCCTTTTTGGGGTCTGCTAAATGGCCTGTGCCTGAATTTTGGGAAGGGCTAGGTAAAACCCATTCACTATTCGTTTTACGCTGGCGACTTTTGAGAATTTCAACTGCTCTGTCAGTAAGAGGAATTGTCGCTGGTTCATCATTTTTGGTATCTGGTATTCTCCATTCATTGCGCTCCCAGCTAATTTCATCCCAGCGCATGGCTAATACGTTTGATTTACGCGCACCTGTAAGCAGTGATAGCCATATATAATCGCGTGCAACTTCACTTTCTTCTTCATCAATGGCACGGAACAGGCATGGCATTTCATCAGGTTGTATAAAGCGGTCACGAGATTTTTCTTTGAATTTTTTAATGCCTTGTGCGGGGTTTTTGCCTTCCCATCCCCACTCAATCGCTTTGTTGAAAATAGCGCGTATGCGTTCAAGGATACGATTGGCTTGGTATAGGCCGTTTTCTTCTCTGATTTTTTCGTGAAGATTTTGAATTTCAAATTTGGTAATCGTTGAGATTTTACGTTTAAACCAATGAGATAAGAATTTGTTCACTTCGCGCTCATCGTACTGCCAAGACTTTTTCTCTTTCTTGCTGTAACGTTCTATATAGCTATCAAACAACTGACGAAAGGTTATCTCGTCACGTATCTTATTTTTATCGTGGTTAGGATTTTTGCCGTTGGCTATATCTGCTTTAGCCTGCAAAGCCTTTTTTCGTGCATTTTCAACAGACAGGTCGGGAAACGCACCTAATTTAATGCGTTCATCGCGGCCATTGATGCGCTTACGAATGAAGAAAGTAATTGCACCAGTTGCAGTAACATAAAGGCTTAACCCTTTCTCTTTAGTGTCTTTATAAGTAACCATCCCCTTATCAGGAGCAGGTAATTTAGTGATCGATGGTTTTGTGAAGTTAAATTGTCTCATTGCCGCACCGTTGCCGCATAATAGCGTAAAATGGGGTTGTTTTTATTAAAGGTTGTTAAGTAATTCATACGCTGTATGGTAAGGTTTGTAAAGGCTTTAGCGGTTATATTAAATTTGGTGAAATAAGCGTCCCTTTGGCTCATAACCTGAAGGTCGTAGGTTCAAATCCTACTCCCGCAACCACTGATAAACGGATTGAAAGGTCAGAAAAGTTCTGGCCTTTTTCGTTATCTAGAGCCACCACGGCCGCAATGTTACCGTATAGCTCTGCTTTTATGTCATCTAAATTCGTTGGCTTTAAGATAATCCTATCAATTAATGGCCTTAAAGCGTCCATTGCAGCATTTCTAATTTCTGGTTCGTATATAGCGGTAGACAGATCTTTGACCTTTTCTTGATAAAGGTTGATCATTTCTTTATCGGGTTTGGGGTGACAAAATTCTTCTTCTAAATTAGCACTTAGCTTTAATTTTTGAGTCTCTAATTCTAAGATTCTATTTTGTGTTGTGTTAGTAATAATTCCTTGTTCTATAGCATGCAGAATTGCATTTAGGCGTTTATCTATTTTCTTGAGTTCTTGCTTTATTCCTCTTTGTTCAGATTCATTAGCTTTTTCTAATTTTTTAAGTTGAGCAACATATTGATCAATAAAAGTTGTAAGCGCTTTTGGTTCTAGAAGTTTGTTTTTAAGGCCAGATAAAACACGTTTTTCTATATCTTGGCGTTTTATTGTTTTTGAATTGTGGCAAGACCCTCGATTTTTTCGGTTAGCACAACCATATCGATCTTGTGAAACTATGGTGTATCCACCCCCACATTCTCCACATTTCAATAGACCAGATAGTAAAAACTTACTTCGACGGGAGCCTGTAAGATAATTTTTTCCACATTTTACTGGTGCTGTTTCTGCAATAATATCTTGCCGCGCTTTAACGCTCTTCCATAGATTTTCTGACAGTAAAGCAAGTTCAAGATTCTCTTGTATTATCCATTCCTTAGGCGGGTTAAGGCGTGATATACGTTTACCTGTTTGTGGGTTCTTAATAAAACGTTGCCTGTTCCAAATTATTCGCCCTATGTAACGTTCATTGTTAAGAATTCCAGTTCCTTTCTTTTTATGCCCTCTGATGACGGTATCAGTCCATGTTTTACCATGAGGGCCAGGTACGTTTTCATTGTTGAGGTCTTTTGCTATTTTTCTTGGGCTTTTCCCCTCAGAAAATTCTATGAAAATACGTTGTATAATTTGGGCTTCAAATTGATTGATTTCCATTTGTCCTGTTATTGGTGCACCATTATGGTCGAAGTCTTTTACAATGTTGTAACCATAAGTTTTGCCTCCAGCAGATTTACCAGCTCTTACACGACCTTCTAGTCCTCTTCTTGTTTTTCTGGCAAGGTCTTTAAGAAAGAGTGCGTTCATAGTACCCTTTAAACCTACATGCAGTTCATTGATTATACCTTCTGATAAAGTTAGTAAGGAGACATCATGAAAAACAAAATGTTTATATAGAGAGGCAAGATCTTCTTGATCTCTGGAAAGGCGGTCTAAGGCTTCTGCTATTATAAATTGGAACTTTCCTTCAGTTGCATCATTGAGCATTTTCTGGTAGTTAGGACGAAAACGAGATGCACCACTCATCGCCCTATCCGCATAAATTTCATACGTAGCCCCATTGTTAGCATCAATATATTTTTGGCATTCGCGGACTTGGTCTTCTACGGATTTTTCGTTCTGCATCTCTGTTGAGTAGCGGCCGTATATTGCATATTTATTCATTTTTACTTCTCTTATTTTCTTCAATAATAAGCCGAGTAAGCAGTTTAATAAGACAATCTATGCTTGCCTCAATTTTGACGTTACAAATCTCTCCAACTAATTCATTATTCATAGTTGTTCCAATCTTATAAATGCTATATTTTGTTACACTGTAACTATTATTACACCCTAAAATTAGTCACGTCAACACAAAAAAGTTACAGGGTAACTAAAATGAATGATAAATTATCGATTACTCAATGTAAAATGGCTCGTGCTGGGTTAAATTTGGGTATAAGAGATGTGGCGGAGCTAGCAGACGTTTCGCCAAATACAGTTACTCGGTTTGAAAGAGGTGAAAAGCTTCAAGAAAGAACAATTAAAGCAATTAAGGATGCTTTAGAAAAAAAAGGAGCTGAATTTTTAGATGAAAATGGCGTGAATATTAGAATAATCCACGGTTAGAAAAGGTGAATACTTAATCTAAAAAAGTCGGTCCTTAATTACTCATTATGAATATTGCCTAAAACTTTACACTGACTTGAAACCATAGTTTTTGTGTATCGGTAAAAGGTGCATCGTCTGCGTTATAATCCGCGTATTTAACAAGGACATTGATGTTTTTAAAAGGATATCCTGCCTCTGTTAGTTCAAAATTCTTGCCAATAGATAGGTCTAATTCTGAGCCGAAATTACCATTGCTGTCACCGTCAAATTCGTGATAGGCGGCGGCTAAATTTGTGTTATCAATCCATTTATTAACGCCTGAAACTTTGTAAGATATTTTAGCGTAAGTATCTTGCAGTCCTGAGGTGGGTGTAGTTAAAAACTTATCTGCCCAACCATTGAAGGCATGCAATGTGGCCAAAGGTGTTTGGAATGAATTTGTACCATCACCCCCAAGTTCTTCGTAACCAGCCTCAAGCGTAAAGCCGTAGCCTTTTACACCAGGGTTTATGTGATAATAATTTTCATCATAATTGATGATGTTATTGCCATGGTCACTTTGTGTTGCGGCTTCGGCGGTGTAAATAAAATTCCATGTATCGAAAATCGGTGTTTCGCCCGTTAAGCGCAAGCCATATGTTTTTGATGAGAGTGTAGAAACACGGTCAATGTCAAGGAAGTACCCGTAAGCCGTTGCCTTCATCCAATCTGCAACATCATAAGAGACATTCAGTAGATGGGTGTTTGTGCTGAGATCACCAAGGGCATGATCACCGCCGAAAATTCTGTTGACATTTCTGATATATCCATACAGCAAAGTCAGGTCAGGAATGCTGGAGTTGATGACATGTATATTATCATAGGTTTGGTCATTTTGACGCCAGCCAACCGTACCGATGAAGCGTTGATTGTCTAAATTTATAGCCGCACGACCAATGTTTATTGTGGTGTCTGGAAGTCCTGTCCAAGAAAGCCATGCTTGATTAATCTCAGTGGTGTCAGGATCTGCAACAACGGGGAACGCGCCTTTGCTGTTTGTTGTGCTATTAAAATCTTCTGCGCCGATATTTTGAACAAATTGCGCTTCAAGCAAAGCTTGGAAATCGTTATAAACACCAGTTTTATAGCCGATATTTGTTCTGATTGTGGAGGCGTGAGCATCATTTAAAAAGCCATCTTGATCAACATGTTCGTAACGATAGCGAACCTCACCAAAAAATTTTCCATCTTTAATAAGGGCTTTCTCAACATCATCCGCCGCCATTACATGGATGGGCGATAATAGGGTAAGAGCAGCGACTCCAGCTAAAAGGCAAGATTTAAGAGAGGGGATGTTCATAGTGTTTTTCTGCGTTTCTAATAATAGGTAAGAATAAATAGCCTAAATAGGTGTGATAGAACATTGATCTAAATCAAGTGTGCTTATTTTATGTATGATTATATACCGTCTTTTTTGATGGCGTTTATTGCCAATGCTGCTTGAACGGCATCACGGCCTTTGTTTTTATGTGCAGGATCGGCACGTTTAAGAGCTTGGGCTTCGTTTTCAACAGTTAGGATGGCGTTCCCTAAGGCTAGTTTATGTTCTAAAACAAGGGCATAGATGCCGCGCGCGCTTTCGTTGCAGACAATATCATAGTGGCTGGTTTCTCCCCTGATGATGCATCCTAACACGATATAAATATCATATTTATTGTGGAGGGAGAGGTTTAAGGCGGCGGGTATTTCAAGCGCTCCAGGGACTGAAATAATATCATAGGCGATATTTTCTTTTTTAAGTTCGGCTTCTGCACCGCTTCGTAGAAGGGCGGCAACATCGGCGTAATAGGGGGCTTCGATGATAAGGGCTTTTGTCACGCGGAGAGTCTTTGTGGTTGTAGATAGCTTATTAAATCTTTAATCGTTCCGATTTTTAAATCATGCTTTGTAGCAAAAGTGATAAGATCAGGAAGGCGCGCCATTTCTCCATCATCTTTTATAATTTCACAAATAACCGCCGCGCCTGTAAACTCCGCAAGCTTTGCAATGTCAACGGAGGCTTCTGTATGCCCTGCACGACCTAAGGTGCCTTGAGGGTCGGCGCGTAAGGGAAATATATGACCTGGCATTACCAGATTTTTTTTTGTGTTTGCTGGGTTGATTGCGGTTTGAATTGTGTGCGCTCTATCTGCCGCAGAAATTCCTGTGCTGATCCCGTCTTTTGCATCAATCGAAACAGTAAAGGCGGTTTCAAGATAGGAGGAATTTTGTTCTACCATCATGGGTAGTTCAAGACGGTCAATTTCTACACCATCCATAGCCAAACAAATTAATCCCCGACCATACATAGCCATAAAATTGATAGCTTGGGGTGTAATGGCCGCAGCAGGAATAATGAGATCACCCTCATTTTCGCGCGCCTCATCATCAACGAGGATAAACATTCGTCCATGGCGTGCTTCATCAATAATAGTTTTTATAGAAGATATTGCCTGTGTCATGCTTATGTTTAGAAGGCTTTTAGAAGAATTCACTTGATTTAAATCAAACAGAGCTTGCGAATTAAGGATAGAGTAGTTCTTTTTCCCACCCATTTGGCGTTTTCGAATAAAGTAAGCGCGTGTGGAGGCGGTGATCTCCTTCACTCCAAAACTCTATTGTTTCTGGTACTATACGATATCCCGACCAGTATGGTGGGCGAGGAATATCTACGTTTTTATATTTCTCCTCATATTGTTTTATACGTGAAATCAATGTGCTTCTTTTATCAAGAGTGTGTGATTGTTGTGAAGCCCAAGCTCCAATTTGGCTTTCGCGGGGGCGTGTGCTGAAATATTCATCTGCTTCTTGAGGGGCGACGATTTCAACTGCGCCTTCGATATTTATTTGTTTACCTAATTCTCGCCAGAAAAAGTTTAAATGAGCACGTGGTGTTGAGTGTAGGGCATCTGCTTTTCTGCTTTTTTGATTGGTGTAAAAGACAAACCCTTTTTCATCATATCCTTTTAACAGAATAATCCGCGCGCTTGGTTTTCCATGGGGAGCGATTGTCGAAACGCACATGGCATTAGGGTAAGAGATTCTAGCCTTTTCGGCCTCTGACATCCATTGCCCAAAAAGATCCAAAGGGGCAGAAGGAGCTTCGTTTGCTGTATTTAGATTATCAAATGTCAAAGAAGTTTCCTGCAACTATAGTGGTTTAAATAAAAACTATATTATTAGCTGTTATGAGCATTGATTTAGATCAAAAATTTCTGAAATCTATTTTGAAATGAGAAGGAATCGCCAGTTGACTTATATCAAGCAGCCGCACCTGGTTTTTTAAGAATCCAAGAGTAGGGCGATCATTATCACTGCAAAAATTTTGAACATAAAATGTTCCAGAATATCCTTTATTATCAAGATCATGAATAATAGCGGAGATGTCGGTTTCATTCATTAAGTCAGTATGAACAGTTGTACGCACTTCAAAAGGAAGCTTTTTCTGATCGCATAGCAGGCTGAGTGTTTTTTCGAAATCTTGAAATTTATTAATCCCCGTAACTTTTTTAAATTTTTCGGGAGGGGCTTTATAATCAAGGGCGACATAGTCAAGTAAATCATCTTCTAAAAAATCTTTAATAATATCTGGACGTGTCCCATTTGTGTCTAGTTTAACGGCATATCCCATTTTTTTAACTTTACGTGCAAAATCAGGTAGTCCAGCGTAAACGGAGGACTCACCTCCTGATAAAACAACACCGTCAAGAAGACCTTTACGCTTCTCAAGGAAATTAAGAACTTGGTTAATATCACCACGGCCTTTACCTTTGACAATTTGTGGGTTGTGGCAATAACCGCAGCGCATGTTGCAACCAGAAAACCAAATAATACAAGCAGTATGCTCTGGAAAATCAAGTAAGGTAAAAGGGCTTATCGAATAAATGGGAAGTATTTTTTGTTTCTCTCCCCCTGATATTGGGGAAGAGATAGGACTGTTACAATCTTTGGGCATATCTATGCGCCTTCAAACAAATCAGCTGATTCAATGCGACGTTCTTGAAAGTGTTTACGTTCACGATGCTCGCCTTTTTTACCTGTATTAAAACTGGCAACGGGACGGAAATAACCCATGACACGTGTCCAGACATTTGTCTCTGCACCGCATGTTGGACATTCAGGCTGTTCACCATTTAGATAGCCATGGGCTTCACAAGTCGAAAACACAGGCGTCACTGTGATATAAGGTAGTTGATAATTTTCAATAACCTTTTTCACAAAGCGTTTGCAAGTATCACCTGTTGATAGTTTTTCACCCATATAAAGGTGGAGAACAGTTCCGCCAGTATATTTACACTGTAACTTATTTTGCAGTTCCAAGGCTTCAAAAGGATCTTCAGTGTGTCCAGCAGGAATTTGTGAGGAGTTGGTGTAGTAAATATTTTCATCAAATCCTGCTTGAATAATATCAGGGTAATATTTCAAGTCTTCTTTGGCAAAGCGGTAGGTTGTTCCCTCCGCAGGAGTGGCTTCTAGGTTATAGAGGTTACCGCTAGCTTCTTGATATTCTACCATACGTTTGCGCATATGTTCGAGAATATCGAGGCTCATATTCATTCCTTCTTCATCCGTAATATCGGATTTATCATCAGTGAAATTACGTACCATTTCATTCATGCCATTTACCCCAATGGTTGAAAAATGATTTTTTAGGAAAGGAAGATAGCGAGCAGTATAGGGGTATAGGCCGCGATCATACATTTGTTGAACAAAGACACGTTTCTTTTCTAAAGTAGATTTAGAAATATCCATCAAACGATCTATTTCAGCAATTAAACCTTCATAATCATTTTTAAAACGATAGCCAAGGCGTGCCATATTGATGGTAACAACACCAAGAGATCCTGTCATTTCGGCAGAGCCAAATAACCCATTCCCGCGCTTTAAAAGTTCCCGCAAATCAAGTTGTAGGCGGCAGCACATCGAGCGAACAGCACCTGGAGAGTAGGCTTCTGGGTTGCGAACACGATTCCCGTTTTTATCTTTCATCCATTGACTGCCAACAAAATTTTGGAAATAAGAAGAACCAACTTTTGCTGTATTTTCAAAAATTGCCTGCGCCACTTTGCTGTCCCAATCAAAATCTTCTGTAATATTCACAGTTGGGATAGGGAAGGTAAAAGGTTGACCGCTGGAATCTCCTTCGGTCATGACTTCGTAATAAGCGATGTTAATCATTTCCATTTCAGGAGAAAAATGTTTGAAAGTAGCATCTTCTAGGGATATTATACCCATGTCCCGTTGTTGTAGGCGTAATAGAAGGGCCTCATTGTCGATGCCTTTAAATAAATGCAAATCATTATAGGTTGGAATTTGTCCTGCCAGATCTTCGGGAACAGTAATATCCAGGGTAATATTTGTAAAAGGTGATTGTCCCCAACGTGCAGGTACATTCAAATTGTAAACAAACTGGCGAATTGCTTTTTTAACCTCAGCAAAACTAAGGTTATCGTAGAAAACATAAGGTGCAAGGTATGTATCAAAAGAACTAAACGCCTGTGCTCCAGCCCATTCTGATTGTAAAATACCAAGGAAGTTGCTCATCTGTCCCAAAGCTTCACGAAAATGGCGAGGTGGACGAGATGAGACGCGGCCATTCACGCCATTAAAGCCTTCATTTAAAAGGGCGCGTAATGACCAACCTGCGCAGTAGCCAGTAAGGCAATCCAGATCATGAATATGAATGTCGGCTTTACGGTGAGCGTTTCCTTCTTCGGGACTGTAAATTTCATCTAACCAGTAATTGGCAATTACTTTTCCAGCGACATTATTAATCAGACCTGCATTTGAATAACCAGTGTTGGCGTTTGCTTTAATGCGCCAATCAGAACCAGAAATATACTCACTCACCGCTTCGCTACAATTCACCTTTGTTCCTTCAAAAAGCGATTCGATCGAATCTTTTTTCTTTGTTTTGGTTGTTTCTGTTTTGGCTTTTTGTCTTGAAAGAACGGCAATGTTACTGGTCATGGAGAACTCCTGCTGGTTTTAAAGGTGATTATTCGAAATATTAGGGAAAAACCCGAAACACAAGATGTTGTGTTTATAAGAATCACATTAACACTATATATGGTGGTTAAATTTGATCTGGATCAAATACCTTAGGTTTCCCGCAAGGTTTTATACGGCCTTAATTTCAGTTAATTGATTCATAATCAATTTTTTAGCGGGGCGTATTCTGTTGCCCAATCGTAGTAATGAACGACGAGCAAATTTAGCCATCGGCGTTTCTTTTGTGTAAAGACGCACAAGCGCATTCGTACCATGATACAAGGGACGAGAAACATGACGATGTTTTTGATTATAACGAGAAAGAATTTCTAATGATGAAAAATCATGCCCTTGTTTTAAGGCTTTTTTGATCTCGAGAGAAAGGGTGTATGCACTATTTAATCCTAAATTAAATCCATGTGCCGTGACGGGGTGCATTCCCACAGCGGCATCGCCAATAACGGCAAAGCGATTTGTATAAAATGTTTTGGCAAAAGTGGCGACGAGTGGATAAGGAAATAACTCACTAGATAGTTGCATAGAACCAAATTGTCCTTTTGTCCGTTGTTCAATGTCTTTTGAAAAATCTTCGGCACTCATATTTAGTACAGAAGCGCTTTCTTCTGAGCCTAAGGTAATAACAATAGAAACTTTGTTATCATTGAGTGGTAGAACGGCTAAGGTGCGTCCAAAGTGAAAGAATTCATAAGCTGTATCGTTATGGTTGCCACTAATTTTCATTGTGCAAACGATACAGGTGCGGCCAAAATCAAGCATAGAGGTTGGGATCCCCATTAAACGGCGTGTACTTGAAAAACGACTGTCTGCAGCGATGATAAGGGGTGCTTCTATCTGTGTTTTATCGGTTAGGGTAATAATCCCTTTTTGTTGATCGGTTGTAACGTTTAAAACTTCTTTCTTGGTTAAGAGGGTAATGTTTTTTGTATTTTCTAGAGAATCAAAGGCAGCTTTTTTAATGGTATTATTTGAAATCATAAAACCTAAATTCTCTTTGCCAGAATCTACGTGATCAAAATAAAGCGCGTAAGGAGAATTTCCATTCAAAACTTTTGCCTTTTTTATCAACGAGATTTGATCTGGTGGAATTAAGTCCCATAACCCTAAATCGGTTATTATCTTATAAGAGAGATGAGTTAAAGCAATTTCACGACCATCATAAGAGGGGTTAGCTAATTGCTCTGTTGTTTGTTTTTCAACTAAAGCAATATTAAGGTTTGTATCTGCTAAAGATTTTGCAAAACTAAGGCCTGCTGGGCCACCACCGATGATGATAATGTCATATTTCATTTCGTTACCGTTTTTATGTTTGTTATTGATCTCAAATTCTGTCACTCATAAGAAAACCAAGCATTGACCGAGATCAATGTTTCAAAAACATAAAGCAGGATAATTTTTAGATATGATTTCGTATAAAGAAGCTCGTAATATACTTTTAGATCAGGCAGGAAAACATTCCCTTGAAACTGAGGTTTTACCTATTCAAGAGGCTATGGGACGTGTTTGTGCAGAAAAATTACTGGCTCCTATTGATATACAGCCCTTTGATAATTCGGCAATGGATGGCTTTGCGGTTATCTTGTCTGATTTGAAAGGTGCATCGGAAACCTCTCCTGTTCAACTTCAAAAATCAAATGTGATTGCAGCGGGCGATGCTGTGCCAGATCAACCGCTTCAGGCAGGAAATTGTATCCATATTATGACAGGAGCGCCTTTGCCACTTGCTGCAAACGCCGTGGTGCCGATTGAGTTGGTTACCGTTAAGGATGATGTTATTGAATTTACTAGCTCTCCTGTTGCAAATGCCAATATTCGACGGGCAGGAGAGGATTTTAAAAAAGGCATGACAGTGCTTGAGGTAGGGCAGCGTGTTGAACCACAACATATTATGCCGTTGGCGACTTTAGGTATTGATAAAATCAAGGTTTATAAAAAACTACGTGCAGCGTTCCTAGCTACGGGAAGAGAACTTGTAGATGATTTGTCGGCCGAGTTAGAATCGGGAAAAATTTACAATTCTAATCGACCCTATGGCGTGGCAGCTTTATCAGCAATGCATGTTGATTGTGTTGAACAATGCACAATCGCTGACGATACTCAATCATTTGATCAAATTTTACATGATCTTATGGATCAGAAACTTGATATCATTATTTCAAGCGGTGCAGTTTCCGCAGGAGAGTTTGATTTTGTTCGCGCAGGGTTAGAGAAAATAGGCGCAGAAATTCTATTTCACAAAATAAAAATAAAACCAGGGAAACCTAATTTATTTGCGAGACTTCCCAATGGAACTTTTTATTTTGGATTGCCAGGGAATCCTGTAGCAACAGCGGCGGGGTTACGGTTTTTTGTTCAACCATTTTTACAGAAAATTATGAAGCAATCAGAAGAAAAGCCCTTATATGCGAAGGCTAAAACGCCTTTTTCTAAAAAATCTGGACTGCAGATATTTGTCAAATCATCTATGGAAAGCCAACGTAATGGAGAGTTAGGTGTATCCTTTCTTGATGGTCAGGCATCTTTTATGGTGAGCCCCTTTCTTAGTATGAATTGTTGGGGTGTTGTTTCAGAAGAAGTAACAGAAATTAAAGTTGGTGATATTGTTGAAATATATCCGCTTTACTTATAGCGCAATTCGTTTAGTGCGCTGTCGACTTATGCATTGGACAGACAGGGCAGGCTTCTTTATTTGAAAGTGTGCAGTCATGAACTGTGTCTGTATCACAAAAATGACAAAGAGCATAAGCATCTTTTAAACGAATGATCTCACCATCAATTTCAACACCTATTTTTTTAATTTGTTGTAAAGCACGAGAAAAAGTTTCAGGCGTCATTCCTAGATGATTAGCAATGGTAGACTTTTTAAAAGGCAGCTCAAAATCCATATGGTCGGAACCTTGTTCTATATGTTTTTGTAAAAAATAATATCCAACACGTTGTACAGGGGTTTTGGTGGCCATGGCATCAATTTGATGCATGGCGTTTTTATAATGATGAGTCACAATTCTTAAGAGATTATTGGCAAATTGAGTGTCTTGCACAGCAAAGGATTTCATAAATTTATTAGGAATTAAAATAATGCGGGTATCAGAAAGTGTTTGCACTGTAATGGGGGAGGTGCCGCCCATAAAAATAACAGCTTCCATGCAGACATCACCAGCTTCTAACATCCGAATCGTCGCCTCATTCCCATCGGAATTAGAGCGGAAGCTTCGCATTTGTCCGCTTACTATAAAATAGGCGTATTCAGGAATGTCCCCTTGCTGGATAAGAATTTGATCTTTTGGAAAGTTTTGTAAAGTCGAATTTTCAAGAATATGTTGTAGAGAATCTTCACTCAATCCTTGAAAAAGCTGAGGTTTTTTGCTGCCTGCAAAAAATATACTTGGTGAGATATCAGTTTTGTTTTTTATCATTTGTGTATCCTACGCCTGTATAAATACAAGTTCTTGATCTGAATCAATTTCATTAAGTCATAATCATGACAAAAAACTGCGAGGGTTAAAGAATAATCGTTTTCTAGCCCATTAAATATGCAGGAGTTAAACGTTATGACAACAAAAGCAGACCAAACCCGCGCCCTTTTCCTTAGTACCTTTGCTTTTACCGCTTGTTTTGCGGTTTGGACAATTTTTTCGATTATTGGGATTAAAATTAAAGCCGATCTGGGACTGAGTGATACGCAGTTTGGTTTATTAGTGGCCACACCTGTTTTAACAGGATCGTTGAGTCGCTTGTTACTAGGAATTTGGACGGATCAATATGGTGGACGTATTGTTTTTACCCTGACGATGTTGGCTTCTGCTTTGGCAACTTATATGCTGGCTTCTGTTGAAACATATGAAATGTTTTTGGTGGCCGCTCTTGGTGTTGGTTTAGCAGGGGGTGGTTTTGCTGTGGGAATTGCTTATGTGTCGCAGTGGTATCCCAAAGAAAAACAGGGAACAGCGTTAGGAATTTTTGGAGTTGGTAATGTCGGGGCAGCTGTCACAAACTTTGGTGCACCGTTTTTGCTTGTTGCTTTGGGATGGGAAGATACAGCAAAAGTTTATGCAATTGGATTAGCAATAATTGCTGTTCTGTTCTTTATTTTGACAAAAGATGATCCAAAAATTTCAGAACGGAAAAAAAATAAAGAAAAACCCCGTTCCATTCTGGAACAGATGGAACCTTTAAAAAATATTCAGGTTTGGCGTTTCTCCCTTTATTATTTCTTCGTTTTTGGCGCTTTTGTTGCCCTTGCTTTGTGGTTACCGCGTTACTATGTCGGCGTTTATAATTTAGATATTAAAACAGCAGGGATGTTGGCCGCAGCATATGCTTTGCCAGGATCAATTTTTCGAGCTCTTGGTGGTTGGATGTCTGATCGATATGGGGCGCGGACGGTTATGTATTGGACATTTTCAGCTTGTGTCATTGCTTGTTTCTTTTTGTCCTATCCAGCAACAAGTTATGTTGTTCAAGGGATCAAGGGACCAATTGAATTTGATATAGCAATTAGCTTGCCTGTTTTTGTGGCGCTGACAATTATTCTTGGTTTCTTTATGTCTCTAGGGAAGGCGGCCGTTTATAAACATATTCCAGTTTATTATCCAGATCATGTTGGATCTGTCGGTGGTATTGTTGGTTTAATTGGAGGTTTGGGTGGTTTTTGTTTACCGATTGCCTTTGGTTTCATGAATGATGTGATCGGCGTTTGGACAAGTTGTTTTATGCTTCTTTTTGTTATAACGGCGTTTGCCCTTCTTTGGATGCATGCGTCTATCCTTTACATGGAAGGTGCGATCGAAAAACCTCGTTTTTTGCCTGAATTGAAAGGATTAAAGAAAAAAACGAAGGAAGAGAAGTTACCAGAATTTAAACACGGCGGACTCGAAGATTGGGATCCTGAAAATAAAGAACAGTGGGAGTCTTACGGTAAAAAAATTGCCTTTCGTAATTTATGGATTTCCATTCCATCACTTCTTTGCGGCTTTGCTATCTGGCTTTATTGGGGAATTATCACAGTCCAGATGCTCAATTTAGGATTCCCTTTTGAAAAAGCGGATTTATTTTCTCTGATGGCAATCGCAGGTTTGTCTGGAGCAACACTTCGTATTCCGTCGACATTTTTTATTAGACTTGCTGGTGGACGTAATACAATCTTTATGACGACGGCATTATTAATTATCCCTGCTATTGGTACTGGATTTGCATTACAAGATCCGAATACACCGCTTTGGGTGTTTCAGTTCTTAGCACTTCTCTCTGGCTTAGGAGGTGGTAACTTTGCGTCTTCCATGTCTAATATCAGTTTTTTCTTTCCCAAAAGAATGAAGGGATTGTCTTTAGGGTTAAATGCAGGGTTAGGAAATTTTGGTGTTACAACCATGCAAATTCTAATTCCATTGGTTATGACTTTTGCTGTTTTTGGCGGAGAACCAATGGTGCTGCAAGATTATAGCGGAACATTAATCGGTAAAATTCCTGCAGGTACTGAAACTTATATTCACAACGCTGGTTTTGTATGGTTGGTGCTTCTTATTCCTCTTTCTATCGCCGCATGGTTAGGAATGGATAATATTAAAGCTAATCATGTCTCCCCTGGATTGGGGGCGCCGCCAATGGCATTCTTCCAAATTGCTGTTATGCTTGTGATTGGTTTGGGCGTTGGTGCGATAGGACTTTGGTTAATGTTGCCAGAAAGTGCCAATGGATCAGGGTTGAATGTCAGTAAATATATTATTCTTCCTGGTGTGATTGCAGCGACAGTGGCTTTGCTGAAATTGCTTCCTGGTGAAATTGGCGCAAGTCTTAAACGCCAATATCAGATTTTCAAACACCCACATACTTGGGTTATGTCTATAATTTATACGATGACCTTTGGATCATTTATCGGCTTTGCAGCCTCTTTCCCACTAGCAATTAAAGTTATATTTGGTTTTCAGCATGTGGTTGATGCGGAAGGAGTGATGACACATAATTTATCTAATCCAAATGGGCCAAGTGCCTTGATGTATGCATGGATGGGTGCGTTTATTGGTGCCTTAATTCGACCTGTTGGAGGTTGGCTGGCTGATAAAATGGGAGGTGCTTTGGTCACGCAGATTTGTTCTATCGTTATGGTAGGGAGCACGTTGGGCGTAGCTTATTATATGAAGTTGGCTTATGCCTCCGCAACTCCAGAAGTATATTTTGTCCCGTTCTTGCTGTTGTTTCTTGTGCTCTTTGCGGCGACAGGAATTGGTAATGGATCAACATTCCGTACAATCGCTATGGTTTTTAATAAAGAGCAGGCTGGTCCAGTTCTCGGTTGGACATCAGCAGTGGCAGCTTATGGTGCTTTCTTTATCCCGCAAGTGATCGGGGAGCAAATTAAGCTAACAACTCCTGAGGTAGCGCTCTATGGCTTTGCTGCTTTTTATGGTCTGTGTGTTGTTCTTAATTGGTGGGTTTATTTAAGACCAGGAGCGGCACACAAAAACCCCTAAAAAATAAGTGGACTTGATCTTGCTCAAGTCCACTTAAAGCAAAGATGCCTAAAGTAATGACAATTTTATTAAGAGTCGAAAGATATCCAAATGAGCTATTTTATTGATCGTGTATCCTATTTCCTTCAAAAGCGTGAGAAATTTTCTGGTGATCACGGTGTAACTACCGAAGAAAACAGGGCGTGGGAAGAGGCGTATAGAAACCGTTGGGCACATGATAAAATTGTCAGATCCACACATGGCGTGAACTGTACTGGCTCATGTTCTTGGAAAATTTATGTGAAGAACGGCTTGATTACGTGGGAAACGCAACAAACAGACTATCCACGCACGCGACCAGATTTACCAAATCATGAACCTCGCGGTTGTGCGCGTGGTGCGAGTTATAGCTGGTATATCTATTCTGCAAACCGTTTGAAGTATCCCTTAATTCGTAAACGTCTATTAAAAATGTGGCGTGAAATGAAAGGTTCTTGTGGTGGGGATCCTGTTCAAACATGGAAAAATATTCAGGCTGATCCTATTCTTCGCGCTGAGTATCAAAAAGTCCGTGGTATGGGAGGGTTTGTTCGCGCGGAGTGGGATGAAGTAAATGAAATAATTGCTGCGTCTAACATTCATACGATCAAGAAGTATGGCCCAGATCGTATATTTGGATTTTCACCTATTCCTGCGATGTCTATGGTGTCTTATGCGGCGGGATCTCGTTACCTGTCATTACTAGGCGGTGTTTGTATGAGTTTTTATGACTGGTATTGTGATCTTCCGCCAGCATCTCCTCAAACGTGGGGTGAACAAACAGATGTTCCTGAAAGTGCGGATTGGTATAATTCAGGTTTTATTATTATGTGGGGTTCTAATGTCCCACAGACAAGAACGCCTGATGCACATTTTATGACCGAGGCACGTTATAAAGGAACGCAAGTTGTTACAATAACTCCAGATTATTCAGAAGCATCAAAATTTGGTGATATTTGGTTAAATCCCAAGCAGGGTACAGATGCCGCCGTTGGTATGGCGATGGGACATGTGATTTTAAAAGAATTTCATATTGATAATGTTTCTGAATACTTTGACGATTACACGCGTAAATATTCTGATTTTCCTTTTCTTGTAAAATTAGAGAAACGCGAAGGGCGTTATGTTCCAGGGCGTATGGTGCGGGCGTCTGATTTTGATAAGACACTGGGTGAAGAAAATAATCCTGAATGGAAAACTGTTTGTTTTAATGAGGAAACAGGCGATGTGACTGTACCTACTGGCTCTATCGGTTTTCGTTGGGGTGAAGAAGGAAAATGGAATATTACGCCGACAGATTCAAAATCTGGTGATGGGTTCCGTCCACAAAAAACATTACTTGGAACGCAAGATGATATTTTAAATGTTGGCTTCCCTTATTTTGCTAATGCCGAACACGAGCATGGTTATTTTGAATCCAATCAACAAGATGAGGTTCTTAACCGTGAATTACCAGTAAAATATTTGATGTTGAATGGAAAGAAAACACCAGTCGTAACAGTGTTTGATTTGGTTTGTGCTAATTATGGGATTGCTCGCGAAGGTCTAAGTAAAGAAAATGTTGCATCTGATTACAGTGAAAATGTTCCTTACACACCGAAGTGGCAAGAGAGTATTACAGGTGTTTCAGCCGAAAAAATAATTCAAGTGGCGCGCGCCTTTGCCGACAATGCGGATAAAACCAAAGGAAAATCGATGATCATTATCGGTGCAGCGATGAACCATTGGTATCACATGGATATGAATTACCGTGCTTGCATTAATATGTTGGTATTTTGTGGTGCTATCGGCCAATCAGGTGGTGGTTGGTCGCATTATGTTGGCCAAGAGAAATTACGCCCACAAACAGGTTGGTTGCCATTGGCTTTTGCGCTGGATTGGGCGCGTCCTCCACGTCAACAAAACTCAACCTCTGCCTTTTATGCACATACAGATCAATGGCGATATGAAACGCTAGGTGTAACCGAGATTCTTTCTCCGACTGCGGATAAAGAAAAATGGAAAGGTTCGCTTATTGATTGCAATATCCGTGCAGAACGCATGGGGTGGTTGCCGTCTGCGCCACAGTTGGAAGAAAATCCGCTTAATTTAGTTAAAGATGCAGAGAAGGCGGGAAAGGATCCTATTGATTATGTTGTGGAACGCCTAAAAGCAGGTGATTTACGCATGTCTTGTGAAGATCCAGATAACCCAAAAAACTGGCCAAGAAATATGTTTGTCTGGCGTTCAAATCTTTTGGGATCGTCAGGAAAAGGTCATGAATATTTTTTAAATCACCTTTTAGGGACAACTCATGGCGTTCAAGGAAAAGACCTTGGTGCGGAAGGACGTAATGGTTCTAAGGATGTTGTCTGGCATGATGAAACGCCGACAGGAAAGCTGGATTTGTTGGTAACTTTAGATTTTAGAATGTCTACAACTTGTGTTTATTCTGACATTGTTTTGCCAACTGCCAGTTGGTATGAGAAAAATGATTTGAATACATCTGATATGCATCCGTTTATTCATCCATTATCAAAGGCGATTGATCCTGTTTGGCAAAGTCGTTCTGATTGGGAAATATATAAGGGAATTGCGAAGAAGTTTTCTGAATTAGCCCCAGGGAATTTAGGGGTAGAAAAAGAAGTTGTTCTAACGCCTATTCAGCACGACACACCTGGGGAATTAGCACAACCAGATGTCAAAGAATGGCGTAAAGGTGAGTGTGATTTAATTCCTGGAAAAACGGCTCCTTCTATGAAAGTTGTTGAGCGGGATTATCCTGCAACATATGAGAGATTCACCTCATTAGGGCCTTTAATGGAGAAACTGGGTAATGGTGGGAAAGGTATTGGTTGGAATACCGACCATGAGGTTGAATTTTTAAAAGCATTAAATGGTGAAAATAAACAAGGTTGCGCAAAAATAGAAACAGATATTGATGCTTGCGAAACGGTTTTAACATTAGCGCCCGAGACTAACGGTGAAGTTGCTGTTAAAGCGTGGAATGCTCTTAGTAAGATGACAGGTCTTGATCATACGCATTTAGCAAAACCCAAGGAAGAAGAAAAAATTCGTTTCCGCGATATCCAAGCACAACCGCGTAAAATCATCAGTTCGCCAACATGGAGTGGTTTAGAATCAGAGCACGTTTGTTATAATGCGGGTTATACTAATGTGCATGAATTTATTCCTTGGCGAACGCTAACGGGGCGTCAACAGCTGTATCAGGATCATCCGTGGATGCTTGATTTTGGTGAAGGTTTGGTTTCTTACAGACCGCCAATTAATACAGCGACAGTTCAGTCAATGATCAAAAAACATGGAGAGGAAGGCAACCCTACAATTGTTTTGAACTGGATTACACCGCACCAAAAATGGGGCATCCATTCAACATACTCCGATAATCTTCATATGTTGACATTATCGCGAGGTGGCCCAATCGTTTGGATGAGTGAGCCAGATGCAAAATCAGTAGGTATTAGAGATAATGATTGGGTTGAGGTGTTTAATACAAACGGTGCAATTATGGCTCGTGTTGTTGTCTCACAGCGGGTGAATGATGGCATGATCTTGATGTATCACGCACAAGAAAAAATTGTGAACACACCTGGAAGTAAAATTACAAATGCACGTGGTGGAATTCACAACTCTGTTACGCGCGCAACGGTAAAACCGACGCATATGATTGGTGCCTATGCGCAGCAATCATATGGATTCAATTATTATGGTACAGTTGGATCGAACCGTGATGAGTTTGTAATTGTTCGTAAAATTGAAGATCAAGATATTGATTGGATGGAAGGTTCAATAGAAATCAAGGCGGCAGAATAATGAAAATTAGAGCACAAGTAGGAATGGTCTTAAATCTCGATAAATGTATCGGGTGCCATACATGTTCCGTGACCTGCAAGAATGTCTGGACATCTCGTGAAGGGATGGAATATGCATGGTTTAATAATGTTGAAACCAAGCCTGGTGTAGGTTTTCCAAAAGATTGGGAAAATCAAGATCGGTGGAATGGTGGATGGCATCGCAAATCAAATGGTAAAATTCAACCGAAGCAGGGGGGACGTTGGCGCATCTTAGCTAAAATTTTTGGTAATCCTGATATGCCAGAAATTGACGATTATTATGAACCCTTTACGTTTGATTATGATCATTTGCAAAATGCACCAGAATCAAGAACACAACCAACAGCGCGTCCGCGCTCTTTGGTTTCTGGTCAGAGGATGGAAAAAATTGAATGGGGACCAAACTGGGAAGAAATTCTAGGGACAGAGTTTGAGCATCGCCGTAAAGACTATAATTTCAAAGATATTGAAGAAGAAATTTACGGACAGTTTGAAAATACATTTATGATGTATCTGCCACGTCTTTGTGAACACTGTATTAATCCAACCTGTGTGGCGTCTTGTCCTTCAGGATCAATTTATAAGCGTGAAGAAGACGGAATTGTTCTGATTGATCAGGATAAATGTCGCGGCTGGAGAATGTGTATTTCTGGCTGTCCTTATAAGAAAATCTATTATAACTGGAAATCAGGCAAGGCAGAAAAATGTACATTCTGTTACCCGCGTATTGAAAATGGAGAGCCGACAGTTTGTTCCGAAACTTGTGTGGGGCGTATCCGTTACCTTGGCGTTATGCTTTACGATGCCGATCGTATTGAAGAAGCAGCCAGTACAGAAAACCCAGAAGATTTATACGAAGCGCAATGTGATATTTTCTTGAATCCACATGATCCTGAGGTTATTGCACAAGCACGCAAAGATGGTATTCCTGATAACTGGATTGAAGGAGCGCAGGCCTCACCGATTTATAAAATGGTTATGGATTGGAAAGTGGCGTTCCCACTTCATCCTGAATATCGAACACTACCAATGGTTTGGTATATTCCGCCATTATCTCCCGTTCAAAATGCGATGGAAACAGGAAGATTGAAAAGCAATGGCATTATGCCTGATGTAGATTCATTGCGTATTCCTGTGAAATATCTTGCTAACCTTTTAACAGGGGGGAAAGAAGAACCAGTTAAATTGGCATTGAAACGTATGATGGCGATGCGTCATTTTATGCGTAGCCAGTTGTTAGAAGGCGAGTGTGATCCAAATATTCTTGATGAAGTTGGATTAACCGAAGATTTAGTTAAAGACATGTATAAAATCATGGCTTTGGCAAATTATGAAGATCGTTATGTTATTCCAACGGGGCACCGTGAAGAAACACTGGATGCTTATGGCGAAAGCGGTGGTTGTGGATTTAGTTTTGGTAATGGTTGTTCAACCCATTCAAATAGTGAAACAGATTTATTTGAAAGTCAAAAAACATGGCGGGGGCGCAGTGCTTCTGGCAAAGATAATCGAGTAAATACGTTATTTACAAGAGATCAGGCAGGTAGTGGCTGTGGTAGTCATGGTCAAGCTAAACCAAAAACAGAAACAGAAAAAGCAAGCGGTGGTTGCGGTAGCGGCAGCTGTGGTTGTAATTAAAGGAAACATATTATGGGTTTATTAAAAATATTAGGTCTTAGAAAAGATAAAACAGTTAAAACACCGACGGTGACTGTAAAGACAACAGAAACTCCTACAAAAAATCCGCATGAAAATGGCGGCTGTTGTGGTGGTTGCGGTAGTAGGTAAGGAAAATAAGATGAAAACGCTCAAAGTTTTAGGATGTTTATTGGCTTACCCTTCAAAAGAGCAAGTTCAGGCTTTGCCAGAGTTTGAAGCAATTTTAAACAAAGAAAAATGGATTCCCTCTGGATCTTTAACAGCTGTAGGAAAATTAATGAGCTGGATGAATAATCAAGACATTCTTGATTTGCAAGAAGAGTATGTTGCGCTTTTTGATCGCACACCTTCGCTTTGCCTGCATTTGTTTGAGCATGTACATGGAGATTCTCGGGATCGTGGACAGGCGTTGGTTGATTTATCTGAAATTTATAAAGATGTGGGGCTTTTTATTAATACAGAAGAAATGCCTGATTACTTGCCGTTATTTTTAGAGTACCTCTCTATCATTTCTGCTGAAGAGGCATGTGATAATTTAGGGAGTCTGGTCAATATTTTAGCATCAATTGCTGGCCGTCTTCAAAATAGGCAATCACCCTATGCTAGTGTATTTGAAGCGTTAATAGAAGCATCAGCCAGTAAACCAGATAAAAAAGCAGTCGCTGAAGCGCTTAAGGAATCTAGTGGGGATACCTTCAGTTTTGATGAAATTGATGCAGTTTGGGAAGAGCAGAATGCTTTTGAAAACACATTGCAAACAACAGGGCAGGATATGAATGCAGGGTGCCCAAAGGCAGAAGAAATGCTGGCGCGGATGAATTTGCAGGTGGGTGAACCAGTCCCTGAAAAATTTAGAAATAAGGAAGCATAGGCCATGGATTTTTTTCTTTTCCAAATATTTCCGTATATTGCAGGAGTCTTTTTTATCTTAGGTAGTATATTGCGATTTGATCGTGATCCGTATTCATGGAGATCTAAGTCAAGCCAACTTTTACGACGTAACCAATTAATTATTGGTAGTGTTCTTTTCCACCTTGGTATCTTAACAATCCTCGCTGGGCATGTTGTTGGTTTATTAACGCCGATTGCTGTTTTTGATGCATTGGGTATTTCACATGGTGCAAAGCAAATATTGGCTATAACGGCTGGTGGTATTGCAGGAATTTTCTGTTTTATCGGTTTGATTTTATTATTGCATCGTCGTTTGTTTGATCCTCGTATTCGGGCAACAAGCTCTTTTGCTGATATCGCAGTATTAATTATATTGCTAATACAGCTTTGCCTCGGAATGTGGACGATTACGGTTTCTTTGCATCATTTAGATGGACATGAGATGGTCAAATTTATGGAGTGGGCACAACATATTATAACCTTTCGTGGTGGCGCGCATGAATATATTACAGATGTAGCGTTAGTGTTTAAGCTTCATATCTCTTTAGGATTATTTATTCTCTTTATCTGGCCTTTTACAAGATTGGTTCACGTTTTTAGTGCGCCAGTAGGATTTTTAATTCGCCCCTATCAAATTGTGAGAAAGCGAGCTAGATAATGAAAAGTATCGCACCTGGTATCGTTGTTAATAATATTAGAATTACGCCTGAACAAATTGGAGCGGAAATGCAATATCACCCTGCGGAGAGTGTTTTTAGTGCCAAATACGACACAATGCAGTCTTTGGTGGTGCAGGAATTATTGATTCAACGTGCTGTGGAACTGGGGTTATGTGCTCGTGATGAGGCTGTTAAAAATCCTGATGCGGTTTTTGAAGAGTTGTTTGAAAAAGAAATTTCTGTTCCAGATCCAGATCGAAAAACTTGTGAGAATTTTTACAATAACAATAAAAAGAAATTTTTTACTTCGCCTTTATTTGAAGCGGCGCATATTTTATATTTAGCACCAGCAAAAGACGATGAAATGCGTCAAGAGGCCTTGAAAAAAGCAGAAAAAACACTCAAGAAAGTTCAGAAATCTCCAGATGTTTTTGAAAAGCTTGCACGTTCTGAATCTGCTTGTTCTTCTGCTAAAACCGATGGACATCTTGGTCAAATTACGAAGGGGCAGACAAGTCCTGCATTTGAAGTTGGGCTATTTGCTATGCAAGAAGGGGAGATTTCAAAAGAGCCATTGGCGAGCGAATACGGGTATCATATTCTTAAAGTTTACAAGCGCATAGAGGGTAAACAGTTACCTTTTGAAGCTGTGCATGAGTGGATTATTGACTATTTAATGCGCCAAAGTTGGCAGCGCGCTTTTAGTCAGTATGTACAATTATTGGCAGGCGAAGCAAAGATTAGTGGGTTTCAATTAAAACGGGCAGATTCGCCGCTTGTTCAATAAAGTTTTAAGCTATGCGGACATCTGCTTTGATTAAAAAATATGATCAGCCTGTGCCGCGTTATACAAGCTATCCGACGGCTGTTCATTTTAACCATGATATTTCGCAACAATATTATCAGAAGCTATTAACTGATTTAGAGACGCAAGAACCTGTTTCTCTATATGTGCATATCCCTTTTTGCCACGTGCTTTGCCATTATTGTGGGTGTCATACGCGTGTTGTGAACAGCTATAGCCCTGTTGAATTTTATGTTCAAACAATGCTTAAAGAGATAGATTTAGTCGGTGAAAAGCTATCGTATAAATTACTGGTTTCTCAGCTTCATTTTGGTGGTGGCTCACCTAACTTTTTGAAAGAAGAAGATTTTCAAAGGATATTAGAAAAATTAAGCCAGTATTTTGATATAAACGATCAGACGGAAATGGCTATTGAGACAGATCCACGATTATTAGATGAAGCAAAAATAAAAACACTGGCGAAGCTAGGTTTTAAGCGCGTTAGCTTAGGGGTGCAGGACTTTAACCCTGAGGTTCAAAAAGCCGTAAATAGAATTCAGCCTTTTGAAAAAGTAAAGAAAGCCGTTGAAAACCTTCGTGACGTTGGAATTAACAAAATCAATTTTGATTTAATGATCGGCTTACCGTTACAGACGTTAGATATTATTAAGGATAATGTAGAAAAAGCCCTGTCTTTAAAGCCTAACCGTTTTGCCGTTTTTGCCTATGCGCATGTGCCATGGATGAAAAAACATCAAAAACTATTAGAGAAGCATTCTTTTCCTGATACTGGTTTACGTTTCTCAATGATGGAAAGCGTTAAGCAAGCAATGAAAAAAGCTAAATATCACAGCATTGGCATTGACCATTTTGCGCGTGAGGATGATTCTTTATATTTATCTTATAAGAACAATAAACTTCGCCGTAATTTTCAAGGATACACAGACGATTCTGCAAAAACTGTTTTAGGCTTTGGTTTATCTTCTATCAGCGCCTTTGAAGGGGCTTATGTACAAAATTTAACGGACGCGCCAGAATATCGCAAAGCGATAGAGAGTGGAAATTTTCCAATTAAAAAAGGCCGTATTTTGAATGAGGATGATAAAGTGCGCCGAAATCTTATTGCGCAAATTATGTGTGGCTATAAGGTGGATATTGAACAATACTCAATAGAGCAACAAGGTCTAGTCGGGTTACAACAAGACGGATTGATTGCTATGGACGGCACTACTTTGCAGATTATGGAAGAGGGATGGCCGTTTGCCCGTATTGCCGCATCTCAATTTGATACATATCACAAACAGCAAGAGAACCAACATGCCAGAGCGATCTAAAAGCCTATTTGATCATTCATTTTTAGGCCGTGGTTTTCGCCCGTTCTTCTTGATGGGTGCAATTTATAGTGCGGTTAATTTGTTGATTTGGGCGGGGTTTTATGCAGGAATTGTGACGCCACCAGATATATTTTTTGACCCAATTTCTTGGCATGCCCATGAAATGATATATGGCTTTGCTATGGCGATTATTGCAGGGTTTTTATTGACCGCTGTAGCAAATTGGACAGGCGGAGCGCCCGCGCGGCAGTTACATTTACTCAGGCTATGTTTAACATGGCTTGCAGGGCGTGTTGTTATGAATTTTTCTTTAGGGTTGACCGATATGGCGGTTTTGATAGTTCAAAACGCTTTTATTCCTGCTTTAGCGTTGAGCCTGTCTATTCCTTTATTCAAAAGCTGGAATACAAGAAATTTTGCTTTCTTGGGCTTACTAACATTTTTGTTCGTCTGTGATTTGGTGTTTTTTATAACTGAAAGTCGTACACCGCTCTATGCAGCAGTGATGGTGATTATAGCGATGATATCTTTAGTGGGTGGGCGTATTATTCCTGCCTTCACCGTAGCCGCTTTGCGTCGGCGTGAGGTGAAAGTATTTCAAACGCCCCAGAATAAAGTCGATTTTCTTGCCTTTTTATCTTTAATTTCTATAGCGGCTATCTTGCTGATATGGGGGAAAGAGGGGATTGGTTTAGGGGTGGTTGCTATATTTTCTGCAGGTATCCATCTTTTTCGGATGCGGGTTTATCATACGCTTAAAATATTAAATGATCCGATGGTGTGGATTCTACATGTAGGTTATGCGTGGGTTGTAGTTGGATTGTTTTTACTCGGCCTGTCTGCATTTTCTGTTGTTCCGCTATCTATTGTTCTTCATACTTTGACGGCAGGGGCGATAGGCTCTATGACGATTGGAATGATGTGTCGTGTTTCTTTGGGCCATACAGGCCGCGATTTGATAGCTAATAAACTAACTGTGCTGATGTTTATTATTATGCAGGTTGCTATTATTACGCGGGTCATTTTCCCGCTTATCCTTCCTGCGCAGATGAGTCTCTGGATTATAGGATCAGCCTGTTTATGGAGTGCTTGTTTTGGTCTGTTTGTCTGGGTTTACGCCCCCATTTTGTGGCAACCACGCCCAGATGGAAAAGTTGCTTAGCAGGGTGTGTCTTTAAAAGAAATGTCACAAAAATCGGCTAATTTATACATGTCGTTTATGATAATAGAATGTCCTTTATGCTCAATACCATGCGGCTCTAATTTCCCAAGCGCACGTGAAAAAGTTTCTGGCTTGATATTCAGGCGCGTTGAAATTAATGACTTATCGTAAGGGAGCTCAACGCTCATAATTCCGTCTTTACCAGTTTGTTTTTTGCAAAACTGTAACAGAAAAGCGCCCATGCGTTGTGGCGCGGTGCGGGTAGAAATTTGCTCTAGCTGTTGAACAAGGTAATGTTGCCTAGACGCGATAGAGGCCAACATATTTAAGGCAAATTGGCTGTCTTCTTCTATCTTATGGATTAAAAAACTACGCGGTATTCCAATCAGGGTGACCTTTTCAACGGCTTGTGCATTCACAGGGTACATTCTCCGCTCATTAAACACGGCAGCTTCTGCAAATGATTCCCCAGGGCCGAAAACATGAATAACGGCTTCCTCCCCTTCTTTAGAGATACGAAATAATTTAACCCAGCCCTCTATGATAACGAAGAAAGCGTCCGCTTGATCTCCTGCGGCAAAAAGCTCTTTGCCTTTAGCAAAGGTTTTTTGATGACAATGAGCGGCCATTTTTTCAATGGTTTTGGGGTCAATCCCTTGAAAAAGAGCAATTTTTTGGATTGTGTGCGCAATAGTCATTATTTTAGTCCTAATTGATTTGGATCAAGGGGGAGCTTGCTGTCAGTCCATAGAATACCCTCAGAAGCCTTCAAAGAGAAGGCTTAAAATTCTCCGAATCCGCACTTCCTAAGTCATAAAAGATATGGAAGTTGGATCGGGGCTGATAATGGAAACATATCAGCCTGCCGTGTTTGCAAAGGGGTATATATGACGACGCAAAACCAGATTACGGACAGTTTTGGCCGTAGTTTTCCTTATTTAAGACTTTCTATTACGGATGTCTGTAACTTTCGTTGCACCTACTGTCTGCCCGATGGCTATACGAAAACAGGCGATTCTCCGTTTATGACTCAAGAGGAAATTATTCGTCTTGTGCGTGCCTTTGCTGATTTAGGAACATGGAAGATTCGTTTAACGGGTGGAGAGCCAACAGTTAGAAAAGATTTTCTAGATATTGTAAAATCAGTTCATGATATTTCAGGGGTACGTAAACTAGCCTTTACAACAAATGGCTATAAGCTCCCAGAGCGGGCGCAGGATTATTATGATGCGGGATTACGGGCGATTAATATCAGCATCGATTCATTACGGGCGGATAAATTTAAAAAAATAACAGGCATGGATCGTTTTAAAGAAGTTTTAGACGGTGCGGATGCGAGTATTGAGGCTGGGTTTGAGACCATCAAACTCAATACCGTTCTTCTTAAGGGGTTAAATGATTCCGAACTGGATGAATTTATTGATTTTGTCGCAGATAAGGATGTTTCCTTAAGGTTTATTGAGTTAATGCGCACAAGCGATAATCAGGATTATTTTAAAATGCACCATCTTTCAGGAAATGTTGTCACTGAAAAATTATTGGCAAGAGGGTGGAGCATATTACCAAGAATTGACGGGGCAGGGCCTGCGTTGGAATTCTCCCATCCAGATAGTTTGGGACGGATTGGTTTAATTGCGCCTTATTCAAAAGATTTTTGTAAAACATGCAATCGCTTGCGTGTTTCTGCACGGGGGGCTTTACACCTATGTTTATTTGGGGAAGGTGGGTTTTCTCTTAAAGATTACTTGCGTCATGATGACCAACAAGAAGAATTACAAAGCAAAATTTTACAATTAATGAACTTTAAACGCTCTGCACATTTCTTGCATGAAGGCAATAGCGGCGTGCGTGAGCATTTAGCATCCATAGGAGGATAAACATGACAAACCTAAAAGAGATAATTGAATTTCCTTCGGCAAAAGAGACTCATTTTAAAATGATTGATGTTGGAAGAAAACGCGCGACAAGAAGACGGGCTGTGGCTTCTGGTGCTATTTATATGGGCGCAGATGCTTTTGATCGAGTTAAAAACGGGACGTTGCCTAAGGGTGATGTTTTAGCTTTGGCGGAGGCCGCAGGCATCATGGGGGCGAAGAAAACACCCGATATGATCCCGATGTGTCATACCTTGCCGTTGGATCAAGTGACAATTCATTGTGCGTTAGATGATGTAAATAATAGCGTGACGGTTTATTGCCAAGCGGCGGCCTTTGCCAAAACAGGGGTTGAGATGGAAGCGTTGGCTGGCGTGAATAATGCCTTACTAACTATTTGGGATTTAACCAAAGGCGTTGATCCTAATTTGAAGATTGGTGATGTCGAGCTGTTGGTTAAGACAGGCGGTAAAAGTGGCGTTTGGACAAATCCAAAAGGAATTCCACCATGGTTGGCGGCACAATTGCCAGACGATAAATTTTTGAAAAACATTAAATCAGCTATTTTAGTTATGAGCGATCGTGCATCCAAGGGGGAATATGAAGATGAATGTGGGCCTCTGTTGTCTGGCTTATTAACGGAAGCTGGTGCTTATGTATCAGATGTCTTTGTTATTCCAGACGAGGGCGAAGCAATTATTTCGCATATTGGAGATATAAGGAAAACTAGCGGGCCAGATTTACTTATTCTTTCTGGTGGAACAGGGCCAGGGCCAAGAGATATTACGCCAGATATATTAGAGAAAATTAGTGATAGAATGTTGGAAGGACTGGGCGATCTTTTACGTACAGAAAGTTTGAATTTCACAGATACTGCGTGGCTTTCTCGTATGACAGCGGGAATGGTAGGCTCAACACTTGTTATTGCCTTCCCAGGCTCGCCTAAGGCTGTAAATGAATGTTGGGATATCATCGCTCCCTTTATTGGTGATGCGTTGGCGAAAATTAAAAAACAGGGCTATGGAGAATAAGGATGAGCACCTTAGTATTACCCATTAAATTTTTTGGAATGTTCAGAAAATTTGGAAAACAGGTGGAGGTTGAGATTCCCTCTGGCAGTTCGGTTTTAGAAATTAAAAGCATGATTATCCAGAAGTTAGGAGCGGAGAATAAAGATCTAGTCGATAGTTCTGTTCTTGCCAACACAACAGATATTTTACCTGATGCTTATATATTTAATGAGGTGCAGAATCTTTCCATTCTCCCGCCAGTTTGTGGGGGGTGAGGATGAATAATATTAAAACCATCGTAAGCAAAAATTCGTTAGATGTTGCGGAGGCTATTGATTATGTTTCTAGTCCATCACATGGTGCGATTGATACATTCATTGGGACTGTTCGTAACAATCATCAAGGCAAAGAAGTCACAGGCATTACTTATGATGCGCATAAAATTTTAGCAGAAAAAGCTTTTCAAGAAATATGTGTTGAAGCGCAAGGGTTTTGGCCTGAAACACAGTATTATGTTGCGCACTATCAGGGTGAGCTAGAGGTTGGAGGAATGAGCATCATTATTGCTGTGGGATCACCGCATCGTGCTGAGAGTTTCGATGCTTGCCGTTATGTTATTGAAGAAATTAAAAAACGTAGCCCCATCTGGAAAAAAGAACATTATATCGACGAAAAAAGTGATTGGCTTCCAGGACATTCCTTAATTGCCGAAGCGGAGGCAAGTCAATCTTGTTGTGGTCACTGTGGTGGAGAGGCAAGTGGTAGTTAATCAGAAAACTCTTGGCGTTATATTAGCAGGCGGGCGTTCTAGCAGAATGGGGCAGAACAAGGCATTGATGATGTTTAAAGGAGAGCCTCTGGTAGAACATATGATTAACATCCTGAAGGATACAGGAACAGAAAATATCATAATTAGCGGAGAGGTTCAGGGGTATAATTACGAAGCTGATGAGAGTTCATTTGAAGGGCCTGCAAGGGCAATCGAAAGTATTATTCGAAAATTTACTGGTTACAATAGCTATCTTTTTATACCAGTTGATATGCCGTTTCTGTCTGTAGGTGTTTTGCGAACACTGATGCAGGAAGGAGGAAGTGCTTATTACCAAGATTGGCCATTACCTGCATTTATAACGCCCCAGAATTGGGAGGGCGAAGTAAACTCCGTGCGTCATTTTATGGAGAAACAAGAAGCGAAGATAATTTCTATTCCTTCCCAATATAACGATAATTTTATTAATATTAATACCCCTGAAGAATGGAAAGAAGCGGTGCAATCATGAATGTTAAGATAGAGAATCAAACCTTAAAATTTAAAATTTCAGAAGAGGAACTGAACGTTCTTCTGTTGGATAAATGTATTCATACAAAAATTAATCTTTTAGACAAGAGTTTTGTTATTTGTGTGAATCCGCAAAAAGAGAAAAAGGACATTGCTTTAAATTTTGTGACAGAAGATGATGAGGTTTATATTAGCTTGTTCATGCCTTTTACAAAAATTGAAGAATTATCAAATAAAGGAAAATGTCGTTCTGGTATAGAAACTGAAGTAAATGATATCGCAATTTCCTTGCAGGTTGATATTCGAAAAGATAGTCGAAAAGTTAAAGGTAAATGATTTTTCTTACTATTTCCTTTTTTATTACAGCCATTTTATATGCCGCTGTCGGTTTTGGTGGTGGGTCAACATATAATGCATTGTTGGTAGTCGCTGCGATTGACTACAAAATTTTACCCGTGATCGCGTTGATTTGTAATTTAATCGTTGTGAGTGGTGGATCATGTAGATTTTTTTGTGCAGGACATGTGCATTTTAAGAAAATATTACCGTGGGTTGTTACATCTGTTCCTGCCGCATGGTTAGGCGGTTTTTTACCAATTTCTGAAGTGTTGTTTGTTGGTATTCTTGGGTTTTGCCTTTTATTTTCTAGTGTTCATATGCTTTTCGTCCAGAACAATAGAACAAAGCAAAAACTCAGCCAATTCGTAGACGATGACTATTCTGATTTCCTCGTGCCGATGGGGATAGGCAGTCTTTTGGGGTTTTTGGCAGGAATGGTAGGAATTGGCGGCGGTATCTTCTTAGCGCCAATATTATATTTTTTGCGTTGGGGGAATGAAAAGGCTATCGCGGCAACCTGTAGTATTTTCATTATGGTCAATTCATTGTCAGGACTGACGGGGCATATAATGAAAATGCAAATGCCTGAATTCTTTAATACTCTTCAGTCTTATTGGCCATTATTTATTGTCGTTTTGATAGGGGGGCAGATCGGATCATATACGGGCGCTGTTAGGCTTAACCCTAAAACTATTCGTTTAATGACAGGAGTTCTCATATTTTATGTTTCTGTGCGGTTAATTTGGCGATGGTGGGGCATGGTTTACTAGGCGTTCTGCATCCATTCGTCGTAACCGCCAACCATATTAATCACATTAAGGTAACCTTGGGATTTTAGGATTTCGGCGGCTTGCTTACTACGTTGTCCCATCTGGCAATAAAGAATAATCTCACAATCCGTGGGGAGGTCAGGATCATTTTTCTGCATTAAAGTTGATAATGCAATATGTTTTGCGCCTTTGATATGCCCCGCATTCCATTCGTCAATCTCACGCACATCAATTATAATGGCTTGTTTGTTTTCTTTAACCTGCCCAACAGTCATTTCAGGAATATAACCACATACAGGAGAACTGTATTGCAGAACAATTTTGTTTGTGTCTTTGGAGCAAGTAGGGCAATTCTCATTCTTAGATAACGATAAAGTTTGAGTATCCATTGAATGCATATCAATCGTCCATATTCTTCCGATGAGCGGTTTAAGCTCACTGCTATCAATAATGAGCTTTATAGCTTCCATCGCTTGTGTCGTGCCGACAATGCCAGCCACAGCGCCTATAACACCAGCTTCGGCACAATTAGGAATGTGACCTTTTGGAGCTTCGGGGAATAGGCAACGATAGCATGGGGCGTTAGACGCGCCAAAGACAGATACTTGTCCATCGAATCCAGAGATAGAGCCATAAATATATGGCTTACTCGTTTTGATTGCGGCGTCATTAATAAGAAACTTGGTCGAAAAATTATCTGTCCCGTCAATGATAACATCATAATTTTCAAATAGATTTTGCGCGTTTTCTTGGTTTAATTCTTGGGCATAGGCGGTTATTGAAATTTCTGGGTTTAAAGCCTGTAAGCGTGCTTTTGCGGCTTCCGCTTTGTTGTGGCCAATTTGATCTGTTGTGAAAAGAATTTGCCGTTGCAAATTTGTTTCATCTACTATATCAAAATCAATAATGCCAATATGACCAATTCCTGCTGCCGCTAGATAAAGAAGAGCAGGGCAACCTAATCCTCCTGCGCCAATACACATAACAGAGGCATTAGAGAGCCTCTCTTGTCCTTCTTTGCCAATTTCTGGCAATATAATTTGACGTTTATAGCGATTATTCATGGAGCGTATATTATTTTTTATATGTGCGGTTTCTTAAGTATCATTTTCATTAAATTCTTCTAATGTTTTTTTATACTCCCTTATCATTGTATTAAGTAGCTTTCTTTCTTCTATAGCCTCTTTTGTATAAAAACCAGTTTTTAAAGCATTCTGGTTCCCTTTTGGTGCACCACTACCTTCTGCTCCACCATGCATTCTACATCTTTTTTTACCTGATACAGCAGGGGACTGGCATGGGATTCCCTTGCGTGTTTTGGCGCCACATCGTTGGCTAGAAAGCATGAGGGTAGTATTTCTTTTATGAACCAATATCTCATTCTTTCTTGTTCTTTGGATTTGTTTCAATAGATCCTACAATGGCTTGCCCGCCAGCTTCAACATTGACATGTTCTACTGTTACTTTTTGATCACCTTTTCCTCTATGTTTATTGAGAGCTTTCATTTGATCGATGTATAGCCTTAGATATTTTTCTGCGTATTTTAAATTCAATTCACGACCTTCAAATGTTTGATTGGAAAGCGCCGCACGTTTTAAACAATGCATACTTGTTTCGTGCGTGCTTGCCATTTGTACCGCTAACATGCCCTCCACACCATCTTTTGGTGCAATTTGGCGCAGCATTTCCATGGCGGCATTTACTCTGGAATTTATAACTTCTTTTGTTGCATCTTCGGGCATGCGTATTTGAGAGAAAAGGTCATTAAACAGGACATTCATGAAATCCATATCATCAGAGCCAACTAGATTGGAGGGGGGTTCTTTTAGAGACACCCCATTCGCTTTATTGTTTTTACGAGCAGATTTTTTTGCCATAACATTCGAATTGTCTGATATAGCTTCATCATAGCACTCTGTAATGACATGATCCATCTATAATGTTTACTTTATATGGGGTTGTTTTTTAATTTTATAAATTATCCTACCCCTCCTTGCTATATATTGAGTTAAATTTAATAGATATTATTAGATGTTGATTTTAAATAAGGGGAGTGTTAGATATCGGTGTTTGCGGGCTCCCGCAACCAAAAATCCGCGGAAAACCGCGGTTTCGGAAGATTAGGCCTTCTCCAAAATCTTTCGTGTTTACCATGTGTATGCCGTTTTCCAATACTCGGTGGTGCACGGGACCGCAGGAAACTGCATTTTATGGGGAAGAAACCGCTTGATTTTACGGCGCTTGATACTATATAAAGCACTGTCTTTTCAGGCAAATCCTAGTTTGCGTCCCGTTCGTCTAGGGGTCTAGGACACCGCCCTTTCACGGCGGCAACACGGGTTCAAATCCCGTACGGGACGCCAAAATTTGATTTTAAGAAGTCTAGTAAGGTCTTAAAAACAAAATAACACCTTGAATTTACTGTTTTTTTTAACCTAAAGCGTCCAAAGGGCTCTTAAGACATCTTCAGCATGTCAGAACCTATTTGGGGGCTTGTTACAAACACAGTAAGAAGGAGGCCCCCAATGGCTTTAACTGATTTCCAATGTAAGAGCGCCAAACCAACCAATAAGACCCAGAAAATATTCGATGGCGGAGGACTATATTTAGAAGTCACACCAGCTGGAGGAAAATACTGGAAACTCAAGTACAGATACTTAGGAAAAGAGAAGAAATTAAGCATAGGACCCTATCCAGCTTACACTTTGGCCGAAGCCCGCCTTAAACGAGAAGAATATAAGAAAATTATATTGGAGGGGGCTGATCCTTGTCAGATTAAGCAAGAGGAGAAAAGGCAAAGGCTCTTTGACGCCGAAAATACCTTAAAGTCAATTGCCGAGGAATGGCATAAACATAACTCTGAAAAATGGAGTAAAAATCATGCCAGAACAGTCGAGAGACGCTTAGAGCAAGATATTTACCCTGCCCTTGGTAAAAAGCCCATAACAGAGATAAAAGCCCCAGACATCATTCATATGGTTAAAAAAATAGAAGGGCGCGGCGCTTATGAAATGGCCAGAAGATCGTTGCAATATCTAAGACAAATTTATGACTACGCTTATTGTCACGCTATCGTGGATCATAATCCCGTTAACCATATGAAGGGGGTTTTGAAAACATCCCCGCCAAAACACTATGCTTCCATTACGATTGAGGAATTACCAGTTTTTTTACGGGACTTTAAGAAAAATGAAGCGCGGTTATTTCCTCAAACAATGTTGGCTATGGAGTTGATGATGCTAACCTTTGTTAGAACGAGTGAACTTATTAAGGCAACTTGGGAAGAATTTGATTTAGAAAATGCTGTATGGCTTATACCTGCCAAGCGGATGAAGATGAAAAAAGATCATGTTGTACCTTTATCAACTAGATCTGTAGAAATACTTCGTGATCTTCATCGGATGAATGGTCACAGAAGATATGTCTTTCCAAGTAAGACCAACCCAAGAAATCCAATGAGCAACAACACAATCCTAGCAGCTCTCAGAAGAATGGGCTATTCTGGCATTATGACTGGCCACGGCTTTAGATCATTAGCCATGACAGCCATAATGGAAAAACTAGGCTATCAATTTGAAATACCTGATGCCCAGCTAGCTCATTCTAAAGGAGGTTCCGTAAGAAGTGCTTACGATAGAACTCGATATTTAGATCAAAGAAAACAGATGATGCAAGATTGGGCTGATTACATAGAAAGTTTAAGTGTCAGTGATACAAAAACATAAGCAAAAAAGAAAACCTTACAAAGGCTCTTTAAATACTAAGATTATAGTGCCAGAGGAGCCTTTACCTCCAGATTTATTATTTAATGAAGGAGATATTGAGACGCTTACAAAAAAATATACATCAGATTTAAAGAAATATAGAGACAAGTATCAATCAATACTCGTAACAGAACGTTTAAAGAAGACATTTCTATTATTTGATAATTATGAAATAGATGGCAATGATGAAAATAAATGGGAAAAATTAGCTCTTAGTTTAGCTATTGATCATGTTGAGGGCTTTCAAGAAAAACAAAGTAGAACGAACAAAGGGCTCAAATGGAATAGCATTACATACGCAAAATTATATTTTGATGTGATGCGGTTCATTGAAAATAGCCATCAAAAAGAAAATATCACTAGTGCATGTCATGAACTTATTAAAAAGGAGCCATGGATTACCTTTTTAAAAGGGCAGGAATACTCAAATCCTAAGCCTAAAAACTTACAAACGGCTTATTCAAGATCTAAGAAATCTGGATTTGTAAAAATTTACTTATATTCCCCTAATAGAAAACTGAAAGCCCGAATAATAAAGTTTATAGATCAAAATTTTCAGGCAATGACATCTTGAAAATAATTTTTCCCAAACCATCTTTCCTTTGTAGTTTTGGGAAAAGACTTATGTTTTTTTGAGTTCATCTGAACTTAAAGAAAGGTAAAACTATGATTATTTCAAAAAATTTATTAGATAATTTAACCATTATAAAAACCCAAATTGACACAGAAATTGCTGACCTGCCCCTTATAATGGTACCAGTTTCAGAGTTAGTCTCTGGTCATGGTTTATGTATCCCTTCAATGAGGGTTGGAGCGTAGCGTAGCCGTGAAGGATGAGCAAGTAATTTTGGCAATATGGTTTGCGGTGCTGGTGGCTTATATCCCAATGAACTATGCGGTCTTTTGTGTTGTAATGAACACGCCAGTTTCGATTAACACTTGCGCTTCGTGTAGCGTATCAAACGGCTCACGATCAATAATTCATCTAAGCTTGCCATTAAAGCTTTCATTATATCCATTCTCCCATGGGCTGCCGGTTCAATATAAGTCGGTTTTACGCCATTCTTTCCAGCCAACTTTGCACAGCACGGGCTGTAAACTCTGAGCCATTGTCGCTACGAATATGATCAGGAACACCGCACTCAATAAACAAATTCTCCAGTGTTTCCAGCACATCACCACTTTTAAGTTTACGTTTTGTCGTGATGGCAAGGCATTCTCTTGTATATTCATCAATGACAGTCAGCATCGAAACGCCCTGCTGCATCCTTGGTGATCATGCACAAAGTCATACGCCCAGACATGGTTCTTCCAGCTCGGGCGCAAACGAATACGCGATCCATCATTCCGGCATAAACGGCCTCTCTTTGGTTGCTTCATGGGTACTTTCAGCCCTTCACGCCGCCAGATACGCATCACACGCTTGTGATTTACATGCCAGCCTTCGGCTTGATAGCGCCGTAATACGCCGATATCCATACCGACCATATTCACTGGCAAGCCTGATAATTGCCTGCGTCAACGTCTTGTCATCGTTTGAGTGGTTCTCTACGCTGTGTTGAACGTGGCTGTTTAACTAGCAAACAAGCACGGCGCTCCGACACGCCGAGCTTGTTTTGTAACGTCATCAACACAACACCGACGGACGGAAGGGCTTAATACTTTCCCGACAAAGCTTCTTCTAAATCAGCTTATCAATGTCAAATTGGATACACAGCTTTGCGAAACCGTTGGTTCTCCTTCTCCATTTCTTTGAAACGTTTAGCCTGATCGATATTGATCCCGCCATATTCCTTGCGCCAACGATAATAGGTCTGCTCCGTAATACTGCAACGACGGCAACCTTGGGCAACCGTCTCGCCTTGACCTGTATAGATCCAACCTCGCGTAATATCTTGATAATCTGTTCCGCTGTATAGCGCTTTCCTCAGCTCATAATAAGTCTCCTTTCTTCAAAGACAATAATAAACCAAATACTAACTTATAAAATGGACCGATTTTTAGGGGGCTGGGTCAGCTTATTTTGATTAATCGTGAAATATCAGACTTTCTTAGTCCTGACTTTCAGGAGGTTTCGATGCCGATACGCTGTTCTGCTCGGCTTGGTTTTGAATTTCGCAATGTGGCTGGGCCGCCCGGTCAGTTTGGTGAGGCACAAGTGCTGGCACAAGCAAAAGGCACGACCGTGGATGGCGTTAAAGAGGCCGGTGTTATTGAGTCTGGTGGCGGCAAAGTGCGACTTTTACAAATGGGCAGAATATCCATCCGATTGGGACCCTCTGAAAGATAATAGGACACCGATATGGGAAGCCTGTCACCACATGATTAGAAAGCAGCCAAGCAGAGAAACCGAAGCAGGAGCGCTACTGGCACGTATGCCCGAAAAAAGGTGAAGTTATACGGCAGTTAGCGTATCACCTGTACCTTATGCGAGCGCAAGAAGTGGGCAGAGGAAAGCGCGTTCTTATAACGAATTAATCTCGGCATGGTCCGGATATTGTTACGGCTTCTCATGACGTAGGTCTGTAGAGAGTCTCAAACTGAGCTGGATTTAATGACGGGGTAATTGAAAGAATGAAGAACCAGAGAGAAACAATCAGAAAAATGGTTACTTATCAATAATGAGGAAAAAGAAAGACGGCGGTTTCTGGTTGCCGAACATCCAGCGTGCTTTTGTATGGAAGGAAGAACAGATAGAGCGTCTTTCGTGCTCCATCTGCGTGAGAGTACCCGATCAGCACTCTTCTTGTTTGGAAGACAAAGTCTACAATTCGCAGACGGATTTATCGATAATTATAAGTCTGATCTGAAGCTTACTGATTTTTTACATTCCTGAGTGATAAAATTAAAATGCTCGTTTTGGATGGGCAACAAAAGATTGCAGAGCTTGTTTATGGGTTTAAAAGGTGGCTACGAAGGTAAGAGTTATATTTGGACATTTAAAGAGTGATCTAACGGCACCTGAAGACATTAGATATAAGTTCAGGGTTTTTACATTCCTGATCAAGCCAAGTTCCCGTACGTAAAATTTAAGGACATTGTTTTTACAAATGATATGCCTAACGATTATGCAGAAAAACTATGCAAAAAATCTGAAGGTCTAAGTATTGAACAGGAAAAAGCGTATCGTTTCTAATCTTTGGAAAGTTTATAAATTTTTTGTGAGCGAAGATGTGGTTGTCTACCAAGAATTAGACAGCGTTGATAATCCAGAAACTTATTCAGAAGACGATGTGGTTGAAATTTTATCATTTTAACTCTGGCGGTACAAAGCTTGGTAAATCTGATCTTTTGTTCTCTTTGCTTACGTCTTCATGGGAAGAAGCTGAAGAGAATATGAACGAGCTTTTGGATCGGCTAAAACCAGTCTGGATATGAATTTACAAGGGACTTTGTTCTTAAGACATGCTTGGCTCTTCTAGATAAAGGAGCTCGTTATAATGTTGAAAAGTTCAGGGATGGCGAAACAAAAGAGCTTTTAATCGAAAATGGAAAGAATTATCAGCAGCCATTCGTTCAGTGCGTGATTTCTTGTATGGCAATACGTTTATTCGCTCTGATAAAGCTTTGCCATCCTACCTCGGTCTAATACCGCTTATATATTTTAGATATAAATTTCCTGATGAATGGAAATCTGCGAAGGATTTGGACCGTTATATATTGCGCACTTTAGTAACCGGTGCATTTAGCGGAACGCCTGATAATCTTATAGATAAATGCGCGTAAGATTAAACAAGATGGTAATTTTGATGTAAATGAGCTTTTCGCAGTTATTCCGCTGATGGACGAAATCTTGATATTACAAGCGATACTATTAACTGGCGTATGGCTCTAAAGATATTCATCTCTATTCAATCTTTGGTATCGAGAGTTTAATTATCAGCCATCATACGAAAATAATTTACCGCATGTTGATCATATATTTCCTCAGTCATTATTAAAAACTATCAAGGATGTGAACCTGATAGCGGCAAGAAGAATATTGCGATATAAAGCAGATCAAAAGGGATCAAATAGCAAATTGTATGCTGCTCACAGCCGAAGAAAATGGGCTTGATTGGTAAGACAGATATTCCATAAATGAGTGGTTTTGAAAGATAAAGGTGAAGACTATAATTAAAAGCACTTAATACCAGAGATAAAAGAACCTGGAAATTAAGAATTGAGGACTTCATTGAAGCACGTAAGAGCTAATATTAAAAAATTTAATTATATGCTGTTGAACAAGGGAGATTACGAAAAAGATGAGAGTCTAAAGCCGTGGCGTGAAATCGCAAAACCACATAAAGATGTTCTTGAGGGCAGTTTTAAGCAGTCAGAGTTTGCGGCTGATATTTCTCAGGTCCATTCGGTATAGCCTCAGAAGAATATCAAGACAGAGAAGTTTTCTCTAGAACTTTCATAACGGAAGGTATGCGCTTTTGTTGGTTTTCTGTAGCTCAAAGGCTGACAGGAAACGGCGGCGATCCTGTCATACGGCTCAGACAGCTTTTGGTGGTGGTAAAACCCATACACTTTTGGCTGTTTATCACTTGGCGGGAGAACAGTAAGCACAGATAAGTTAAACGGCATACCGCCTATACTTGATGAAGCTGGCATAGACAATCTTCCTGCACCACGTGTGGCCGTTATAGACGGCATAAAATCCTCGCCTAGCCAATCTTTTGAAAAGATGGGCTGCATATCAATACGCTTTGAGGGAGACCTCCGCATACCAGCTTCTAGGAAAGGAAGGCTATAACCTTGTGTCAGATAGTGATACTGATGGAACATCTCCAGGTAAAGAGCGTTTAATACAGTTGCTGAAAAAATCTGCGCCTTGCGTGATCTTAGTTGATGAGTTGGTTGCTTATATTCGCCAGATGGAACCAGGTAAGCAATACAAGGGGACTTTTGATAGTAATCTCTTTTATTCAGGCTTTAACTGAAGCTTTGAAATCTGTTCCTAACGCTATTTTGTTAGCATCTTTACCCGGTCTGATTTGGAAGTTGGCGGATCTATGGGGCAGAAAGCGCTCAGCTCACTAGAAAAAGTATTTTGCTAGACGAGTCTGTTTGGAAACCAGTCGCTACAGAAGAAGCTTTTGAGATTGTAAGAAGACGGCTTTTGAACATGCGGGAGAACGTGCTGAAGTAGAGGGCATCAGCAGACAATTCTCTGATTTCTATCGAGAAAACGCCGAAAATTTTCCTGTAGAAACACCAATCAAATGAATATTTTGAAAGGCTTTGTAGTTCCTACCCAATTCACCCAGAAGTCTTTGATCGACTGTATGAAGATTGGTCTACTCTGGAAAAATTCCAGAGAACAAGGGAATTGTTCTTCAGTATATGGCTATTGTTATTCATAGACTTTGGAACTCAGATAACAGAGATGCGCTTATTATGCCGGGCTCTATGCCACTCGAGGATGCCAATGTTTTGAATAAGAGCATTCATTACCTTCCTCAGGGGATGGCAGCCAGTTGTTGAAAGGAAGTTGATGGCAAAAACTCAGAGCCAGCACAAATTGATGGTCACGATACTCGCTTTGGTGCGGTTCAGGCCGCACGAAGAACAGCTAGAACGATCTTTCTTGGTAGCGCGCCTGCGACATCAGCTCAAGCTGTTAGAGGAGTGGATGTAGAAAGAATCGATTTGGGTGCAATCCATCCGGGACAAACCGTTGGTGTTTTCGAAGATGTTTTTAAAAGGCTTAGAGACCGCCTGCATTACCTATACTCGGAGCAAAACCGTTTTGGTTTGATACTAAGCCAAATTTAAGGCGTGAGATGGAAGTAGGAAGCAGCGGATAGATGAAAGAGAACAGCTTATTCCTTTTATTAAAAAAGGAAACAAGCGCTGTTTTCGCCAGAAATAATTGCTTTGCGGGGATACATATTTCTGAATTCCGCGGATGTTCCTGATGAATATGGTAATGGACCACGACTTGTAGTTTTGGAAGGCTATTCTCGAACGAATGATTGTTCTGCCATCAAGGCAGCTGATGAGATCTTAAAAAACAGGATCAGCAAGACAAAAGCAAAACCGATTGATTTTCTTAGCGCCTGATGCAGACGTTTTATCCAGGTTAAAGAGCATGGCAGGATTTATTTGGCATGGCAATCGATAGAAGATATTGAAAGCGGTAACCCTAAACCAAGATCTGGCACACTTAAATCCAGGCAAAAAGAAATCGCGAGGGGTCTGGTAAATCCACTAAACCAACTCATTCGTGAAGCTTACAAGTGGCTTATTGTTCCTCACGAAGTTTGAAGGAGGAAGCCAACGCTAAAATGGGAGGCCGTTACTGTCTCCCCTTCCGCTCGAACTTGATCCAAGAAATTGAAAACAAGCTAAGGAAGAAGAGTGGCTTATTTTGAATGGTCTCCTATCTTTCTTAAAAAATATTCTAGCGCAATGGTATCCTAAGATGACGTAAGGGAAGCTTCTGTTCTTAAGGTATGGCAGGATTGCTTTGTCATTATTTGTATTTACCTCGTCTATTGAATGATTCAATCTTCAAGACGCAATGCTAATGGCCTAGAAAACAGAAGACTATTTTGGTTTTGCAGCAGGCAGGAAGAGGACCGTTATTTAGATTTTACATTTGGGCGTAGATCAATAACGCCTATAAATGACTCGTGCTTGTTTATTGAACGTGAAGCTGCTGCCGAGTACAAAGCAGATTTAGAGAAGAAACAGCAGAACAGTCGCCTTCCAGTTAATAAGCCGCAAGAGAAACGGGTGGAAATTCTGGAGCGGCTTTGAACAGAGAGGGGTGAAGTAAAGAGCGATAAAAATATACTGTCTAAAAACTCATTCTATGGTTCCGGTTTCTCTTGATCCCGTTAAAAACAAAGATGGACTTCGCAACAATAATGGATGAAGTTGTACAAAATTTCACTGAAAATTTGGAGTAAATGTTTTTATAAATGTAGAAATCCAAGCCAAGAGCAAGGACGGCTTTGAGGAAACGCTGCAAAGAACTATTAAGAAAATTGTAGTGTCTTAAGAAATTCAGCTCGTCCTGAATTTGAGGGAGAATAATGTCCTTAGCTAATAAGAGTACGGGACAGGCTGTTAGTGACACGTATACAGCCAGCGACTGAATTTTTTAGTATATGGATGTCTAGTACATATTTATGAAAATGTATTAGCTGTTAATTTTTATTAATTGTTAAAGGGTAAGTATGACCATAATAAAAGCCTCCTTGAGTGACCGTTTTTGCAGCAGCTGGTGGCACGAACATGATTACAAATGTTCGTGTGTCAGTTGCAGAATTGGTATAATGCTTGGGATGCAGGTGCAACACAGGTTGATATTCAGTGGCCTGAAAATTCTGATCAAAATGAATTCTATATTCGTGATAATGGAACAGGACTCTCACAAGAGCAGTTTCAGGACAGATTTATGCGCATTAGCTACAACCGCGTGAATGAACAGGGGAAGCTTGTTACATTCCCCGAAGGTGTTGAAGCGGGTAAACGCGTTGCCTTTGGTAAGAACGGAATTGGGAGGCTTGCTGCTTTTTTGTTTTGCAGATAAATACTTATTGAGTCCACACCCAATGGAAATGATAAAATTTCTTACAAACTAAAAGGGGTACGGAAGTGTCACTTTTGGCAGAGCCGTTGTTAATTCGAATTTAAAATCTGGAACAGTTATTTATACTAAGAGAGTTTAAAGAGGCCGATCCATGAACTTAGTGGATCTTAGGAAGAAGAGATCGGTATGCGTTTTTAAGCGATCCAAATTTTCAAATTTTTTGTAAATAAACAAAAATCGACTTAGTGAATTATGCAGGAATAAATGTTCACAAATTTGGCACATGTTGATGGACTTGATCCTATACAGGTCATTGGAATTGATACGTTGCGACCAGATGGAACCACAAAACAGCATGGTGTGGCTTGGCATGTAAATGGGAGCTTGTTGGTCGATGTTCATGGAAAGGTCCGAATGGAGAAAAGTTTTTTTGGATGGAAGAAAAAAGTATAATGGCTGCTTCACTTTTATTGTCCGCGCAGATTGCCTTGCTGATTTAGTCAAGCCAGACTGGGAAGGTTTCAAGATGATGGAGAAGTATATCCTCAGTATTAGATGCCGTAAGCCAAGCTGTTCTTAAATTTATCTCTGAATTTTTTCATGAAGCTCGTACCGAGACATTTAATGAAATTAAGAACAACAACGAGCCCGTTCTGAAAAAACTTAGTCCAACTGAAATTGAAGAATGGGAGGGTTTTGTAAAGGCTACGCAAGAAAATGCATTAACCCTATCCGATGATGTTCTTAACGACCTAGGCAAAATTCTTGCTAACCTTCTTCAAGCAAAATCTCGTTACGCCCTACTTCATAGAAGTTAGGTGACTATAACCCTAACCAACTTGATGATCTGAATGATATTTTATCCAAGTGGACCGTCGATATGGCGAAAGAAGTTTTTGGATGAATTAGAAATTAGAATGCTCTTTTGAGTGAAGGGGCAGAGGCAAAAGTCAAAGAACCGATACAGATGAACTTAGAGATCTGCAGCCATTGTTTGAGCGTGGACTATGGATATTTGGACCAGTATGAATCCTTGCACTATACTTCAAATAAAGGGAATGACCAAGGTGTTAAAGGATTTGCTAGGTATAGATGAAAAAGGCAGTAGAAATCGTCCTGATTTTGTTATCTTACTGACGATCCAAGTATAGGCACATATAGCGTTCCGCGTTTTCAGAAGATGATAGCGGAGAAGTGGGTGTAGATAAGATTGGTCATGGTAATTGAAAAACCCGGAATACCCTTGGGATCAGAGCAGCGGGAACAAACACTCAAGTATATACAGAGCTTAAGAAAAATGGCGCAATAGACCAACACACAAGTAACAGGCTTCCCCTTAGGGTCAAAAATTGATCCGCTTGAAAATGAAAAATTTACTATGGGTAATAATGTTGTGATTCAGCCTATGTCTTACGATACTGTGATCCGGCGGGCGGAAAGCAGACTTTTAAATTTAAAGAAAAAGGTAGGGAGCGCGCCGTTTTTACAGGAAATCATAGAAAGTAATAAAAAAGCCAAAGCCCAAACTGAGATCGAGGGGTTTAAAGTGGCACAGGATAATCCATACTATTACGTTATTGTTGAGAGCTATATCCCCAAAGACACTTCTGGTCTTCATGGCAAGGTACATATTCGACCGGCTGAGGGGGGGCGTTTTTCGCAAGTTTGCATGTTGAATGTTCCAAGCACTTTCAGAAAACTATCCTGTTGGCACCAAATTCAAGATAAAGGCGAAGTTAACGGACAGGGAAGACGGTGGCGAGTATCTGTATAGTCATTACAAATGAGTATGAAGTTATAACCAGCTCTGACAAGTGAGTTGCTTATGGAACTTATAATTCTATTACTATTCATTTTTTACTTGTTGTTTTTTACGGCCAATTCCCGTGGGAAACTTGGGGAAGCTCATGCAAAGTTACACATGTGGTTTTCGCTGAACTCTAGTATATACAAGCGGGTCCATGACGTTATTATTCCGTCCAAAAATGGCACTACGCAAATAGATCATCTTTTGATGTCACCATTTGGGGTTTTATAATCGAAACAAAAACCTAAAGGATGGATTTTCGGTTCAGAAAGACAAGCAAATTGGACACAATCTCTCTACGGGAATAATTACTCTTTTCAGAACCCTCTTAGACAGACTTTCAGGCAAAAGCGGATTTTGTCTGAATACTTACAAATTGATGAAAAGCTCATACACACGGTTATCTATTTTGTTGGGAATTGTACTTTCAAGACTGCTTTGCCTTTCAACGTTATAAACCGTGGCTTGGGTGATTATATTAAGCAGTATCAAGAGACCGTGCTTTCTGAGCATGAAATCGAAAAAATTATTTATCAGCTGGATATACTGCGCTCTGATCCTGCGCTAACTACTAAAAAGCATATCCAATCTCTGCGAGAGAGACACAACTCAGATACAACGTGTCCACGATGCGGTTCAGATTTAGTTGAGAGAACAGCAAGAAAAGGTTCAAATGCAGGTTCTACTTTTATGGGATGCAAAAACTATCCACGATGCAAATTTAAAAAAAACGTATCTTAAATCACGATAATTGCCGCAGCCATTCCTCTAACTTTCGCGTGGCAACAACGTCATCACGGTTATAGGTCAGTATTGAGTTTTTGATTACATCTTTAGTTTCGCGTTCACTTTCCCTTAAAAACGCTACGTACTGAACCACGGACCATTGCGATCCGGAATCATCATCTTCCCATTGAAAATCAACTAAACCCTTGTGTTTACAAATAGGTTTTAGACCATATCCTGAAACGGGCAGAACAAGGCAATCCTTAACCGGCTTTTGTAGGTCATATAATGGACCGTCATCCTTGTCCAATAACCAAAGAACTAAATCATCGCCTTCCATATCATAGCGTTTACTGTATTCCTGAATTTTTTGCCGTTCGTAATTCGAGTAATGGATAAGCCTCAGGTCAGGCCACTGATCTCTGTAATGCTTCACAAGATCAAGAAACGCTCTCCAGCCGTTTTTGTCATGCGCTTCTGTGTCAGTCCATACGTATTCAAAGTCGGATTGATCGTAGCCGGGCTTTAGGAAGCCCCACAAATAAACATGATCTTCCCCTGTATCAGCCAAAGGGTTGGTTTCTATATCGAAATGAACCCAAGTGCCCTTAGGTAGATCAATATCTTTTAATTTGAACATCTCACCAGTCACCCAAGCCTTTGCTTGCAGGACAGCCTTATTCTTTTTTTCAAAACCTTTGAGGTAGGGTATGTCTGGAATGTTCTCTGGGTCAGTTTGAGAAAGATCCGTAATAGTTTGTATTCCAGCTTGCTCTAATCCATTCACGTTTCGCTTATCTATGCCGTACACCAACGTGAGTTCCTGTTTTTCTTCAAACTCAGGCTTACATACGCCATTGAATGGACAGACTTTACATTTGCTTTCGCTATAGCGGACGAGCGGAGGCTCATCCTCTGCCAAGACAGAGCGTATTCCAATGATATATTCATTGAGATCAGGGTTAGACTCATCCGAAACTTCTTCTGTTTCTCCGTTGCCTACAAAAGCGATAGCAGGATGAGGATTAGCTAAAAGCCGTCTGTAGAAGGCTAACTGGATAGCAATCTCTTTATCCACTCGACGAGCCAGCTTTGCATCCGCGGCTTGATAAAGCCCATCTTCAAGTCTAATGAGAAAATCAGGATTTCCAATAAACAACTCATTCTCATCTCTGAGCTGGGCTTGGTAAATGACCGACACATTCTCATCCATTAACTGCTTGGTGTGTTCAACGCTAGTCGCAGTAATAACCTCTCTATCTTTAGCCAATTCAGACAGGGTACGTTTCTCATGCTCAAGCCCCATATCAATAACAAGAGCCTCAAACGCGTCTTCTTCGGCTTCCTCCAGTCCCTCAGGCGGGTTTTTCTCAAACCATAGCCTTCTAGGGCAGTGATTAAGTGAATGAACATCGCTGGCCGTAATCCAAGTCATAGAAAAACCTTTTAATAGCTTATGCCTATATCTAGCTCTTCCTCATGTATAGTAGATAAGTTATTTATAGTTACTTTGAGCTTAATTATAGATGTATTTAAAAAATTATTAAAAACCATGATAGTGAAAGCTAATAATTTATCTATCTAAATCCACCAATAAAAATGAAAACTCTTGTGCATTTTAGCGTAATTTATTACGCTAAGTTATGCAGTAAAAATAAAGAGTTAGAATTGTAGTGGCTTTTTCGGGGGCTCACAGAAAATTTTGAAAATGAAATTTCGTTTTATTTCACTCACTTAAAAGATTGGTTAGAAGTCCGTACGGTTACGGCCCTGAATGGATCCACGCCCAGATGAGTGGAATCCAAATGAGAGAGGTGGTCAGCGTTCCTTTAACAGCTTGATAAGCGACCCAGACCCAGAACATTTGTTTCCCAGGTTTTTTGAATTTCTTTATTTTCTTCCAAAAGGAAGGACTGTCTTGCGGGGGTGTTAAAGGATCATCTGTCATAAGTACGTTATAGCAAAATAAGAGTTTATAAAAAATTGATATTGGTCAACCTGCTGTTCCAGATTTTAAATCCCGACAGGGAAATTCGGAAGAGCAGGCCGCGCAAGAGTAATTTGATAATTGGCTCAAGCTTTCCAGGAAGATTGTTGCCCCTTTGATCTCTATCCCTGTTTCAGCTTTCAGCTTTTTTAACGCACGGGAAAAGGTTTCGGGCTGCATGCCGAGCCGTGAGGCCACAAGGGTTTTATCATAGGGTAGATGAATGGTGACGTTACCGCTCGCTTCCTGATTGGTCAGGCGAAGTAAAAAACAACCAATACGTTGAGACGCGTTTTGTATTGTCCTATGTTCCAATTCTTTATCCTGTATTTTTCTGTGCTGCGCCATTTCTGAGAGCATTTTCAAGGCCAATTTAGAATTAGTTTCAAGTTCAGACTTCAATACAGATAGAGGCAGAGAAATAACTTCCGCAGGTTCAGCTGCTTCGGCGCTATAGGGGTAGATGTCTTTGTCAAAGATTGCCGTTTCTCCAAAAATATGACCTGTTGTTAGGATATCAATGACAGCCTGTGTCCCGTCAAAAGTTTCCCGAAAAAGTTTAATCCATCCACGTTTGATAATAAAAAACCGAGTTGCGGATTCTTCATGCAAGAACAGGATTTGATTTTTTTTCAAAGGAAGGAATTGTGATTGATTGGTCAAATTTTGAAAGAAGCTATCTTCGCAACCCTTAAACAAATCCAAATCTTTGATGGTTTGAAAAATATCAGATTTTGTATTAGTTTTTATCATGGAATATAAAAGTCTATTCTTTTGTCATAATATATAGCTAAATTGACCAATGTCAAGGCAGGTTCTTTATATAAACCGATAGTGACAAAGTATAGTAAAAACTTGTTTTGCGGTCACATTATCTAAATGAATTCATTAGAAATTTTATCATCAATCGGCGGCTGTTTTCATCAGATAGCACTATCCTACGGCCTGCCCTTGAGTTTGTTACTTGCGGGGGCACTGGGGAGTGTTACGCATTGCACTGTGATGTGCGGACCTTTTGTCGTGTCGCAAACGGGTGATTTAGATAAATTAAGGGATGTGGCGCTGATTCCCTATCATCTGGGCCGTATGACAACCTATATGCTGCTATCTGTTTTGGCCTATAGCGTATTTAGTGTGGTGTTTGTTTATTCTGATTTGAAATCCGTCATTGCGGCGCCGATGTTATTATTGGCGGGAACAATTTTTCTGGTTAGTGCTTTTCCTAAGATGCAGGTTCTTTTTCCATGGGTCAGGTTTTTACAATTTCCCCTATCATTTTTTGGGCGTCTTTCCTATAAAGCGGGGCAGGGAGGTACGTTCTGGTCACGCTATGGTTTAGGCGTGTTGTTAGGGTTTATGCCGTGCGGTTTGGTTGTTGCGGCACTATTGGCGAGTGTGACAGCGCCTACGTTAATAATGGCTATTCTCTCTATGGGGGCTTTTACAATCGGGACTATCCCAACTCTTGTTCTGATTGGAATCGGGGGCAGTCATTTAAAGCAGACATATCCAAAATTCTCTCTCCGTTTTTCACAAGGCGCAAAAGTAATCAGTGCTTTTTGGTTATTCGCCCTCGCAGGTAATTTGATTTTATAAGAAGGAAAAAATAATGGCTTCATCAGATACACAACAAACAACATATAATGATGACGTTGTCCGTCTATTTACGCTAGCGACAATCTTTTGGGGAGTCGTTGGCTTTCTTGTCGGGGTTTTGATTGCGGCGCAGCTAGCCTTCCCAGATTTAAATATTGAGCCATATTTGAATTTTGGTCGTTTGCGGCCACTTCATACCTCTGCGGTTATTTTTGCTTTTGGGGGAAGTGCTTTATTTGCCACCAGTTATTATGTTGTGCAGCGTACCTGCGGCGTTCGTCTCTGGAATGATAAAATGGCGATGTTTACTTTCTGGGGGTATCAATCTTTTATTGTTATTGCGGCATTGGGGTATGTCACAGGCGTAACACAGAGCAAAGAATATGCCGAACCTGAATGGTATGCGGATATCTGGCTGACGATTGTGTGGGTGTGTTATCTGCTTGTTTTTTTGATGACCTGTATCAAGCGTAAAGAGCCACATTTATATGTCGCAAATTGGTTCTATCTTTCGTTTATCATCACAGTAGCTATTTTGCATTTGGGAAATAATCTTTCCATGCCGATTGATATTACAAGCGCGAAAAGTTATTCCGTCTTTGCGGGCGTTCAAAGCGCGATGATCCAGTGGTGGTATGGACACAATGCTGTGGGGTTCTTTTTGACGGCAGGATTTTTAGGAATGATGTATTACTTCGTTCCGAAGGAAGCAAATCGTCCTGTTTATTCTTACCGTTTATCTATTGTCCATTTTTGGTCATTGATTTTTATCTATATCTGGGCGGGTCCACACCATTTGCATTATACAGCATTACCTGATTGGGCGCAGACATTAGGAATGACGTTTTCTATTATGCTGTGGATGCCATCATGGGGCGGTATGATTAACGGGGTGATGACTCTTTCAGGAGCATGGCACAAATTACGGGAGAATCCTGTTCTGCAGTTTATGATTATTGCTTTGGCATTTTATGGGATGAGCACATTTGAAGGTCCTCTAATGTCTATTCGTGCGATCAATTCACTCTCCCATTATACCGATTGGACCATTGGTCACGTCCATTCTGGCGCTTTGGGTTGGGTTGGGTTCATTAGCTTTGGAGCCTTGTATTACATGGTGCCGAGATTATGGGGACGCGATAGACTCTATTCTACAAAACTTGTGAGCATGCATCTGTGGATTGCAACAATTGGGATTGTATTTTACATCACTGCAATGTGGGTCTCTGGAATTATGCAGGGTTTGATGTGGCGTTCTTATGACAGTATGGGCTTCCTTGAATATTCCTTCGTTGAGAGTGTCATGGCGATGAAACCATTCTATGTCATTCGGATGTTGGGTGGTCTTCTCTATCTCTCAGGAGCGTTGATCATGGTTTACAATTTCTGGCGTACCATCAAAGGCGATGTTTGTGCCAAAGAACAAAATTTAAAAGTTGAAGGAGTGGCGGCATGAGCTGGATGAAAAAACATGAGAAGCTAGAGCGGAACTCAATTCTTCTTTTGGGGTTTACAATCGTTACCGTTTTGATTGGCGGAATTGTTGAGATTATCCCACTATTTCGTATGGAAACAGTGATTGAGCCTGTAGAAGGTGTGCGTCCTTATACACCATTGGAGCTTGCAGGATATAACATTTACATCCGTGAGGGGTGTTACAATTGTCACTCTCAACAGGTTCGTCCGCTTCGTGATGAGGTTGTGCGTTATGGGCATTATTCGTTAGCGGCAGAAAGTATGTATGATCATCCTTTCCAGTGGGGATCAAAACGTACAGGTCCAGACTTAGCCCGTGTTGGTGGAAAATACTCTGATGAATGGCATACGGCACATTTAAAAGAGCCACGAGATTTGGTTCCCGAATCCATTATGCCTTCCTATGAGTTTCTGCTTCATAAGCCTTTAAAAACTTATGATTTAAGGCAGCATCTTAATGCTCTTAAAAAAGTAGGCGTTCCTTACACAGAGGAAATGATTGAAGATGCAGAAAAAGATGCGCGTAAGCAAGCAACTGGCGAAGCAAGAACAGATATCAGTAGCCTGCATGAGCATTATGGAGAGAACGTCAACGCACGTGATTTTGATGGACAGCCAGGAAAAATATCTGAAATGGATGCTTTGATCGCCTATCTTCAAGTTTTAGGAACAATGGTTGATTTTGAATCAGCACAAAAAGTTGAAGAGGGAGCGCAATGAAAGAAATATTTGCCAATACAGATATTGGGTTAATGGGTCTGATTTTTTTCTTTTTATTTTTCTGTGCCATCGCAATATGGACATTTCGGCCAGGCGCAAAAAAGAAATATGAAGAATTGGGGCAAATCCCGCTTGAGGAGAAAAATTAATGAGTCATCAAGATAACGAAAATAATCAAAAAAAAGAAATTGATAAGGTCAGTGGTGTTGAAACAACAGGGCACGAGTGGGACGGTCTGAAGGAGTTGAACAATCCTTTACCTCGTTGGTGGGTCTGGGTTTTTCTTGCAACCTGTATATGGTCTGTATGGTATTGGGTGGTTTATCCTGCTTGGCCAACGATTAGTGGCCATACACAAGGAATTGGCGGCCATTCACAGTTTGTTGAGTTAGAGAATAGCCAACAGGAAATTATTGCCCGTCAACAAACCTATCTCGATAAGTTCGAAAAAGCTTCATTTGATGAAATTTTAAATGATTCAGAGTTATATGCTTTTGCAACCGCAGGCGGTGCTTCTGCATTTAAAGATAATTGTGCCACTTGCCATGGTACGGGAGCAGAAGGTGGAAAAGGATATCCAAATTTGAATGATGATGATTGGTTGTGGGGTGGTACTTTAGAAGATATTCATCAGACACTTGAATATGGTATCCGCGCTGGAAACGAGGATACACGGTTGTCACAGATGCCCGCTTTCGGGAAAGAAAAAACTTTAAATCGCAACGAAATTTATGCCGTTGTTGATTATGTTTTGACCTTGTCAGGTGAAAAACAAAGAGAAACCTATGCGCAAGGCGCGCAAATATTTCAGGCGCAGTGTGCCTCTTGCCATGGTGCTGAAGGCAAGGGAAGTCGTGATGTGGGGGCGCCAAATTTAACGGATAAAATCTGGCTCTATGGCGGTGATCGCCAAACGCTTTATCAAACTGTTTATAGCGCGCGTGCAGGGGTTATGCCATCATGGCACGGTCGCCTGAATGATAATACAATAAAACAGTTAACCATATATTTGCACCAATTGGGCGGCGGTGAAGAGGAAATAAACAATGACCAAGAGCCCGTCACAGAATAAAAAAGAGGGTGGTTTACTAGGTCTTTTTGCCAAACAGGAAAAAATTTATCCAAAGCGTGTTTGGGGAAAATATCGTGAATTAAAATGGGTAGCGATGGTCGTTACTCTGGGTATTTATTATCTTGCTCCTTTTTTGCGTTGGGATCGCGGTCCGAATGCACCAAACCAAGCCATATTAATTGATTTGCCGTCACGCCGCGCCTATTGGTTCAATATAGAGATATGGCCGCAAGAAGTTTATATCCTAACAGGTATTCTTATTTTAGCGGCGATAGCCTTGTTCTTTATCACAAGTTTGTTTGGACGTGTTTGGTGTGGTTATTTTTGTCCGCAAACCGTGTGGACCGATTTATATGTTTGGGTTGAGCGAATTATTCAGGGTGATCGGAATGCCCGAAAAAAATTACATGATGCTCCTTGGACTCTTGACAAGTTTTCCAAGATCGTCACAACGCATTTTATATGGCTTGTTATTGCATGGTGTACGGCGGGATCATTTGTCTTATATTTTACGGATGCCCCTTCGTTATTTATAAGTTTCTTTAAGTTCGATGTGTCTTCAACAGTTTTGTATTTTATTGGCGGTTTGACATTCAGTACTTATTTGATGGCGGGGTTTGCACGGGAACAGGTTTGTACCTATATGTGTCCGTATGCCCGGTTTCAATCCGCTATGTTTGATAATGATACTTTGATTATTGGGTATGATGCAGAGCGGGGAGAAAAACGCGGCAGTCATAAAAAAGGTGATAGTTGGGAAGGGCGCGGCCATTGTATTGACTGTACAGCTTGTGTTCAGGTTTGCCCTGTAGGGATTGACATTCGAGATGGATTGCAAATGGAATGTATTGCCTGCGGCTTATGTGTTGATGCCTGTAATAACATCATGGATAAAATTGATTTGCCGCGCGGTCTTATTCGATATGATACGGCCAATCACATGGCAGCAAAGGTAAAAGGCGGAAAAGAAAAATTTCGTTTTTTGCGTCCGCGCACTTTTTACTATGGTTTTATTTTGGCTTTTGTTGGCTGCATTATGCTTTATACGTTGATTGCACGGGCCCCTGTCGAACTGCATATACTTCATGATCGCAACCCCGTTTTTGTACAGCTCTCCTCAGGTGAAATTCGCAATGGATACACAGTTAAGATTTTGAATAAAACACATGATCACAAAACATATGCTTTGAGAGTTGAAGGGTTGGAAAATGCCTATATTGATGTTAAATCGGCGGGCAATGTGACGGCGGATAACATGTATGTGGCAGCAGATAGCGTGGGATCCTATCATATTAATGTGCGTGCAGATGTGACACCTGCTATAGTCCGTGATATAAAATTTATTATCAAAGATACTGGCAGTGATATTTCAAGCAGTTATGACAGTATTTTTGTCTCCAAAAAAGGAAATAAATAATGTCAGAGACGCTTAAATCTCAAAAATCTCCAAAAGATAAATATATTCTTTTCGCTTTTTTAGGATTTTTCGGTACTCTATTTTTATTGGACGGTATCTTTGTTTATACAGCTGTGACAACTCAAACTGGTGTCGTAACACAAAGTCCCTATGAAAAAGGGTTAGCGTATAATAATCTTTTGGAAGAAGAAAAAAAACAGCCCAAATTAAAGGAGCGCGTAACTTATAATTCACCTTTATTACAGTGGAAGCTAACGGATGAAAATTTAAACCCTATCGTTAAAGCTACAGTCAAGGCCAGATTAATTCGTCCTGTACAAGAGGGGTATGATTTTGATGTAGATTTGGTGCATAAAGGAGGCGGTGTTTATGAAGCGCAGCTATCTCTACCATATAAAGGACAATGGGTTGTGAAACTGGAAAGCCAATGGATACAAAACGATCAGAAGAATACGTACAAGACAACTTATCATCTGATAGAGAAGTAGAAGATGGTTATGAATCTTTGGCGTATCTAACAACAGATAATCAATATGAGTTATCTGTTCTGGTTAGTGGCGTGCATTGCGCGGGCTGTATCCAAAAAATTGAATCGTCGTTAACATCACTGAAAAATATTCAAAATGCACGGCTCAATTTTTCAACAAATAGGCTTAATCTTTCATGGAAGGGAAGTTCTGAGCAAGCCAATGACTATGTCAAGATCGTACAAAATCTGGGTTATGGCGTAAAACCATACGATAACACAGCAGCGCAAAATGAAGTGCAGGCAGAGGAGCGTTTTTTGCTTCTATGTTTGGGGATTTCTGGATTTGCCATGGGAAACATTATGTTGCTGTCATTTGGTTTGTGGATCACCGATGCCCATACCATGGGATTTGCCACGCGAGAGTTTATGCATTGGATACAGGCCTTAATTGCCCTGCCGACAGTTTTATTGGCGGGACGGCCGTTTTTTCGTTCTGCTTTTGCGGCCCTATCTAAAAAACATACCAATATGGATGTGCCGATATCACTGGCCTTAATCTTGGCGAGTGGTATGAGCGTTTTTGAAATGCTTAGACATGGAGAACATGTGTATTTTGACTCTGCTGTTATGTTGATGTTTTTCCTTCTCATCGGACGATATCTTGATTTTCGAGCCCGAAAGCAAGCACGATCAAGCGCAACGGATCTTTTAAATACACTTAGCGGTTTTGCAACGGTGATTGAGGGAGAAAAAACACGCAAAATTTTAATTCGAGATTTGAAAGAAGGGATGAAGGTTCGAGTTTCCGTAGGAGATAAATTTCCTGTTGATGGTGAACTGATTGAAGGTGAGAGTGAAGTTGATACATCTTTAATTACAGGGGAAACGGTTCCTAGAAAAATTTTAAAAGGAGAAAATGTTTTCGCAGGAACGATCAATTTATCATCTCCTGTTCTTATTCAGGTTTCCAAGGCGGCGGAAGATTCTTTGCTTGCGGATATTGTTCGTCTCATGGAAAAAGCAGGGCAGGGGCAGGCCGCCTATGTCAGGATAGCCGATAAAGCGGCAAAACTTTATACGCCCGTTGTTCATAGTTTTGCAGGATTAGCATTTTTAGGGTGGTTTCTTGTTGGCGGGATGGAATGGCAGGATGCATTGATTATTGCGATTACTGTTTTAATTATTACCTGCCCTTGTGCCTTGGGATTAGCTGTCCCTGTCGTGCAGGTTTTAGCAACAGGGCGATTAATGAAAAAAAATATCCTTGTGAAATCGGGGGATGCATTAGAACGTTTGTCTTCGATTGACACCATATTATTTGATAAAACGGGAACACTGACCCTAGGGCATCCTGTTTTGAAACCAGATTATAATCACGATGTTTTTTCATTGGCGGCGAGCCTTGCTTCTCACAGTCGTCATCCGTTATCACGCGCTTTGGCTGTTGGTTTTGAAGGTAATCTTCTTTCTTTGGAACAAGTGGAAGAAATTCCAGGGAAAGGCATGCAAGCAATTTATCAAGGGAAGGTAATTCAATTAGGAAGCCGTTCATGGTGTGGGAATTCAGAACAGGAAGAAACAGATCAACTTGAAATATGGTTGAGTATTGAAGGGCAGAAACCGCACGTTTTTTATTTTAAAGATACGTTACGAGGGGATGCCCATGACGTGATCAAAAAATTTCAAGGCGATAATGTGAATACAATTATCTTATCTGGAGATAGAAAAAGTGTTGCAGAATCAATAGCCGATGAATGTGGTATCAAAACCGTTTATGCAGAAAAAACGCCTGTTGAAAAATTTGAAATTCTTCAAGATTTAAGAAATTATAATCATAAGGTCTTGATGGTCGGAGATGGATTAAATGATGCCCCTGTTTTAGCGGGTGCAAATGTTTCGATAGCTCCTGGAACAGCGGTGGATATGGCACAAAATGCAGCTGATATTATTTTTATGGGAGAAAAACTATCTTCTGTGTACGAGGTTTATAACACCGCACGTAAAACACAGATATTGGTCAAACAAAATTTTATGTTGGCGGTTATCTACAACATCATTGCTGTTCCTCTCGCATTGGCGGGGATGGTAACGCCGATGATTGCAGCGATTTGTATGTCAGGATCATCGTTAATAGTGATTGCCAATTCTTTCAGATTGAGATTAATCCGATGAGTGTTCTTATCTATCTTATTCCTATTGCTTTATTTCTCGGCCTTATCGGTTTAGGGGCGTTTATTTGGAGTTTAAAATCTGGTCAATATGATGATTTGGATGGCGCGGCGCGGCGTATTTTGAACGATGATGAAAACCCCGATAAGAATTGATTATAGTCAATTCTTTAAAAAGGCTCTCCCTTTAATATGCCTTTGGAGTTAACCAAAGGAGATAAAAATGAAAAAAATAACATTGTCGGCATTATTGCTTGGAACAGTTTTAGGCGTGATTGCGACGCCAGCTCTGGCAAGAGATTTAGGAGATCCACTTTCAAAGGAGCGTTTTCAAATTCGTGGTCGTGTTATTGGCGTTTTGGCAGATGGAGATGGCCGTGAGTCTGTAACAAGTTTAAAGACAGATGTTGATAATGCTGTTACACCTGAGGTCGATTTTACTTATTTTTTTACGGATCATATTGGTGCGGAGTTGATTGCCGCAACATCTGAGCATACGATATCTGCAGGGCCAAATACAGTAGGGGATGCGTGGATTTTGCCACCAACACTGACGTTGCAATATCACTTCACTCCTGATGAAAAATTTAGCCCCTATGTTGGAGCGGGTTTAAATTACTCGATGTTTTATGGAGAAGATGAAGCGGCAGGATTTAATAGCTTAGACGTTGATGGTGGCGTGGGATATGCCCTGCAGGCGGGTTTTGATTACTGGATTAACGACCATTGGGGTGTTAATTTTGATGCCAAATATGTTGATTTGGAAGTCGATGTAGATGTTAACCTTGGGGCAACGCCATTATCAGCAAACGATGTTGACCTAGATCCATGGATTGTGGGAGCTGGGATCTCCTATAGATTTTAATTAAAACATATGTCGTTCAAAATGAGATAATGTGGAGAGGCGTGCCTCTTCGCATTATTTATTATGAAAAATTATAAGGGGGGTTATTTGGGCTAATTTATAGAGGGCATTATAAGAATTTTTAATCATTATTTTGCTTTTAAATACAAAAACTTAACATGTGTGGGGAGCAGCAGATAATATCTTGAGATTACCCCTTGACATTAAGGGCAAAAATCTCTTTTCTGCATACTTAAATTTGCTGCCAAGATCGTTTCAAATGGAGGGATGGTCGAGTGGTTAATGGCAGCGGACTGTAACTCCGCCCGCGCAAGCGTACGCAGGTTCGAATCCTGCTCCCTCCACCATTACTTCCAATGGTTTTCCGCACTCGGAGAATTTTACCCCCTCAGCCCCGCAATTGGCGGGGTTTTGCGTATGCGGGTTTATGAACGCACGGAGAGAATATGATTTTAGGGTCTGAAATGCCCCAAATTCTCTGGCGAGCTTTTTCGAGTGCGTTTGCATTTGGAATTCCCTGTTAAACAGGGAATTAACAGGGAAATTTTTTATTTTTTAGGTAATGAAACAGAGAAAAACCATAGAATCTCTGGCGTATGCTATGACCAATGGCAAAATAACAGGGAATTTTACAGAGACATCAGGGTATCAAAACTACCCATAATGATCTTGCGAACACCCGCTTCGGACAGGTTTTCCTGCTTTGCAATATCCCGAAGGGTAGCTCCTGCAAAATGTTGTTCACGCCAGACAATTCCGCGAACCAGATTTTTGAGTTGGATAGGCGGTAAATCCAAACGGTCATTTTCTGGATTTTCAGGTTTGATAATAATGGTTCCTTTATGAGCACGTCGTATTGAAAAAGTGACTGATAGAACATGACTCTGTTTTTTTGATTTTATAGGAATAGGCAGTTTCAGATAATCCTGCAGGGTTTGTCTTATCTCGTGAATATTGACGTTAATCTCCAGAAGATCCTGATCAACATTAATTCTGTTTACGCAGTTTTTTACAATCTCTTCCGAAGGCACTGAATTGCTTTTTATGTGTTCAATGGTTCCGTGGTCTTCGATTCTATCCAGTTCCAAAATATTAACTATATTTTGTTGGATTGAATTGCTAACAGTTCGTTCAATTTCATGTGCTGGAATACGAGCCATTACTCCCTTGGGATGGTCAGTCTCCTTTCTTCAAAGACAATAATAAACCAAATACTAACTTATAAAATGGACCGATTTTAGGGGGCTGGGTCAATAACCTTGGATATAGAAACAGAATGACCAAACATCCTGCACTTCACGAACAAGACGATGAAAAATACGAACTTCCCATAAATGAAGCTATTGAGTTGGCCAGAGGTCACCATATTGCGGGTAATTTTGTTCTGGCAGAGCGTACATACCATGATGTGCTGAGGGCGGCCCCTGATAATCCGACGGCAAATCATCTACTTGGAGCTTTGCATTACCAATTCGGAAATACACAGCAGGCTCTTCATTACATGAAGGCATCAGTTGATATTGAACCCAATGAAAAACAATATTGGAGCAATTACGGTAGTGTGTTCTACATGGCCAAGCGCCATGATGAAGCGATAGAATGCTTTGATAAAGCGCTCGCAATTGATTCTTCACACTTTGAATCTCTAAATAGAAAGTCTTTAGCACTTTGGCAACAAGAAAAATTTGAGGAAGCGGAAGCCGTTGCCAGAGAATCTTTATCTATTGCAGCTGATAATCTCGATGGACTTATTAATTTGGGTTTGAGTTTGGCGCGACAGAAAAAATTCAAAGATGCAAATGAAGTATGGGAAAGAGCTCATGAGAAATATCCTTCCGATGTCAGAGTTTTAAGTAATTGGTCAAATATGTTGCGTGAGATGTATCACCTGAAGCAGGCCGAAACTGTTGCGCGGAAAAGTTTAGAAATTGTTCCAGATGATACCGACGCGCTTAACAATCTCGGTTGTGCTTTGCGAGATATGGGGCGCAATGAGGAGGCTTTGGAAATTTTTACAAAAGCGACGGACACGCGTCCTAAAAATTATCAAGCACATTATAATAAAGCACTGTCTTTCTATGATTTAGGAAGATACGAAGAAGCGGTTATTGCAGCAAAATACGCAATTGATTTTAAAGAAGATTATAGTGACGCTTATAACATATTAGGATATGCCCTTGTTGAAATTGGAGAATTTTCCCAAGCGCATTACGCAGCTCAGCGGGCTGTCCAACTCAATCCAGATAATGCAGAATCTTACCTCAATTTGGCAGATGTTTTATATCTTGCAGGGACGTTTGATGATGGACATGCCGCCCTAAAAGAGGCTTTAAAAAGAGATCCAGACAACCCGCGGGCCTATTCAAAATTATCAAGTATTTATGAACGTCTGGATGAGGCCGACGATGCATTATGGGCGATTGATAAAGCCATAGAGTTGGCGCCTGACACGCCTATTTTCTTGGCGCGCAAAGCATCGATCCTCCACATTTCAAATAATATAGAGTAGGCGTTGATTTGTGTTGATGACGCTTTAGAAAAGAGCCCCGATCTTATGGCAGCTTTAATTACCAAAGCTGAAATTTTAATAGCGGTTAATGATACAGACAAAGCAAAAGAAGTTTTAAATAAGGCTAAGCAGGTTAATCCAGATCATCCCCTTATTTATTTTACCGTTTCGAATATTAAAAAATTTGAGAGCGAAGATGATGAAGATTTTCAAAAAATGATTTCTTTACAGTATTCTGTTTCGGGTATGGGGTCTGTCTTTTCATCGTCGCTTTACTTTGCTCTAGGTAAAGCTTACGAAAATCTAAAGCAGTATGAAAAGGCGTTCGAATATCTTGAAAAAGCTAATAAAGAAAAACGTAAAACACTGCCATATGATAAACAAAACCAAACCAGTTTCTTCAGAAAAATAAAAGAAGATTTTTCACCGCGCCTTGTTCGGGAATTTCAAGGCAAAGGGTTTAAATCTGACTTACCTGTCTTTATTGTAGGAATGCCGCGGTCAGGGACAACGCTCACAGAGCAGATCATTTCTTCCCATCCAGAAGTTTTTGGAGCGGGGGAGCTGCCCGATGTTATGCGCACAAGACGCCGTATGGGTAATATTTCTAAGGAGAATCTAGAGGAAGCAGGAAAAACTTATGTTGATCTGATTTCTGTCAGAGATAAATCAGGAAAGGCAAAACGGATAACAGACAAAATGCCTGGAAATTATTTAAACATTGGTCTTATTGCCACCATGTTGCCCAATGCAAAGATTATTCACTGTTGTCGTAATCCGATGGATACATGTCTGTCCAACTACAAACAGAATTTTATGATTGGTCAATATTGGTCCTACGATCTGGAAGAGATGGGGGAAGAATATCTTCGTTATCTTGATTTAATGGCCTATTGGCATGAACAATTTCCAGGGCGGATATTGGATATTTATTATGAAGATACGGTTGGTAATTTAGAAACGCAGGCCAGAAGATTGGTTGAACATATTGGTTTAGAATGGGATGACGCTTGCCTCGAACCGCATAAACAAAAGCGTGCTGTTTTAACGGCCAGTAAATCACAAGTGACGAGACCTGTTTACCAAAGCTCTGTTGAAAAATGGAAGAGGTATGAAGAGCAGATGCAGCCGTTAGTTAAAGTTTTGGAGCAAGCGTAGTTGTTTTGTTTTTGCCTAAGTAATCACAAAACTTAAAGGATTGGTGGTGCTGACGTCTTCTAAAGTGACAAAGTTTTCAAAGGCATATTGATTACCTTTACCATCTTGATCGACGGAAATTACCAGATCTTGATCTTGCTGATTAAATCCAACAAAATCTTTTAAGAGATCAACGAGTGGATCAAATTGATCTAGAAGGTTGTGAATATCAATGAAATCGTGATGAATATCAAAGTCACGAATAATGTCCATACCGCCTTCAATAGTATCAAAAACAAAAGTATCATTTCCTGCGCCGCCATAAAGCGTGTCTTGCCCTGCGCTACCATTTAGGCGATCATCCCCATCAAAACCGATGAGAAGATCACCTTGTTCTGTACCGTTTAGAACGTTGTCATTATCATCCCCACCCAAACGATTTTGGGAAGAAAAAACATCTTTTTGTAAATAGTCTATATCTGTATTACGCAGAATAATATCGCTCAAACTTGTGCTCTGGATTAGATTTAAAATGTTATCATCAAAACGATCTTCATACCAAAAACGATCCCCATCGCGCAGGCGTGTAAATTGATCGACCAGAATAGTATAAAAAGTTTCGCCAACCATGGCATCACCGAATGGGTTTTCGAGTAATCCGCCGACCCATAAGTCAAGGTGACTGATATCGCCATATAAAGCTGTAAGTTTAGTAATGAGGTTGTTATCCGATGTTAAATCTTCAAAACCGTTAAGTGGGTCTAGGCCATAGCTTTCTCGCACACTGTTAAAATCTGGAATACCGTGATCGCGGCCACGCTGAATATTCAGTGAGACAAGATCAAAACCACCAGAGCCAGGGGGGCCGAATAAGAAGTTACGAACATCATCAATAACACTGGCGTCTATCGTTTGGGAATAAGAAGCGCCAAGGCCGCGTAATATTTCGTCAATACCGCCTTGTGTCATAATAATGTCGGGCCTAAAAAAGGCGTTCTGTAGAGTTAAATTGCCATAGACAGAGTCCTCACCATTTTCCTGCAGACGAAAAATGTCAGAAGAAAGCATGGTATGTCCGACACGAAATGCAGCAGTTGCAAATTCCGTGGCGATTTGAGGATCAATTTCTGCATTATATCCGTGATAGGCACTGATAGCATTGTCGCCCAGTAATTTTGGCAGAAATTCATCATAAGTAATATGTTGTATCTCGGCCTCAACAATAGATTTGGCAATTTCAAAAAGTTGGTCGTCGCTATATCCTAAATTTTGTTGAACAAGCCAGTCGACTAAATAATTATGTTCGCGGGAAAAAATAGTATGCATAGAGGTGAGAGCAACATTTTCATTCACGCGTACATCACCAGATATAAATTCCATCCCGTGAGTTCCACTGTATAAAGGAAGCAGTTCGCCCGCGCTCATGATAAGTTTTCCGCCATCTCCTTTTAACTGAGTCGTGATTTCTGGATTTGATCCATAAATATTAGAAGCATCAATGAAAGAGGTGATATCATTCATTTGAAGGCGAGGGGTATCAACTGACTCTCCTGTTCCTTCCATATAGCCAGAACGTGTAAAAGACATAGTCTGCGTACCACTAAACAAGGGATCAAAGTAAGGGTCGCCTGTGGGAATTTGTATAGCGTAACTTTCACCGTGTCCTTCGCGCGTCAAATCAATGTCATGGTCCAAAAACTGTCCCCATACCCATAAAAAATTTGAGGTACCGTAAGGGTTTGGCATATCCCCGTCTTGATCAAAAATTTGATTGCTAATATCCCGTACATTGGGCCGTACAGCATCGTTAGGCATAGCCATTCCATCTTGGTATTGATAATGGGAAATACTCATGAAAGGGCTTCCTGCCATACCAGATTCAGGGGTGTGCTTATTATTCCCAAATCCTGTAATATCTCTGAATTCAAAATCGAATGAATCGTGTTTTTTTCCTTCAAAAATTTTTGTAAAAATATCCTGATTTTTTCTTAACGTAAAAGAAGAAAACTCATCAGTTTCATGAATTAGGTCATGAGCAAACATACCATTTTTAAAATGAAAGTTTTTTAAAGGTTCTGATTTAGAAAGTTTTCCTCCAACCATTAACCCTTGTTCAAAGTCTTTTTCTTTTCCCGTTTTAATGTCTGTATGATGCATGTGGAGATGTTGTGCATCTTGAAATCGCCCTTCACTTGAGGAGGGTGGGTTTTTTCCTGCGTGAGGTTCTATCAAGGATTGAATTTGGGCAACAATATCCAGAGGAAGTTTTTCTAAAAGGGTATCTATGTCTACGGCTCGTCCTTTGTTTATCGCCTTTAAAGCATTTTTAATAACAGCGCGAACCTCATCTGAAAGGTCGAGATGATGTAGGGCATGTTCTTATGATTGAGCAGCGCGAGCCATAATAAATAACTATTCCAAAATAATATGCGGGGTAGAATAATCAAAAAATATGTAAAATTCAAGAAAAACCTGATTTTCTACCTAACATCTTGAGTTTATTTGGTAAAGAAGGGGTATTTTGCGCCTCTTAGGGGGCAGAATCAACTCATTCTAGATGTGTTTTTAAAAAAGAAAGACCGCTCCTGTTTAACAAGAGCGGTCTTCTGTGGTGGGGAAACTTTTTTATGCAGCTTGATGATCTAATGGTTCATAAAACTCATTTTGTATTATTGTCTTAGAAGTTCTTAATTCTCCTTTTATTTTATTAATCAGTATGTTTTCCTCTAGTGATCCTCTAATCGTGAATAATCTGGCATATGTTTCTGCTATATCATTTGCAAAACGAATTCCTTTATTTTTTAAATCTTTTTTATTTTTTGTGCTGTAGGAAATGTGAAATAACTATCCAACATTTCTGTTTGTTTAACGCTAGGGATGTTGCCACGTTTTTGAAAAAACATTAGAGCACCCACTACCATTGATGCTCCCTTATCACTCATGGACAGATAAGTTTCTAATATGGGTTTGCTCTTATCTAGCTGGATAGAATCTGTTGCTATAATTGCTCCTAAATCAATACCAGAAGCTATTTCATGAAGTGTCCAACCATATGTTTTTTCTTTATTTGCAATAGCGTGATAAGGAATAAAGACACCTCTATATTTAGGAAGCAAGCCAGTATGTAAATTCCACATAAATCCTTTTTCTTTGAAAACACGAATAGTTTCGGGTTTGAAAATGGGATATGAACGAATAGATATAGCTCCCTTAATTTCTTTATCTTTTAAAACTGAAGAGAGAAAATCATATCTGTTTACGTCTTCTACAGTTTCGATATGTAGTTGATATTTTTTTGCAAGAGCAGATAAGGTGAGATTATTAGGTTGAGAGTCGTTTGTTTGAAAATTATCTAGTAACGGTTCTACACACTCAGAGAGAATACCACTTTCTAAAAATGATATTGACTTGAGTTCTGGAATATTAGCTTTTTTTAAAGCAGGAGGTTTTGTACGCAAAATAACGGGCTCGATTCCTATAGCCAACATATCAGGAATAATTTTATTCAATGTTACGTGCCCAATAACACCATCGCCAATGAATATTATAACTTTCATGGCTTGTGGTCCTTGTTTTCAGGTATGATAGTTATTTGATCCCATACAAAATCAAATAAAAGACAAAAGCTGCTATAAAATTCTTTATTATAAAGAATATAAATATCGACGACTTTGTTACCAAAATTTAAAAAGGCAATTCTATCACCATAACAATAGATGGCTTGTTCATTAAAAACTTGTTTAGGAACCCAACGATATTCGGCGAATTTGCCACCAATAAAATTACTATCTCCTTCTTCGCAGGTAACGTTAAACGAGATATTTTTAAGAAGGGGTTTCATACGTTCAGTGTGTTTTTCGTACCAATCTTTGCCAAGCCATTCGATAAAATAAGCAGGCCGAGCATTCCATAGACGTATTTTTCCTCCCTTTAAATTAGCTTGTTCATAAACATCATCCATTAAAGAGCGGAAACCATCAGTACCTTCTAAATGTCTAAAGCGAGCACTTGACGGTCTTATGCCTTTGTCTGCAGTAAATTCGATACCTTTTGCTTCATAATAAGTTTGAAGAGCATGAAGCGTGCTCGTTTTGGGGTTTTTGGTTGTTTCTCCCTCAATGGATGTGATGGCAGGAACAGATACGCCTGTATGCTGCGAAACCTCGCTTTGGGTTACATTCAGGTGGGCACGGGCCATTCTTAATTGAGATGCAGTAATCATAGTTTTTTATATTTAAAGATACTTTTTTCTATTTTTTAACTATTTATTAACCTTTTGTCTATAGAAATCTATCATTCAATATAACTTTTTATAAAAATGAGAGAGTAAGACGATGTGGGAAAAATTGATAAATAAGTTGGCGCAGAACGATAATTTGGTAGAAATCAGCCTTTTTGACGTGAAAGAGCTCTATGATGCCGCTTACGCTGAAAAGGCCAAAGCGCGGGTTAATTTAAAGAAATTCCACAAATTGATGGAGCGCGCGACACAGCTCGATCTGGCTTATCGGGCGCAACTGGCCGCGGCCCAATCATTCCAATACGGAAAAGCAGCTTAGAATTTAAAATTTAAACAAGACAACACAGAAACGCTATGATTACTCTTCTTTAAAGAAGGCAATAGTAAAAACATAATAGCCAGAGGTTATTTCCCCTTTAACCTCTGGCTATTGTTTTTAAACGGAGCATGGGGCCAAAATCAAGGATACTATAAAATTTTCTGAAAAAATGGTTGGCGGTACAAGGATCGAACTTGTGACCCCTTGCGTGTCGAGCAAGTGCTCTACCGCTGAGCTAACCGCCCACTTTAATAAAAACGTCATAGGTAGCAAGCCCTAAGACGCATTTTCACGGTTGCCCATAGAGAATAGAAAAAGCCCTGAAATATCAAGTCTTTTTTGAGCCTTTTCTTCTTTGCTATTCTTTAAGAATCTCATCAATCCGTGCAATGAGGTCTTTTAAGTGAAAAGGTTTTAGAAATGACCTGATGTCCTGTTTTTAGCGTTGTTTGAGGGGAAACAGGGGAGCCGATAAATCCCGTGATAAACATGGTTTTAAGCGCGGGGTTTAGGGCAAGCGCCTTTTTTGAGAGCTCAATCCCGTCCATTCCAGGCATCACAATGTCAGTAAGAAGTAAGTCAATATTATCACCATTTTCAATGACCTTCAGGGCGTTGGGGCCAAAATTGAATTTTTGGACTGTGTGCCCTTCTTTTTCCAAAGCAGTGCTTAAGAAAGAAAGCATTGAGGCATCATCATCAACAATAATTATATGGGCCATAGTTTTTTAAACTCAAGATTGAGACAACCCATTTTATACCGTAAAACGCCAAAGCGTAAGAGGGGAGTTGAGCCATTGATCAAATTTTTCGAGAAATCAATAGATTTAGGATTTAAATCAGCTTAAAAAGCGCTATGAGTGATGAAACACAAACAATAAAGATATCTATTCCAGAAGACACACCGCCTATGCGTCTGGATAAGGCACTTGCGATTTTGCACCCTGATTTATCTCGCTCAAGACTAAAGTCATTGATTTTATCAGGCGATGTTATTGTGTCTGGGTATATTGTTAAAACGGCTTCTTATAAAGTTTCTTCCAAGGATGAAATTATAATATCTGTTCCCGTTGCTGTGGAAGATACACCGCGGGCTCAAAATATCCCCTTGATATTGTTTATGAAGATGATGATTTATTGGTTATTAATAAGGCAGTGGGAATGGTTGTTCACCCTGGGGCGGGTAATCATGAAGATACATTAGTGAATGCATTACATCACTGTAAGGGCAATCTATCAGGAATAGGGGGGGTAAAACGCCCAGGAATTGTCCATCGTTTGGATAAGGAAACAAGCGGTTTAATGGTCGTTGCAAAAAACGATTTGGCACATCAGGGATTAAGTGATCAGTTACAGGATAGAACATTAAGCCGGATATATAGCGCTCTTGTTTGGCGTGTGCCAACTTTAATTAAAGGTTCAGTGGATATGCCGATAGGCAGACACAGTTCAAACCGGTTGAAAATGGCGATTATGATGAGTAGTGGCCGTCCTGCTGTTACCCATTATCATGTGCAGGAAAAATACGGTGAGGCTGCGAGCTGGGTTTCCTGCAAGTTAGAAAGTGGGCGCACCCATCAAATTCGCGTCCATATGCAACACATAAAACACCCTTTGGTAGGCGATCCCCTTTATGGATTGGTTTACCAAGAAGGGCGTGCTTTATTAAAAAAAGCAGGATATGAAGCCGATATTATTGATAAAATCATGGCTTATGACCGTCAGGCCCTTCATGCGCAGGAAATAGGTTTTATTCATCCCCGCACAGGGGCAGAAATGAGCTTTTCTAGCGATCTACCCGAAGATCTGCAAAATTTAAAAAACTTATTTAAAACAATAGGTTAGAGAGTAAATTCCGCAAGATTTGCAATTTACATAAAATTTTAGATATACTGAAGTATAAGATTTATTAAGGGGCAATATTGATAAATCTGGCTTTAGTGACAAGTTTTAGTGAGCTCAATACAGGGGCATAAGACGGCTAAAGGGACATAGTTTTAGTATTTACAAGTAGTTAGTTATCTTTCGTTTAAGTAGTTTACCGATCTGGTACCCATAGTAAAACTAACCACCTATCTTTTCAGAGATAGGTGGTTTTTTTTATAAAAAACGGACTTTTCAATGACATTGGAAAGAAAATTGGTTATACCCACCCCTATAAGTTAGAACTGATAAATAAGGTGTGATGTAACAATATGACGAACTTCCAGGATTTAGACCCCGAAATATTATCTGCTATTCCTTCCTATGACGACCATGAACATGTCCGCCGTTTCGTACTGGAGGATGGTCTTGTGGCCTTTGTGGCGGTGCATAACACAAATTTAGGGCCTGCTTTGGGAGGGTGCCGCATGACACAATATGCCAGTGAAGGAGAGGCAATTGATGATGTTCTACGCCTGTCTCGCGGAATGACGTATAAAAATGCAATGGCGGGACTTCCTTTGGGCGGTGGAAAAGCAGTTATTATTGGCAATCCGTTTACACAGAAAACTGTGAAATTAATGGAAGATATGGGCCGCGCTGTTGAAAGTTTTGATGGAACATATGTGACGGCAGAAGATAGCGGAACAGGGGAAGATGATATGGTGGCCATGTCTAACTATACCGAGCATGTCACAGGCCTTCCGCCAGAAATTTTGAGAGATAGTGATTATGGGGAGCTTGGCGGTAACCCATCACCGTTGACGGCGCTTGGGTGTTATCACGGTATTAAATCAACCATTGCCTACCGATACAGCGGACAAAAATCTCTGAAAGATATGACTATTTCTGTGCAAGGGGTCGGCGCTGTTGGTTTAGAACTATGTAAGCTTTTAAAGCAAGACGGTGCATCATTAATCGTAACAGACATTAATGAAAAGGGACTAAAGGTTGCACAAGAAACTTTAGGCGATGTTCAGGTTGTTGCACCAGATAAAATTTTTAGTGTGCAGGCGGATATATTTTCTCCTTGTGCGATGGGTGGGGCCATTAATGATAATACTATTTCGCAATTAAAAGTGGATATGATAGCAGGTGCGGCGAACAACCAATTGCGTGAAAGCTACCACGATAAAATGCTGAAAGAGAAAAATATCCTTTATGTTCCCGATTATGTGATCAATGCAGGCGGCGTTATTTGTGTGGGATATGAATATTTTAGAAAGAGTGGCTACAACCCTCAAGATTTTAACATCGAACGTGGGAGTATGGTTGCTCATGTTGAACGCATTGGTCAAACTGTGACGGATATCTTGCAGCAGGCTCAAAAACGTGGATTACCAACAGGTGAAACGGCAGATCAGTTAGCCGAAGAAAGATTTCTAAAAGGGGAGTCTTTGGACAATAGTGATGATTCTACTCCAGAAGATGATTCCAACTTTGGTTTAGTTGGCGGTACGAGATTGGTTCAGTAGCTTCATAAAGAGGCTGCGGTTTATCAAGAGTTTGTCCAATATCTCTGGCCAGAGGTCCTGTCGAGAATCTGATTTCGCTGCCATCAGGAATGTAAGGTATATTCCCTAGAGGAAGCGTAAATCTTATCCCGCCATAGAGATGTGTTGTCTTTCCAAGAATATCCAGCCCACGTTGATTTGTTGTTGTCAAAAAACCTTCCAAAGACGAACCGTTAGTAAAAAGTTTCTTAAGGCCCAAACTGCCGCCAACATCACCGCGCAAATATTTCCCTGCCTTAAAATAGGCTGTTGTGTTGGTGTTAGGTATTTCATAAAATAAATTTAAGTGGCCTGTTCTGGAATAATCAGGATTAAGGTTTTTGTTTAAAACGCTTAAAGGATCACGCTTGTAAGTTTGCCAGCCTTCTGCTCCTATCGCTAAGGTTTTCTTGAAAGGGCGGTAAAGAATTTCACCGCCAAATCCTCCGTACATTTCTTCGAGATAGCCTACCGTTAATGCGGCATGTGTGTCTTTGCCCAAGGTTTTCATCCATGTGGCATAAAAACGGTCTATTCCAAAACGTCTGGCAGCAAATAAATCTTCATCGCTACGGATGGGGTTAATAGCACGGAAGCGATAATCATTCAGCCGTGACAAGTTATTGGTAAGGTTTGCGCGGGCGCTCGCACCATTCATAATCCCAAAAGGCCACGTTTTTTCGGCCTCTAGTAACGCAGAGGTGCGGTAGAGCGTACCAGTATCAGATTCAGATAGGCTTAGTTTTTGTTCCAGAATGAATTTAAAAGCATGGGTAAAGTTATTTTTTTTTAAATAAGTTCCCATCCAACAAATTTCTAAAATTAAAATTGGAAGAAGTATCTCTCCCAATAAGGCTGTTTCTCCAGATTTCTTCAGGGCTTCTTTGGTGATCAAGGACGCCTTTTTCAAGATCATCGCGCATAAGGGTCACGACAGGGCCTTTCAATCCTTTATGGTGTAGGGCAAGCGTAATTTTTTCTTGATCCGCTGCGGTATCATTAGCAACCAACCGAGCGGTTTGTCCAATTTGCCGTGCAGAAGGGTGGTAAGGTGATAAAGCGAGTGTGACTGCATCATGATTTGTTTTATTAAAAGGGCGCGGAGAAATAAGATCGGGCGCTTTCCGTCGTTGCCCGCTTTTTCCAGGCCAGTCAAAAAGTTGGTCTTGTAAGGATAGTCGGGCCATAATTTTTTCTCCGCCAATGATACCAGCAGACAAATTAGCTTGATCAATGGGAGTGTAGTTTAAAGAAATTGCCCAAGGTTCAGGCGCGTTAAAGCCGCTTATATTTTTTTCGCTTTTATAATCATTCGCGCCATAATCAATTTTTAAAGACAATCCCTTTAAGGGCGTAAAATATTCTATCCCGCCAAAAATTCCAACTTCTTCACCTGTGAACCAGTCTTCGATATCCTGGGTGTTCAAATCATTATAGTTTCTATTTTTTTCAAAATGCGAAGATAAAGGTGCGAGAGGGTTTTTAATATGTCCTGCACTTCCTAAGCGCCCCCAGGCGAGGCCGTTTGTAAAGTCAAAATTTTTAAACCGTTTGGAAAAAGCGATATATTCGCTTGCCATACGTTTATGCCCTACGGCGGAGTCCATGCCAATAACCATCGCAGGGCGTGTAGCCGTTTCTTGCCATAGTCGTAACTTAAAATCTAGACCAGGGTAAAAAGCATTAGGGGAATCGTTTAGGCTCGAAACTTCAGCAGTTTGTCTGAGACTGACGTAAAGAGAGTCGGTAAATTGAAATCCGATAAAGCTATGAAGGTAAGGATCAGATGTTCCTGCGCCGATGCGGATAGTTCCCGCTTCATCCATGCGGGCGCTAGGGATTGTATTTAACCCTAATGTGCCAGTTTCATTTGTTGAAGATTTGTAATGGCGTGGAAGGGAAGCGGAATCATTTGCTTGGGCAGTTGCATTTGTTCCCACTAAGGTAATCAATAAAAAAATCAAAAGCTTAACGCAGGTGCTTTTTATTTTAGAGGTGTGGCAGCAGATAGCGGGCAAGAATCATGTCCTATGATTTGAATTAATCCATGCTAATTGTTGGAGATTTACCTTTTAAAGTCAAAATCTTAGATGTTTTTATCCCCTGTGTGAAAAACCTCTTTGTGGATAGATTTGAGGTTGCTGTTTCAAGGGCACACGCGTAATCTTAAGGAATGGATTATGATTTGTGCGTTGTGGGTGGGGGAATTAACGGCGT
>JAWKVV010000005.1:0-119824 GCA_041397885.1 Alphaproteobacteria bacterium | reverse complement strand
ATTCCACCCCAAATTTTCAACAGAAGAAACAGGAAACCCAAGCATTTCCTGCAATCTTGCCATCATATACTTATTATATCGGCCGCCACCAGCAACATAAAGCCCACGTGGATGTCCTGGTAATTTTAAAACTGAAGTGACAACAGACCGAACGGTAAATTCAGCTAACGTTGCTACAGCGTCTTCCAAATTCAAATCGTTAATCTCACGAACATCCCACTCATTACGATCAAGAGATTTTGGTGGCTGTTTATTGAAATAATCATGAGCGAGCCACTTTATAATAATTTCATTATTTGGCTTTCCTTTGGCTGCTATTTGACCGTTATTATCATACGGCTTTCCTGTCCGTTCCTTCACTAAATCATCAATCAAGGCATTGGCTGGCCCTGTATCAAAAGCCAAAATATCAGCGCGGTCTTCCCCCAACCACGTGATATTCCCAACACCGCCTAAATTCAAAATAACAATCGGTTTTTCAACAGCCATAGCAAAGGCCCGATGACAAAGCGGTAAAAGAGGGGCGCCTTGGCCTCCAGCTCTTACATCGGCCTGACGCATATCTCCAACCACATCAATTCCTGTTTCATCTGCTAACCGCTGTGCATCACCAATCTGCCACGTAAATTTGTGCGATGGATCGTGGTGAATGGTTTGTCCATGAAATCCAACAATATCGGCTCGCCAGCCAGTTTTATTGACGGCTTCAATATGCTTATTGGTAATAAGTCTTTCTGCCTCGGCTGTAACAGAATCTGGCGCTATCTTGCCAAAAGCCTTCCGAACGGGCTTTTGCAGGGAATCGTCGTAAGGAAACTCTTGAAAATCCAGTAATTCCGTATAATCCATGCCATCTGTGCGGATCAAAGCCACATCAATCCCATCCAAAGATGTTCCTGACATTAGCCCAATTGCGGTATAGACTTTATTTTCACTCATGATTATAAAATTCCTATGACATATAAATCTGATTTCTTAAACATATTAACAGAGCGCGGCTTCATACACCAGTGCAGCGATCTTGAAGCCCTTGATGCCAAACTCATGGAAGGCCCTCAAAGCGCCTATATCGGGTTTGACGCCACCGCCAAGTCCCTGCATGTTGGTAATTTGACAGGCGTTATGATGCTCAAATGGTTTCAGGAATGCGGTCATAAGCCCATCACTTTAATGGGTGGCGGCACTTCCAAAATTGGTGATCCTTCTTTCAAAGACGAACAACGTGTCTTGCTTGATGATGAAACCATCGAAACCAATATGAAACACATCCAAGACACCTGCTTTAAACAATTCCTAAACTACGGTGATGGCAAAAGTGATGCTATGATGGTCAATAATAATGACTGGTTATCAGAGTTAAAATATCTTGATTTCTTACGTGACTATGGCCGCCATTTTTCTGTTAATCGTATGATCTCGTTTGACTCGGTCAAAACACGCCTTGAACGGGAAAGCTTTTTATCCCTGCTCGAGTTCAACTACATGGTCATGCAAGGTTATGACTTTGTTGAGCTTGCACGCCGTTACGGTACTATTCTGCAAATGGGTGGTTCTGATCAATGGGGCAATATTATTAACGGCGTTGATTTGGGACATAAGGCTCACCAGATGAAACTCTTTGCCCTTACCGCCCCGCTTCTTACTACACCTGATGGTAAGAAAATGGGTAAAACGGTGAATGGTGCCGTCTGGCTGAATGCCGATATGCTTTCCCCTTATGATTATTACCAATTCTGGCGTAATACAGACGATGTCATGGTCAGTACACTCCTGAAACGTTTCACCATGCTACCGATGGATGAAATTTCAAAACTTGAATCTCTACAAGGCCAAGAAATCAACAAAGCCAAAAAAATTCTGGCCTTCGAAGCGACAAAGCTTTGCCACGGAGAACAGGCTGCAAAAGATGCCGAAACGACTGCGCGCGAAGTCTTTGAAAAAGGTTCCGTCGGGGATGATCTTCCAACCGTTGAAATTTCTATAGAAGAAGCAAATAATATCCTTATCGCCGATTTATTTATAAAAACTGGCCTTTGTGAGAGCAAGGGAGAGTTTAAAAGATTAGTCAAAGGTCAGGGCGCAAAATTGAATGATAAAATAATCAGCAGGCCTGAAGCGATATTAGGCATGCCTCACGAAAATCAACACAAACTCTCCTCTGGTAAAAAACGCCACGCGCTCGTGAAAGTAAAATAGCTCTGCAGAGTTTACTGGGCTTTTTTAACTTTACTGTCGACATTTTCCTCAAACAAAATAGTACGAAGAAATCCTGGCGCCAAAACAGATAGGGGATTGACGCTCACATTCGGGTCGCCAGACGGGCCTTTAATCTTGTAAGTCGCGGCGAAAAAGGCTTTCCCTCCTGTTAAAACCTTTCCAAGCACTGGAATATTGCCGATCACATTATTGACCTCGGATAAGGGAATAACTGTTCCTGAAATATCGGTTTCATCCGTTGCCTGATTAACAACACCTTCAAAAGTCAAACCTAATGCCGAACCAGATGTTCTCCCATCCTTAACAACGAGGAGATTTCCAGCCTCTCTAAACCGCCATTCAAAATCCGATTCCAATTTGGCAAAGGTTAAACCTTCATTATTCAATAGATTTTGTACCCCCGTTAAACTCATTACACTTAACAATTTTGCCAAAGCGGGTGCCTTCACAACACGAAAATTTTCCATGACAGCCTTGCCATATAAATCACCTTTATTATCTCCCTGTTGCGGCTGACCATAAATTGTCATTTTCCCGCCGCGCACTTTGTCGTTTAATCCAAAAGCTTTAAGTGTATAACCCGCGTCACTAGATTCTAATCTGAATGTCCGCTTTCCTGTACCTTCCTCTGGTTTAAACCTTAGATACATGTCACCGTCACCAACTTTAGAATCCATTTCAATCCATGTAATATCGCTCTGCTTATCTGTTTCAAAATATATTTTTGAATTGTACAAAACCTCCCCCTTATCCATGAGAAGTTTTTGCGCATCAACCGATACTTTCATCGACTGATGATCCTGCGCTTTTTCCTTGTTTTTCTTGGTTTTTTTATCTGTTTTAATAAATGGAGAGGCATCAATCACACTTCCATTTACAACAGCCTTTAATGTATTATCAGATGTAATTTCAAAATCCACCGCTGCCTTGGTCTTTCCTAAAACAGCTTGCGTGATCGTGCCCCGTGAAATATCTGTCGACCCATCAGATAATTTTTTAAATAATATACGGCCGTTAGAAAGGCTAAACCCTTTGGTAACCACAGATAAGTCATCAACCTCTTCTAACGTGTCCCCTTTCATATGGGCCGTCAAAGATAAGTCGCCTGCAACACCTACAGGCTTTTCAAAATCAAATGGATCAATATGCAAGACGGCAGGGTTCAAATCTCCTTTCACATCAATATTGGCGTCAGCACCATAATCAACATAAGTGACATCAACAGGTATAGGGCCACTGATATAATCTTCCAACCCAATTCCAAAAGCTTTACGCAGTCCTTCATCGGCTGAAATCTTGGCCGTAATTTTTGATTCAAACTCCTTGCCTGCTGCATCAAGATATTCTTTCCACGTCAAAGTGACAGGACGTTGTGCCAATTCACCACTTCCTTTAAGCTCAATAGCTCCGTCCGCAAAAGATAAATCATATGGTCCTCCTGTAAGAGGAAGTCCGCGCACAATGTTCGGTACAGTTACATCATTCAATTTTCCTTTGATTTTGACAATGACTTGGTCTTTCGGCAAATCTTTAAGGGTTGGAAACTCTAGATCCAGATGAAAATCGATATGGCCTTGCACTGTTTTAATATCAAAACCTAGCGTATCTCCTACACCAATCGGCTCATCTGAAGCGTATTCAAGGGCTGTTTTAAACGGCCCACTGGCATCAAGGGATAGATAAGCCATACCGCCGCCCTCTTTGCTCAAATCTGTCATTTTTAACTGAACGTTTGTCCCTTTAATATCTTTGATATTACCTACACCATCTTTGATTGTTAAAGCATCCGCTTCATAGCTCCCCTCACCCACAACATTTTCAACCGCCATGAGTGTGTCATGATATTTAACTGTAACGCCTTCGGCCTTAAAGGATGCTTTAGAATTTAAAAGATCAATATGACGCTGCTTTGTTTCTGCATCACGCGCCATTTCTAAATCGGCACTAAAAACAACGTCGTGCACCCGTCCCTTACTTAGTCTTTTCCCTATCCACTCGCCCGCAGAAGTATCAATATAGGCTTTTGGAAAAATTTCAGAAACACGATCCGTCTGTGCTTCAGAAATTTTTAATGTGATCGGCGCAATCATTTTTCCTTTATCAAAACTTGCTGCGGCTTTCATTTCAACAGGAACATTTCCAACCGTAGCTTGAAAATTTGTAATATCCAACTTTCTTTCAGGGCGGTTTAAATAGGCATTGAAAATAATATTTTTTAGATCAAGACCTTCATCATAAAGATCAGGCACAATAATTTTTCCTTCTGGCATATTTAAATCTACCGTCGCCATCTGAAGCTTTAGACGATCATCAAAAGCCGCTCTCACCTGTCCATCAAGAAGCAAATTCTGTTTTTTTAATAAGTCAATTTCGGGAAATAAAGGCACAAAGCTCTCTGGTTTAACATCCTGAACACTGGCGGTAAAGGTGATATCTTTTTTATCTCTACGATACACGATGTCAGATCTGATGTAGGATTTCTTCCCTTCTTCTGAAGGAAAATTAATAGTCAAATCACCCTGAAGGCCATATCGGCTCTTACCTATTCTTAAATCAATAAGGGCAAGATAGTCTGTTTTAACTCCCTCTTCCTGATCTGAAATATCCTTTCCTTTAATAACAACATTGGTCAACTCAACTCGCCTTAAGGCACTTAATATCTCAAACTCTGTTCCTTTGGGATTAAGAATTTTTTCTAAAGTTTGCCGAATATCTTTTCTGGTTTTTTTGATGTTTTCTTTGGGTAATTCTGATATTTCTTCAGCAGTTTTAGCGTTGTCTTGCCAGAAAAAATTGTAACTTCCATCTTCTTGTACCAATTGAAAGACTGGACCATCAACAACAACAATGGCGGGTTTGATTTGTCCTATCAACATATAACGCGCTGATAATCCCAACGCCATACTATCTACGGATAACCCGTCCTGTTCTTTTTGGATAATTTTGACTTTTTGCAAATCCAGAAGAAGGGGGTCTGTCATATGTGGCCATATCAATCCTATTTTTTCGATACGAACCTGATATCCTTTCGAAGGATTACTTAATGCCTGTTCAATTTTGGGCTTTAAAAATGTTAAGTCAATGGGTCCCTTGCTTGTACGATAACCAAGCGCGCCAATACCCACCATAACCAAAATCGCCAGAATAAGGATCACCTTGGTTAAAAGGTTGAGGTGCGGCAAGGAAGCTTTGAGTAGTTTTTTAGACATATTCTTTTTGTGTTTATGGCATCTGAAATAATTATAATGACTATCCCTTGACTTTAAAGGGTAATCCATCGAATTCTACCTTTATTAATAACAATTAAATATGAGGACATCATGGCAAAAGACTTAAAAATCGGCGATACCGCACCCAATTTTACCCTTCCAACAGATGGAAACGGCGAAATTACCCTCTCGCAATTTAAAGGGCAAAAGGTTGTTCTCTACTTTTACCCAAAAGACGATACTCCTGGATGCACAAAAGAGTCCTGTACCTTTAATGAAAACTTAAGTGCCCTAAATAAAATGAAGGCGCAAATCATTGGTCTGTCCAAATGCTCTGTCACAAAACACGATAAATTTAAAGCCAAATATAATTTAAACTTTCCTCTGGCTTCTGATGAAAATGGCAATGTCTGCGAAACCTATGGCACATGGATTGAAAAAAGTATGTATGGCCGTAAATACATGGGGATTGACCGTTCAACATTCCTAATTGATGAGAACGGAAAGATCGAACAAATTTGGCGCGCCGTCAAAGTCCCTGGTCACGTTGAAGAGGTCATGGAAGCAATTAAGAACAGTAGTAAAAAAGCCGCCTAAAAAGACGGCTCTATCACAACTTAAGCGGCTTTTTTGGATTTTGATTTTCCAATCATAACTGGAATTTCGACGCCGCTATTTTGCGCCTTATTCATGTGATCGTGAATATGAGCAATCAGATGCTCTGTTCTTTCATGGAAGAAATGATTTGCGCCCGCAACAATCCGGTGATCAATGTCAATTCCCTTTTGGGCATGCAGTTTTTCAGCCAACTTTGTTACAGAATCCAACGTCACGATATCATCTTTTTCCCCTTGAATGATCAGGCCTGAAGATGGGCACGGGGCTAAAAAGCTGAAATCATAATAGTTGGCAGGCGGCGCAACAGAAATAAATCCTTCAATCTCAGGACGGCGCATCAAAAGTTGCATGCCAATCCATGCACCGAAAGAAAACCCTGCAACCCACACATATGGAGCATTCGGGTTTAACGCCTGCATCCAGTCAAGCGCAGAGGCCGCATCACTTAACTCCCCCTCGCCTCGGTCATAAACGCCTTGGGATTTTCCCACACCGCGAAAATTAAACCGCAAAACAGAGAAACCACGCTGCACCATGGCCTGAAACATCATGTAACTGACTTTGTTATTCATGGTGCCACCATGTTCAGGATTGGGGTGTAAAATCAGCGCAAGCGGCGCATTGGGTGTTTTTGAGTGAGTGTAACGGCCTTCTAAACGACCCTCTGGTCCAGCGAACATAATCTCAGGCATAAAATCTCCGATTCCTATAGTAAATATTAATACACACCCTACATCACGCGTTTTTGTTTTTCGTAATATCTTTTTGGCGCGATATATGCTTTATAAAGAAGTGAAATAGAAATGTCCAAATATTTCTGATAAGTCATTGATATTACTGTGGATATTAGACTAAAATGAAAACTGATGAATAAAGTTTATTTAGATTATAACGCCACCGCGCGCATGAGACCCGAAGTCATCGACCTTGTCACAAAGGTTATGCACGAAGTGGGTAATGCCTCCTCCGTGCATGATTTTGGGCGTCATGCCCGTAAATATGTTGAAGATGCACGGGAACAGGTTGCAAATCTTTGCAACGTTACTCCTGATCAAGTGACTTTCACCAGCGGTGCCACAGAATCCATCAATACCATCTTAAGCGGTTATCGAGATAAACGTATTTTAATTTCTGCAATTGAACATCCTGCCGTTATCGCCGCCGCAGGAAACAATGCTGAAAAAATTCCCGTTACGTCTGACGGAATTGTCGATATGGATGCGTATAAAAGGATGTTGGACAATGAAACGCCACCTGCGCTTGTCTGCGTCATGCTCGTCAACAGTGAAACGGGCGTCATTCAACCCATTGCCGAAATGGCCAAACTGGCCCATGAAAAAGGATCGCTTTTTTTCACTGATGCTGTACAGGCCGCAGGCCGCATGGATATTTCACTTGATACGCTCAGTGTTGATTTCATGGCGCTTTCCGCTCATAAATTTGCAGGACCGCAAGGAGTGGGCGCCATTATCCGCGGTTCAGGATTGGATTTTCCTAAATTTATGCTTGGCGGCGGCCAAGAAAAAAACTACCGCGCAGGAACACACAATACCGCAGGCATCGCAGGCATGGGTATTGCCGCTGAATGGGCTTTGAACCATATTGCCGATTACAAAAAAATTCAAAACTTGCGCGATACCATGGAACAAAAACTTCGCCAAATTTCAAATCAGATCAAAATCTACGGGGAACAAGCGCCCCGTGTTGGCAACACCACAAATGTTGGCTTTCCTGGCATCCCTGCCCAAACTCAGATGATGGCACTTGATCTTGACGGTGTTTGCGTCTCTAGCGGTTCGGCTTGCTCTAGCGGCTCCTTCAAAGCCTCACACGTCCTTCTTGCCATGGGGGCAAGCGAAGAAGACGCAAAAAGTGCTTTACGAATTTCCCTTGGATGGGCTACAACACAGTCCGATATTAACCGCTTTCTCGAAAGCTGGGAAAAAATCGTAAAGAGAGCAACACAATAATCGTCATTGCGAGGAACAATGTGACGAAGTAATCCAGAAAATTTTACGAAATGGATTGCCGCGCTCCTTTTAGACGCTCGCAATGACAGGAATAGAACAAAGAATGCCAAAAATAAACTTCATCTTTAAAGACGGCACGATCAAACAAGTTGATGCTCCGCTCGGCCTGTCATTGATGGAAGTGGCCGTGAAAGAAGATATTGAAGTGATCGAAGGGGCCTGCGGCGGTGGTCTAGCCTGCGCCACATGTCATCTCTATGTTCATCCTGACTTTAAAGACCAAACTCTACCTGAAGATGGTGAAATTTCTGAAGATGAAGAAGATATGCTTGATCTGGCTTTTGATGTGCGTCCCACTTCTCGTCTATGCTGCCAGATCATTATCACCGAAGATCTGGATGGCCTCACCGTCGCCCTTCCAGGAGCGAAGGTGGATTGGTAAGCCCCTAATCACTATAAAATTCTCTAAGACCTGTTTTTTATTCGTCTGCTTTTAAGGTGTTTCTATTTTACTTCCATCTTCAAAAAGAATAATTTCTGGAACAAAGGAAAAATCAATTTTTTCTTTTGAAGTAGTGGCTAATTTTATATCTGAATCAATAAATTCGTTAATATCCATATATCCAGTATACTGAAACGTTTCATGAGCCAAAACTGAATCATCAGAAGAAATAGTAATTTTCTTTATTAGATCACCGAACATATCTTTAAATACAGCCGTTCCTTTAATCCCTTTGATATTTTTATCTGTTAAGTTTTCAAAATTAACCACTATTTTTAAATTTTTATTATAATTTCCACGTTCTGCCTTGAGTGTTATCAAAGTCGTATTTAATGATTCATTGACTAATTTTTTTGTAACTTCAGTTTTTGCATCTTCTTTAATGTTCTGAATATCTGATTGCTTATTTTTTTCTAATGGATCTGGATTAGATTCTTTGTTAATTTTCTCTCCCATAATGATGATTTGACGTGCTGTTTTTCCATCAATTCTAGCAAGAAAAGCACCTTCAAAAGCGCTTTGATTATTTCCTATAGCTATTAAATCATCTAACCCATTAATATCGCTAAACATAATCATTTGCAAAGAATCTATAAATTTTTTCTGATCCACCTCATTAAGATCTTCCATGATATTCTTTACGCTTTGCTGCATTGTATCCTCATTAGAGGCATCAATTTTTTTTCAAATAAACACGCAGAAAGCACCATGCCTAATAATATTAATAAAGTTATTTTTTTCATCGGATTCCCTTAATTTTAATAAATAGTGTAATCATAAGATATGTCAAAAATTATAAAAAGTAGGAATTTAATCCTTTGTTTTCTATACCATTTATGCTAACCTAGTGAACGATTTTTTTAAATAGTATAAAAAGAATTGCAAGAGAACGAAGCTCAATACCCCCACCCCCCGCTTGAGAGCAAACGAAAAGAGTAACTTTGTTCCACAAATAAAATCAAAGACTTACTGGCAAAAAAAGGGCTTAAAACAGCAATTTCCTTGCTTTTTGGCGGATATTTACCCTATAAAGCGTCATGATAAATTCACTAGGCATAGCAAAACAGCCGAAGGACACGCGTGTTGTCGTGGCCATGTCGGGCGGCGTGGATTCGTCCGTGACCGCAGCGCTTCTTCACGAAGAAGGCTATGACGTGATCGGCGTTACGTTACAGCTCTATGACTACGGGAAAGCGGTGGAGCGCAAAGGCGCGTGTTGCGCGGGACAAGATATATACGATGCGAAGCGTGTCGCTGAAGAAAAGGGCTTCCCACATTACGTTCTCAACTATGAGGATAATTTCAAAGACAGCGTCATGACGGACTTCGTCGACAGCTACATGAAAGGACAAACACCAATTCCTTGCGTCCGTTGTAACCAAACCGTGAAATTCCGTGACCTGCTCAAAGTGGCTCATGATCTGGGGGCAGATTGCATGGCCACAGGCCATTATATTAAACGCATCATCAACCCTGAAACGGGTAAGGCGGAACTGCACCGCGCCCAAGATACAGGCAAAGATCAGAGTTATTTCCTCTTTGCGACCACGCAGGTGCAGCTTGATTTCTTGCGCTTCCCCCTCGGCGCGTGGACAAAAGATGTCACCCGCGAACATGCGCAGCGCCTAGGGCTGCTTGTTTGTGATAAACCTGACAGCCAGGATATTTGCTTCGTGCCCAATGGTGATTATGCAAGCGTTGTCAAAAAAATTCGCCCCGATGCAGAAAAACACGGCAACATCGTTCATCTGGATGGGCGGATTGTCGGGCAGCATGATGGTGTGATCCATTATACCATTGGCCAGCGCCGCGGTCTGGGTATCGGCGGGGGAAACAATGATGATAATTCGCCTTTTTATGTTGTCCGTGTTGACGCGCAAGCCAACGAAGTCATTGTTGGCCCGAAAGAAGCGCTAGCACGCGACATTATCCATATCCATGATTGTAACTGGCTGACCGAAATTCCTGAAGCGGGGCTGAATGTCCATGTAAAACTACGCTCTGTCAGCCCGACAGCCCCTGCAACAGTCTATCGCAAACAAAATGGATCGGCAGAAATTCACTTAAATTCTCCGCAATATGGTATAGCCCCTGGGCAAGCCGCCGTTTGTTATGATGACGGCCGTGTCCTTGGCGGAGGATGGATTATCGAGACTCAAAATTCACAAATGCCAATTGCGGCTTGACAGAAAGCAAAGTTATGCGGCATATAATCGCAGGAAATTACGGCGGTATAGCTCAGTGGTTAGAGCAGAGGAATCATAATCCTTGTGTCCGGAGTTCAAATCTCTGTACCGCCACCAATTTCCCCCTCGATCGGAGGTTTCAAAATGCCCACACCCAAAATTGCTGATTCTATCCCCGCAAAAGCGACCCTCGAAAAAGGCAAACTTTATTCCTTTTGCACCTGTGGGCATTCCGAAAAGCAACCATTTTGCGATGGCGCCCACCGTGAAAAAGCACCCGAATTTAAATCCTTCAAATTTGAAGCAGAAAAAGATGGTGATGTTTGGCTATGTCAGTGCAAACAAACCCATAACACCCCGTTTTGTGATGGGACACACAAGGAATTATAGGACGTGACAAAGAAAATAAACCCTTCAGAGCTTTTACCGTTTTCCTTGTTTATAGATAGAGAACCTATTCAAATTGATCTGGTTTATGCGGATGCCAATCATCCCCGCAACATTTTTGAAACAGCAATCTATCAGCCCACAGCACAGCTTTGGGCACATAAAGATATAGCCGCCATTACACTTCTAACGGCGCGAATACTGAACAAAAAATATGGTTGGGTGTTAGAACTAAAAGACTGTTTGCGCACTGTGGAGGCTCAGGCCGCCATGCAAGAAACTGATATCGTAAAGGCACATCCAGAATGGTGTATTGATGGACCAGACCGGATGCTTTCCCCTCCTGGGTTGGGGGCACATCCCCGTGCCATGGCAATTGATGTTTGTGTGTTTGATAAAAATAACGAAGAAGTGAATATGGGCACTCCGTTTGACCATATGGGGCCAGAATCTGCACGCAATTATCAAAATTTTTCCAAGGCCGTCTTAGATCATCGAAAAAAACTGGAAGATGCTTTCATCTTAAGCGCCAAAATGCTTGCTTTACCTTTGTATCTAGTAGCTTCTGAATGGTGGGATTTTAGATTACCCGCAGAAATTTATAATAAATATAGCCCTTTAAGTGATGCTGACCTGCCAGAACAAATGCAAATGACAAAAAAAACTGATAATAATATTTCTGATTTTGGTGAAGATCATTTTCAAAGAATTGCTAACTCTGTTCTTACCCAAATAGGACACGCCTATGAAAATTTATAAGACGCTCGGAGAAATTGACGAAAACGCCAAGAGCGCAGTGATCGCAATTGGCAATTTTGATGGCGTCCATCGAGGACATCAAGCACTCCTAAAAACTGCTCAAGAAATTGCCATCAAACAAAATAAGAAATTTGGGGTCTTAACTTTTGAACCCCACCCTCGTCGATTGTTTCAACCTGACTTACCGCCCGCCCGTTTAACCAGCGCCCCCTTAAAAGCACAGAGATTAGAACAAAACGGCGTTGAATGTCTTTTTTCGATTGAGTTCAACTGGGATTTTGCTAGTCAAAGCGCTGAGGCCTTTATCCAAAATGTTTTAAAAGATGCCATTGGCGCTGTTCATGTTGTTGTTGGTTACGATTTTTGTTTTGGTCAGTTACGCAAAGGTTCAGCTCAAACAATCAGTGATGCCCAAATAGACGTCAGCGTCGTCGACCCTATCAAAGACGAAAAAGGTGAGATCATTTCCTCAAGCCGTATTCGCGAGCTGTTGCGTAAAGGAAAAATGAAAGAAGCCAATGAGCTTCTGGGATGGGATTGGGAAGTACAGGGCACTGTTTTCCGCGGTGACCGCCGTGGCCATGATCTAGGATACCCTACCGCTAACATTTTACTCAAAGACACTATTCACCCTGCCTACGGCGTTTACGCCTGCCTGGTTCAGATTGAAGGGGAAGAAGAATGGCGGGCGGCCGCAACCAATATCGGCATTCGCCCGATGTTTGAGGTTAAAGAAGGTCAGATTGAGGCTCATATCCTCAACTTTCCCGACCGTGACATCTATGATAAAACTTTACGGATTAAACCTGTTGAACGACTACGAGGAGAAGCAAAATTTGCCTCGCTTGATGATTTAATTACCCAAATCGAAAAAGACTGTGCACAGACAAAAAAAATTCTGACATAGTATTGGGATGGATATTCTACTGCTGCTCATCGCTAATATTTTTCCTCTCTATATCTTAATTGCCTTAGGTTTCGTGGCTGGAAGATGGCTTGATGTTAATCTGCCCTCCATGGCGACCGTTGCCATCTATATCCTCGCCCCCATCGTCAATTTTGGTGCGATCGCTCAAATGAAATTCACCCCTGAATATATTGCTCTTCCTGTGATATTTTTTATCGGATCAGCCACAATCGGCACCATCAGCTATCTCACCGCTCAAAGGCTCTGGAAAAACAATACGGCGAACCTAATTGGAATGGGCAGCGTCACAGGCAACACCATGTACTTTGGCCTGCCTGTTATTCTGGCTCTATTAGATCCAAAATGGGTGGGTGTTTATGCCCTGCTCAATCTCGGCACTTTCCTCAATGAAGTAGGTTTGGGATATTTCTTTGGCGCCCGCGGTCATGCTACATTAAAAGGTGCAATCATTAAGGTCATTAAACTCCCTGTTATTCACGCCATATGGCTTGGTTTACTATATAATTTAAGCGGCCTTCCTCTACCCCAATCTTTCATCCGCTACTGGGATTATTCTGTTGGTGCATGGGTCATGATTGGCATGATGATTATTGGTGTTGCGTTGTCCAAACAATCCAGATTGGAAATTGATTGGAAACTTCTCGCCAGTATGTTTACTCCCAAATTTATCCTCTGGCCCCTCTTTGGATTCGGCGTCATCTTGATAGACAGAGCCTATTTTCAAGCATTCAGCCCAGAAATTTACACGATGCTTGCCGTTATGACAGCCGTTCCCTTAGCAGGGAATTTGGTGGCTTACGCGGCCACTCTCAAGCTTCACCCAGAAAAAGCCGCTGCCGCCGTTCTTTTAAGCACTTTATTTGCCTTTTTAACTGTCCCTGCTGCCGTCCTGCTTCTTCAGCTTATATCTTGATTTAGCCTTCTTTTTCCCGCATATTCCTCTCTTCAAAGAGGATAGCATGACCCAAGAACCAGAGAATAAAGACAAATTCCGCGACACCGTTTTCTTGCCTAAAACAGATTTCCCCATGCGCGGAAATCTGCCTGAAAATGAGCCTTCAATGATCAAAAAATGGCAAGAAATGGATCTCTATGCCAAAATACGCGACGTATCAAAAGGTCGTAAACGCTGGATCTTGCATGATGGTCCGCCTTACGCCAATGGAAATATTCATATGGGCCACGCCCTGAATAAAATTCTAAAAGATGTTATTAATAAAAGTTGGCAGATGATGGGATATGATGCCCCTTACGTTCCTGGATGGGATTGCCATGGCCTGCCCATTGAATGGAAAATCGAAGAAAAATACCGCGCTGCAGGAAAAGACAAGAATGATGTTGATCCCATCACTTTCCGTGCCGAATGCCGTGATTTTGCACAGGACTGGATCGATATCCAAGCAGAACAGTTTCAACGCTTAGGTGTTATCGGGGACTGGAAAAACCCTTACCGTACAATGACAAAACCTGCCGAAGCGCAAATTGTTCGCGAAATTCACAAATTCCTAAATAATGGTGGTCTTTACCGCGGTGTAAAATCTGTCCTTTGGTCCACTGTTGAGCAAACCGCTCTTGCCGAAGCTGAAGTAGAATATAAAGAGCATAAATCCATTACTATCTGGGCACGCTTTCCCGTGATTCAAACAAGTTGTGATGTGTTAGAAGGCGAGATATTGTTATCTGGACGACAACACATGGACAATTCCATCAAACCGCGGAATATTTTTTAATAAAGATATTCATTACGCCGTTTATGAAATTGAAAGTGTAGAAGAAGATCCAAAAGTAGAAGTCGGTGCAAAAATTGCAATCGCTGAAAAACTTAAAGAAGACGTTCAAAAAGCAAGCTGTAATTTCGGCAATGAAAAAGATTGGAACTTTTTCTGGTAAAGAAGTAAGCGGTACGGTTTGCGCCCATCGCTACGCGGACAAGGTTACGAGCATGACATTCCCGCTTTTCACGCTGATTACGTGACCGATGAGGATGGAACAGGATTTGTCCACGTTGCACCATCCCATGGACCCGATGACTTTGTTCTAGGTCAACAATGTGGATTGGAAATCACAGATAATCTTGATGACGATGGAAGTTTCAAAGACCATGTGCCCCTATTCGCAGGACTGAAAATTTACGATGAAAATGGCAAAATGGATGCGGGAAACTTTGCCCCTATCAAAGCCATGGAAGACGCAGGAAAGCTACTCGCAAAAGGTTCTGTTCGCCACGAATATCCTCATAGCTGGCGTTCCAAAGCGCCGCTGATTTTTCGCACAACACCGCAATGGTTCATTGCAATGGATAATGAATTAAAACTGCGCGAAACCGCTTTAAAAGCAATTAAAGATACGGCATGGCATCCTGCAAAAGGTGAATCCCGCATTACGGCAATGATTCAAAATCGTCCAGACTGGTGTATTTCCCGCCAACGAGCATGGGGCGTCCCGATTGCCCTCTTCGTTAATAAGAAATCAGGCGAAGTTCTAAAAGATGAAGCTGTTCTAAAACGTATTGGCGATGCCTTTGAGGAACAAGGATCTGATGCCTGGTGGTCCATGGATGCAAAAGAATTTTTAGGTGAAAACTATAATGTTGATGATTACGAACAAGTTTTCGATATCGTCGATGTTTGGTTTGAATCAGGTTCCACTCACAGTTTCGTCGTCAATGCTCGTAAGGATTTGGGCGATGGCCAAAATATTCAAACAGATATGTATCTGGAAGGATCTGACCAGCATCGTGGTTGGTTCCACTCATCTCTTCTTGAATCCTGCGGAACACGTGGATTTGCACCGTATAAAAACGTCTTAACCCATGGCTTTGTATTGGATGAAAAAGGCTATAAAATGTCCAAATCCTTGGGCAATGTTGTTGACCCGCTCAAAATCATGGAGCAAAGCGGCGCGGATATTTTGCGACTGTGGACGATGACATCCGACTACGCCGATGACATTCGTATCGGAAAAGATACTTTGAAAAATACTTCTGATCTCTATCGCCGTATTCGTAACACATTGAGGTTTTTACTCGGCGCCTTACACGGATTTAAAAAATCTGAAAAAGTAGATTTGACAAAAGTTTCAAACCTTCCTGAATTAGAGCAACTCATTCTCCATCAACTTTATGAAATGGACCAAAAAGTTAAAAATTATATTCAAAACCACGAGTATGGGAAACTTGCCAAAGAATTACATGATTTTTGCAATCAAAACCTTTCGGCCTTTTATTTTGATATTCGTAAAGATCGCTTATACTGTGATGACATCACCAGTTTCGAACATCGCGCAACCCGCAGTGTCATGGCACAAATATTTGACTGCCTTGTTTTGTGGTTGGCACCCATCTTATCTTTTACAGCAGAAGAAGCTTGGTTGCAAAGACCTGCAGGCGTTTTGGAGGATTTAGAAAGTGTTCACCTACGCACTTTCCCAACCCTTCCAAAAGAATGGAAAAATATTGCGCTCAATGAAAAATGGGCGCTCATTCAAGATATTCGTGAAGCTGTCACAGGAGCTTTAGAAAAATATCGCGCCGATAAAACAATAGGCTCATCCTTAGAAGCTGCGCCCACTGTAAAAGCAGATAAAAAATATTTGGAAGCGATGCGGGGTGTTGATATGGCCGACATTGCGATTGTTTCTAATTTAACTTTATCTGAAGGTAAAAATTTGGAAGTTGAATTTAAAAAAGCTGATGGCGAAAAATGCGTCCGGTGTTGGAAAGTTCTTCCTGAAGTTTCCGCTCATTCAGATCATATTTGCAACCGATGCGATGATGTCGTAAATAAAAAAGCTGCCGCATGAAAAATTTAAGTTCAAAAAATTTAATCAAACCTCTCATTGGATTTGGATTGATTTTAGATTTCATCATTCTTGATCAAATTTCAAAGTGGTTGATCCTTGAATATGTTTTTAAAGCAGAATTAGAGCTTAAGCCTTTAGGACTGTTCGACTGGTTAACGTCGACAACACGTCTTCCCTTCGCGTCCGTTGAATTAACTTCTTTCTTTAATCTCTCAATGGTCTGGAATGAGGGGATCAGCTTCGGCCTATTTCAAAATGGAAATCCCTGGCCTTTAACCATTATCGCCCTTGCAATTTCTGGCTTTTTTTCAATATGGCTTGCCCGCTCTAAAACTTGGATCGAAGCCATCAGCCTCTCTATGGTTATTGGGGGAGCTCTTGGCAATGTTATAGATCGCCTACATTTTCGAGCTGTGGTTGATTTTCTTGATTTTCATATTAAAGAATGGCACTACCCTGCTTTCAACGTTGCTGACAGCCTCGTTAGCATAGGGATTGTCATACTGGTAGTGAATAGTTTATTCTTTGACCCACGTAATAAGAAGAGTGCCCATACATGAAAAAGCTTATTTTATCTCTATCTGTTGTTTTTTTGGCAAGTGGCTTAAGTGCCTGTGAAAAAACTAAAGAGCAGTTTGATTTCTCAAAAAAAGCGCCCGATGAATTCGCGGTTGTTACACGCGCACCCTTAGAAATGCCCCCAGATTATAATCTGCGTCCCCCTCGCCCTGGCGTTCAGCGTCCACAGGAAGACACGGCAATTGATGACGCAAAACAGGCTGTATTCGGCGAACAACCCGTAGAGCAGGCCGACACAAAACAACTTTCTGAAGGGGAGGCCATCTTATTAAGAAAAACAGGTGCCACAGATACATCAAAGGATATTCGTCAAATTATTGACCAAGAAACAGCTGAAATTGTAAAAGATGAAACACCCACCATCGATAGATTATTAGGCAAAGTTGGAAAAAAAGTTGATGCTCCAGCTAGCGTTGTTGACCCCGTTAAGGAAACAGAAAGATTGACAGTAAATAAAGCAACAGGAAAGTCAGTTACAGATGGTAAAACACCCACCATCGAAGAATAAGCTTCTGTCCTTAATATGGGGCTTTATCCTCTCTTTCATTTTTATATTGCCCGTTGAAGCGAAAGTTTTTAACGCCGAAAGTTTTAAGCTTGAGAACGGTTTGGAGATTATAGTCATTCCCAAAAAAACTGCACCCGTTGTGACCTCGATGATATGGTACAAGGTGGGCGCCGCCGATGAACCGCAAGGAAAGTCAGGAATGGCGCATTATTTTGAACATTTAATGTTCAAGGGAACATCAACTCTTGCTCCTGGAGATTTCTCAAAAACTATCAGAAAATTGGGTGGAAATGACAATGCCTTTACTGGTCAGGATTACACAGCATACTTTGAAACCATATCGACAGATAAGCTAGCACAAGTTCTTAGAATGGAAGCAGATCGCATGGTCAATTTGTCTCCGCCGCCAGAACATTTTGCCTCTGAAAAAAATGTTGTCCTTGAGGAACGCCGCCAAAGAACAGAAAATGATCCTAAAGGTCTTTTTTCTGAACAAATGTTAAGCGCTTTATATACTAACCATCCCTATGGAACACCAGTTATCGGATGGATGGATGAAATCAAAGAATATCAATGGGAAGATGTGAAAAAATTTTATGACATCTGGTATGCACCAAACAACGCGATCCTTATTCTAAGCGGCAATATCACGGCAAAAGATGTTCAGCCTATCGTTCAAGAGGCATTTGGGAATATTCCTAAAAAAGAAATCCCCCCAAGATCCAGAACAACAATACCGCCTTCAATTGGCTCAACAACAATGGTTTTAAATCATGAAACCATTAACCAACCCACCTTTCAGAATGTTAGGATTGTTCCAAGTTATGCTGAAAATAAAAGTGACTCTCTGGCTCTACAGGTATTACAAGAGATTTTGAGCGGAGGACCAACAACAAGACTTTACAAGCATCTTGTTGTCGATCAAAAAAAAGCTATTTCAGTTGGATTTTCGTATGATTCAAGTGCGCTAAATGATTCAACACTCTGGATATCTGGAACACCTGCGGAAGGTGTTTCTTTGGAAGAACTGGAAAATTTGGTAGAAAATGAAATAAAAAACATCATAACAAATGGTGTCAGCGACCTAGAGGTCAAAGAAGCCATTCAAAGACTGCAAGATGCTGCCGTTTTTGTCCGCGATAGCGTCAGCGGCCCTGCGATGATTTTTGGTCAAGAACTAACAACGGGAAGCACGGTTGAAAATGTTGAAAATTGGCCAGAAAATATCAATCTTGTAACCCCACAGCAAATCCAAAATATTGCACAAAAATATCTTGATAGTGAGAATCCATGGAGACGTACTTCTATCACAGGTCATTTACTTCCTCTAAGCAAATCTTCGGCGGAAAGAAAAGAGGATTTAAAATGAGATTTTCTATTCTTCTGTTTATTATTCTATTTGCATGGCACAGCCCCGCCAAAGCGAGTGAAAAAGTTTTAGATATTCAGGAAATCAAAAGCAAAAGCGGTATTAAAGCATGGTTGGTTGAAGATAAATCTCTTCCGATCATTGCCCTTAAATTTTCCTTCAAAGGAGCAGGATCAATACATGATGGAATTGAAAAGCAAGGCTTAGCTCAGCTTTTATCCAATACTATGGATGAGGGAGCAGGCGATATAAAATCACAGGAGTTTCAAAAAATCTTAAGTGATAACTCCATTACATTAAATTTCAGTGCAGGACGGGATAATTTTGGCGGCCAGCTTAAGACATTATCGCGTCATAAAGATATTGCGTTTAATTTACTCAAATTATCTTTAACACAACCCCGCTTTGACGAAGAACCTTTGGAACGTATGCGCCAAGCGAATCTGGCGCGCATACGTTCTTCCATGGGGGATCCAGACTGGATCACAGCAAGACTTATGAATGACAAAGCGTTTGAAGGACGGCCGTATGCTTTAAATAGTGGGGGCACCTTAGAAAGCTTACCAAAAATAACGGCTAAAGACTTACAAAGCCATGTTACAAATTGGTTAACACAAGATCGGCTAATGATTGGCGTGATGGGCGATATTAATAAAGATGATCTTGTGAAGTTATTGGACGATGTTTTTGGTTCTTTGCCACCTAAAGGAAGCACAGATAATTTATCTTCCTTTGAAATACAAAACACTGGAAAAATATATCTATACCCTCAAGAAATTCCTCAAACCATCATATCGTTGGCACTACCTTCTATAGACGTTCATGATCCTGATTATTATGCCTTGCAAGTAATGAATTATATTTTTGGCGCTGGTGGATTTGGGTCTCGTTTGATGGAAGAGATAAGAGAAAAAAGAGGATTAACTTATGGTATATATTCGGATACAACCAATTTGGATTATACAGATTTTTTTACAATAAACACTTCGACAAAAAACAACTCTGTAAAACAAGTTTTAGATATTATTATTTCTGAAACAGACACAATAAAAACCCAAAAAGTTTCACAGGAAGATCTTTCAAATTCTAAATCTTATTTAATAGGATCTCTACCAATGTCCTTAACATCAACAGATAAAATTTCTAGTATTCTACTAAGCCTACAACTGAATAATAGACCTATTAATTATTTGGACACCTATGCAACAAATATCAATACTGTTACAAATGAGGATATATTACGCGTCGCAAAACGTATTTTTAATCCTGAAAAAATGATATCAGTATTGGTTGGAAAGCCAGAACATATTGAAAATACGATTAAAATAGAAACATTACCCAATGTCCAATAATCCGACACATAAAGCAGAATGGGATAATTTATTAGCTTTATCCCGAAATCAAAAAACATTGAATGATTTGTTTCAAAAAAACCCAAACCGTTTCTCTGATTTTTCTCTAGAATTAGATGGATTATATTTTGACTATTCTAAACAACAGATAGACAGTAAAATACTCGACATCCTTATATCTTTATCCCAGAAATCAAATATTGAGCATAAACGAAATCAAATGTTTATTGGAGAAAAAATAAACATCACAGAAAATCGTTCCGTATTGCACACAGCCCTAAGAAAAGCAAAAAATGAAACTGTAAAAGTTGATGGGAAAAATATTATTCCTGAAATTCATAAGACGCTAGAACGTATAGAAGATATTTCAACTAAAATTAGAAATCATTGCTATTTGGGCGCAACAGGAAAACCCATTACACAAATTGTCTCGATTGGCATTGGAGGTTCTGATTTAGGACCACGTATGGTATATCGAGCCTTAAAAAACCAAAAAGAACCTGTTGAAATATTTTTTACTGCTAACGTTGATGGTAATGATATAGAAGAAACAATACAACTTTGCAATCCAGAAACAACTTTGTTCGTTATCATATCAAAAAGTTTTAAATCACAAGAAACTCTTATAAACGCACATACTGCACGGCAATGGCTACAAGAAAAATTAGGTAAAGATAAAGATATCTCAAATCATTTTATAGCTGTATCCTCTCAAATAGATATTGCTTACGATTTTGGTATTAAAAAGGAAAATATCTATCCTATGTGGGATTGGGTCAGCGGTCGTTTCAGTCTATGGTCTGCCGTCGGTCTTCCCATAGCTATGGGATTGGGGTTTAATATTTTTTCTGACCTGTTAAAAGGTGCACGATTTATCGATACCCATTTTATAGAAACTCCTTTAATAAAAAATATTCCTGTCATTATGGCTTTAGTAGGAATATGGAATAGAAATTTTTTAAATGCTTCCCATCAAGCCATACTTCCCTATGCTCATAAATTATCGTTGTTTCCTGCTTACCTTCAGCAATTAGAGATGGAATCAAATGGAAAAACTGTTGATTTAAACGAAACCCCTATCAAAGATTACAAAACAGGAAATGTAATTTTTGGTGAATCTGGAACGAATGGGCAACACAGTTTCTATCAATTAATTCATCAGGGAAGTGATTTAATTCCGTGTGATTTTATAGGTTTTATAGAGCTTCCAAACCCATACAAGAATCATCACCAAACTTTAACAAATCATATGTTGGCACAAGGACAAGCTTTGATGCAGGGTAAATGTAACAGTAATGACCTACATCGCCACTTTAAAGGAAATATCCCAAGCACAACAATTTTATTAAATAGGCTTGATGCCCTTCATTTAGGTATGCTTATTGCCTTATATGAGCACAAAGTTTTTGTGCAAGGTGTCATTTGGAATATCAACAGCTTTGACCAATTTGGCGTAGAATTGGGCAAAGAAATGGTTAAAAATATTGAAAATAGTGACTTTTCAACCGCCGATTCTTCTACAAAAGAGCTATATTCACGTATTCACAAAAAAGATAAATAAAGATACTCTGGTTATATGAATAATAGAAATTCTAACTCTGAAAATTTAAAGCGCATGACTCAACGTGAGTTAGATGAGGCTGTTGCTCTTCATAGGAAATTTATGATGAGTCAGCGTGGAGGCTTACGCGCTATTTTAAAATTTGTTGATATTTCTGGTCTCTCATTGGAGAACACCGACCTATCACAGGCCGACTTTACGGGATCAAACTTAAGCAACACAAATATGGCCAATGGAAAATTTGTTTCATGTTGTTTCTTTGCCTGTGATTTACGTAACGCAAATCTTGAAAAGGCAAATTTTAAACGTGCTGATTTTAGGGGAGCCTATGTCGCAGGCGCAAATCTTTCTGGCGCGGATCTTGATTCTGCAGATCTACGCGAAGGCAAGATCATGGAAAGAGATAGCGATGGCATGATGCGTGACCGTGCACGTAGTGGAATTGTTACCAATGAAGATAATGCGTGGAGCGCCATTTTTACAGGCGCACAACTCACTGAAACTAATTTATCTGGTGTTAAAGCCATTGCCGCTGATTTTTCTGACGCTGATATGACTGGCGTAACTTTGAATGAAGCCAATCTAGCGAACGTAACTTTTGAAGGCGCCAATCTAACCAATGCTGATTTAACGGGATCAAATCTAAGTAACGCTAACCTAACAGACACCGTTATGAGTGGTACAATCCTTAAATCTGTTGAGATGCAAGGTGCTAAAATCGATGGTGTTCTTGGTAAAAAGAACATGGGTGAAAAACTTGAAGATCGCGGACAAAATCTTGAGCAAATGTTGGCAGAACATAAAGCATGGGTTGCGAGCGCAGGAAAAAAAGGTGCTCAAATGGATCTCAGTGGCATCGACTTGCGTGATGTCAGTAATCTTAAAGATTATCCTCTTACGGCCATCCGCGCTGTCTCAGCCAATTTTATGAATCAAGATTTACGCAAAATTAGCCTACAAAGTGCAACTTTAGATGAATCTTCTTTTAGAGATTGTCGTATGAATGAAGCCGATATGAGAGGATCATCCATTAGAAATTGTATTTTTAATAGAGCTAATCTATTTCAAGCCAAACTATGCGGTCTTAAATTTGATAGCCCAGATGGAAATGGGGTACGCATTCAAAGAACAAATCTAAGCGGATCTAAGTTTAGATACGCTGATTTACGCCATGCTGACTTACGCGATTCAATCCTAATGGGCTGTGATTTAACGGGCGCCAAGCTTGAAGGCTGCGATCTGAGAAAAGCTGACCTAACAGGTGCCATTCTGAAAGATACCGATCTATCTGAAGCGCGGGTAGAAGGCGCTATTATAGATTGATTTTTTATGCCTTCTAACGCTATGCTCAAGGCATGCGAATACGTCATTTACCTGATCATCTTGTCAATCAAATCGCGGCAGGCGAAGTGATTGAACGGCCTGCCGCAGCCGTTAAAGAACTTATTGAAAATTCTATTGATGCGGGTGCCACACAGATTGATATCGATATACGTGATGGCGGAAAGAGCCTTATCGTGATACGTGATAATGGTTTTGGCATGAGCGCAGAAGAAATTGAAACTGCTATTGAACGTCATGCAACATCAAAACTTCCTACTAATGATCTGGTTCATATTAATTTTCTAGGTTTTAGGGGAGAAGCTCTTCCCTCCATAGGATCAATCAGTCGATTAAATATTAAATCTAAAACAGCCGATCAAGATGATGCGTGGGAAATTTCTATGGTTGGCGGTAAAAAAGGGAAATTACTACCCACCGCACATAGTAAGGGTACAACAATCGAAGTCCGTGATTTATTTTACGCTACACCTGCCCGCCTTAAATTTCTTAAAACTGAGCGCAGTGAATATAATGCCGTCAAAGACACAGTACAAAGGACAGCGATGGCCTTTCCGAAAATTGGCTTTAAACTAATACACGAGGGAAGTATTAAATTAAATCTCTCCGCTGAACAGGGAGATTTTTTAGATCAAAGACGGGAAAGATTAAGCGCTATTTTGGGGAAAGATTTTGGAGAGAACGCCCTACCGATTCTGATAGAACGGGATGGTATCAAAGTAAGTGGATATAGCTCTCTCCCTACTTTGAACCGCGCTACAAATCAGTATCAGTATTTATTTGTTAATGGTCGTCCCGTAAAAGATCGTATGCTTTTAGGATGTGTTCGTGCTGCTTATATGGATGTTCTTCACTCTGGTCGCCACCCATTATGTGCTCTATTCATTGAAATATCCCCAGAGATGGTTGATGTCAATGTGCATCCTGCAAAAGCCGAAGTGCGTTTCCGTGATGCGGGGCATATTCGGGGCCTCATTATCACGGCCTTAAAACAAGCACTATTACAGGGAGGGCAAACAACATCCTCTACACTATCCCAACAGACTATAGAACGCATGCAACCCCAAAATACATCTTACAACACTTTGCCATACAAACGTGGAAATTCCCCTGCCGTTCCTGGCAATTATATACGATCTAACCCTTACAATAATCTGGCTGAAAAAGTTCAAAATTCCTATACACCTTATGTATTAAATGAAATCTTACCATCTGCAAAAAGTGAACCTGTTATAGAACAGAACGATGAATCTCAATCATATCCTTTAGGAGCCGCAAGGGCACAAATTCATGAAAACTATATCATTTCTCAAAGTGAAAATGGCCTCGTGATTATTGATCAACACGCGGCACACGAAAGAATTGTGTATGAAAAATTGAAAAATCAAATTGAAAATGAAGGCGTTAAAAGTCAAGGTCTTTTAATTCCAGAAATTATTGATATGGATGAAACTAAAATTTCAACCTTGATAGAGCATCAAGAAACTCTAAGTAGTTTTGGTTTGCAAATTGAACCTTTTGGTAATGATTCCCTTTCCGTACAATCCGTACCCGCTTTATTGGGAAATAAAACTGATATTAAAAAACTAATTTTTGATATTTTAGATGAATTAATTGAGCACGAAACAACAGAAAAATTAAAAAAATCCATTCATGAAGTTTTATCTAGTACAGCCTGCCACGGATCTGTTCGATCAGGAAGAAGACTAAACATTGATGAAATGAACAACCTATTGCGTCAAATGGAAGAAATAGAGAATTCTGGGCACTGCAATCACGGCAGACCTACTTTTATTAAGTTGGATTTAAAAGACATTGAAAAACTATTTGGTCGAAGATAAAAAATATATCATGAAAAAAGAAACAAAAAAAATAATATACCTATATAGCGCTTATTTAATCGCCATTATTTGCAATATTGTTCCATCATCAATTATTCAAAGTTTAGGGCTGATTCTTTTTCTTGTTATTTTTATTACAACTTATGTCTACAAATATAAATCGCAAGAGGATTCTGTAACCTATAGTCATATGACCTATATCATAAAGACTATTTATATATCTTCTCTATGGTTATTAATAGGTATGGTTTTGGCTTATTACTTTGCAGATCACATGATTATTCATCAAGCGATACAATCTTTACAAAATGGAATGCCATTAACCGAAAATGATTTAAATAGGATAATGATGAATTATCTGAAACAGAATATAGAAATTTTTACTTTAACATTGTCACCGAGCTTGATTTATTTGATATATCGTTTTGGAAAGGGAATTATAATTGCTCAAAAAGACTCAGTCATTCACAATCCTAAAAACTGGTTTTAGAATATGAATCTTGCTTTTCTAGCCTCTTACAATGGTTCTTCAGCTCAAGCTATAACAGATGCCTGTTTAAACGGTGATTTAATAGCAGCTCCCATCCTTATGATCAGCAATAATCCAGCCTCTTCTGCTCTCAAGTGGTCTGAAAATAAAGGGCTAAAAGGTTTTTGCCTAAATAATAAAACTCACCCAGATTCGCAAGAACTAGATCTAGCCATAGCCCAAAAACTCAGAGACTATAAGATCGATCTAGTCATTTGCTCTGGTTACATGAAATTAGTGGGTCCTGAAACAATTATGGTCGTTGAGGGAAAAATACTAAATATCCACCCTGCATTACTTCCTAAATATGGCGGTCATGGAATGTACGGCCGTCATGTTCATCAAGCCGTTAAAGACAATAGGGATTCAGAAACTGGAGCGACGATACATCTTGTTAACGATGAATATGATAAAGGTAAAATTATATCCCAGAAAAAAATCAACGTCTTAGAAACAGATAATGTTGATGATATTGAAAAAAATGTAAGAGAGATCGAGCCGCAATTCTATATCGAAACACTGAAAAAAATCATAAATGGTGACATTACATTATAATTTACTTTTCTTTACGGGATTGCATCAATTCGTAAATTAATTTCTGATCCTTTTCAGTCATAGAAAAAAAACTATCAAGAATGTCGGTAGACAACTCATTAAATCCTGTTATTTGTTGAGAAGATTGAGATATACCACCCGTAATTTCTCCAAAAACAAGCCAGTCAACTGGAATATCTAGCGCCTGCGCTAAACGATGTAGATAACGGGGCTGACGCGCCTTTCCTTTTTCTGCCTGTTGAATCGCTTGCTGTGTTGTTCCCGCCTTATCTGCCAATTCTGTTTGTGACAAGTTATGATAGGCACGGATATATTTTAATCGTTCCGATAATTTTGGCATATTTGTCAGCTTCATATGAAAACTTTAAACAAAAAAATTTGTATTTTCATGACAATTTATCTTGTAAAATTTTTATTTACCTTGTATATTCTTGTTATGAAAGAAGCCAAAAAACTCTTAAACACTAATATTTCTAAGCATCTTAGCCAAGTTCTAGACCAGTTAGAATCTGTTGTGATCTTTGACAAGAATATTTGTCAAAAAGCAAAGTTGAGGCGCAAAGACGAAAAAGGCGCAAAACACTCCATCTCAAAAAACAGCAAACATTAGAAAGGTTTTTTAAATTTCTTTCGTTCTCGATCACAGATTGGACGGCAAAAACATCCCTCTATATGATCATTCACAATCCCCATAGATTGCATAAAAGCATAGCAGGTTGTTGGACCAACAAACTTCCACCCACGCTTCTTTAAGTCTTTCGACATAGCTTGTGATTCTTTAGTCTGTGCTAAAGAAAATAGAATTTTAGCCGTCATTTTTTTAGGTCTCGCGCTGACCTCTGGTTCAAAACGCCAGAAATATGCGGCCAAAGATCCAAATTCATCAATCAAGTCTCTCGCTTTTTGAGCGTTATTAATTGTCGCTTCTATTTTTCCCCTATGTCTTATAATTCCTTGATCATCAAGAAGGTGTAAAATTTTTTTCTCATTATATTTTGCAATTTTTATATAATCAAAATTATCAAAAGCTTTACGAAATTTATCTCTTTTCCTTAAAATTGTTAACCAACTTAAACCCGCCTGAAAGCCCTCCAAAGATATTTTTTCAAACAAGTGCCTATCATCTGAAACAGGATATCCCCACTCTGTATCATGATATTTTAAATAGTCAGAGTCGTTTCCATGCCATTTGCAGCGTATTTTCTTGTCATCACTCTGCAAAAGACCTTCGGCAATTTGTGGCATTTTAATATTCTTCAGCTAAATGTAAAAACTGCCGCGCCGCTTGGGTATCACGTTTGAATAATTCCCGTTCGGCCTCCTCGTTAGGGGCCGCTCCGTGAACATCTTCGTTATAAATCTCTCCACGATACAGCTCTTCTAGATAACTCGCTTTAAAAATATCTTCTTCCGTAATATCACCTTCAACAAAAGCAAGTGCTAAAACTAAGGACCCACATAAAGAAGTCATGATATGAAGGACTGTGAAATAATAATCGTCTAGAGACTCAATATAATTCCAAACGCGTTTATGTGCTTCTGGATCTTGCTTAATGGCATCTATCTTTTTTGTTGTTTCCAAGGGAACTTCAAAATGTTCATCAAACCAAGCTACCCATCTACCCCAAATTTCTTTTTGTTGCTTGGCCAATGTTTCGGGTTCTTTTGTCCAATAACAAACCAAATCCGTATCCAAATAACGCATAAGTGATGCTGTTATTGCATCACGATCTCTAATTTTATCAATCGCCGTGATCAAAATTTGTGTTAACGGCATACTGTCTGGTTTTACCTTATCTTCCTGCGCTGACCATTCCAGAACGATTTCGTCCGCTAATGCTTTTGTTGGTGCTACAACATCCTGCCCTAGAGGAGTTTTGACAACATTACCATCTAATTGAATAACGTGCCCATCATCCGTTTTTTTCGTAGAAACCATTGTATAAAACCGTTTCATCATATTTCTAATTCCTATTTTCTAATATATTTGTTGCACTCATCAATTTCATTACTATTCAGAATGCAATAAAATGGGTTATCTTCCTTAAATTCTTTGTCTTGATATAAAATATAATTTTTAGATTCCGACGCTTCATTACCTAACGTCAAGACTGTATTATATAATTCAACAGATCTTAAATTTTTCTTAATTTCTCCATTTAGTTCTGCTTTCGAAATTTTAAGGGAAAATGGGATGCTGTTCTTAATTTTATAACCTTCTTTTATCTTATTAATTTCCGCTTCAAAAACCATCGTTTGCTTGTTATAAAACCCTTCTGCTACAATAAATGATCCATATTTTTCAGGACCTTCTCTATCAACAATATTAAGAGTATTTATCACAAAATCTTTTGGTAGAATAAAGCCTGACTTTGCCTTCAAAGCGTTAATTTCTAGCGCTTTAAGGTAGCCGTTATGAAACAACATATTCCAAAACGGGGAACGAATTACAATAGATTGCGCGTCTAAATAAATAATACCTGCATTCGCATTATCATGCATCGTGACATCAGTAACACGCACATCGATGTCGGGGAAAAACGAAATTTTATCAAGCTTACCAATCGTTACATTAGCGTTGTAAGCTTTGGATAGATATTGTTCAAACCCTTCTTTTAAGGGAATAGGATAGCGCTCTACCATTTTTAAAGAAATGATAATTAAAAATAGAAGAATTCCTAAAAAAACAGGAAATTTTATTAACAAAAATCTCACAAGTTTTATAAATCGATCTTTTTTTATTTTATTCATATTCTAAATCTTTTTAACATCATCAAAAGGAAGGTAAGAAGAGTTTTCATCAAAACCAAAATTCTTCCAACTCTGCTTTAGATCATCGGCTAATGGTGCAGATAATTCAATCATCTTTTTCGTAATAGGATGTATAAAACGAATAGATCGCGCATGCAGATGAACGCGCTTCACATGGTCAATCCCTTCAATAAAGGCTTCCTGACCACCATATTTTCGATCTCCTAAAATAGGGCAGCCCATATGTGCCGCATGGACACGTATTTGGTGAGTTCGCCCTGTTCTTGGCCAAAATGCTACAAACGCAATTTGTTTATGCGCTCGCTCAACAATATCAAACAACGTTACGGCTTCCTGACCATGGTCGGGATCAACAACCATTTTTTCAAAATCTCCCTCTTGGGCCTTAATTATAGGCGCACGAATCTCGCCTGAATTGATTTCTGGAGCAGGAACCGTCAAGGCCCAATAAATCTTACGAATTTTCTTTCCTTGAAATATCTTTCCCATAGCGCTTGCCACTTTCGAAGAACGCGCTAACAATAAAATACCAGAGGTATCTTTGTCTAACCGATGAATAAGACGGGGGCGAATACCATCTTCAACTACCAAAACATCTAAAAGACCATCAATATGTTTTTTAATATTTGTGCCACCCTGAGTTGCCAACCCAGCGGGTTTATTGAGAGCAATAATATCTCCATCATCGTAAATCACCATATCGCGAATCATTTGCGCGTCATGATCGTTAATTTTCTTATTTTCTCTTGGGACACTATTTTTCAAAGGAGGAATACGCACAGATTGCCCAGTCTCAAGCCTTGTTGCCGCTTTTACACGACCACTGTTAACGCGTATCTGGCCTTTACGCATCAGTTTTTGAAGCAACCTGAACGGCACATCTTTCAGGTGTTTTTGTAAAAAACGATCTAGGCGTTGCCCATCTTCATCCTTACTAACTTCGATATAATAAACACCGCTCATGAATAAATTTGTCTTATAATAAATAAACCTGCAAAAAGAGCAGTAATTGATAAAACAACAGAAATCAAAATATAAAGAAAAGCACCTGTTTGATCTCCTCTCTCCCATAGCGTTGCAACATCAAGAGAGAATGTAGAAAAAGTCGTAAATGCCCCTAACAAACCCACTGTAAGAAAAGCACGAACCTCCTGTGAAGGATTCCAATGATGAGCAAAATAAGCAATGAATAAGCCCATAATTAGAGACCCCAAAACATTGACACTAAGCGTTCCATAAGGGAAAGAAGATCCTAAAAGTTTTAAACTTGCCTGTCCTGCAAAATGTCGAAGAACAGCACCAATCGCACCGCCTGAAGCAATTGCTAAAATTACAGTCATTAATTTTCTTCCTTTTGTTTTCTTAATTTTTTCCAATATTCAAGACGTTTTTTAATTTCGCGTTCAAATCCCCGTTCGACAGGCTTATAAAATTCCTGACGCTGCATATCTTCAGGAAAATAGTTTTGGCCAGAAAACCCGTCCTTCGCATCTGGATCATATTCATATCCCGCACCATAGCCCATATTTTTCATCATAGATGTTGGAGCATTTAAAATGTGCGCTGGCGGCATAAGCGATCCTATATCCTTCGCAGATTTCAATGCTTTATTGTAAGCAACATATCCTGCGTTTGACTTTGGGGCAGTTGCCAAATAAACAAGTGCTTGAGATAAAGCCAACTCACCTTCAGGAGAACCCAAACGCTCATAGGTTTCCCAAGCTGCTGTACATTGCAATAACGCCTGAGGATCTGCCATCCCTATATCTTCTACGGCCATGCGTGTCATACGCCTCGCCAAATATTTAGGGTCTTCTCCTCCTGCCAACATGCGTGTAAACCAATATAGCGCCGCATCAACATCCGACCCTCGTACAGATTTATGCAACGCACTTATAAGATTATAATGACTATCCTCTTTCTTATCGTAAACAGGGGTTCGTAGCTGAACAATATGGGTCAGTGCTTCTACATCAAGAATTTTATCATGAGAAAATATCTGTTCAGCCATAGTTAATAAATAACGGCCGTCTCCATCTGCTAATGCTTTTAACGTTTCCCTCGCTTCATTACTTAAAGGAATTTTCTTTCCTGCATCTTTTTCAGCACGCTGTATTAGTTTTTCTAATGCATTATCATCCAAACGCTTTAAAACAAATACTTGGCAACGGGACAACAATGCTGAATTTAACTCAAAAGATGGATTTTCTGTCGTTGCACCAATCAATATAATTGTTCCGTCTTCCATGACTGGTAAAAAGGCATCTTGTTGTGATTTGTTAAAACGATGTATCTCGTCAACAAACAATAATGTTCCCTGACCTGATTGACGGCGCAACCGCGCAGATTCAAAAACTTTCTTTAAATCTCCAACTCCTGAGAAAATCGCAGAAAGCTGCTCGAAATGGAGATTAGTGTGATCGGCCAATATACGCGCAATCGTCGTTTTGCCGCATCCTGGAGGCCCCCAGAAAACAACAGAGGATAAGCGCCCGTCTTCTAGCATCGTTGTAAACAAGCCATCCTGACCCACCAAATGATCTTGTCCTGCAATATCAGCAAGCGTTTTAGGTCTTAAACGATCGGCAAGTGGTCGGGGAACACCTGCTTCCATATTCGCGGCTTGGAATAAACTTTGGCTCATAGAGCAAAATTAAAGGCTCTCATACCTAAAAGCGAGTCCTATTGATAATATTTTAGCGAATTAATATACGACTCTGGTGCCCATAACGCTCAATCACAATATCGAATACTCCTTGTTTCTCCGCTTTTTTAAGCTGTTTTTTAAGGTCTCCAATATCTTTAACCTCGTTCTGGTTCGCCGCTACAATAATATCACCAACGCGGATAAGCCGTCCTGCACTTGAATTTGGTTCTATTGAGACAACAACAACTCCTTCCCGTTCGCTATCAAGACCGAGTTCTACAGCCACACGCGGGTTAAGATTGCCTATTATTGCTCCTGTCATCAAATATGCATCTTCTAATGTTTCCTTATTATGGGGCGGGTTATCAGGAGGTCCCATTGCTTTTACAGTAATGGTTTTTTCTTCATCCTTACGTAAAATTTTAAGATCTGCTTTTTCACCGATAGGAACTGTTGCCAGGCGAAACTTCATTTCTGCAAGATCATGAATTTTTCGACCATTCAGCGATATAATGACATCACCAACTTTTAATCCAGCTTTACGGGCGGGACTTGCCGCATGAATTTTTGAAACTAAAACACCATGTGGCACATCAAATCCTAAAGATTCGGCTATATCAGACGTCACCGCTTGCCCTGATATTCCTAGCCACGGCCGCATGATACTGGCGTTGTCTGCCCCAGATTTTTCTGCCGCAATCACCGTAGCAACCATTTCAGATGGAATAGCAAAACCAATTCCCAGTGATCCACCTGAACGTGAATAAATAGCCGTATTAATACCGACGACACTGCCATCCATCGCGACTAAAGGTCCACCAGAATTTCCTGGGTTAATTGCAGCATCTGTCTGGATAAAGAAGTTGAAATCGTTAATATCAAGAGAAGAGCGCGCAAGCGCAGAAACAATACCGCTTGTAACCGTTTGCCCCACGCCAAAAGGATTTCCAATGGCAAGAACAATATCTCCAACTTCTAAATTCTCACTCGGGTTTAATCTGGCGTAAGGAAGTTTTTCTCCCTTGGTATCAATGCGTAACACCGCCAAATCTGATTGTTCATCCATCAAAGAAAGCTCAGCGTCATACTCACGCCCATCTGTTAAAACGACTGAAATTTCCTGTGCTCCCTTAATAACATGAGCATTGGTCACCAAAACACCTTTAGCATCCACAATCACACCTGTTCCTAAAGAACTTTCAATCTGTTGACGATTAAGGCTTCCTCCAAAACTTCGGCCAAAGAACTGTTCAAAGAAAGGATCACCACCAAAAGGGTTGATTCTGGTTGTCACAAGGCGCTTTGTATAAATATTAACAACCGCTGGCGACACCTGTTTGACGAGTGGTGAATAAGACAGCATAACCTGTTCACGACTACTGGGGATATCACGCGGCTGCGCAAAGGCTGTCGCCCCTATAGCAATCATCGCAATAGCCAGTAATTGGAATAATCTTATAACCATGGCGGGTAATTTAATATTGAAGTGCGGCAAGCTCAAGACGTGAATCTGGCGACTTTGTGGCTTTGCAATACCTTCTTTCAATGCTAAAACCTTGAATGATGAAGAAGACTATTCCCGATATCATGAGTCAAACACTCCCTATTGTTTGCGTCACGGCCTATACTACCCCTATAGCAAGTTTGGCCGATAAACATTGTGATCTTCTTTTGGTTGGAGATAGCGTCTCGATGGTGCTTTACGGCGAAGAAACCACACAAAAGGCCGATATGGAGATGATGCTTCGCCACGGAAAAGCCGTTAGTAAAACAGCCCAAAACGCCCTTGTTATTGTAGATATGCCCTACGGCTCATACGAGGGCGATAAACTCACCGCTCTAAAGAACGCTCAAAAATTAATGGATAAAACAGGCTGTGATGGTATCAAACTCGAAGGCGGAGAAGCACAAGCGGATACCATCCGCTTCCTCGTTGATAATGACATTCCCGTCATGGCACATATAGGACTTCTTCCCCAATCCGTATCCAAAACACAGGATTATAAAGTTCAGGGGCGTGAGGAAATCAGTGCTATTCAGTTAAGAAAAGATGCATATGCCGTACAAAATGCGGGAGCGTTTTCCGTTGTTATTGAGGCTGTACCTGAGCCCCTGGCCGCTGAAATAACTGGCTTTTTGGATATTCCAACCATAGGAATTGGCGCTTCTACAGTTTGCAAAGGGCAGATTTTAGTCAGCGAAGATTTATTGGGGTTGTCTTTAGGACGCTCTCCCAAATTTGTTAAAAAATACGCCGACCTCAATGTAAATATAGAGCGCGCTTTTGCAGATTATGCCCACGAAGTAAAAAATCGTCAGTTTCCAAGTGACAAAAACCTTTATGGAACGACAAATACACATCCTTTAAGAAAAGCATCATAAGCATCTTGTCACTGGGCTTCTAATTATCTATATCTTCAGGATATCAATTTTAAGAGGGATTTTTATGTCTTCAGCTGTTGAACAACTTGCCAAAAACGCAAATTGGGGCGCTTTTTCAAAAGCAACGGAACTTAAACAACGTATCATGTTTGTCTTAGGGGCCTTACTTGTCTACCGTCTTGGAACCTATATTCCCGTTCCAGGCATCGACCCTGTTATTTGGAAGGAAATTTACTCCCAAAAAGGCGGCGGTATTCTAGACATGTTTAACATGTTCTCTGGTGGCGCCTTGCAGCGTATGACGATATTTGCCTTAAATATCATGCCCTATATCTCGGCCTCTATTATCATGCAATTAGCCGCAGCGATGTCTCCCAACCTAGAAAAGCTGAAGAAAGAAGGGGAACATGGGCGCATGAAAATAAACCAATATACGCGTTACCTAACGGTATTATTAGCGTCTGTTCAGGCTTACGGTTTGGCTGTTGGTCTAGAAGGTATGCATAGTTCTTCAGGAAGTGCTGTGATTGACCCAGGTATTTTCTTCCGTGCTTCAACCGTTATTACAATTGTTGGAGGAACAGTATTTCTGATGTGGCTAGGCGAACAAATCACACAACGCGGAATCGGGAATGGTATTTCTTTAATTATTTTTGCAGGAATTGTCGCAGGCATGCCCCGTGCGATTGGTTCTACCCTAGAGCTCGGACGTCAAGGGCAGTTCAATCTGATCGAGCTTTTGGCTCTGGCTGCAATGATCGTAGGTGTTATTGTTTTGATCGTTTATTTTGAGCGCGCACAGCGGCGTGTTGTGGTGCAATACCCTAAACGCCAACAAGGCAACCAGATGCAAATGGGGCAACAAAATCATCTGCCCTTAAAATTGAATACTTCTGGAGTTATCCCCCCTATTTTTGCCTCTTCTTTACTTCTACTTCCCCTTACAATCGTTGGATTTAGCGGAGCAGAAGGTGGCGATATCACAGCCACAATTGCGCGATTACTACAACATGGACAGCCTGTTTACATGTTCCTTTATGGCGCGTTAATTATGTTTTTCGCCTTTTTCTATACAGCGATCGTCTTTAATCCTGAAGAAAATGCCGAAATGTTGCAACGTCACGGTGGCTTTATCCCAGGCATGCGCCCAGGAAAAAGCACATCAGATTATCTAGATTATGTTTTAACCCGTATTACAGCGGTTGGTGCACTCTATCTGATATTCATCTGCTTACTTCCTGAATTTATGATTTCAAAATTCAGCATGCCTTTCTATTTCGGAGGGACATCACTTCTCATCGTTGTCACGGTGACGATGGACACAGTGGCCCAAATACACTCCCATATGATTGCCCACCAATATGAAGGCCTGATTAAGAAATCAAAATTACGCGGCTCAACAGGAAGACAGCGCCGCAGGTAAAAAGGAAACAATCATGTTTAACGTTATATTCTTTGGTCCCCCTGCAGCAGGAAAAGGCACCCAAGCAAAAATCATTGAACAAAAATACGGCCTTAAACAACTCTCTACAGGGGATATGCTCCGCGCGCAGGTTGCTGAAGGCACGGAATTAGGAAAACAAGCTAAAGCCATCATGGATTCTGGAAAACTTGTTTCTGATGAAATTGTCATTGGTATGATTGCTGATTCCATGGACAAAGCGTCAAAAGCCAAAGGCTTTATTTTTGATGGTTTTCCCCGTACCCACGCTCAGGCACAAGCTTTGGATAACATGTTGAAAGAGCGCGGACAGCAGATCAACATGGTCTTAGAACTGCAAGTTGATGACAAAGCGCTTTTAGCCCGTATTGAAAAACGTGCAAAAGAAGAGGGCCGCTCTGACGACACCGTTGACGCCATGAAAGTACGCTTGGAACAATACCGCAAATACTCCGCCGACGTCCTCCCCTATTACCAAAAACAGGATATTGTTTTCGGTATTGATGGAATGCGCCCTGTGGACGAGGTAACCCTGCAAATCGAAGCCATATTGGCCGAAGATATCACCGCCTAACCACTTTATGAAATAAACTGTTGACGAAAGGCGCTTAATCCCTATAATGCGCCCAATCAAGAGGTCTATGGCTCATCCCAACGCCCTAAAAAGCGCAGAAAACATAGGTTTTTGATGGTTAAGAAACTGGCGTTCTGAAGTTCAGAATTTTACGGTTTTGTTAGAAATGATCAAATTAAAGGAGCAAACATGGCCCGTATCGCAGGAGTTAACGTCCCTGATCGTAAACGCGTGGTAATCGCGTTAACTTATATTCACGGAATTGGAAGAAAATTTGCATCAGATATCTGTCAAGCAACAGGTATCAGTGAAGCTCGTCGTATGAACGACTTGACGGAGGATGAACTCAACCTTATTCGTGCAGAAATCGACACGGATAAATACACGATCGAAGGTGACCTTCGCCGTGAAACATCAATGAATATCAAACGTTTAATGGATATGGCCTGCTATCGTGGCCTACGCCATCGTAAACACCTTCCTGTACGTGGACAAAACACAAGAACCAATGCCCGTACACGTAAAGGTCCCGCAAAACCTATCGCTGGTAAGAAACCAGTCGGTAAATAAGCATAACAGCAGGACATGAGGATATAAAAAATGGCAAAAGCAGCACTAAAAACAGCTAAGAAAAAAGTTAAAAAGAACATCACAACAGGAATGGTTGTGGTCAATTCTACCTTTAACAACACATTGATCGTGATCACAGATGCCCAAGGAAACGCAGTTTCTTGGTCTTCTGCAGGAACAATGGGGTTCAAAGGCTCTCGTAAATCTACCCCCTATGCCGCTCAAATGGCTGCAGAGGACGCAGGTCGTAAAGCACAAGAACACGGCATGAAGGAATTGGATGTAAAAGTAAAAGGACCAGGCTCAGGCCGTGAGTCTGCATTACGGGCTCTCAGCATGATCGGCTTTACTATTCGTTCCATTAAAGATGTAACGCCTATCCCACACAATGGTGCGCGCCCCCGTAAACGCAGACGCGTATAATTTGAAATAAGATTTTATAATTATCACTAAGATATTTTTTTGAGAGGATAAGACTTTGATATACAAGAACTGGCAAGAATTAATTAAACCCGCAAAAGTAGAAGTTGGACACGGATCTAACGCAATCACCAATGGCAAAATTATTGCTGAACCTCTAGAGCGTGGTTTTGGTTTGACCCTCGGAAACGCGTTGCGTCGTATCCTTTTATCTTCCCTTCAAGGGGCCGCTGTAACAGCCATCCAAATCGATGGTGTTCTGCATGAATTTTCTTCTATCGAAGGTGTTCGTGAAGACGTAACAGATATCGTTTTGAATGTGAAAGCCATCGCCGTGCGTATGCACGTTGAAGGCCCTAAAAGAATGCGCCTTTCCGCCGAAGGTCCTTGCGAAGTAACCGCAGGAATGATTGAAGCTGGAGCAGATATTGAAATCATGAACCCTGATCTTGTGATTTGTACACTTGATAAAGGGGCAAAACTAAACATGGAGATGACTGTAAATACAGGTAAGGGATATCGTCCTGCCGCGCAGAACCGTCCTGAAGAATGTCCCGCTGGCCTTATTCCTGTTGACAGCGTGTTCTCTCCTGTTCGTAAAGTTTCTTACGAAGTTGAAGATACACGTGTTGGACAAATTACAGACTACGATAAACTCACTCTTCAAATTGAAACAAATGGCGTAATCACTCCTGAGGATGCTGTGGCTTTTGCTGCTCGTATTCTTCAAGATCAACTCCAAGTCTTTGTTAATTTTGATGAGCCTGAAGCGAAAACAGAAAAAGACGAAGCAAGCGAGCTTCCATTCAACCGCAATCTTCTTCGTAAAGTTGAAGAGCTTGAATTGTCAGTCCGTTCAGCAAACTGCTTGAAAAATGACAATATTGTTTACATCGGTGATCTTGTCCAAAAAAGCGAAAGCGATATGCTTCGTACACCAAACTTTGGCCGTAAATCATTGAATGAAATTAAGGAAGTCCTAACAAACATGGGTATCCATTTGGGTATGCAGGTTGAAGGATGGCCACCAGAAAATATTGAAGAACTTGCAAAGAAACTAGACGACCCGTTTAGCGCCTAAGCATTATTTAACTTAAAGGAAGAAGCCATGAAACACGGCATCAAACAAAGAAAACTAAATCGTAAATCCCCTCACCGTATTGCAATGTTCGCGAATATGGCGGCGGCGCTTGTGAAACATGAACAAATCACAACAACTTTGCCAAAAGCAAAAGACCTTCGCCCCTTCGTTGAAAAATTGATCACAATGGGTAAAAAAGGTGGCTTGGCCAATCGTCGTTTAGCGATGAGCCGTATGCGTGACCAAGACCAAGTCGCAAAGCTTTTTGATACTTTGAGTGAGCGTTACAAAGACCGCAATGGTGGTTATGTCCGTATCATGAAAGCGGGTTTCCGTTATGGTGACAATGCTCCGATGGCTGTGGTTGAGCTCGTAGACCGCGACGAAACCGCAAAAGGCCTAGATAGCGGCCCTATCTTTGAAGATGATGAAATCGAAGAAGAAGTAGCAGAAGCTGCACCAAAGAAAAAAGCCAAAGCCGCTTAATTTCTTAATCGAACAAGAATTCAAAAACCGCCTTAAAGGGCGGTTTTTTTTATTTGGTGCTTTGAAAGAGGATTATTTCACAAGCTCTTACAGCACTAACATCGTAACCTAAATTTCTATTAACACGCTCATGAGCTATTTTAAACTCTGGATGTTTAATAGTTTTTTTAATTTCATCAATGTAGGTCACATAACTTTGAACATTATTTACATTGTAACCATACGCTTTTTTTGACCTAAATAATGCTTTATATATTTTTGAATCCCAGATTGGAAAAATATCAGGTCTTAATATGTGCAATAACTTTGAAACACCCACGATTGAATTATTAACAAAATACTTGATTTGATTTAGCTCCATCAAATCAGCCTTTCCTGTATTTCTAATTTTATTAATTAAATTAGACAGCTCAGAGTTATCTTTTCCAAATTTATTAAACTTTAACATCGTAGGCATCCATCCATATACTACATGACAAGCGCAAACTATATCATCAAAACTCAACTCTTCATTTTGCTCAAAGAGTTTAATTAGGGAAGGATATACGCGCGTATAATTATCATGACCAACTTTCTGCGAATCCTCTAACACTGTTTGAATATTAATATAGAACACTCACGACCTCTCCATGTTTTGTACATTCAGGCGATGCTAGATTTAAAAACATATCGACTATTTCATCAGGATGGGGAAGGCTCATCGGGTTTTCGCCTGGCTTAGCCGCCGCCCGCATATCGGTACGCACTGCACCAGGATCAATAATATTAATCCGTAAATTCGTTTTTTCATTCTCCGCTGCATAAATTCGCGCCATACTTTCCAATGCGGCCTTACTAAGAGAATACGTACCCCAATAAGCACGGCCGTGAACAACACTCTGCCCCGTCGAAACAAAAATAACGCGCCCTGAATCAGAGGCTTGAAGCAAAGGATCAAGAGTTTTTATCAATCTAAAATTGGCCGTTAAGTTGGTTTCCAAAACATGCTGAAATTCGCGGGTGCTAATTTGCGGCAAAGGCCCCAAAGTTCCAAGCAACCCCGCATTCCCTATAAAAATATCAAGCTTTCCAAAACGCTCATAAATGCTAGGCCCCAATTTATCAAGTTCATCCAATTGCATTAAATCAAGCGGTAAAAGTGTTGCTTTCCCCCCTGCCGCACGAATTTCATCGTCGATTTTTTCTAATTTTCTTTGATTGCGCGCTACCAAAATTACATGCGCCCCTGCAGCCGCACATGCTTTGGCGACTGCCGCGCCGATACCTCTGGAGGCGCCCGTGATAAGCGCAATACGACCTGTCAAATCTATGTGAGACATGGGAGAGCTTAAAACCCTTCGTGCGCGTCAACAAATTCTGTTTCTTCTAAAACATTGACTTTGTTTTTTGCACTATCATTTCTGCACTCTTTCAAATGATTTAAATAAGCCTCATCTATATCATCTGTGACATATTTTCCATCAAAAACAGAACAGTCAAATTGGTGATCCTCAATCTTTTCATCACTAGGAACAACAGCGCGAATTAGATCTTCTAAATCTTGATAAATAAGCCAGTCTGCCCCTATCTCCTTTTCAATTTCCTTGTCCGTTTTCCCATGCGCAATCAATTCAGATTTCACAGGCATATCAATACCATAAACATTGGGATAACGGATCGGCGGCGCCGCTGATGCAAAGTAAACTTTTTTTGCCCCTGCTTTCCGTGCCATATCAATAATTTGCTCACAAGTTGTTCCGCGAACAATTGAATCATCAACTAATAAAACATTTTTCCCCTGAAATTCTAACGGTAGAGGATTTAATTTCTGTTTTACTGATTTTTTGCGTTCTGCCTGCCCAGGCATAATAAAAGTGCGGCCAATATAACGGTTTTTCACAAAACCCTCACGAAACTTAACCCCTAAACGAACGGCGAGCTCCATCGCGCTCGGACGGCTAGATTCAGGAATAGAAATCACCACATCAATATCGTGGTCAGGTCTTTCTCTCAGGATTTTTTCTGCCAAATACTCACCCATACGTACCCGTGCTTTATAGACCGAACTTCCATCTATAATAGAATCAGGTCTGGCAAAATAAACATGTTCGAAAATGCAAGGAGCCTTAACTTTATTTGAGGCAGGAACGTGACTAGAAAAATTACCTTTTTCATCTATATAAACAACTTCTCCTGGTTCTAAATCCCTTACAACATCAAAACCAAGAGCATCAAGCGCAACACTTTCCGATGCAATCATATATTCCGTTTTACCCTCAGGGGATTGTCGCGTTCCATAAATTAAAGGACGGATACTATGCGGATCACGAAAACCCAAAATACCGTGACCAGAAATATTGGCCACAACGGCGTAAGCTCCCTTACAGCGCAAATGCATATTATCAACGGCTGCAAAAATATTTTCTTTGGAAAGATGGACACCGTTTTGTTGCTGCAACTCATGGGCAAAAATATTGAGCAGAACTTCTGAATCGGAATTGGTATTTAAATGGCGGTGATCAGACAAAAACAACTCTTCAGCGAGCTGCTTATGATTTGTCAAATTCCCGTTATGAGCCAAGGTAATGCCGTAAGGTGAATTCACATAGAGCGGCTGCGATTCTAAGGCGCTCGACGTCCCTGCCGTAGGGTAGCGAACATGTCCAATACCGACATTCCCTTTCAAATGCGTCATATGACGTGTGTGAAACACATCGCGCACCAAGCCGTTACTTTTGCGAACAAAAAATTTTCCGTCCTCTTCGGTGGCAATCCCTGCCGCATCCTGACCACGATGTTGAAGAACCGTTAGAGCGTCGTAGAGATCCTGATTTACGGGAGAGTAACTAAAAATTCCTACAATGCCACACATCTTTTTTCGCCCTTATTGTAATTTAGTTATTAAACTTCGGTTCCTGTATTAACTCATCCAGTTGATCGCGTTCTTTTGCGTCGTACCCTGTCTCGTCTTTTGGTTTTTCTTCGGAAGTCTGAGACTGGGTTTTATCTTTTTCATTAAATAGAATATCATTTTCAAAAAGCTTCTTCTTAATTTCACTTTCTGTAACATCATCCACCTTATCCTTCACCTTATCCGAAGAAGGAAGGAAGCGGGTCATGTATTCTGCCGTGCCTTCAATGACGGGGTGGGTCTTGCTATCGGCAAAGTATTTGGCTTTAGAGTCCTCATCCATCAGCAGGTGAAAGGGCAGGTATAGCAAGCCGAGGAGTACAATCGCACGGCCAATGCCGAAGATAACCCCAAGCGTACGGTCGATTGGTCCCAGACCCATGGCCTTCGCCGCACCCGCCACAAAATGGCTGATAACCGATATCATGATCACCACAAGGATAAACACCGCCGCATAAGCGCAGATATCCGCCACAATATTCATGGGAACAAGGTCGAAAAGCTTTTCGACCTTGACTTCAGGATCATCAAGGTTTTCAGGAACGCCAAGCCAATTGGCAAAGGTAGGAGAGAGTTTTGGACCGAAGAACACAGCAGCAAAAAAACCGCCAACAACCCCCGCAATCGTCAAAACTTCACGGATCAACCCACGTAAAAATGAAATGATCGCAGAAATGACAACAACGGCACCAACAACAATGTCTATAATCATGGGCTATTGATAAGGAATTATGATAAAAATATCAAGGTTTTAGTTTATTTTACGCCGCACGTTTTTTGGGGTGGGAAAAGAAGGTGACAAGATCATCCAAATGATCAATCTGACGAATACTTAAAGAGGTTTGGGGAGACTTTTTGGACTTCTTCGGCGGGGCAGGAATAAAGGCTGTATCAAAACCAAGCTTGGCCGCTTCCTTCATACGTAAATCAGGCTGCGCCACGGTACGAATTTCCCCCGAGAGCCCCACTTCCCCGAAAAAGACGGTATTACCCTGAATAGGAATACCTGTCTGGGAACTGATCAAGGCCGCCGCCACCGCCAAATCCGCCGCAGGTTCAGAAATGCGAATTCCGCCCGCAATATTCAGAAAAATATCACTATCGGAAAGGGTCACGCCGCAGCGAGCCTCTAGCACCGCAAGCACCATGGCAAGGCGGTTGGAATCCCACCCAATGACGGCGCGGCGCGGATTACCATGGGGCGAAGGCGCCACAAGCGCCTGTACCTCCACCAAAACGGGGCGCGTCCCTTCAAGCCCTGCCAAAACCGCACTACCCGCTACATGTTCCTGACGCTGCGCCAAAAACAATTCCGATGGATTGGCCACTTCCACCAGACCTTCCTGCGCCATTTCAAAGACCCCAATTTCATCCGTCGCTCCAAAACGATTTTTCACCGTCCGCAAGATTCGGAATTGATGCCCCCGATCCCCTTCAAAATATAAAACCGCATCCACCAGATGCTCAAGCACGCGCGGCCCTGCAATCTGGCCATCTTTGGTCACATGCCCAACAAAAAGGATGCAGATACCGCGGCGTTTGGCAACACGGATCAGCTCCTGCGCGGATGTACGCACTTGCGTCACCGTCCCTGGAGCAGATTCAACCGTATCAACATACATGGTTTGAATAGAATCAATGACCAGAAGATCTGGGGAATTTTGCAGATCTTCCATCGAGGCGATGATATCCCGCACGGATGTTGCCGAAGCCAAATCCACGGGCGCGTTATCAAGACCTAAACGCTGTGCCCGAAGGCGAACCTGATCCACGGCCTCCTCCCCCGACACGTACACGCATTTTTTACCTGCAAGCGCCAACCTGCAAACAACCTGTAACAGCAGGGTCGATTTACCAATACCAGGATCCCCGCCGATCAGAATCGCCGATCCTGTCACAAGCCCGCCGCCCGTCACACGGTCAAATTCTGCCATGCCTGTGATATGACGGGGTTTACGCTCGCTCATTTCCCCCTTCAAAGGCACAAGATGAATAGCATTGCCACGGCGTTTTCCCCCGCCAAGCCCTTTGGGCGCGGAAGCCTCCACCAATTCCTCAACAATCGTGTTCCATTCGCCACAGCCCTCACACTTGCCTGCCCATTTATTGGAAACACTGCCGCAAGACTGACAAACATATTGTTTCGACGATTTGCCCATGATTTACCCACCTAACCTATTGATATTATTAAATTCATCCCACTTCGTTTGTTCTTTGTCAAACGGAGGGGACTCTATAAAGTTGTCACGCCCGCCAACGGGGGGACAAGATATTGATTCTACAAAGAAAAACCCCTGTTTTTCTTTTTGTTCCGTCTGAAATGGGGGGTGGGGGTACTGATTTCTATCATTCCCCGCAATGATGGATGCGTCTAGAGCGCCCAAAGCGCGTTCAACGAGCCGATCAAGAACGGTTTGAGAGAAAGCACAAAAATCTGGAGAACGCGAAAAGACCATAGACCAAGCCCTTCCCTATACGGCGCGAACCAGAAAAAATGTCATAATGGAGCTGCATAAAATATATATTATCATGAGAACAAAGATAGTACATATTTTAGAACATAGCAAGAACTAAATTTAAAGTTGGTTTTTATATTTTTTCCTGCTTTGGTAGAGAAACTAAAAACATTTTTACACAAAGCAAGGGGTTCAACATGCGTCTTCTTATCCTAAGCCTTTTGGCAATCATACCCTTATCTGCATGTGGTGAAAGCTCCCCAACAAAAAGCCCTTGTGATGGAAGGCAGTGGAAGAATAGTGGAGAAGAGATTGATTGTCGTTTTCCGCCACCACCGATTGGTCGCTGGCACACAGTTTATACAAAAGAATTTGCCAAGGCGCATGATTTGCCGCCAGAAAATATTTCAACGGATTTATCGCCTGGTGTTGATTACATGGAAATGGATGTTCAACCCTATGGTAATGGCGGTGTGGCTTGTCTTGTTAACATGCTAGTTAAAAAGCCACATGACATTGCGTTTTATCCTAGGCACATCCCGCCCCTTCCAGAAGATAGGAAATTAATGCACCTCATTGATCTTGATCATTTAAAAGAAAAAATTAAGGGAACTGGCGCATTTAGTTCGGCGTCGCGAGATTATAAAATTGAAAAATCTGGTTATGAACGCTCAACGATTGCGATGTATGTCGAAGATGCCTTACCTGGTTATGATTATATATCTGCAAATCAATATTGTCGGGATGTTTCAATGCATCCGCAGTATTTCCCAGATGGGTATGCTTTTTGGATCAATAGGGCGTCTATTTGGGGTAAGTACGAGCAACGTTTTAAGCATATGGAAGATTATGGAAGGCCCAAAAGTGATGAAGATTTTCAAAAATCTCACTTTTTTATCAGTATTCCAAGAGAACTTATTTCCACTATTTTTAAAGATGTACCTTTGGGAGGACAGTAGAAATCACATCGGGCTGTTGGGCACGTTTTTCTTGCGGCGGGTAAAGGTTATTTTTTGAAGTGTCTTAAAACGCTTTACCGCATAAAGCCAGATGGGCGTCACCAGTAAGCTGAGCGATATAATGGCCACCACATATTTATAACTATCTTCATTAATGGTATGAGCGCTTAAACCCATGGCGGCGAGGATAAAGGAAAATTCCCCCACCTGCCCCAAAACAGCGCCTGTCACATAGGCCTCATTCTTTTCCATCCCTTGCCAACGCAAAACCGAAATATTGACAATCGTCTTAATGAGCATTGTTACAAAAAGAAGTAGCAGAACAGTGAGCCAGTGATCCTGCAAGAACTGTAAATCGATCAAAAGGCCGATGGATAAAAAGAACACCATAATCATCACATCGAAGATGGGTTTTGTATGGGCCTCAAGCCGTTTGTGATTGACCGTGTGCCCGACAATCAACCCTGCGATAAAAGCCCCGTAAGCGGCGGACAAACCAAACAGACCCGCAACGGCGGCAGCCGTAAAACATAAAGCAAGACCCGTGACGGCGGTTTGGCCATGCATGGTTGTATCGTGCAGTTTCTCAAAGAGCTGCCAAAATTTTGTAAAGTTGGCAGGGCGGTGTGTAAAAAGATAAATCACCCCCGCCATCAAAAACATTGCAATTCCAAGTTTCGCGAGCCCCAGATAATTAAAGCCTTCATTGGTATTAAGCGCGCCAATAATCAAAATCATCGGAATCACCGCAATATCTTGAGAAATGAGAATACCGATTGATTTCTCCCCAATGCGGGTTTTGGTCAAACCTGTATCGTCCAGAATTTTCAAGGCCACCGCCGTGGAACTTAACGCCACAGCAAAGCCGAGAAGAATGGCGCGGTTGAAGGGCCATTCAAGAAAATAGGCGATGAGCCCCATCACAATCAACCCTGCTCCTATTTGGGCAAAACAGGTGATAATAGAAATTCTTGCTACCTTCTTAAAGTTATGAAGATCAAGCTCCATTGCCGCGATAAACAGCAAAAGCAAAATCCCAAGCTCTGCCATAAAGGCAATGTTATCGCGTTCAACCACCACCCCTAGGGCCGAAGGGCCGAGAATGATACCCACAATAATATAACCCACAAGGGCGGGTTGTTTTAGTTTTTGAAAAATGGCGCCGCCGATAAATGCCGCGGCGAGCATCACGGCCAGATGGGTCAAAGCATGTGTATGATCCATAAAAGTGTTTTACCTTTAGAGTTAGAGTTAATTTTCGAGCTGGAGCGCCCATTTAAATTGAGCGTGATCCGACTCCATCTTCCCACGAATGACAAGTTGTTTTGTTTTACGGGGGCGAATGCCTGTGCCGAGATAAACACTATTTTCCAGTGACAGCTCTCCGCCCACAATTGTAAAACGCCATCCTGTGCCATTATTTAGTCTGAGCAAAGCCTCTGTCCCACTTTTCACCAAAGACACTGTGACATTCGGATGCAAATGAAAACGCAAGGCAATATCGTGCGGCGCGGCCAGACCTGTTGCACATGTTAAATTATCTTCCCCGCGGAAATCATGCCCTTTATCGGCCAGATAAAAGCGGCGGCGGTGGGTAATACCATTCACAGGAAGATAGCCATCATGACAGGCATCAAGCAGTACCATGTCTTTCTGATCATCACGGTCAATAACAATTTTTTTCGGACGATGTGAAGGCGAACCATCCTTCTGTAGATCACACATATTGCGATCATCAATAATGAGTGTGTTATGGGCAGGCGTTGAACGTAAAGCATCTTGCCATTTTGGACATGTCGGATGCGTTCCGCAATTGACAAAAATACGCTCCCGCCCATGTGAAAATTCAAAAGACAGCGGCGCGATATGTGCTTCACGATCATGCGGCCAGGCGGCAGGTTTACCCACATCGGCAATTAAAAGCGAGCGTCCCATCGATATCCGCTCATACCCTGAATGCGGCAACGAGTTGAGTGTGCGCGCCCGCGATCCTGACTGCATCACAGTGTTTTTTAAAACATCCGCATCATTGGTTTGAGTTTTATTAAACAAGGCAAATGCCCCATCCCCATGGCGGAAAAACCGCAAGGCGGGAACAGCGCGATCAAGCCCGTGCTGAATTTTTTCAATTCCAGGATATCCCGCCTGACGAAGTGCGGCGCGAATATCAATCAAAATACGAATAGTTTCCAAAAGCGCCTGCGGATTACGGGTGATATGCCCGCCATCACTTAAAATCTGTCTGTCAATTTGTTCATCCAGCAAATGCAGCGCTTGCTCGAGATAAGTCTCTCGACCTTCTAGCGTCAACCCGCCATAGGCTAGTCCTTTAATCGCGTAAAGTAGGGGCAAGCCATTCAGTAGACCTGGAAGCGAGCGTGCCAAATGGCGCACCTGACGCACAACACTATCTAAAAATAACTCTTGAAAATTTTCGTCTGCGCTTTCACCAAAGAAATCATATCCTGCCAATAAATTTCCTAGACGTCGACCTAAAATATCCGAACGCCAAGATAGCGCGTCCCAATTTTGATGGTTGTGAATCCAATTTTCAATCATATAACGCGCACTTTTACGCCCCACATCACCGCCAAGTGCGCGCAAATCCCGCACCCAATCAAAACCATGAATATGTTCAAGCCACTGATCACCCACACCGTCAGGATGCCAGTCTGCATTATGTAGCTCTAGCCGATCTCCCCCGATAGAAAAAGCGCCCGAATGCACAAGCCAGCGGGCATTATCAGCATCCCCCTGCCAAAGGTCACAAGGGCTAAACAATAACTTATCAGGAACAGTGCCACCCAAACTCCAATTATAAAGGGGCGAGTTATACGTCAGACGAGAGGCATGAGAACGCACACCATGAATAATTTGGTTTTGAACTTTTTGAAAGATGGTAGATGCCAATGACATTAAATATAACTACCCTCTCAAAGCCTGAATATTTTTTGCGTAATGTTCTGGCCCATCTTTAAACACCGATGTTCCTGCGACTAAAACATTCGCGCCTGCCGCAATTACTTGCTTGGCTGTTTCAGGTGTAATACCGCCATCGACTTCCAAATCAATGTCCCGCCCTATTTTATTAATCCGCGCGCGAATATCGGCAATTTTATCAAGCACAGGAATAAAACTCTGCCCGCCAAAACCTGGATTCACAGTCATACATAAAACCAAATCCACATCATTGATAACAACATCCAGAAAATCTGTTGGCGTTCCAGGGTTCAGTGCCACCCCCGCCTTTTTACCAAGAGCCCGAATAGCCTGAAGCGAGCGATGCAAATGAGGCCCTGCTTCCGCATGGACGGTAATAATATCAGCGCCTGCATCGGCAAAATCTTTTAAGTAAGCATCCGTCGGAGAAATCATGAGGTGAACATCAAAGATTTTCTTGGTGATGTTCCGCACCGATTTATAAACAGGCGCACCGAAGGAAATATTAGGGACAAAATGGCCATCCATCACATCAATATGGATATAATCCGCGCCTGCCTTATCAATGGCGGCAACTTCGTCGGCCAAATGGCCAAAATCTGCGGATAATATAGACGGCGCAATACGGATGGGACTGGTCATAACGGCCTCCCTCAAGGTTAGAATTAGGAACGAAAATATGTAAGAGAATCCTTACATTCTCAATAGTACAGAGATTTTATCCACAGTGCAAATTTTGTCTATAGTAAGATATTTTTTATTGACATAATTAAAAAGTTTTGTTAATCACCTGACTTGGTTTAGTAATCAAGACATAAAAGGGTTTATTATGGCTTCACTTCGTTCTTCTATCTTTGGAATTGCCACAAGTGTTTTCACAACAACAGGTGTTGTGTCCGCACAAGAGATACCTTTGGAAAATGAGGCTCTTTGCAAGCCTTTTCATTTGGCCGCCATTACCTGTAATAATGAAATAGGAGAGCCCGTTGCCATTTTTGAAGAGTGTGTAGGCATTGAAACAACTGAGATACTCGCTATTGATTCTTTGACAGGAGAGTTTAGATATTCCGCAATAGATCAAATTATGATTGATGAATTTTGGGCCACAGAGCAAGAAATCTCTGATTCCATAGAACACAGCAGAAAAAATCAAGCGAGCCCTGAAGAAATAGGTATTTTAGAATTTGCCAAAAGAGAGTTGCAGGAAGCAAATCTTACCTGCGGTTTATTCAATTAACGCTTCACCATCCGCGCAACGTAAAATCCATCCATGCCCCCATGCGGGGCAAGATGATAGGGTAGAACGCGAAGATCACCTTCTGGCGTAAGAAGCGCCTCTACACCACCAACCTCATCGGCCGTGATTGCTTGGCGCGCAAAATCTGGATGATTGGCGAGGAAAACATCGACCTGAAGCTCCCCTTCCGATTTTTGCAATGAACACGTACAGTAAATAAGCATACCTCCCGTCTTTACCATTGCGGCGGCATTATCAAGCAAACGGGATTGTAACCCCATAAGCTGATTCAAATCTTTATTGCCTTTCAAATGCATCACATCGGGATGGCGGCGCAGCGTGCCCGTGGCCGTACAGGGCGCATCCAAAAGAACAACATCTACGGGGGCAGAAGGTTGCCACACGCCCCCATCACCAACCATGATGGTAACACGATCTGTCAAATGAAGACGGTCCATATTTTCTCTCAAGCGTTCTAGCCGTTTAGCCGAGCGATCAACAGCCACAACCTGCGCGCCCCCCGCCGCCAGTTGCGCCGTTTTACCACCAGGTGCGGCGCAAAGGTCAATTACGGTTTTACCGTTTAGATCACCTAAAATTTTTGCAGGCAAAGAGGCAGAGGCATCCTGCACCCACCAATGTCCCTCTTCAAAACCAGAAAGCTCAGTGATATTTCCTGCCGCGCTCAAACGTACCGACCCTGTAGGAAGGACCGTACCTTTTAACTCCTCTGCCCAGTATTTTTGTTCCGAAGCGTTCTTAATGGTGATGTCTGTGTGTGCTTCGCTCAAGCTTGCCTGCGCGATTTCCGCCGCCTCCCGCAAGCCATAATCTTCAATCCACAGCTTCAAAAGCCACTGTGGAATATTCATCTGCACAGGATCTTGTTTTTTTTGCCATTCCTGTCCTTCCGATATGATGCGGCGAAGCACCGCATTAATAAAACCTTTTTGGCCAGACATATTTTCTAGCTCAGCCAATTCGACAGTGGTATTCACGGCGGCATGATGAGGGACATTCATGAATAATAGTTGCGTTATACCAACATATAAAACATAACGTAAATTTGCAGGATGAAGTTCTTTTTCTGCGACACGGCCAATCATGTCGTCAAGTTGTCCTTTACGACGTAGCGACGTCCCCACCAACATACGAACAAAAGATTTATCACGAGAATCAAGTGTTTTTAGCTCTTCATGACGATCTAGAACCTGATCAAGCGGCGTGTTGCGCATCAACACTTCCTGCAAAATCTGGAACGCAACACGGCGGGATTGAAGACCGTTATCCAATAAATTATTCATATTTTAATTTCTTGTTTAAACACAAAGGACATAAAGTAAAACAAAGTATCTTTAACCATCATCCTACTTTGTCTGACTTCGTGTTATATTTTTAATATTATCTTCAATGTCGCAAGACAATTGAATAATTGTTTTATAAATTTCACGCATGTAATGAGCATCGCCCCCTTTTTCAAGAGCGTGTTTCACAGCATTCTCCCGCACCTCATCCACGCGGGATTGAAGGACGGCTGGTATATTATTTTCATGTTTGATCTTGGCAACCTCATGAATGATTTTTTCCCGCCGCACCAAAAGATCGATCAACTCCCGATCTAAAGAGTCGATTTTTTCGCGGTAAGGCTTTAATATCTCGGCAGTTTTATCAGTCATAACCGAGATACTACCCATGACCACCAAAAAGCCAAGCCCTGAAAGTGAAAAAGACCGTAAAATACAAATTGAAGAGGCCAATAAGCTGAATCAAGACAATAAGGAACATGGCGGTCAGGAAGGCCCAGACCCAACCCGCTACGGGGATTGGGAAAAAGGCGGCCGCTGCACGGATTTTTAACTGGCTTTTCTGGCCAAAACCCTATACATACGGCGATTATGAGATTTAGTCGCACTTATTTTTTGTTACACAAGGCATAAGGAACGCCGCGTATCAACATACGCAAGTGACGACATAACGCAGTAGAACAGAAAATAAGAAAGACTAAAATGAGAACACCAGACACCATCCGCAATATTGCGATTATTGCCCACGTTGACCATGGAAAAACTACCCTGATCGACTCCATTTTGTCCCAAAGCGGATCTTTCCGTGAAAATCAGCAAGTTAATGAGCGCGTGATGGATTCCAACGACCTTGAAAAAGAGCGGGGGATCACGATTTTAGCCAAATGTACGTCTGTGAATTGGGATGGTATCCGCATTAACATTATTGACACCCCAGGCCACGCCGATTTCGGCGGCGAGGTCGAGCGTGTGTTAAGCATGTGCGATGGGGTAATCCTGCTAACCGATGCCGCAGAAGGGCCGCTACCACAAACAAAATTCGTTTTGGGAAAAGCCCTAAAACTGGGTATGCGCCCGATTGTCTTGATTAACAAAATTGACCGGTCTGATGCACGCCCTGACGAAGTTTTAAATGAAGTTTTTGACTTGTTTGCCTCTTTAGACGCCACAGATGAGCAATTGGATTTCCCTGTCCTGTACGCCTCTGGCCGCGATGGATGGTGCTGTGACAGCCTTGATGGCCCGCGGGAGAATTTACACCCGCTTCTTGAACTTGTCTTAGAACATGTTCCATCCCCAAAAGTGAAAACCGACGCCCCCTTCACCATGCTGTCAACTTTGTTGGGGTCTGATTCTTACCTTGGCCGTACGCTGACAGGTAAAATTTATTCGGGGATTGCCACTGTAAACATGCCTGTTAAGGCTCTATCCCTAGATGGAAAAACCGTTGAAACTTTTCGCCTAACCAAATTAATGGCCTATAACGGTATTGACCGCGTACCTGTTGATAAAGCCGTCGCAGGGGATATTGTCTGCATCGCAGGAATGGCCAAGACGTCTGTAGCTGATACGATTTGCGAAACATCTGTTACCACACCTATTCCATCTGACCCTGTTGATCCACCAACGATGGCGGTCACCATTACGGTCAATGACTCCCCCTACGCAGGACAAGAAGGGAAAAAATTAACATCTACGATGATCCGCGATCGCCTGATGGCCGAAGCGGAGACCAACGTTGCCATTCGGGTCAGTGAATCTGACAACAAAGATGCGTTTGAACTGGCTGGACGGGGAGAATTACAGTTGGGTGTTTTGATTGAAACCATGCGCCGAGAAGGATTTGAAATGACTGTTTCCCGTCCGCGGGTTCTCTTGAAAAAAGATGAAAATGGTCAAACAACAGAACCTTACGAAGAAGTCACCATTGATGTGGATGACGAATACTCAGGCAGCGTTGTTGAAAAAATGACACAGCGAAAAGCCGAATTAGTCGATATGCGTCAATCTGGCGCAGGGCGCACTCGTATTTTGTTTAAAGCCCCATCGAGAAGTTTGATTGGATACCAATCACAATTTTTAACAGACACCCGCGGTACAGGGCTCATGAACCGTATTTTTGATTCTTATGGTCCGTTTAAAGGAGATATCCCCGCCCGTCGCAACGGCGCCCTGATTTCAACAGATAAAGGGGAAGCGGTCGCCTACGCAATCTTTAACCTGCAAGATCGCGGTGTCATGTTTATTGGCCACCAGGACAAAGTGTATGAAGGGATGATTGTCGGTGAGCATAACCGCGACAATGATTTGGACATCAATGTTCTTAAGGGCAAAAAACTAACCAATATGCGTGCGTCTGGCACGGATGAGGCGACTGTCCTTGTTCCACCAAAAAAGATGTCATTGGAAGAAATGATTGCCTATATCAATGATGACGAATTGGTCGAAGTAACGCCTTTATCCTTACGTTTGCGTAAAGTACATCTGAACGCCGTTGACCGTGTCAGCGCCAAACGTCAGGCCGCTAAAGCCCAAGGATAACTTGTAACCTATTTCTATTTCTGATCGAATAAGCCGTATGAAGAAATTCTTATGGCTTATTTTTTTAAGTTCTCTGCCGTTTTATTCCGCCAAAGCGCAGGATGATCTTTCCCCTGTTGTTTTAGAGTTATTTACCTCACAAAGCTGCTCATCATGCCCACCTGCCGATAAAATTTTAGGCGAACTAGCCGATGAAAATGACAATATCATCGACCTGAGTTGTAACGTGACCTATTGGAATCATCTGCATTGGGAAGATACCTTGTCCAAAGATTTTTGTACCCAGCGGCAAAGACAATATGTGCAGCATCTTCGCTCCCGTGGTCCATACACACCGCAAATTGTTATTAACGGGAAATATGAAATGGTAGGATCGCGTGAAAGCGCCATAAAGAAAACTATTAAAAAGGATTTGAAAGATAGTCCGATCAAGTTGATTACGCTTAATTTATCAGAACAACAGTTGGATATAAAACTGCCCGAAACACCAGGAAGTGATAGTTATGCAGTTTCGCTTCTCGCCCATGGTAAGCGCCATACCCAATCTATCCCTAGCGGAGAAAATAAGGGCCGTACCGTAAACTATACCAACCCTGTAGAACGCATTATTTCTCTTGGTACATGGGACGGCACGGGTAAAACCATGACTTATGATGTTTCAGAGCTACCACCTGCCCAGGGTTATGTTGTTCTGGCACAAAAAAATAGTGTTGTTGGAGAAATTATCGCCGCGGGGAAAATAAATCCCTAACACGCTCCAAGACCGTTTTTCCTATTTCAGGGTTGGCCTGAATTCTATCTAAATTATGATCAATTACCCCTTTGGCGGCGCTCAACCATTCCTGTCTTAAGGCATAATATTTGTCAGGATTGTGAAGACTCACGACACCCTGTGACAACGCCTGTTTTATTTCATCCTCAGTTTGAATAACGTGATATCGCGGTCTTTCGGCTCTAACGGTCGGCAGCCATGTGGTACTATCATACGTCATCAGGCCGCTATGAAATTTTGGCTGCTTTGATTGTAATAAAGTGCAACCTGCCTTAACATGAGAAAATATCTGACTTTCTAAACCAGTCATCGGGCCATAATCAGCACGGTAAGGGCGACGAGAGTTAACTTCATAAGCTAAATTGAGTTTACTCAAATTAAGGCCTCTTTTTTCGATTTCTTCACGAATATAAGAATCTATTTCTCTTTTTTCTTCTAAATCAGAATAATAGATAGAAGCACACTCTCCCGAAGATATTTCAAAATCAGCAGACAACGTGATTGGTTTACCATCCAATCCCGTTAGTTCAATTTGGGTAATATTTTGATCCAACATTATAACTCCAACATCAAAATCTAAGACGACAGTTCAATCATCACAGGCACGTGATCTGACGGTTTATCCAGATCACGATAGGATGTGAGGATTTTATGGCTTTTCAAATGCTCCTTAAGGGGTTTTGTGACCCAAATATGGTCCAAACGCCGGCCTCGATTTGATTTTTTCCAATCCCGATTACGATAAGACCACCAACTATAACATTTTTCCTCGTCAGGAACAAAGTGACGAATAGCATCCTGCCAGTCTAGCGCCTTATACATTTTATCAAGTTTTTCCCGTTCAATTGGGGTGTGGGACACAACTTTTTGCAACTGTTTTGATGACCAAACATCGTGTTCCAATGGCGCGATGTTAAAATCTCCCAATGTGATCACGGGTTTTGTTGGCATATATATTTTAGGAAACCATTTTGTCATTTCATCAACGAAGTCGAGCTTGTGACCAAATTTTTCATTAATCTTGCGGTCTGGTTCATCACCACCCGCAGGAATATAGAGATTATGCAGATCAATTTCATTTTGCCTCAGGCGCGCAGGCGCGCTACGGCCTCGTAAATCAAGTGTAACAGATATATGTCTACAATCTTCTTTGCCGACACGGTGATGAATATCGGTCCTCTTAAAAGGAACACGGGAGAGAATGCAAACACCATTATAGCTTTTCATCCCGTGAATATGGATATGCTTATATCCTTCTTGTTCAAAAGTTTCGCGTGGAAAAAATTCATCAGGTGTTTTGGTTTCCTGCAAACAAATAATGTCAGGATTTTCTTCCCGCATCAAGCGCACCACAATCGGTGCGCGAAGCCGTACCGAGTTAATATTCCATGTTACAATTTTCATGAATTAATCTTACAAACCTGCAATCAATAAACCCATCGCCATATAGATGGTTGCCTGTATTGCACCGACAGCGATATTCCTTTGATCCAAAATTTCGCGCATAGTTGCCACATTAAACAAAACAATTCTTTCAGCAATATAGGCAATTATTTTTAAAATAATAACCGCAGAAATTGAAATAAGAATCCACGGTAGAATAATCATTTTCAAATCATAAACTTCAAAAAAATCAAAGTTAGATGCAATTGTAATAGCAAAGGCCGTCGCGATCTTACGCCCCCCAAAAGACAGAGCCATAGCAATATTGCCATTTTTCAGTTCGTCCTGTGTTTCTCTCCCCGTATGAAAATAACGAACCATGAGACGTCTTATATAGGTCGTAGACGTTAAAATGACTTGAGAAATTAGATAAGCAACCAGAAGAAACAAAACATCATGCAAAGCATTGTCTGTTGCCCATATCATAAGGGAACGGATAATAATCGCTGCCGCCAAAACGTTCGACGTATCCGCAATCGCAACCGCAATATTGCCTTTTGAAATTTCATCACGCAGAGAAATTTCTGGCAGTGTTATTTTGTCAAAGATAATCCGCGTTAAAGACATCAACAAAATACCCAAAACGCCAAAACCCGACACATAGGCCGCAGAAGTCCATAGATCAATGCTGTAGTTTCCGTAGATCGCCCCGCTCAACATAATTGCTACGGCAAAAGTAACGCCCGCAAGCGAAAGTCCGAAGGCCGCATTATCTTTTGTCAGAATTTCTTTGGTTGCATTAATGTGAGCAATCGCCCCTGAGAACAGGCGAAGACAGGTAAACAGGGCAATGACAATCAGAATATTGACGAACAGCACGCTATTTAAACTATGATCCCAATATCCAAATTCCATTTTTATGCATACCTTTTTTGAATTAAAATTATTTCTTCGTCCCCATTATTAAAATGGCAAAGCCCCCGCCGCCCCAGCGGGAAGGCCGAGCTCACTCATCATTTTTTGTGTTTCTTCGGCCAGTTTCTGATCCGCTTTCATTTTAGCATCATTCAACGCGGCCTTAATTAAATCTTCTAGAACTTCCTTCTCGTTAAGATCCATCATGGAATCGGCTATGTCGATTTTGCGCGCTTCTCCCTTACACGTCATGGTCACTTTCACCATATCACCGCCTGCGTTTCCCTGAACTTCGACACCGCCCAGCTTCTCCTGCATTTGCGCCATTTTTTCCTGCATGGATTTTGCTTGTTTCATCATTTCTTGAATATTCATTTTTATCTTTCCTTATTTTTTGGTTATTTCGTTTAATTTTGCATCAGGGAAGAAATTCAGGATGTTCTTCACCAACGTCTGTCCCAAAACATGCGCTTGTAATTCTGCTTCAGCCTTATCGCGAAGCTGCATCAAAGTCGGCGCACCCATTTGGGATGAAATGGTGATCACCCAACGCTTTCCTGTGATAGCCTTTAACTTCTGTGATAAATCCTGAGATAACCGCGGCGGTGAATTTTCTGCCAAGCCAAATTCGATGAGCCCTTCTTCAACTTTAACAGGATGAACATACATCATCACATGGGTTGCCAAAATCATCTCGCCATTTTGTTCAAGAAGACTGACAACGTCTTGTATCGTTTTAACACCCGATAGATTTATTTCGGATAGATTACTCTGCGGCTTTAAGGCTGCAACTGTTTCCCCTGTCGACACGGAAGAGGACGAAGGGAAAGATTGCTCTTTTTGAATTGTTACATTACTCCCGCCCCCATTATTGGCAGGCATTTGCATCGCGGGTTTGGAAGATGTATTTGCGGGTTGATCTTTTAGCTTTTGCACAAGATCCGTTGGATCTGGTAATTCTGCTGCATATAGTAGGCGAATAACAATCATCTCTGCCGCTTTTTGCGGATGGGGTGCCATATTTACTTCGCCCAATCCTTTCAAAAGAATTTGCCATGTCCGCCCCAATGTTGGCATAGAAAGGCTATCCGATAACTGAACCAGACGGTCTTGCTCTCCCTTTGGTAAAGCAGAATCCATAGCATTTTGAGGAAGAGCACGATGTTTTGTAAGTTGATGCGTTAACTCCAACATATCCTGCATCACCACAACTGGATCTGCACCTTTTTTGTAAAGATCACTCATAATAGCCAAAGCGTCCGCAGATTTCCCCTTTAGCGCATTTTCAAGGAGATCAAGAATGAGCGCGCGATCAGCAAGCCCCAACATATCCTTCACTTGCGCACCTGTGACCATGCCGTCTCCCAAGGCGATGGCCTGATCCAACAAACTCAGCCCATCCCGCACAGAGCCATCCGCCGCGCGCGCAATCAACGCCAGCGCATCTTCTTCGGCTTTTACATTTTCTTTTTCTGCAATCTGCCCATAGTAATTCTGAAGCACATCAGGCTCAATACGGCGCAGATCAAAACGTTGGCAACGCGAAAGTACTGTAATCGGCACTTTACGGATTTCAGTTGTCGCAAAAATAAATTTCACATGCTCGGGCGGCTCTTCCAATGTCTTCAGCAGTGCATTAAAGGCCGCTTTGGAAAGCATGTGCACCTCATCAATGATATAAACTTTATAGCGCGCGGAAGTTGGCGCATAACGCACCCCATCCAAAATTTCACGAATATCATCAATCCCTGTACGGCTTGCCGCGTCCATCTCCATCACATCGGGGTGACGGTCTTCGGCGATCGCCTTACAGATATCACAATCCGCAGTATCTCCTGTGGTGGGTCCTGCTTTGCCATCGGTGCCTGTATAATTCAGCGCCTTGGCAATAATCCGCGCCGTTGTGGTTTTACCCACCCCGCGAATCCCCGTCAGCATAAACGCATGAGCAATACGGCCAGAATCGATGGCATTTTTCAGCGTACGCACAAGCGCATCTTGACCAATGAGATCATCAAAATTCTGGGGACGGTATTTCCGCGCCAAAACGCGATATGGGGCTTGTTTTTCTTGCTGAACAGACGACATCCGTTCTTTTTAAAGAGATTCCGTAATTCGTGCAAGCGGTGGAAGTGGAAGACCGAGCAACGACCCGAAAAAATTCACCTGCGGCTGCTTCTTCTCAGACCTGACCGGGTCCAGCGAGATTTCGCCCGCGCCGATCTTCCGCGCCAACACTTAAGGGGTTTTGACACAAACTTCAAGCCTGTTCAGGTATAAAATATCTGCCAAACAGCAGAAAATCAGCAATTCCAACGCAGCCCGCGTCTTCTATCCAGACGCTTCTCCCGCATTGCTGCAGACAGCACCATCAGAGGAATAAGAAAGACAAAGCCAATAAAATACAGCATAGCTCATCCTTTTTCTTGTTTAAAAGAACACCTAATCTCTATATTTCCGCTAAAAATGGTTATGTTATGTAATTTTTATATAACCAGATATGTGTTTATAACATGACAGGCTTAGAATTTCAAGGAAAAACCTGAGTTTTTGTCTTTGTATTGATTTAAAAGCATTTTTTTAAGGCGGATACACGAGTAGCTCTTTACTCCCGCCCGCTCCCCAGAGTAAATATGAGATGACAAGAGGCCGTTGTAGCTCAGGGGTAGAGCAACGCTTTCGTAAAGCGTGGGTCGTAGGTTCAAATCCTATCAACGGCACCAGAATTTAAAGGAGAGAAATATGGCTAAATCTGTATCCCCCCAAGAAGCCGCCACTTGGCTTGCCGCTGGAGAGGCAATTTTAATTGATGTCCGTGAAGCGGATGAATTTCGCGATGAACATATCGCTTATGCAAATTCTCTCCCGTTGAGTAATTTAGATACACTTTTTGAACAAATGAATATCCCAAATAACAGGAAAGTTATTTTTCAATGCCTAAAAGGCGTCAGAGGCGGAAAAGCCTGTGACATCGTTATTTCCTGCAACAAATGTAGCAATGAAATTTTTAACATGGATGGCGGCATTATCGCATGGAAAGAAGCAGGCCTTCCCGTTGCAGGAAACAATGATAACAAACCTAAATTAAGCATTTTCCGTCAGGTCCAAATTATCGTTGGGGGTTTGGTTGCTTTGATGGTTTCTTTGGGTCTCATGGGTCTGACCTTTGGCTTTATTCTTGCGGGGCTGTTAGGAACAGCATTATGCGTGGCAGGTATCACAGGATGGTGCGGCCTCGCCATGCTTTTACAAAAAATGCCGTGGAATAAATAGCAACCCAATAAATAACTGTCATGTAGCACAAACAAGGGAAGCTCTTTTTCAAAATCTGATACAATATTGTTTTTGATTCTTAAAAACATCTTATTCTATCATCGATGCCTTTTGAAACCGTTTCTCTAAAAACCATTGAATATCTGGCCGTTCCCAGTGTGGTAGGACATGAGCAACATTTCTACCGATATTTAAAAGCGGATTTCGAAAAATTAGGTCTAAGCGTTAAAGACCATAAAGGTATATTGGAAATTTCAGGTGCCAAGCCCCGTTCCAAAATCATATCCGCCCATATAGACCGCCACGGTCTCATCAGTATGGGAGACGGGCAATATGCCTATGCCGCCCAATATGTCCGCGAAGAAAAATATGGCGAAGAAAATACCCCTTCTAAAAAAATGTTGGAAGCCATTAGTGGCCGGTTCGAGGGAGAAGTTGTTTTTGCGTACGATTCAAAAACAGGAGATCGATTAGGCGAAGGCGTCATCGAAAGTTGTGATCAATATATGGACAATGGTGATTCTATTTTTAAAGTGAATGGAATGCCCGCCATGCCCAAAAACACACCTGTTGGTTATGCTAGAACTGCAAAATCTGACGGTGAATTTTTAAAGGGACAAATAGACAATGTTGTCTCTCTTGGTGTTATCTACGTTCTGTTTCAAAATGGATTTCAGGGCACCGCCATTCTTTCAACCGAAGAGGAAATTGGTAAAAGCTGGATTCACATTCAAAACTGGCTCAAAGAAGAACAAATCGAAAGTAAAAATTTAATTATCATTGATACAAGTCCCTACCGTGAAAAAGAGCCGATTGATAAAAACATGGTGATCTTGCGCAACCGTGACAAAAGTGATGTTTTTAACAAAGAGCTCGTCGCCAAAATCAAACAACGCTGCCACGATTTAGGACTCACTTACCAGGTGAAAGATGAATATTTTCTAACACAAGGGCTTGATATCCCTGATCTAGGATCCACTGAATTAGGCCGCCTGATTTTAAATTCAAATGGTCATTGGTCTGGAGCCACCGTCCAGATTCCAACGATGGAGTACCACACCAGTTATGAGACCACCACAAAAGGGTGTATTGAAAGCTATTATGCTTTACTCCAGAGTATCCTTGTCATTGATCCTATATTATAAAGATAGAAATGGTTCTGATTGATAAAGTAAGAAATTTAAAAAAACCAATCATTGGATGGGAAGAATGGTGTGCTTTCCCCGATCTAAACCTGCCCGCAGTGAAAGCCAAAATTGATACAGGGGCCAAAACATCCTGCCTTCACGCAGACAATTTAAAAGTTTTTCAAAAAGACGGAAAAGATTACATTCGTTTTGAAGTTCACCCCATCCAGAAAAACAGAAAGATCACCCGCATCTGCGAAGCCCCGATTGTGGATTTTAGAACCGTCACAAGCTCCAACGGGGAACGCGAAAAACGATACGTCATCAATACGACATTCAAGTTCGGGGATCAGGTTTTTACCTCTGATCTAACGCTGACAACCCGTTATGGCATGCGCTTTCGAATGCTGTTGGGAAAAGAAGCCCTAAAGGCAGGCAGTTTTTTGGTCGATCCCGCAAAAAGCTATAGATTTGGCAAGAATAAAAATGCTAAAGAGCTGTATCTCTAACACTTTACCTTTAAGGAACTTGCCATGCGCATCGCCGTTTTAGCATCAAACCCTGACCTATATTCAAACAAACGTTTGATGGAAGCAGGGACACAGCGTGGCCATGACATGCATTTCATTGCGATCAAAAACTGCTATATGGACATCACGGCAAGCAAACCTGAAATCCATTATCGCGGCGGTGAAATTCTAAAAGGGTTCGATGCCGTTATTCCACGGATTCGTCCTGCCGCTACATTTTACGGCACAGCGGTTTTGCGTCAATTCAGCGCGCAAGGAAGTTACTGCCTGAATGGTCCTGTGGCCATCGGTCGTTCCCGTGATAAATTGCGCACCCTACAAATCCTGAGCGGAAAGCACGTTAATATCCCTAAAACTGCCTTTGCCGATTCCCCGCAAGATACCAAAGACATGGTGAAGTTGGTGGGCGGCGCCCCTGTGGTTATTAAACTTTTGGAAGGAACACAAGGTGTCGGCGTTGTTTTGGCAGACACCAACAAGGCAGCAGAAAGTGTGGTCAATGCCTTCAAAAGCCTGAAGGCCAATATTTTGGTTCAGGAATTTATCGCCGAATCCCGCGGCGTGGATCTGCGGTGTTTTGTTGTCGGAGACAAGGTTGTGGCCGCCATGGAACGCCATGCCGCCGAAGGGGAATTCCGTGCCAATATTCATTTGGGCGGGACAGGCCATAAAGCCAAGATCACCCCCGAAGAGCGTAAAATGGCCATTAAAGCCGCCAAAGCCATGGAATTGAAAGTGGCAGGCGTCGATATTATCCGTTCCAATAAAGGCCCTATGATCCTGGAAATCAACTCCTCCCCTGGTCTGGAAGGTGTAGAAGGGGCCACAAAAATTGATATTGCAGGCATGATGATTGAACATATTGAAAAAAATGCGCATAGGCCAAAAATCAAAAAAGAAGATACGTCTTATATTTCCTAGATTATATTTTTAAATCTTTTACTATTGTTAAGAAATCGAAGACTTATCCTTCAACAAGGTAAAAGAGATATAATGAACGCAATCCAGAAAAAATTTTCTATCTCCCCCGAAAAATTGAGCGGCTTGCTGTTAATTTTTGCAACTCTTCTGGCTTTAACTTTCAACAACTCCCCTTTAGCGGCGCTTTATGATTCACTTCTCACCACACCGTTTATTATTAAGGTGGGAGAGTTTGGATTGGATAAACCGCTTTTGCTTTGGATTAATGATGGCCTGATGGCAATTTTTTTCTTCCTAGTCGGTCTTGAAATCAAAAGAGAAGTTTTGACAGGGCAGCTCAATAGCTTGAAAAAAGCAAGCCTGCCAATTGTTGCGGCTCTCGGCGGCGTCATTTTCCCCGCCCTGATTTATATCAGTTTAAATTATGAATATGATTACGCCTTAAAAGGATGGGCCATTCCCATGGCAACAGACATTGCCTTCGCCTTGGGTATCTTGGCCTTGATTGGGAAAAACATTCCGAAAGAATTAAAGATTCTTTTGCTTTCCCTAGCCATCATTGATGATTTAATTGCGATTATTGTCATCGCCCTATTTTACACAGAAAACCTATCTTTTAACGCGTTGATGTTTTCATCTTTAGGCATCCTCACAGCTATCACCCTTAATATTTTTAGGGTCAAAAAAATCTCTCCTTATATTGTCATTGGAATTTTTATATGGGTCTGCGTCTTAAAATCTGGCGTTCATGCAACCCTAGCAGGTGTTATTTTAGCCATGTGTATTCCCATGACAGGACACAAAAATGAACCTCTTGTGGAAAATATTGAACACACTCTGCACCCATGGGTTTATTTCATGATTATGCCTATTTTTGCTTTCGCTAATGCAGGACTGAACTTGCAGGGATTTGATCCCAATATTTTAGGAGGAACAATACCCTTAGGAATTATATTGGGCCTTTTTCTTGGCAAACAAATGGGGGTTTTCAGTTTTGTCTGGATCAGCTGTAAAGCAGGACTATGCAAGAAACCTGAACATGTTACATGGACACAAATCTATGGCTTAGCGATTCTAACAGGCATCGGCTTTACCATGAGTTTATTCATTGGCACACTTGCTTATGAACATGAAGTTGTCACTGCACAAGTTCGTCTTGGCGTTTTGGTTGCGTCAATTTTATCTGCTGTCGCTGGGTATAGCGTTTTAAAATTAACAACCAAAAATGGTTAAGCCACTTTTAATCCTGCATCTTTAATCATCGCCTGATCTTCGGCCACATCATTATTGGCGGTTGTTAATAATTTTTCACCATAAAAGATAGAATTTGCCCCCGCCATGAGACACAAAATTTGTGCTTCGCGGTTTAACATTTCACGCCCCGCCGATAACCGCACACGCGATTTAGGCATCATGATACGGGCTGTTGCAATCATCCGCACCAATTCCAAAGGATCAATGCGGTCCCGCTCTCCCATGGGTGTTCCTTGAACAGGCACAAGAGCATTAATGGGTACGCTTTCAGGTTGCGGGTCAAGATTGGCCAAAATCTCAAGCATACGGGCACGATCTTTCAAAGTTTCCCCCATGCCGATAATACCGCCAGAACAAATTGTAACCCCAGAATTACGAACACATTCCAAAGTATCCAGCCGGTCCTGATAGGTGCGTGTTGTAATAATTTTTTCGTAGAATTCAGGCGAGGTATCCAAATTATGGTTATATGCTTTCAGTCCTGCTTTCGCCAAACGATTGGCCTGATCCTGATTAAGCATTCCTAAAGTCACGCAGGCTTCCATACCCATTTCGGTAACACCTTCAACCATGCTGATGACTTTATCAAATTCTTCCCCATCACGAACCTGTTTCCACGCCGCCCCCATGCAAAAACGTGATGCTCCTGCCTCTTTTGCAATTTTGGCTTTTTCAAGTACCGCATCAACATCCATCAAGGCCTCTTTTTTAAGACCTGTCTTTTTGGCGTAATGGGCGCTTTGCGGACAATATTTACAATCCTCAGGACACGCCCCCGTTTTGATACTCAAAAGGCTTGCGAGCTGAACTGTATTATCCTCGTGATACTCACGGTGAATACCTTGAGCCTTATAAAGCAACTCCATCAAAGGCGCTTCAAGTAACTCCAAAGCTTCATCGGTTGTCCAGTTGGTGCGGATGGCAGTATCAGTCATTTTTTAACTCTCGTTGATTTTGTTATCATGAGGCATTATTACAGGAACATGGATAAAATCGAAAGCCTTTACGCAGATTTTCTACACAGCCGCAAAACCCAAGGTTTAAAGCGGGATTTGGTCGATATTTCAAGATTTTCGCCGCCCCAAATCAACATTGACGGCCACCCTTATATCAATTTTTCAAGCAATGATTATTTGGGACTGAATAGCCATCCTGCCCTGATTGAACGGGCCCAAGAATGGGCAGAACGTTATGGTGCAGGATCTGGAGCCTCCCGCCTAGTGACAGGGAATCTAGAAATTTTCACAAAAATTGAAGATAAAATCGCGGCCTTTAAAAACAAGGAAGCCGCCTTGGTTATGGTGTCAGGATTTCAAACCAATGCATCATTATTGCCTGCATTGTTTGATAAAGAGGCTTTAGGTGAAACGCCTTTGGTTTTTAGTGACAAGTTAAACCATGCCAGTATGCATTTAGGGTGTCATGCCGCGGGCATTACACAAATTCGATATCGTCACAATGATATGGCTCATCTTAAAGAGTTGTTAGAAAAACATAGCAACAATGCCGCACCAAAATTTATTTTAACCGAAAGTGTTTTTAGTATGGACGGTGATATCGCGCCGTTAGAAAAAATTTATTCTCTCGCCCAACAACACCAATGTTTTACAATCGTTGATGAAGCCCATGCCACGGGAGTATTGGGTCAAAATGGGCAGGGGCTGGCCACCAAAGCCGATCTGGTGATTGGAACCTTTAGCAAAGCATTCGGCAGCTTTGGCGCGTATGTGGCTTGCAGTAAGGTTTTAAAGGATTATTTAGTCAACAAATGCAGTGGGGTTATTTATGCCACAGCGTTACCGCCAAGCGTTTTAGGAAGCATTGACGCCGCATTGGATTTGATTCCAGACATGAATAAAGAACGCGATTATTTACAAAATATAGCAACATATTTTCGGCAGGAAACATCAAATCTAGGTTTTGATTGCGGGAAATCAAAAACACAAATTGTTCCCCTAATGATTGGCAGTGCAAATCACGCATTAGATTTAAGTCAAATTCTAAAACAAAATGGATTATGGGCAACAGCAATACGCCCGCCCACAGTTCCACCAAACACTGCCCGAATTCGCTTCGCTTTTTCAGCAAGTCATACAGATCAAGATCTAGAAAAATTATTAAATATTTTGAAAACCATACCTCAAGAAAAGGCGGCATAAATGAATCTGGTCTTTGTGCATGGATGGGGGTCTGGGCCATTTGTTTGGAAAGATATTCTTCCTTCTTTTGAATCTTATAATTGCACAGTGGTGAATTTAGGATTTTTGGGAGAAGAAAATTTATCTGTTCCTGATGAAAAATTTATCGGAATTGGTCATTCTTTAGGCGGCGCATGGCTTCTAAAACATTATCCAGAAAGGCTTTCAGGATTTATATCCATCGCCAGTTTTAACTGTTTTTATCAGCATATTCCGCAGCATATTCTCAGCAAGATGCAAAAAAATATCGCAAAAGATATGACCGCACAATTGCAGGATTTCTGGCATCATGCGGGATTAGACCACCCAGGTGGATTTAAAAATTTGAAACCTTTAAAATTAATTGAAGGGCTGGGATGGTTATCTAAATGGAATGCAAATATCCCGCCAAATATCTCTATAAAAATTTTAGCCAGTCACGATGACCATATTGTTCCAGAAAAAATGACCCAAGATATTTGGAAAAATTATGATATAGAGTGGATTGACGAAGGCGGTCACATGCTACCCATCACGCAATCTAAATGGTGCACTAAACATATAGAAAATTTTATTGATGATTTTAAATAGAAAACAAAAAATAGAAAAATCTTTTGGTGATAAAGCGTCTTCCTACAGCCGTTATGCCATTTTACAAAAAGAGTCTGCGCAAAAACTATGCGGTTTTCTTCCTGAAAATACTCCTTTAAATATCCTTGAAATTGGCTGTGGAACAGGGTTTTTGACGGAAGAATTACAAAAAAAATACCCGCAAGCACAAATTTTGGGCATCGATATTTCAAAACAAATGGTTACAGCCTGCCGTCAAAAATTTACAGGTTATGTGAATCTTAACTTTGAAACTGACGATGGCGAATATTTTGAAAGTGATAAAAAATTTGATTTAATTGTCAGTAACTTGGCTGTTCAATGGTTTGGAAAACCAGTTACAGGTCTTAAACACCTCACAAAATTTTTAAATGATAACGGAATTTTGTTTTATACAACAATAGGAAAAGAAAGCTTTAGTGAATGGCGCACTATATTGCAGGATTTAGAATTTCCTTCTGGATTAATTGACAGCCCAGATTATTCAGGAATTTTTTTAGAAGATAAAAAAACTGTTTCTTACAAGAACGCGTTGGATTTTTTGAAAAGCTTTAAAAAAATTGGCGCCCATCAACCCAAAGAAAACTATACTCCCTTAAGCACAAAACAGCTAAAAAAGGCTTGTGATACTTATGATGCAGCGTATCAAGGGAAAATCACATGGCATATTTTATACGGCGCACTATATAGTTCAGGCCGCGCGATTAAGCGGTAATAAAACCTCATCAAGCCCCTTCATAATCCCCTGATAAGCACGGTCTAATTCTTCATCCATAATACAATAAGGAGGGAGCAAATAAATAACATCACCAATAGGGCGAATATTTAATCCGTTTTTTAAAAACCAGTCGCGTAATTTTTCACTAACGTTATTTTTATATCCCCGCTTTTCCTTGGAAATATTAAAAGCCAAAATAGGTCCCATAACACGAGGCATAAAAATATCATGATGGTTTTCTAACTGTTTCAAAAATTTACGATGACGTTTTTCTATATGAGCCAGTTTCTTAAAACTATCTTCACGATCAAAAATTTCTAAAGATTTTAAGGCTACCGCACAGGCCAGCGGATTGGCCGTAAATGTATTGCTATGCATGAAACCTTTTTCAACATCATCACTTAAAAAAACATCAAATATACGGTCCGTTGCCACCGTCACAGAAAGTGGCAAATACCCCGCTGTCAGCCCCTTTGATAGGCAGATTAAATCTGGCGTAACGCCTATTTTTTCGCACGCAAAAAGTGTGCCTGTGCGCCCAAATCCCACGGCAATCTCATCGTAAATCACCAGTATTCCTTGATCCTGCGCCATTTGCGTGACTTGCCTCATAAATTCTGGACGGCAAAAACGGATCCCTCCTGCCCCTTGCATTAACGGTTCAACAATAAGGGCAGCAATTTCATGTTTATGTTTTTCGATAGTTTTTTGTATGGATTGAAGTGCTGCTTTTTCTCTTTCTTCCACATCATGATCCTTCTCCCATGTTGGCACATAAGGAAGCATTTCCACATTAAAAGTGAGATCATCATATAACTTAAAAAATCCACATCCTTTTCCAACTGCCATCGCCCCAAACGTTTCACCATGATACCCTCCATCAAAAGCCAGAAATTTTGTTCGAGCCCTTTCCCCCTTATTGGTCCAATATTGGTAGGCAATTTTAAGAGCAATTTCGACGGCGGTTGAACCATTATCAGAATAAAAAACGCGGTTTAAATCCCCTGGTAATTTTTGCGCCAATTTTTCTGCCAGTTGAATAGCGGCGGGATGGGTGAATCCCGCAAACATCACGTGAGGAAGCTGCGCCGCTTGATCGGCAAGCGCTTGACTGATTTCGTCATGGGCGTGGCCGTGAATACATGTCCACCACGAAGAAATCATATCCAAAATTTCGTTCCCCTGCTCATCAAAAAGGCTCGCACCTTTTGCTTTCACAATAACAGGGGGATCAGGTTCTACCTGATGCTGCGTAAAAGGATGCCAACAATGGCGTTTATCTTTTGCTAGTAATGAACTCATGCCGCTATCTTTATATCGTTTAAATCAATTTCAGGCTTAATCGCCAGAAGTACCTTGGGTGTTATTTCATCAAGGTGATCTATTTCTGCAATAATAGGAACGCCGCCATATTCTTCCAAGGCCTGACGATTATGGGGCACTTTAGGTCCGCATATAATAAGTCCCGCCACAGGGAGTGTACGCGTACGCATGGCCTCAAGCGACAACAAAGTATGATTGATAGTCCCCAGGCCGCTACGGCAAACCAGAATCGTTGGAAACCCAATTTGCTTGATTAAATCAATCACCAAGTGATCCTCGTTTAAAGGCACCATTAGACCGCCCGCACCCTCAATCACCAAGGGTCGCGGCGTTTGGGGAACCTTAAAGTCATCCATTTTGATCTTCACACCATCACGGCGTGCCGCTTCATGTGGGGAAAGTGGCTGGCTCAAACTATATGTTTCTGGATGAAAGCGATCATCAGGCAACCCTGTTATTTGTTTCATCGTGAGAGTGTCCGTGGTCGGATGCAGTCCACTTTGTGTTGGTTTCCAGTAATCCGCGTTAAGATGCAATATTGTCCACGCGCTCGCCACCGTCTTACCAACATTGGTATCTGTCCCTGTGATAAAATATCCTTGCATGAACGCCACTATAACGTTCCAAAATATAAGAATCCATAAAAGATTGGACGGGGGAGCCGCTTCATATTATTTTCAATATATGACTGATTCTTATGAAACATTTATCTATCCCGAAGGCCGCGTGATTATTGAACAGGGCGAACCCGCCATGGAAGCCTTTCTAATTGAAGGTGGCAAAGTCCAAGTAACCCTAGAGCGTGATGGCAAAACCATTGAATTAGCACAGTTGGGAGAGGACCAGATTTTTGGTGAAACCGCCCTTTTTAAAGGCTCTGATTACGGCGCGACCGTCACCGCCCTTGAGGAAACAACCGTTATCAAGATTACGCCAGATATTCTGGATGCCAAAATTCGCCTGTGTGATCCTATGCTACGGGCACTCATTAAAATGATGATGGAACGTCAAAGACGCTCCAACGCTGCTTTGGCCGAAAAGTCAGCATAAAGTCCTTTATAATTATTGAATTCGGGCTTCTTTATGATTAGAAGAAGCCTATGCGTTTTTGGCAAAAATCCAGACATAATATTATTGAACTTAGCCATTATCTGGCCAAGCCGCATCTTTTATTCTATGCCCTGCCATGGCTGATGGTCTTGCTCATTTTGGGCACAATCGCCCAAAAAGATCTGGGAGTGTATGTCGCCACAGAAAAATATTTTAATTCTTTTATCACATGGATGGGCCCCATACCGACCCCAGGGGGATTAAGCACAATCGGCCTTATTTTTATCGCGCTCACCATAAAGTTTATTTTCTTTAGCCCATGGCAATGGAAAAAATCGGGGACGATTCTAACCCATCTTGGTGTTTTGTTATTATTGATTGGTGGAATTATTACAGCCCTGACTTCTAAAGAAGGATTTATGATTATTCCCGAAGGGCAAGAAATAAATAAAATTTCAGATTATCGCGCCCGCGTTTTAAATTTTTATCAAGATGAACAGATAATAAAAACGGTTTCTTTTCGTGATTTAAAAATAGACCAGGTTTTTGAAATCGATAACATCAAAATAAAAATTCTTATGACTTGCGACAACTGTGATGCCCAAGCGCCAAGCGGGCAATACGATAATTTGCAAGGCCTTGCCGTCAACATGGAACTGTTTTCTATCCCTGAAGAAAAGAATAGCGAAGTCAATTTTTCTGGCCTTATTCTTTCTGCAGAAACGGGAAAAACCGCGCAAAACGGCACCTATATTGTCATGGAAGATATTCCCAAAAACCCAATCCTAAAAGGAGATAGCGGGAATATTGAAATTAAACTAGAACGCGCGAAAACGCCCCTTGTTTTTGGTATTCACTTAAAAGATTTTAGAAAAATTGATTATCCAGGCACAAACAAAGCCCGTGAATTTGAATCTGATTTGCTTGTGCAAGATGGTGATTTGGAATGGCCTGTCACCATTAGTATGAACCAACCGCTGCGATATAAAGGGTATACTTTTTATCAATCTTCATTTGATACGCGTGAAGATAAAGAAGTGACTGTTCTAAACGTCGTAGAAAACAAAGGACGAATTTTCCCATATATTTCAACCCTTATAATTTTTGCAGGCCTTTTACTGCATTCGATTATTCGATTACAGAGCTATAAGGATAAGGCGATATGAAAAAAATTTATTTTTTTATCCTGATCCTTTTATGCTTCATGCCTTACCCCAGTCACGGAAGTGAAGGAACAAAAATAAATGTCGGGGCGTGGTCAAGCCTGCCTATTCTACATGAAGGGAGAGTAAAACCCTTGGATAGCTTCGCCCGCGTGACCCTCAAATCCTTTGCACAAACGGATAGTCTTAGAGGATTAAGCGCTAGCGAATGGCTTGCCTTAAGCGTTTTTGATCCTGCAACCGCTGTTTATATTCCTGCTTTTAAAATCAGGGACGCTGAAAGTTACGGTCTATCAAAAACAAAAAACAGGCTCTATAGCTATACCGACTTAGGAAAAATTATTCGTGACAATCAAGACAATATTCAAAAACTAATTCAAATAGATGAAAAAGAATGGGCATCATCGCAATTTAACCTGATGAGTCATTACCAACATTATATCTTATATACACAAATCCTACGATCTTTAACTTTAATACTTCCGATTAATGAAGAAGATCATAACTTTTTAGATTTCAAAAAAAGACAAAAAGAATTAGATCAAAAAACAAAATCAATAATAAAAAATAAAGGAACAGATTTAGAAAAATATACCGACGAAGAAAAGGAAATTGCTTTTCTTTCTTATCAAATTAATGTGATTGAACAAAGCGCAAATGGGAATGTTCTTTTTAGAATTATTCCCGAAAACTGGGAACAAAAACAAACCAACTGGCTCTCTCCATGGGATATTATTTTAAGCGGTAAGGGCTCCCCCAAAAGCGCAGAATATATGAAGATATGGCAACAAATGGCCAAGACCTACCACACCGATGATGTAGAACAATGGTCACAGACTATCGAAAGCACAAAAACTTATTTTGATAACCCAAAGCTACGTGTTGAAAAATATTACAACATGCTTAATCTGCTACATTGTGCATTGATATTTTATATTTTTTCTTTTTTATTTATTGTTTTTAGCAATCTTGCGAATAACAAAAAAAGATGGCGCAATAATTTAGAAAAAATATCTTTTGCTCTTTTAATTTCAGGGGCAATTTTACAATCCATTCATATTATTTTACGAATTTATATTTTGGAACGCCCACCTGTTGGCACCTTATATGAATCAATTTTATTCGTTAGTTTAATTTGCGTTTTAGGTTTCGTTTATGCTGCCTGGAAACAAAAAAGTAAAATCGGAATTTTACTGGGGGGACTGTCTGGGATTTTACTTCTAACAACCGCACAAGGTTTTGTGAGTGAAGATAGCATGGGAACACTCGTTGCTGTTCTGAACACAAATTTCTGGCTCGGCACACATGTGCTCTGCATCACCATTGGTTATGGCACCTGCCTGATGGCCAGTCTCATGGCTCACTATGATTTATTTATGCGGTGGCAACACCCTGAAAAAGGGGAAGCTCTAAATCAGTCTTACCAAAATTTAAAAACAGTTGTGGTTTTGTCGCTCCTATTTACCACTGTTGGGACAATTTTGGGCGGCATCTGGGCAGATCAATCCTGGGGCCGGTTCTGGGGGTGGGACCCCAAAGAAAATGGAGCACTTCTGATTGTGTTATGGCTCGCCTGGTTATTACATAGCCGCGTTAGCCAACATCTTACCAAAATCGGTTTTATTGTGGGGTCGGCTTTCCTCTCTGTCGTGGTCGTATTAGCCTGGTTTGGAGTTAATTTACTAAATGTCGGGCTACATTCTTACGGTTTTATCAGTGGCGTTGCTTTTGCAATTGCGAGCTTTACAATTTTTGAATTGGCCTTAATCGGCGGCCTATGGGGTCTTGAAAATAAAAAACGTACGATTTATGAAAATTAATATCTTTTTACTATTGGTGATTTTAGGGGTAGTCGCGCTATGGACGAGTTACAGCGCAACACGCTCGCCACAATCCGACTCTTCGCCAAAAGAGGAAGATACCTCTCATCTAATGCCTGCTCCTGACTTTACATACAGTACAGTTCAAGGAAAAACAGGAAATCTTAGAGATCATAAAGGAAAAACACTATTGCTTCATTTTTGGGCTTCATGGTGCGGCCCTTGCCTGATCGAATTTCCTGATTTGGTCGAATTAGCACGAAAAAAACCTGAAAATTTTGTAATTTTGGCAGTCTCGACAGATAAAAACCTAGCCGACATCAACAAATTTCTGGCAAATCTAGACAAAACGATCCCTGAAAATTTTATCGTCATTCAGGATGGAGATAAAAAAATCTCTCAGGATTTATACCAAACCATTAAACTGCCCGAAACCTACCTCATCAATCCAGATCAAAAAATTACTGAAAAGCGCATTGGACCGCAGGAAAATTGGCTAAGCTTAGACAACAACAATGAAACCACCGAATGATCTCTTGCATACAGGGGTATATCTGCATAACTCTGTGTATAAATACTGAAAGTAATTGTTGAAAACTATAAATAGTTTTTGAAGGCGGATTGCTGTAAGGGCTATAAACCCTTAGTTTTTAATATGGATCCGAATTTATATTAGAAATCTAGATGTCTAAAAACAAATTCCAAGCATTGAGTGTGCATAAAAAAGCAGACCTAAAGAGGCTGTTTATTATAGCACCCTTATGTTTATCGCTGTTTTTAGGCGGCTGCGGCAAAGAAATTTCCTTCAAAATGCCTGAAATGCCAGATATTTTTGGAAAACCCGATCCTAGGGTTCTAAGGACAAAGGGCTCCAAACCCATTGTGGCCCAATCCAAAATGGAGGATGAAGGCGTTTCCCATATGGAAAGTGTTGAAGTTCCCGATGTTGAAGAGGAAATGATGGGCGAGCTTGACGCCTCCAAAGAAATCATTCCCGTTCCTGAACCAACGCCGATAGCTGACGGACTTTACGGCAAAAACCTGTTTGGTAAAAGCCTGCGTAGCGATAGCGATCGAATAGACCGTCTAGAACGCGCCGTACAGAGTATGCGCAATGATTTTGATGCCGTCAGCCCTTCAATTAAAAGATTGATGGTTCTGGAAGGGGATATCCAAAGCCTTCTCAAAGAATTGCAAAAAATAAATGAAAATCCTGCTATGGCCGCGCCCAATCCAAACACCGCAGGTACACCGCAAAATATTAAACCCGTCCAAAATGTTCCTAAAAAGCAGGCCCAAGCTACCCCTTCACTGGCCAGAAAAGCGCCACCACCCGTGAACAACGGAAAAGCAAGCGTTTATGATGTACGTATTGGAGAACATCCAGGCAAAACCCGTATAGTGATGGACGTCAACGCCAAAACAGATTTCAATGTCGATATCGATAATAATGAGAAAATCATGATTATTGAACTGCCAAACGCAGACTGGGATACGGCGACCTCTAAAACCATTGCCAAATCACCCTATATTTCATCTTACAAGGTTGAACCCTCAGGGAATGGCCACATGCTTATTATGCAGTTAAAGCAAGGCGCTGCTGTAGCTTACAAGTCTGATCTCGGCGGTTCTGGTGGCTCCAGACGATTGGTTGTTGACGTTACTGGCGGTTAGAAAAAACGGATTTTTTTAATTGCCGTTTGGATCATGGACAAATTTTATAAAGAAGATTAAAACAGTTCACCTTCGCATCATGACGTTGTTCACTTGCGAGGAATCGGAATTCCTTTTATTCTGATGGTATTAAATATTTCACATAGCGAGCGGTAATTTTATGTCTCAGACTCTTCTCAACAAAGCCCAAAACCACATGCCTAAAAAAGGAAATCTGGATTACAAAGATTTTTTAAAAGTCTTTTATGCGAATGTTCCTTCCGACGATGTCGCGTTGATGGCGCCTGAGAATTTAGCCTACACTGCAAAAAAACATTTAGAACTGACCCACAGCCGTAAATTTGGTGACCCTGCAGCAATTTCAATCACCACACCAACCAAAGAAAATGGCGGATGGGATTCAGGGCGCACCTTCATTGATATCGTCAATGATGACATGGCTTTTTTGGTTGATTCTGTCGTTGCTGAAATTATTCACCACAACTTTCAAATTCAGGTTTTCATTCACCCCATCCTCCACGTCACACATGAAAAGGGAGGAAAAGTTGGCGATATATTTTCGAAAACAAAAAAAGATGTCACAGCAGGACAGTCCCATATCCATGCAGAGCTACACCGTATTATCAGTAAGGAAGAATGCGAGCAGCTAAAAGAAAGTCTTGCAAAAATTCTGATGGATACAAAATACGCCAATCGTGATTGGCAGGCCATGAGAACAAAATTGCGCGATGCAAAAAAAGAACTTGAAAATACACCCAGCAAATATAACGCAACGATTGTCAAAGAATATCAGGAATTCCTGGAATATATGTACGACAACAATTTCACTTTACTGGGATATCGTGAATATTCGCTGAAAAAAAGCGATGGCAAAATAAAAAGCAAAGTTATTGCAGGGTCTAGCCTCGGTTTGTTATCTGATGAAATTCATCCCGTCTATATCAATGAAGCAAGAAAATCTCTCACAGAGTCACAGCAAGAGCTTCGTCTAAAACAAGAACCGATGACAATCTCAAAGGTCAATAAACGCTCGACAGTTCATCGCCGCGTTCCTCTTGATGCTGTTTCTGTTAAAAAATATGATTCAAAAGGAAATGTTGTCGGTGAAATTCTTTTTATCGGCCTGTTCACTTCTGTTACTTATTCCAGAAGCTTAACCGACATTCCCTATCTTCGGACGAAGGTCGATCACGTCATCAAACAATCCAAATTCGCAAATGCCAGCCATAATCACAAAGCTTTACGCCATATTTTGGAAAAATATCCGCGTGATGAAATCTTGCAGATGCCTGAAAAACTTCTGTATGAACACGCCATTAGTATCTTACGCCTGCAAGAGCGGCCACAAATTGCCCTATATACGCGTCTTGATCCGTTCGGCCGTTATATTTCCTGTCTGGTTTACATTCCGCGCGAAAGATTTGAAACCCGCCTGCGTTTAAGGCTGCAAAAAACATTAGAAAGAGAATTGGGCGGTGTTTGTAGCAATTATAAAGTATCCCAAGATGACTCCCCCTTATCCCGCGTTTTGTTTGAAATTGACATCAATGGCTTGGATAAAGTTCCCCATTACAAAAATGAAGATCTTGAATTGGCACTAATCGAAGCAGGGCAAGATTGGGCTGATCAATTACGCAGCACGATTGAAGACAAAATAACCAATCACGAAGAAGCCGCCAATCTTATTCATAAATATGGCCAGGCTTTCCCCTTGAGTTATCATGAACATTATTCACCCGTTCAGGCTGTCTTAGATATTGAAAAAATTAACAGCATCATCGGCGGTGATGAAATAAATCTCGAACTCTATGAACAAAAAGAAGATAATCAAAAGGTCATCCGCCTTAAACTTTATCATGCCGATACACCTTTGGCTCTATCAGACGTTCTGCCCATCATGGAAAATATGGGTCTGCACGTCATTACAGAACTTCCTTCAGAAATAAAACCTGCCCATTATAAAAATACAATCTGGATTCATGATTTCCTTTTGGAACCTGCGTCCAAAAACAAGGACATCAATGTCCCTGCATCCAAAACCTCCTTTGAAGACGTCTTCAAAAAGACATGGAACAAGGAAATGGAAAGCGACACATTGAATATGCTTGCCTTCTATGCCCAGATGCCATGGCAAGATATCGCCATTCTACGTGCCTATATTCACTACCTTCGTCAAACAGGCCTATCGTTCAGCTTGCCCTATATGGAAGGAGCTATTACCGCCTATCCACAAATTGCCAAAAGTTTGGTGACATTATTCAAGGATCTGTTTGACCCTACCAAAAAGAAAATGTCTGACAAGAAGAAAGAAGAACGGGTGCAAAGCATTCATCATTCTTTAGATGTTGTCGATGCGTTGGATCATGACAGAATATTCAGAAGTTTAATTGGTCTCATTTGCGCAACATTACGAACAAATTTCTTCCAGTTAGATGATAAGGGCAATCAAAAAACCTATTTGTCTTTCAAATTAAACAGCTCCCTTATTCCTGAACTGCCACAACCTAAACCTTACCGGGAAATATTTGTCTATTCTGCACGGGTAGAAGGTGTCCATTTAAGAGCCGATAAAATTGCCCGCGGGGGGTTACGTTGGTCTGACCGCCATGAAGATTTTCGTACCGAAGTCCTTGGCCTTATGAAGGCACAACAGGTTAAAAACGCGATTATCATTCCTATGGGGGCCAAAGGTGGATTTGTTGTCAAACATCCCCCCACAGAAGGCGGGCGCCAGGCATATCTTGCTGAAGGAATTGAATGTTACAAAACCTTTATCCGCGGCCTTTTGGATATTACAGATAACCGCAAAGGCACAGACATTATTAACCCGCCAAATGTTGTGCGGTACGATGAAGATGATCCTTATCTTGTGGTTGCCGCCGACAAAGGAACAGCAAGCTTCTCAGACATTGCGAACAGCCTGTCTTTAGAATATGGATTCTGGCTCGGTGATGCTTTTGCCTCTGGTGGTTCCGCAGGATACGACCATAAGAAAATGGGCATTACCGCGCGCGGCGCGTGGGAATCGGTAAAACGCCACTTCCGTGAGCTTAATCATGATACCCAGACACAAGATTTTGATGTCGTCGGTGTCGGCGACATGGCAGGTGATGTTTTTGGAAATGGAATGCTGCTTTCTGAACATATCAGACTCATTGGTGCCTTTAACCATGTTCATATTTTCTGCGACCCTGATCCAGACCCCGTCGCAACCTTTAAAGAACGCCAACGTCTGTTTAAAGAAGTGAAAGGATGGGACGAATATAACCAAAAACTTCTATCCAAGGGCGGGCGTATCTTTAACCGCAGTGAAAAAAGTTTGGCTCTAACACCAGAAATTCAAAAACGCTTTGATATTACCGAAGATAAAGTTTCTCCTAATCAACTTATCCGTGCAATTCTAAAGGCACGGACAGATCTTCTCTGGTTTGGCGGTATTGGAACTTACGTGAAAGCAACAGTGGAAAGCCATGCTCAAGTCGGAGATAAGGGTAACGATATTCTTCGTATTGATGCCACCGAACTTCGCGCCAAAGTCATGGGCGAAGGGGCTAACCTAGCCATCACACAAAAAGGCCGCATTGAATACGCCCAAAATGGCGGCAAACTCAATGCTGATTATATTGATAATGCAGGCGGCGTGGCCTCATCCGATGATGAAGTTAATATCAAGATTGTTTTGGGCGATGTTATACGCAAATCCAAATACAAAATGGATATCAAGAAACGCAACAAACTTCTTGAATCTATGACCGAAGATGTTGTTCAGCATATTTTACGTGGAAATTATCAGCAAGTGCAAGGTATTAGCTTGATGGAGCAACATGCCGCCGAAAATATCCTGGCGCATGGTAAACTCATCGCAAAACTAAAAGAAAAAGTTGGGTTAAGCCGTACATTGGAAAGTCTACCTGTTCAGGAAGAAATCGACCAGCGTAGAAGAATGGGTAAAGGACTGACCCGCCCCGAACTTAGCGTTCTGCAATCTTACGCCAAAATTGCCTATACGGCCGATCTCTTAAAAAGCGATATTGTGCAAACCAAAGCCATGGAAGAACGACTTCTACGATACTTCCCTAAAAAATTGAGCGAGAACTATCCAAAAGAAATATTAGATCATCGTCTTAAAAATGAAATCATTGCTACAACATTGGCCAACGGTATTGTCAACCGTATGGGCCCTGATTTTATCCGTGACCGGATGGAACAATGCGGCGCTAGCGCCGAAGAAGTAGCCAAGGCCTACATCATTGTTCGTGAAGCCTTTGGCCTGCGCGATATCTGGAACAATATCGAAGCTTTAGACGGCAAAGTTCCTGCGGTTGTACAACTGAATGCCTTAAGCGAAACCGCCCGCATGGTTGAACGTGCAGTGACATGGTTCCTCACCCGTTTCGGTCGTAAATTGGAAATCAACCGCGACATCAAGGCGTTTGAAGACGGGATTAAGTCCGTAAAAAAACATATGGATGATGTTGTGCCTAAAGAATTGTTGGGCAAAATCAATTTACTCACTAAAAACGGAATAGAAAACGGCCTACCTGAAGAATTGGCGCATGATATTTCAATCATGCCGATCTTGGGTTCTGCCTGTGACATTATTCGTATCTCTATGGATTACAAATTTGAAATTCCCGTGACGGCGCGAGTCTACTTTGAAATTGGTGATTATTTCCATCTGGATTGGATGCGTCAAAAAGCCCGCCATCTTCCTACCGAAGGACAATGGTCTGGCCAGGCTTTGGAAGGGCTTATTGATCAACTTTATACTTGTCAGGCAGGACTAACAGTTCGCATTTTGAAAGACATGGGTAAAGAAATTCATCAAGGCCCTCAAAAGAACAAAAACGATATTGGCTGCGTGGGTTGTAACAGCGCTTTAGAAGCGTGGATCAGCGAACGCGGCGCACAAGCAAAATTATTGGAACCATTATTCAATGAACTTCGCCGTAGTGCCAACATGGATATGTCGATGCTCATTATCGCAGAACAGCGTCTTAGAAATCTATATGGTGGGTAAAACCACTAGCTAAAAAACTAAGCAAAACAAGCAAGCCAAAATTGCGGTTTGATTTAAAAGTTTCAAGAGAGCTGTTTGCATCATCAATGTCCCAATCCATGATTTGGCGCACCATATGAATCGCAGGCAGCACAAGCAATACCAAAGACAGTAAACCTGAACCCGCAATCAAGGAAGATAGGATTATAAGAACCATGGCAGCGGTGTAAAAAACACCGACCCAAAATTTCGAACGCTCCCCCAATAATAACGCTGTTGATTTAATACCCACAAGCGCATCATCGTCTTTATCCTGATGGGCGTAAATTGTGTCATAACCCAGCGTCCAGAAAAAACACCCCACATATAAGATAAATGGCGCCCACCCTAAATGATGGGTCGCCGCACCAAATCCCATCAATGCCCCAAAATTAAACGTTAATCCTAAAAAAGCCTGCGGCCACCATGTAATGCGTTTCATATAGGGATATGCCACAATAAAACCGAGCGACAAAATTCCAAGCCAAATTGTCACGGCCGATGTTTGAAGCAAAATAATAAAAGAAATAAAAAGCAAAGAGAATAAAAAAGCCACAGCCTCCACAATATTCATCTGACCATTGGCCAAAGGACGGTTTTTTGTCCGCGTAACTTTTTGATCTAAATCACGATCCCATAAATCATTAATGATACAGCCTGCACCGCGCATTAAAACCGCGCCAATAAAAAAATAGATCATTAGTAGAAAGTCAGACCCATACATCCCTGAAATACCTTTGGTACCCAAGGCAATACCCCACCATCCTGGCAATAATAAAAGCCACCATCCTATCGGCCGGTCCAAACGCATAACAATCGCATAGGGTTGCCATTTAACGGGCAATCTGGAAATCCAACCTTCGCTCTTGATGTCTGTATGGTTCATGTGATTGAGTAGTCCTATGATTGATGACTATTTTAAATTGCCGCGGCTTTTCACCCAACACTCTCTTCATTCTAAAGGTGTCATACCCTTGGACTCAGGGCAAGCGCATTATTTGCACAATGTTCTGCGCCGCAAAGACGGTGATTTTATCCGTTTATTTAACGGTAAAGACGGCGAATGGTTCGGCAAACTGCAATCTTTAAATAAAAAAAACGGAGAAGTTGGCGTAACAGAACAACTTAAAAAACAACCTCTTCAAAATAAGCGCCTTCATCTGGTGTTTGCCCCCATTAAAAAAAACCGCATGGACTGGTTGATCGAAAAAGCAGTAGAACTGGGCGTCAGTGATTTTCACCCTGTTCTGACACAAAACACGGAAGTCCGAAAATTAAATGGAGCGCGGCTACAACAGCAAATTTTTGAAGCCGCAGAACAATGTGAACGTTTGGAAATCCCCAATCTTCATCCTTTGCAAAAACTTGAAACCGTTCTTGGATCTTGGCCAGAAGAGAGCCAACTTCTCGCCTGTATAGAGCGGGCGCAAACCCAAATGCTCCAAGATGTCAAATTGGAGAAAAATGATATCGCCTTTATCATTGGCCCTGAGGGCGGATTCACGGCAGAAGAAAAAGAAAAAATTTCTAAAAAAGCACACCCTGTCAGTCTGGGAGAAACAATTCTACGCTGCGAAACGGCTATGGTTAAGGCGCTTGTTCTGATCAATCCTTAAAAAATAAAAAACGATTTGATACAATAAACAGCGCTAATGATTAAAACAGTAAAAGTACCGACCATTCCAATCTGACGGCCGTTAGGGATAGCAACAATATTCCCGCAAAGAGCATTGGCATGAAGCAAGCGCGCCATAACCAACAAAGAAGCCATAAAATGCACCATTAATTCTGGCATCTTTTCTAATTCGCACAAAAAAATCAGAATAAGGGCAAACGGAACATATTCAATAAAATTGGCATGCGCCCGAATACGTTTTTCAAGATCTTCAGAACCACCACTTCCCAAACTGACCCTGTATTGAAAGCGGCCTTTAATGACATACAGGCTCAAGGCCACGTAAATAAGACCTAAAATCCCTGCATAAAGTGTTGTGACCATGGTGGTTTTCCTTTTTGGTACAAGAAGGCGATATCTTCCACTTTTTCTCTTTTAAAGTCAAAAATTTCCCTGTAAGTAATTGGCGTAATTCATTATAGTGTTACAAAATTTTAATAATAAATAGTGATTATTATGACAAAAATAAATTTATTGGTTCTTTCTCTTTTCAGTTTCCTTTGCACAATCCCGATGGCCTTTGCCGATGATGTGCCTCATCCAACAGAATTAGGGCTTCACGACCCTGCCACACCGCAGATGGATCGGATTTATGATTTTCATAATATGCTCCTATGGGTTATTACTGTGATTGTGATCTTCGTCACGGGTCTTTTGGCATGGGTCGTTTTTCGCTATCGCGCTAAAGCCAACCCAAACCCTTCAAAAACAACCCATCACGTGATGTTAGAGGTGTTATGGACTGTTGTCCCTGTTGTCATCCTGATCGTCATTGCCGTTCCTTCTTTTAAAATGCTGTATTACTTAGACCGCGTTGAAGAACCTGAAATGACCTTAAAAGTCACAGGATATCAATGGTACTGGGGATATGAATATCAAGATACCGAAGGCGTAAACTTCTTATCTTACATGATTCCTGAAGATGAAATTGATGAAGCCGCAGGGCAAAAACGTCTTCTTTCAACCGACAACAAAGTTGTTTTGCCTATTGATACAAACATTCAAATCATTGTCACGGCAGCTGATGTAATTCACTCTTTCACTGTGCCTGCTTTTGGTATTAAAAAAGATGCTGTCCCTGGCCGTATGAATGAAACATGGGTTCGCATCGAAAAACCTGGCACCTATTTTGGCCAGTGTTCTGAAATTTGCGGAATTAACCACGCTTATATGCCTATTGAGATTGAGGCTGTCACCAAAGAAGAATTTGAGCAGTGGCTAACCACCGCCAAAGAAAAATTTTCATTTAACACGAATGCTGCATTCAATGTGGCTCTGCTTGAGGAGTTCAATAGTTATGGCTGATCATAAACCCAGCTTTTTTACCCGCTGGTTCATGTCCACAAACCATAAGGATATTGGAACACTTTATATTATTTTCTCTATTACCGCGGCCCTTTTCGGCGGTTGGTTTTCCATGATGATGCGTCATGAACTTCTTGATCCAGGCCTGCAACTGGCGGCAGATGGTCAAGAATGGAACGTGTGGATTACAGCGCACGGTCTTATCATGGTGTTCTTTGTGGTTATGCCTGGCCTGATTGGCGGCTTTGGAAACTGGTTTGTTCCGCTAATGATTGGCGCACCAGATATGGCTTTCCCACGGCTGAACAATATTTCTTTCTGGCTCATTGTCCTCTGCGTTTTTGCTTCTTGTCGGCTCTGCTTTGGTTGGCTCTGGCGCGGGAACAGGGTGGACAGTCTACCCTCCGTTATCGAGTAAACTAGGACATCCTGGCATGTCTGTCGATATGGCGATTTTGCGCTTCACTTGGCAGGGGCGAGCTCTATTTTAGGTGCCGCAAACTTTATCACCACCATCTTTAATATGCGCGCACCAGGCATGACCTTGCATAAGATGCCCCTATTTGTCTGGTCTATGCTCGTCACTAGCTTCTTGCTTGTATTGTCTTTGCCTGTGCTTGGCGGTGCCATCACCATGCTTTTGACAGACCGTAATTTTGGGACAACTTTCTTTGACCCTGCAGGCGGTGGAGACCCTATTCTCTACCAACATCTGTTCTGGTTCTTTGGTCACCCAGAAGTTTACATCATGATTTTGCCTGCTTTTGGTATTGTTTCTCACATTGTATCCACCTTCTCTCGCAAACCTGTCTTTGGTTATTTGGGAATGGCGTATGCCATGGTTGCGATTGGCTTTGTGGGCTTCATCGTGTGGGCGCACCATATGTACACCACGGGAATTGCGGTGAATACACAGGCCTATTTCACTGCCGCGACCTTGATTATTGCGGTGCCTACAGGAATTAAAATCTTCTCATGGGTTGCCACCATGTGGGGCGGTTCCATCAGCTTTAAAACCCCCATGCTTTGGGCCATTGGCTTTATCTTCCTATTCACCGTTGGCGGCGTAACAGGCGTTGTTTTGGCCAATGCGGGAATGGATACCTCGCTCCATGATACTTATTATGTTGTGGCCCACTTCCACTACGTTCTGTCCTTGGGCGCTGTGTTCGCCCTGTTTGCAGGGTTTTATTACTGGATTGGTAAAATGTCTGGCCGTCAATATCCTGAATGGGCAGGTAAACTGCACTTCTGGATAACCTTTACAGGCGTTAACCTTGTGTTCTTCCCACAGCATTTCTTGGGACTGGCAGGAATGCCGCGCCGTTATGTAGATTACCCAGCTCCTCTTGTGCCTGAAAATCTACAAGGGGCTTTCGTCAACCCGATTGAGAAAATCAAATGGATGGCCTCACAAGATTACGGTTACCACTTGTGGAACTATGTCTCCACAATGGGGGCCTATATCTCAGGGATCAGCGTTATCGTGTTCCTATGTATCGTGATTTACACATTATTCTTTGGCCGCAAAGTCGGGGAGAATTACTGGAATGTGGATGCTCATAACATGACATTTGAGTGGACCTTGTCCTCTCCACCCCCATTCCACCAATTTGAAATTCAGCCCAAACTGAAATAGTTCAAAGTGGAAGAAACAAAAGAAGCCCCGTTTTAGGGGCTTTTTTATTGACATATATTTATATCTGCTGTATTTTCCGTAAAATTTGAGACGGGAGTATGGTCATGATTGATTTAGATAAAATAGAAGAACTTTTGACGCGCTTCGAAGCAGAGCCCGCATTCACACAAGGAAACAAGGTGAAGCAAGATGTCCAAAAACAAATAAAAGATGCTCTCATCCAAGAAATCAAAGCAGGGAATATCGGACAAGTTAAAAAATTTTTCGAATATATTAAAAAACGAGAAACAACTTCTAAATATCCTGATTATAAGTTTGATTATGTTTATCCCAACTTTATAAAAGACGGGATTGACGCCTTAATTGAAAAAAGCGATTTCACGTCCCTAAAAAAACTGTGTTCTTTTGTTTTAAACTCTAATAACGAAGAATTTATAGAGACGTTAAAAAAAGAAATTAAGAAACATACGCTTGAAATTCAATTAGCAGCAGATGCGGCAAAATATAGAAAATTAGAGCTTTCACTATCAGACTTTAAACCCTTAAATGGAAGCATATCGCTCGATCACGATATCGTTCACTTGGAAGATTTGAATCTAACGCTCGCTTTCAGTAAAGCAAATGGAACACTGTATGTTAGCTCTCCCCATAAGACATCAGATAATTCTATAGGAACAAAGGTTATAAGCTTTTCCGCCCTTTTAGGCGATGTTTCAAAGAATAGTCTTAAAGAAACTTATCAAAATCAGAAAAAGCTAATCTACGCATTCAAGGCTTTATCTGAAGGAAAAAGACCCAATCATTCAAAAGTGCTTATAAGTGATGTTGATAACATAGTGAAGGCAGCAAAGAGATACTGCACTCAAGACATCTTGAGTAAAGTAAAAGATGAGAGACAACCTAGCTTTGCAGATTTTAGGGACTTACAAACTTACAGACTTTTATAGATTTTCTTGCATGAATCTTAAAAACCTGCTTCTTTATCGTCGATGACAAAAAGCCTTATCGACCAGCTTTATGAAGAAGCGCCCAAAGCCCGTGCAGAAATTTATCGCGCAGGACAGCCCACCCCTTTGGAACGCGTACAGCTCAACGGTGAAGATTTTGAGCTCTATCTGAAGCGGGAAGATTTAGGTCCTATCAAGGCCTATAAATGGCGCGGCGGGTTTAATGCTGTCCTTAACCACCATAAGAATGGCGGCAGCGATATTATCGTCGCGGCCAGTGCAGGAAATCATGCCCAAGGCGTTGCCCTTGCCGCCCGCATGTTAGGTCTTAAGGCCAAAATCTTTATGCCACTTGCCGCCCCTCTCATGAAACAAAAGGCTGTGCAATTCCATGGCGGCGACCATGTGGAATTAATCCTGACAGGTGATACATACAATGAGGCAGGCGACGCCGCCAAAGCGTACGTCAAAGAAACGGGTTACACGTACATTCACCCATTTGATGATATCTATACCATGGCAGGGCAAGCGATGATTACCGATGAAGTCGTTCAGGCCAGCGACAAACCGTTTGATTACGCCTTTTTACAAATTGGCGGGGGCGGTATGGCAGGCGCAAGCGCCGCATGGCTTAAAAAACACTGGCCTGACATTAAAGTGATCGGCGTTGAAGGCGTTGATCAAGCCTCCATGAAAGCCTCTGTGGAAGCAGGACATCCCGTCACGCTTGAAAAAGTTGATACCTTCTGTGATGGAACAGCTGTCACCCGCCCTGGCGATCTCACCTTCGAGGTCTGCCGCCAGATGATTGATGAATTTATAACGGTAACCAATGAAGAAGTTTCCGCCGCGATTCAACAGCTATGGGATGCCAAGCGCCTGATTCCTGAGCCTTCGGGTGCCATGGGCGTTGCAGGATTAAACCAATATGCTGAAACCCACCAAGCTGCTCTCAAAGGCAAACGAATCCTCTGCATCATTTGCGGCGCCAATATGGATTTCAATAAAATCGCTCTGATTTCTCAAAAATCAGCCATCGGCGGACATCGCCGCCGTTATTACCGCATCAAAATGGAAGAAAAAGCAGGCGCTTTATTAAGCTTGCTCAACACCTGTTTCAAAGATTTGAACGTCTCTGAATTCATGTATGGAAAAATCCACGAAACCGAAGCGTGGCAAACGATTGCCATTGACGGTAAGCCCGAAGAATTTGAAACGCTCGAAAAATGCTTAAACACTCATAACACCGCTTTCAGCGACATTTCTCTTGATTCTGATATTCGCTATAAAATTATTAATTATAATCCTGCGCTGTTTAAAGATCCGCTCTTCCTGAATATCCAATTCCCTGAAAGAAAGGGTGCCTTACGAGATTTATTGCGGGCGGTCTCTCCTGTTGCCAATATTTGTTACTTTAACTACGCTTATTCAGGGGAGGCAATTGGCCGCGCGCTTATGGGATTTGAATTTGATTCACCTGAAAATAAGGTAAAATTCAAAGAACTTATTCAAAACACTGTTGTCAGCTATAGAGAGCTTGACGAAGAAACCGCCGCACGGATTCTCAAACATTAAATCCTTTTCATTTTAAAGGCAGAAGGGTATGAATAACCCATGACAAAAACGGCAGATATCCTGACAGAATCAAAAATTTATGAAGCAAGTGTCGGTGATTATATCACCCTCCTGAAACCAAAAGTGATGAGCCTTGTGGTCTTTACAGGACTGGCAGGGCTATGGGTAGCGCCGCAAGCGATCAATTTACACCCTGTATTGTCCATAACGGCAATGCTGTGCCTTGCCATTAATGCAGGGGCAGCAGGAGCCATCAATATGTGGTTTGACCGTGATATTGATGCGGTTATGAAACGCACACAAAACCGCCCCCTTCCTACAGGAAAAATTGACCCTGATGAGGCTTTAAGCTTTGGCATTATCATGAGCATTTTTTCTGTCATGACAATGGGTATAGCTCTTAATTGGACAGCAGCAGGATTGTTGGCTTTTGCCAATATATTTTATGTTTTTATTTATACCATCTGGCTGAAACGCCGCACACCACAAAATATTGTCATTGGCGGGGCGGCAGGGGCATTCCCCCCTATGATTGGGTGGGCTGCCGTGACGGGAGATATAACCCTTGCCTCCCTTTCGCTTTTTGCGATTATTTTCTTTTGGACACCGCCTCATTTCTGGGCTCTCGCCCTATTTGCGAACGAAGATTATAAACGTGCCAAGGTGCCGATGTTGCCTGTGACGCACGGCGAACCACACACCAAAATTCAGATGCTGATCTATACTTTAATCATGCTTCCTGTCTCCTTAAGCCCTTACTTTTTAGGAATTTCTGGAACCTTCTATTTAGCAAGCGCAATTTTACTGAGCAGTTTTTTTATCTATACTTCAATTAAAGTTTTATACGACAGCACCTACAAATCAGCTAAGTTGATGTTTGGTTATTCCGTATTTTATCTTTTTGCCCTGTTCCTCGCCCTGATGATTGATAAGGTTTAAATCATGCCCAAAACAGATCTTCATAAATTAAAGAAAAAGAAAAACCTGGCCATCCTGGCGGCCATTGCCGCATGGGTTGCTCTTATCTGGATTATCACAATGATTAAGATCAGCAATGGCGGATAAATCATACAAGACATATCACCCCCAATGTGTTTTTATTACAGGCGCAACAAGCGGGTTTGGAAAAGCTTTCGCCAGACGCTTCGCTGCTATTGGTTGTTCATTGATTTTACACGGACGCTCACAGGAAAAACTGGATTCTTTGGCCGCTGAATTTTCTGTTCCTGTCTGCAAAATTCTTTTTGATCTTCGGGATAAAGAAGCCACCTTAAACGCATTACAAAACATTCCATCAGAATTTCAAAATGTAGATGTTCTGATTAATAATGCAGGCGGCGCTTTGGGGTTGAATAAACTTCATGAATCAAATCTCGAAGATTTAGAAGCCATGATTGAAATGAATAACACCTCCCTGGTTCGCATTACCCGCCATATTTTGCAAGACATGGCAGAACGTAAACATGGTCATATCATTAATATTGGCTCTATTGCAGGAAACTGGCCGTATCCTGGCGGCCACGTTTATTGCGCGGTAAAGGCCTTTACCAAACAACTATCTTTGGCCATCCGCGGGGACTTAACGGGTACAAATGTGCGCGTCACCAATATTGAACCAGGCATCGCCGAAACAGAATTTTCTATCAAAAGATTTAAAGGCGATACACAAAAAGCGGCCAGTGTTTATGCCAATACCGTCCCTCTCACGGCAGAAGATGTGGCCGAAACGGTCTTCTGGGCGGCCACCTTGCCCGAACATGTAAATATCAATACCCTCGAAGTTATGCCCACACAACAAAGCTTCTCCGCTTTGAATATTGAAAGAAATTAATCATCAATATTTTATTCTTTCTTTATCTATGAGGCATTAAGCAATTGGGGTATTTATTACCGTCCAAATAATGATAGGGATTGTCCCACTGATTTTTTTGCGCCTCAAACCAATCGTTAAAAGACCATTCTGTCTTTTTAAAAGCAAACATCTCGCCATTGATTGCGGGTTCAAGTGTTGTCACAAATTTAAATTTTTCACGAATAACGGGTAATTCTACCGTTTCAAAAAAATCTCCTCTTCGCATATCGTTTGCGGCGATAAAAACGTGTTCTCCCTTTGCGGATTGGGCAAAGGCATCAGAAAAAATATCCCACGCTTGATCCAAAATTTCTGGCGGATAAGAACCTGCCAAACGATCAAAATAACAATTGATAGAGTCAATAACATCAAGGCTGTCTAACTTATAAGTCTGCGGATCGGCTTGATTTTGATATAACGCGCAAAGAAAATTATTACGCCCACGCGAAAAATGAGGAAGCTCATCCTTGGTATGTCCCCAAAACATGGACTTGTTAGGCATTCCACCAAAGTCATTTTCTTCGGTAATATGCTTTGCTTCTACCAAAAATTCGGCTAGTTTTTGATCCTGCGCTTCAGACATAAGTGCGTTTTTAAAATCTAATATAAATTATGTCAATAACATTATGGATAAAAATACCAGACTACTCGTTATTGTTCTTGGAATCGTCGGCCTGATGATTGGCCTGTCCTTTGCCTCTGTGCCTTTATATAACGTATTTTGTAAAGTCACGGGATTTGGCGGCACAACTCAGGTCTCAACCACTGCCCCTGACGAAAGCGAAATTCTGGATCGTCAAATCACTGTCCACTTCAACAGTGATATCAACCAAAATCTGAACTGGAGCTTTAAGCCTGAAAAACGTCAGATAAAAATCAATGTCGGTCAGCAGGGATTAATCAACTTTATCGCCAAAAATAACGAATCACAGCCAAGTGTTGGTACCGCCGTTTACAACGTCACTCCTGCCAAAGCGGGTATATATTTTCATAAGATGCAGTGTTTTTGTTTTGACGCCCAAACCTTAACCCCTGGTCAGGAAATGAACATGCCTGTTGTCTTCTACATTGACCCTTCAATTGCCCAAGACCGCAATATGGACGATGTGAAGACCATTACCTTGTCCTATACTTTTTTTGAAGCAGACTCAAAGGAGCTTGATCGGGCTTTAGAAGCATTTTACAATGCTAAATAATTTGCTATAAGCATCCCTGATTTAACGACAATATATATTTTCTAAAGGAACTTCACATGGTCGACACAGTCGAATACGGCACCACAGGCAAGCCTCACCCTTATCATATCGTCCGCCCGAGCATCTGGCCGCTAATTGGCGCTTTTTCTGGCATGTTACTGGCCATTGGTATGGTTCTATATATGCATGATGTCAAATTGGGGGATATGCCGATTGGCTTAAAAGGGGTTGCCCTTGGCCTAATTGCTGTGGCCTCCGTCATGTTTTTCTGGTGGAAAGATGTCTTGTTCGAAGCGGTAACTGAAAAAGTCCACACCCCCATTGCGCAAATAGGACTGCGCTATGGAATGGCCTTGTTCATCGCTTCAGAAGTGATGTTTTTCGTGGCGTTCTTCTGGGCGTTTTTTGATGCTAGCCTCTTTGCAGGACAGGAAAATATGCCCGCCCGCGTTGAATATACTGGTGGACACTGGCCGCCGCCTCAAATTGAAGTCATCAACGCGTTTGACCTTCCTTTATTAATGACCATGATCTTGTTGCTCTCTGGTTGCACGGTCACCTGGGCACACCACGCCATCCTTGAAGGAAACCAAAAAGAAGCTGCCAAAGCGTTAGGGATTACAGTGTTATTGGGAGCTTTTTTTCTATGCTTTCAGGTCTACGAATACGCCCACGCCGCTTTCGGCTTCACACAAGGAATTTACCCCTCAACCTTTTTTATGGCGACAGGGTTCCATGGCTTCCACGTTTTTGTCGGAACGGTCTTCCTCTTTGTCTGTTGGCTGCGTACCCGTAAAGGGCATTTCACAAAAGACAGCCATTTTGGGTTTGAAGCGGCCGCATGGTATTGGCATTTTGTTGATGTGGTCTGGCTCTTCCTTTTCGTTGCCGTTTACTGGTGGGGCGGTTTGGGCGGAACGGTAGCCGCACACTAACCCATGAACGATTTTCTTAAGTCACTTCAAGAAGGCTTAAGCTGTCGGTGCCCCCAATGTTTAAAAGGACGGTTATATCCGTCCTTTTTTGATTTAAAACTTCAGGACAAATGCCCCGCTTGTGGTTTGGATCTGGCAAAAAATGACAGCGCCGACGGACCTGCCGTTTTTTTGATTTTTATACTGGGATTTCTTCTTGTACCGCTCGCCCTTGTCTTTGATCATTGGATAGAGCCGCCGTTGTGGGTTCATGGCCTCTTATGGGGAACCGTCGCCATATCCATGACACTTGGCGCGTTAAAGCCCCTTAAATCATATATCATCCACCTACAATATAAACACCGTAGAACAGACTGGAACTAAAGATGAAACGTGCATTTGCCATTTTTTTATTTATTGCCGCTTTCTTGATTTTGGTTGGTTTGGGCACGTGGCAAATCAAACGCCTGCAATGGAAAGAAAACATCATCGCAAAACTGGAACAAGTTTATGCCCAAAATCCAGACAACACCGTTTTTAACTTCGACGATTTAACGGTTAAAGATAGCAACCTTCCTATCCTCTATGGCTCTGTCGAAGGACAGTTTAATTATTCAAAAGAAATTTTATATGGCCCCCACACACAAAATCAACAAATCGGGTTTAATGTTATTACCCCTCTCCTATTAAAAGACGATGGTTACATTTTTGTTAATCGTGGATTTATTGCAGAAGAAAAGAAAAACCAACTCGCTTTAACTCACGTTCAAGGAGAGATAAAAGTCTCTGGTCTCATCCGTCAAACGGATTGGAACCGCTTTACCCCTGGCAACAGTCCTGCCAACAATATATGGACAAAATTGGACATCTCGGAAATGGCGAGCGCCAAGAACATAAAACCTATTGCTCCTTTAATGATATATGCTGAAAAATCATCGAAAGATTTTAAAGTTTTGGAAATGCAGCCTGCAAAATGGATGCCCAGAAACAAACATCTTCAATATGCTATATTCTGGTACACAATGGCACTTGTGTTATGTGGATTTTTTATATCCTACAAACGCTTTAATAAATTTTAATTGAAGAATAAATCTCTAAAGCTTGCAACTTTCGTTCCGCCGACGGTGGCAGCATATTGCTGACGAAGACTGTTTACAACGGTCTGGAACTTGGCTTTCTCGGCCCCTGCTAACTCTTCTCCTGTTGGCAAGTTCACATCGCGTGGGTTCACTTGTGTACCATTTGATAAAACTTCATAATGCAAATGCGGGCCAGTGGAGCGTCCTGTTGTCCCAACATAACCGATTACATCACCTTGTTTAACGCGTGTTCCTGGTTTTAGTTTTGAAGAAATTTTACTCATATGGGCATACGCTGTTTTTAATTTGGAATTGTGACGAATGCTCACATATTTACCGTATGAGCTGAACCAACCTGCTCTTTCAATTACACCATCTCCTGCGGCCAAAATAGGGGTTCCCGTTGGCGCTGCAAAATCAACGCCTTTATGCATTTTGGTATATCCCAAAACAGGGTGACGGCGCTTACCAAAACCTGAAGACATACGCGCACCATTGATAGGGGTCTTCATAAGAGTGCGTTTAATGCTACGGCCATCGGGTTGGAAATAATCAACACGGCCATCAGACATAGTGTAACGATAAAGTGGGATTTCACGATCACCTAATTTCAATTTAGCATACAGGATATCACCGTTTTTGGCCACAATGCCCTCATCTGTCTCATAACTTTCGTAAAGAACTTCTAAGGTATCATTCGGGCGGATATCACGCTGAAAATCAACGTTCCATGAATAAATGCGGATAGCTTCAGAAACGATAGCAGAAGGAATTCCTGCCTTTGCTGCAGATCCTGATAAAGAAACTTCAATTTGCGCCTGTTTGGCTTTTAATTTCTTTTCAACGGCCTTCTCATCAACATGGGCTGTAAAGCCTTCATCGGCGCGCGCCACAACCAATGTTTTCAATGAATCAATTTTGATTTTCATTTCACTGAAATTTTTGTTTTCTCCATCAGGACTATCAAAATTCATTTCAATTTTTTGACCCACCTTAATATTACGGGGATCAAAGTAAGGTTTCATCGCTTTAATAATGCCTTGGGTTTCGGAATTACCAACGCCATTTTTCTCCATGACTTTGCTCAGCACATCGCCTGATTCAATAACCACTTCATGGTTCAAAACGAGCGGCTCAGGAGCTTTTTGAACAGGAAGCGATGCCAAAGAGAAATTAGGATTCACGGCATTGTTTAACCCTTGATATCCATGATGATCACTGTAAAGCAAATTGGCTCCTGCTGCAGGATCAATATTGGCCAAAGATCGCGCTGTATAATTCACCGCATTTGAATTTGTTGTTGCAAGGGTTAGAGATAAAAAGGAAACAAAAATAAAGATAGAAGTAATAGTAACATAACGCAGGCGCACTCTATTAGAACGCGTTAAAAAGTGACGATTCTTCAATTGCATTTTATAAGAAACATACTTCGCAAATGACGCCATCAGGGACGACACGTGCCTTAAGAAAAATTGAATAATCGAAATATACTTTTGCATCAAATTATAACTTTTTTTGTTCATATTATAATGTCTGAAGAGAATGATCTTTGAAAGTTTTCTGAAACATCCTCCGAAGCGCCTGTGGATAGCACAGAGGATAACTATTTTCTACTATTTCATAGATTTCTTAACAGCCCTTTTATTTTACATAGAAATTTATCTATTTATCTGATTTCTATACTCCGCACTCTTGTGAAATAGTACTATATGCCTTGGATGAACCGCTTAACCCATAAGTATCCGTTGTTAATGTACCGCGTGAGGACGTCCCCTTAACGACCATTGTTGAGCCCTTTTGAATAGCACCTGCCAGAGCGGCATCAGCCGCCGCATCGGCTGCCCAGGCGGTATCATCCTGTGTGAAAAGCTTATATGCGCTTCCATTCACATCAATTGTTACTTCGCTTCCTGCTTTGTAAGGATAGCCTGTGATGTAGCTGAAAACATCCTTGGTTTTTTCAGCAGGGCGGTGAGTAATAAGCGCGAATACATCTCCGCGGCTTGTGTAATTCCCCACGGCTGTCTTGGGTTGGGATGCCATATAGCAAACCTTATTCCCATTTTCCATGAAGCTATAGGCTCTCCAGTCTCCGAAGGTCCCAATAAGGGTTGGCTCAGACGCCTGTACCTTGGCGCTCGCCATGACCAGACAAAAACAAATAACAAAAATAAACTTCAAATTCTGACGAACCATGTCAAATTCCCTAGTATCTCTTTATAATCTCAAATTCGTGCCTGATGATTTAATAACCGATCATGGCAAATTTAAGACAGTTCCAATTTTTTTTCACTCTATCCAAAAAAGATCACAGAATACAAATTTACAGGCTTTTTGAACCCATGACAGTAAATTTTCCCTATTTATCCTATTGCTTTTTCCAGACGGTCTAAGGCTTCGTTGAGTTTTCCTGGTGAAACAGCAAAACACAGACGCATCCACCCCCTACAATTCTGCCCAAAAGCGCAGCCTGGGGCAAGGCTTAACCCTACCTCATCAATCAATCTTTTGGCGAAAATCAGGCAATCTGGCTCTCCTTCGACTTTAAAAAAGCCATAAAACGTGGCTTTCGGGCGATAAATATGGATTTTAGGATGTTTCCCAAGGCGGTCCATCACAATATCCAAATTCTTTTCCCATAATTTCAATTGATCAGAGATAAATTCTTCCCCGTCTCGTAGGGCAGTAATCCCACCAAATTGGGTAAATGTCGGCGGTCCCATATTGTCATAAAGCGCTATATCGCGAATAACAGATTCGGCGAAGGCAGGACCTGTTAACCATCCCAAACGCCACCCCGTCATAGCCCAGGCTTTTGAAAAACTATTCACTGTCAGCAGTAAATCATCCTCTTTGGCCACCTCCAAAAAGCTTGGCGCATGGCTTTTACCATAGAGGGAGCGGTTATACACCTCGTCTGATACAACCCAAATTCCGCGCTCCCGCGCAAAATCCATGAGGGCGGCCATATCATCCTTAGTCATGGTCCACCCTGTCGGGTTAGAAGGTGTCACCACCAAAATTGCTTTGGTCTTCGGGGTATAAGCAGCAAACAGCTTATCCATATCCAGCGACCATCCCTCTTGATCTGAATAATCGAGCGGCACCTGTTTGGTTGTCGCTTGGGCAAGGCTCACCGCCCCCAAAAGATTTTTCCAAATGGGTGTAATCGCCACAACTTCATCATCGCGATCCAGAATACTGGTGAGCGCCAAATGCATCGCCGTTGTTCCAGAGCCTGTTATAAAGATGCGGTTCGCGGGCAAATCAACATTAAATATACACTTATAGTAAGCCGAAATTTCTTCTCGCAGCGCTGGCTGTCCCAAAACAGGGCCATAATGGGTTTTGCCCTGACGCATGGCTTCGCTCGCTGCCGTTGCAATAAAATCAGGGGTTGGCGCACATCCTTCCCCTTGTCCTAAAGAAATTGTATCTGACCGCCGCCACCCATAGCGCAACATCTCTGCCCCTGGATTTTCAGGCAAATTTTGTACAATCTTGCGAAAATATTGCTGTGACATCACAATCCCTGTATGAATTAAGAGATCTTTATAAGATGATTGACCTTATATTTCACGTAAAATTTGTAACAAACTCCTAAAATCCAGCGAAATAACGACCACAAGTCGATTTATTCTAAAAAAAATAGGAGAAAACTATGAAATCATTACTTTTAACTTTAGCTTTGGCTCTTGTCGCCTTTGTTCCACAATCCTTTGCCATGGATGATACCATGCATGACAAAATGGAAGCAGCCCCTGTAAAGGCGGTTGTTTTTTATTCTGACACTTGCAGTTCTTGCAAGATTCTCGGACCCCAAATGATGAAAGCTATGCAAGCAGTCAACACCGACAAAGTCGATGTTGTGAAGTTTGATTTTTCAAGCAAAGACACCATCGCGGCTACTAAAATTTTGGCGACAGAAAAAGGTGTTGATGCTGTGTTGCAATCTTACGGCGTAAAAACTGGCTTCGTTGTTTTACTAGACAAAAACGGCCAAGAAGTTGATAAATTAAAAGTAGATGATAACGCCGCGGATATCGCTGCAAAAATTACAAAAGCTATTGTTAATCAATCTTAATCAAAAACTGTTTTAAAAATTTGGAAAAACCAATGAGTCAAAAGTTGAAATCAAAAATTGTAACCTTCCTTTTATCCTTTTTAATTATTGGTTTTTCTTTTTCCGCCGCCTCTTTTGCGCAAATGGAAAGCGAACCTGATCAATATGTACAGGTTCGTGTCATTGCCGATAAAACCCAAATCAAAGGCGGGGAAACCGTTCGTCTAGGGGTAGAAAAAATGATCTACCCTCAATGGCACACTTACTGGAAAAACCCTGGAGATTCTGGCACACCTGCTGAAATAAAATGGGACTTACCCGAAGGCTTTACTGTCAGCGAGATAGAATGGCCAACAGCTAGCAAAATTCCTTTCGGACCCCTAACAAACTATGGTTACGAAGGTCAGGTTACTTTACTGCAAACCCTCACTATTCCACAAAATATCGGTGCAGAAACTTTTGCAATCAATGGCAAAGTGAATCTCCTTGTATGCCATGATATTTGCATTCCCGAAACACATGATGTTTTCATCACTTTTAATGGTGAACAAAAACCTGAGCCACAAAATATACAAATGGCAGAAAACAAGCTTCCTCTGAATTTAGACTGGAAAACAGAATTTTATAAAGACGGTGACAAATTTATTATTAAAGGCACAAGCAACGATGTAAGTATCTTGAATAGTGCAAAAGATGCTTATATCACACCCGAAGATTGGGGCGCCATTGATAACAATGCCAACGCCACAATAGAGTTCACAAAAAGTGGATTTACTATTTCTCAAAAAGCAGGCGAACGTGATTTAGAAGAAATAAAAACGCTTCCTTTTGTCTTGACCTATACCGATACAGCAAACAACAAAAAATCCATCCGATTGACAGCAAACCCTGTCGAACAAACCCTCGCTTTAGAGAATAATAAATCTGATATCACTATTATCAGTGCCATTCTATTTGCCCTTTTTGGCGGCATTATTCTTAATTTAATGCCCTGTGTTTTCCCTGTTTTATCAATGAAAGCACTCAGCCTGATTAACCTTGGCAAAAAAGAAGAAAATAAAGCCCGCGGCTATGGCATTAGCTACACTTTAGGAATTCTTGTAAGCTTCGCCTTCATTGGTGGCATCTTGCTTATTCTCAAATCAGGCGGCGCACAAATTGGCTGGGGATTCCAACTACAAAATCCCGTTGTAATCATTATTCTGGCCTATCTGGTTTTCATCATTGGTTTGAACTTGGCAGGCCTGTTTGAATTTTCAGGACGCTTGGGAAAATTGGGCGCACTCACACAAAAACTGAGCGATAAGGATGGGCATAAAGGCGCTTTCTTTACTGGTGTATTGGCAACTTTGGTGGCTACCCCTTGTACTGCCCCTTTCATGGGCGCGGCTTTGGGTTTTGCCTTAACGCAACCTGCCTATGTGTCCATGATTGTCTTTTTGGCACTCGGCTTTGGACTAGCATTACCTTATTTGGCCTTATGTTTTATCCCCGCGCTTCGGTCAAAACTCCCTAAACCTGGGGCATGGATGCAGGTTTTCCGCCAGTTTTTGTCTTTCCCAATGTTTTTAACGGCAGTCTGGCTCATCTGGGTTTTATCACAACAATCTGGATCAATGGGCGTCTTAATGGGGCTCAGCGGTATGGTCTTTATCACCTTTGCCACGTGGCTCTTCAAAATTCTACCCGCCAAAGGATGGGGGCGTACATTTGGAATCATGGCCATGATCCTGTCTGGTATTTTTGTAGCAACAACAATCGTGACATCCAAAACCATGGCGACGTTGCATACAGAAGAAGCTCAAAGTGAAGATCAAAACTGGAGCGCCTATTCGCCGCAAAAATTGCAAGATGCTTTAAAGGGGGATCGCCCTGTTTTCACCAATATGACGGCAGCATGGTGCATTACCTGTAAAGTAAATGAAAAAGTTGCCCTAAAAAATGAAACTGTTACGCGTCTCTTTGCGAATAAGAACATTGAGTACTTTAAAGGAGACTGGACCAATCAAGACCCCGAAATTACGCAATATTTACGGTCTTTTGAACGTTCTGGCGTTCCCTTGTACGTCTATTACGGACCGCGAGACACTCAGACGGGACAAAGACCAGACCCTGTTGTTCTACCACAAATTTTAACGGCAGGGACTGTTGAAGACGTCATTCAATAATTTAACTTTAAACAAAAAAGAGGAAGAAAATGAAAACTAAATTTTTAACATTAATTGCGGCTCTTGGGCTGATAGCCTTTGCACCAAACGCTCACGCCGCACCAGAAATTGGGCAAATGGCTCCTGACTTCACCGCAACAGATACAAATGGTGTTGAACATACGCTCAGCGCGCTTAAAGGGAAAAACGTTGTTCTTGAATGGTCAAATCATGAATGTCCTTTCGTTAAAAAACATTATGATTCTGGCAACATGCAAAAAATTCAAAAAGAAGCCACAGATAACGGCGCCATCTGGATTACAATCGTTTCCTCCGCTGAAGGTAAACAAGGCGCAGTCAACGCAGAAGAAGCCAATAAGATCATGACTGAAGCGGGCACACATTCGACCGCTCGCATTCTTGACCCCTCAGGTGAGATTGGTAAATTGTACGATGCGAAAACCACGCCACATATGTTTGTCATCGATAAAGAAGGTAAAATCGCCTATATGGGCGCGATTGATAGCGACTCTAGCTTCAAACCCGAAGCCATCGCAGGATCAACAAACTATGTTATGGAAGCTCTAAACGCTCTGAATGCAGGAGAAAACATTAAAGTTGCGAGCACTCAACCTTATGGCTGCGGTGTAAAATATTAAGCTTCATCTAAATTCTATATCCACTCTAAAAGCCGCTTTGATATAAAAAGCGGCTTTTTTTCTGTCTATTTACCTGATTTTATATTATGGTATTAGCAGAAAGTTCTTTTTGATTCTCTCATGTCTTTTTTTGCATCGCGTCAAATCCAGAATGCTTCACCCGAAGAAGCAGAAAACCAAAACACCTTTGCCCCATCACAACGGCAGGGTGATGTGCCGCGTTTAATTTTCTCCCAAGACGGTCATGTCGTTTACGCCAATGATGAATTTTCAAGCATAAGTGACCAAACCTCTTTGGAAGGGGCGCACCTCAACGATCTCCTCGTTTTCAACAATTACGAAGGGGAAATCACTGACGGGGAATACGCCATCACTTTAAAGCAAAACCAAAAAGAACTGCTTTTGCAATTTAGCTGGATTACAGATCAAAATAATCAATCTTTCCTTGTCGCGTCCGCCGAAGATTTACGGGCAAGCAATAAATTGATGCATTACATCAATGACAAAATTCTAGAAAAACAAAATCAAAAAGATCCTGCGCCGTTTTTAGAACTTTCTTTTGATGCCTGTGCCATCACCAATATTGACGGAACATTTGAAACCATCAATCAAAATTTTACGACCATTTTGGGATACAGTATTGAGGATCTGGCTTCTTTAAAAATGGTTGATCTTATTCATCCAGAATATAAAAGTGCCTTCATCAATGGTCTACAAAATCTGCGTCAAAATGAGGATTTAGACACCTATATTTCCTTTGATGCCTATTGCATTGACGCAGCCAATAAAGCCAAATGGATTGAATGGAATATCAAAAAAATTGGTGACCAGATTTACTGCGCGGGGCGTGATTTAACCCCTCTACGATCCTATAAAGATTCACTAAACCGCCAGGAACGAAAACTCAGCGAAGCCGAGGCCATCGGCCATATCGGGCAATGGGAATGGCCTGTCGGTTCAGAACAAATCACCTTCTCAGATCAGCTTTACAAAATTTTTGGCCTGCAAAAAAAGAGTTTTAAACCCACCCTCGATAGCATTACCGCCATGATCCACCATCATGATTCTGACCGGATGATGCAGGTTTTTCAACGCGCCATCATTGAACAAAATGATTACGATATGGATTTCAGAATTATCCGCACCGATGGCGAAACACGTTTCATTCGCTGTGAAGGGCGCTGTGAGATTGATAACAACGATGAAGTGATTGCACTCTACGGTATCATGCAGGACGTCACTGAAAGCACACGCCGTGAAATTGATTTACGTGATGCAAAAGATAGTGTGGAACGCGCCTATGCCGCCAAAACCCAGTTTTTAGCAAATATGAGTCATGAGCTTCGCACACCCTTAAACGCGATTATCGGTTTTTCTGAAATGATGGAACGTCAGCTCTTAGGGCCTATTGGAACAGAAAAATATCTTGAATATATCAAAGGCATTCGCGAAAGCGGTGAACATCTTCTTGATCTTATCAGCGATATTTTAGATATGTCCAAAATTGAAGCTGGAAAATACGAACTCGCGCTTGAAGAGTTTAATATCGCCAAAGTTATCCGCATGGCCATCCACATGATGGAAGGACGCGCCGTCGACAAAGAAATTAAAATTAATTTGGATTGCAAAAATGAAAATTTAAAAATTGTTGCAGATCGCCGCGCTGTCATGCAAATGGTTTTAAATTTATTATCCAATGCTGTAAAATTCTCTCACCGCTCTGGCACCGTTGATATTACCTTAAAAGAGGGAAAAGACACTTTATCCATCACAGTAAAAGACCAAGGAATTGGCATCCCTGCCAATAAACTGGCCAATATCACCCTGCCGTTTGAACAGGCAGAATCCCACTATAGCCGTGAATATGAAGGAACAGGTTTGGGACTTTCAATCACAAAAGAACTCTCTGAAATTCATGGTGGAAATTTATCGATTGAATCTAAATTAGGGGCGGGAACAAGCGTTACAATTAAACTCCCCTATAAAGCAAAAAAATAAATCATGCCTGTTGTTGCAGGCTCATTGCATATTCTTCTGCCCGAAGGCAAGCTTCCAATCCCGCTTTATAGTCTGGATATCTTAATTGAATACCCAATTCATTTTTAATTTTATCGTTACGAACAAATTTATTATCTTTGTAAAAACTCATTGTGATTGGTGCTAAATCAGCTTCCTCAATAGGAATAATTGGCGGCGGCACTAATCCTAAAAGTTCGCACGCATAGGCAATCACTTCATGACTGGGCACAGGGACATCATCGGCCAGATTATAAATTGATCCTGGATTGGGTCTATCAAAAGACGCTGTCAAAACCTGAATAATGTCTTCAACATGAATACGGTTAAACATGTGACCTGGTTTATTGATTCGCCGCGCAACACCCGCACGCACAGAATCAAGGGCGCTCCGCCCAGGGCCATAAATACCAGAAAGGCGAAAAATATGAACAGGAATACCGTAACGATGATAAAGAGATAACCATTGCTCTTCCGCCAAAGCCCGGCGTGATCCCCGCTGTGACGAAGGATGAATTTGTGAATCTTCGCTTACCTCTGCGCCGCCGCGGTCACCATACACCCCTATGGTTGATAAATATCCCACCCATTCTAATTTTTCTAAATGGGCAATATCACGGGCATGGATATTAAAAACAGGATCACCTGAATCATCGGGCGGGGTTGAAATCAAAAGATGGGTTTGGCGATTAAAAAAACTATTGGGGTCAGGGATGGGATGGTCTTGATCAAATATTCGGGCCCGAATGCGGCGGGCTAATAATTCGCGGCGTCTTTCATCATCACGCGTTGATCCACCAACCGTCCACCCCTCATTTCGGTTTTGCAGCTCATGGCCTAAATAATCAGCCGTATAGCCGTACCCGAAACAAAAAAGGCGCTTGTTGTCATCACTCATTTATTTTCTTAAAAATCGACGTTTTCGTAATGGTCAACAGGTTTAAATCCTGGGACCTTATCTTCCAATAATGGTTTAAAACTGGGGCGGGATTTTACGCGCGCATACCAATCCTGCGCACTTCTATGCTCTTCCCACGGCACATCGCCTATATAATCAATCGCCGATAAATGTGCCGCCGCCGCAATATCGGCCAAAGAAAAATTTTCGCCCGCCAACCATTTTCTTTTTTCCGTTAAAAACCCGATATAATCCAGATGATAATGAATATTGGCATTCCCTGCACGAATCGATGGGCCGTGCGGCTCGCCTAATTTTAACATCGGTTTCATTAGTTTTTCGCCGAGAATATTATCAGATACTTCACGGTTAAACTTCACATCAAACCACCCCACTAAGCGGCGTGTTTCGGCGCGCTGTATCGGATCAGATCCCAAAAGATTTTTTTCAGGATAAACTTCTTCTAAATACTCGCAAATCACTTGCGAATTGGCGAGCGTTGTACCGTCTTGTTCAATCAACACAGGCACATCGCCCGCGGGGTTCATTGCTAGAAATTCTGTACGGCGCTCCCAGATTTTTTCAATCTTTTCTTCGAACGGCAAATTCTTTTCGGCCAGAACAATTCGGACCTTACGAGAAAAAGGGTGCAACCATAGATGAAACAACGTTCTCATTATGGAAGATAGTCTAACCTAATTTTGAAGGCGCGCCTAGACTCTAAATCACTGATTTTATTTCAATATCAGGAAATAAATAACAATTTCACAACGGCGCCGACGAATAGACCGAGAATGATAATCAATATATACGGGCCAATTTTGTGCATCGGGCCAGCCATCATACGTTTCAGCGTATTATCATGGTCAATAAAATGATGTTTCATCGCCCCTGCCGCATGCAACAGGATAACACCCACCAAAGTGAAAGCGAGAATACTATGCGTTTCATTCATCAATTTTCCAAAATCTTCATTTTTTTCCATTAAGGACGGCATTGAAATTCCAAAAAATCCAACGGGGTGTCCGCCCGCCGAAGACATCAACCATCCTGTCAGCGGCATACCAATCATCGAAACATACAGTAAAAAATGGGCGATTTTGGCTAGCACACGCTCCCATCGTTGATGGTTTTCATGAGGCTCGGGCGGTTTTGTGTAAAAACGCCAAATCAGGCGCAATCCTACCATCCATAAAATCAGAAGACCGAAAGATTTATGCAGGCCATATAATTCGTACTTATCGGGTGAAGGATCTAGACCTTCCATATAAAGCCCTAAAAGAAGTAAACCGAGCATAATGATTGCCATCGGCCAGTGAAATGCTTTGGCAATAAGGCCGTACGTTTCTGATGTGTTTTTAAGTTTTATCATGGATTCACTACTCCTTCCCCTTGGCGTACAGCCTCAACTTCGATCATAATATCAATATCATCGCCAACCATCGGCAGACCATATTCCATACCAAATTCGGACCGCTTGATGGCGGTGGTGGCTGAAAACCCTGCTTTATACTCCTCACCGAAAGGGGCCTTGTCGGCTTTGTTAAATGTAACATCTAGAACCACAGGCTTTGTTGTCTCCAAAATTGTAAGATCTCCTGTAATTTTAGCTGTTTTTTCACCTGTCACTTCAATGCCTGTACTTTTGAAAGTCATGGTCGGGTATTTTTCAACATTAAAGAAATCTGTTCCTTTCAAATGTTCATCCCATTTCTCATCACCCATATGGATACTCCCCGTCTGGATGGTGACTTCGGTTTTGGATTTGGCAGATTCTGCACGGTTAAATTCGATATACCCATCAAAATCCATGAAACGCCCGCGGGACGTTGTATATCCTAAATGATTAACGCCAAAAAAAACCTGCGTATGGGCTTTATCGAACGCATAACGCTCAATTTGCGCCTGTGCGGGGCTTACCCCGATCACCATCAACGTGCATAAAAAAATTGCCAAATATTTCATCTTGTTTGCCTTTTCTTTAATAAAAATAGTTGTTGTAAATTGTAACGCCGAGCCACGCCCCTATTGCCGCAATACCCCAAACCGCCAAGCCGTACGTCCACCGCAATGATTTTTCTTTTTTTATTTCTTCAACACTGCGTTGGCGGAGCAAAACATTAATTATGCCAAGTCCAACAGCAAAACCCATAATAAAACCAAAAAAACCAAAGATGTAGACCACAATACCTAAGTCCTATATTCTGCGAAGAATTATAATTAGTTACATTAGCGGAAAAAATGCCTCTCTACCACATTGTTATTTTGGCCCTGATTCAAGGGGTAACGGAATTCCTGCCTATCAGCTCTAGCGGCCACCTTGTTCTTACCCATTATATATTGGGAAATGGAAGTGATGATATGTGTTGGGAAAGCAATCGCTTAATGGATGTTGCTGTTCATGTAGGGACGCTTTTTTCAGTTTTGGTCTATTTTAGAAAAGATATTTTCTTGATGCTCGGCACATTGCACCAACCAAAATCTGACGGTTTTAAATTATCGCTGCATATTATTCTGGCTTCTATTCCTGTCATCATCGTTGGATTTGTGATTCAGCAATATCAATTTTCATTTTTATGCCTTGTCGAAGTCATGGCATGGATGACCATCATTTTCGGTATTGTTCTTTGGATTGCCGATAGATTTCAAAATGATAAACCACTCGAAGCCATGGGATATTCTCAAGCACTTCTCATCGGTTTGTCACAAATACTGGCTCTTGTTCCTGGGGTTAGCCGCTCTGGCATTACCATGACAAGCGCCCGGTTTTTGGGATTCAGTCGCACCGAAGCAGCGCGCTTTTCCCTGCTTCTCTCCATTGTAGCCATCAGCGGCGCAGGCACATTAGGTGCCATTAATCTTGTTCAGGAAGGAAATTTAAAAATTGGCGGCGACGTGGCCTTAGCGGTTCTCCTATCTTTTATTTCGAGCTGGATCACCATTATCCTGATGATGAAATGGTTATCAAAGGCAACCTTTAAGCCTTTCGCTATATACCGCATTATATTGGGGATTACTCTTCTAGGGTTAATTTACAGCGGCATATTTTAAGATTTTAAAAACCCCAATAAAATTTTTGTATCGCCGTAAGTTTTTTCATCCGTGATGTGAATGATATCACTCGCAACTTTTTCATTCTTATCTGTTTCCATCACAAAAAAAGCATTATCCGACAACCAATCCCCATCATGTAAAGATTGCACCGCCGATGGAATTAAATTTTTGTTATAAGGCGGGTCGAGAAAAACCAAATCAGCCTTTGGCACATCGCCTGAACGCATTTTCAATTTTGTGGTATCCTGAAATAAAACATCGCTACGCTCTGTTTCTTTTAACGCCTCGACATTGATCTTACAAAGCTGAACAGAGCTTTTGTTACTATCGAAAAAAATACAGTGCATCGCCCCCTGTGATAGCGCCTCTAACCCCAATGCGCCTGTCCCGCAAAACGCATCAATAACAACGGCATCGGCGAGAACATCACGGGATTTCAACATATTAAAAACCGCCTGACGCACTTTATCAGAAGTCGGCCGAACCGCCGCACCTTTGGGCGTTTCTAACTTTCGGCTACGATGAATTCCCCCTGTAATCCGCATATCTTACGCCTTGTTCTTAAAAAATCCAGAAACCTGATCTTTTAGAATATTGGGTTTAATCTCCAATACCGCGCCTTTGGGCATCTTGCCCAGTTGAAACGGCCCATAAGATAAGCGAATCAAACGATTAACATTGAGACCAATCGCCTCCATCACATTCCGCACTTCACGGTTTTTTCCTTCTTTGAGGGCAATTTCAATCCACGCATTATCCCCTTGCTGTTTATCCAGTGTTGCCTCTATTCCCTTATAGGTAATCTTGTTATGGGTGATTCCTTTTTTCAACTTATCTAACTGTGCTTGCGACGTATGACCATAGGCCCGCACACGATATCGCCTGATCCACCCCGTAGCAGGAAGTTCAAGATAACGCGCAAGCTCGCCATCATTTGTTAATAACAATAATCCTTCGGTATTGATATCCAAACGCCCAACCGTTACCACACGCGGTAAATCAGGCGGCAATTTATCAAAAATGGTGGTACGTCCTTGTTCATCTTTGTTGGTTGTTACCAATCCTGCTGATTTATGATAAAGAAATAAACGGGTTTTTTCTTTTCCTGGAAGGACTTTGCCATCAACAATAATTTTATCACTCTCGCTGACCACACAAGCTGCGCTTGTTAGAATATTACCATTCACACTCACGCGCCCTTGCTCAATCCAACGCTCCGCATCCCGCCTAGAACAAAGACCCGCCCGCGCTATTACCTTGGCAATACGCTCTTCCTTACTTTCTGTTGGACTTTTGTCTGGTTTTTCCATTATCTAGCCTTATGGATTTAAAAAATATAACTTCTGATACAGACCTTATCTATATGCACGCCGCAATGGAAGAGGCAAGATTGGCCGCTGATCGCGATGAAGTGCCCATTGGCGCGGTTCTAGTTGATATCAAAACAGGTAAAATTGTTGCCAGACATGGCAACCGTACAATAGAAAAATCAGATCCTACCGCCCATGCCGAAATTTTATGCATTCGGGAAACCTGTCAGAAAACAGGCGCACAGCGTATTCCTGACTATGACTTGTATGTTACTTTAGAACCCTGCACTCTCTGCGCGGCGGCCATTGCCTTCGCCCGTTTAAGACGCCTTGTTTATGCCGCGCCTGATCCTAAAGGCGGCGGTGTTGCCCATGGTGCAAAATTTTTTGATCAACCCACCTGCCACCATAAAATAGAAATTATTGGCGGTGTTCTGGCCGATGAGGGTGGAAAAATTTTAAAAGATTATTTTCAGGGTAAACGCTGCTAAAAGTGTTAGGATTTTATTCCTTTTTGTGATATACTCATTCTACTGTCCGCAAAAATTTAAGCGGCACCGTCTAGGAAGAGACATCCCTAGACCTTCTTGTCGTGAAAAAACTTAAAAGATAGGGACCCCACCCCCGCATTGAGACGGAACAAACTAGGTTTCTGTTTTGAAAAACAAAAACAACGGGTTAGCCATTATATTCGGGAATAAAAGGCCTAGGCGGCCTCTTCTTTGGCGGCGGCAATAGCACGCCATCCGATATCACGGCGGCAAAAACCATCTGGCCAGTCAATTTGATCAACACCCTGATAGGCCTTATGTTGTGCCTGTGCAATGGTATCACCAATACCAACGATGCCGAGCACCCGCCCGCCACTGCCCACTAATGTGCCGCTATTATCTCGCATTGTTCCTGCGTGGAATAATCGAACATCCTGAAGGTTTTTGATATCATCGGTTCCTTTAATTTCGGTTCCCTTCTCATATTTTCCTGGATATCCCTTGGCGGCCATCACCACACATAATGTTGCCTTATCGGACCATTTCACATTTTCCTGATAACGAGACAATGTTTCCTCATCGGTGGCAAGCAACAATTCCACGAGGTCGCTTTCCAGACGCATTATAATCGGTTGGCATTCGGGATCACCAAATCGGATATTATATTCTATCAATTTGGGTTCACCGTTTTTAACCATTAACCCTGCGAATAAAACACCTTTGAAGGGTGTACCGTCTTTCGCCATACCCACAACAGTGGGTTGAATAATCTGGTCGATTATTTTTTTCTCCAATGCATCATCCATAAAATGGGCAGGGCTGTACGCTCCCATCCCACCTGTGTTCAGGCCTGTATCCCCGTCCCCTACACGTTTATGATCTTGCGCGGATGTTAAAGGTAGATAAGTTTGTCCATCGGCTAAGGCGAAATAACTTACCTCTTCGCCATCCATAAATTCTTCGATGACCAATTCCATTCCAGCATCGCCAAAGGCTTTGCCTGAAAGCATATCGGTCGCCGCTTCAATGGCTTCATCAACGCTCTGGGCAATGATAACCCCTTTGCCTGCAGCTAGCCCATCGGTCTTGATCACAATCGGCGCGCCTTGTTCTTTGATGTAAGATACGGCCTTATCCAAAGATTTAAACCGCGCATAGGCTGCGGTTGGAATATTGTGACGGGCACAAAAATCTTTCATGAAACCTTTTGATCCTTCCATTTGCGCCGCGATTTTAGAAGGGCCAAAAACTTTCAGACCCACATTACGGAAGGCATCACCCAAACCATCAACAAGCGGTTGTTCAGGGCCAATAACCACAAACTTGATTTCGTTTTGAAGAGCAAAAGTAATCAGGCCCGCATGGTCTTCTGCTGCAATGTCCAAACATTCTGCAACTTCAGAAATTCCTGCATTCCCTGGGGCACAATATAATTTTTCACAATGTTTTGATTGCGCCAATTTCCACGCCAATGCATGTTCACGTCCACCAGAACCAATCAGTAGAATTTTCATTGATTATCCCTTCATTACAACAAAATAACGAAGGCAATATACCTCATTCAGAGATCATGACAAGGGAGGCGTTCCCGCCTGCCGCTGTGGTATCGGTACTCACCACCTTCTCCGTCGCAAAAGCATGAAGATACAGCGGTCCCCCTGCTTTCGGGCCTGTCCCCGAAAGGCCGCGCCCGCCAAAGGGCTGCACCCCCACCACCGCGCCAATTGTTTCACGGTTCACATAAATATTCCCACATTCAATGCGGCTGATAACTTTATGAATAAAATTGTCAATGCGGCTATGAATGCCAAATGTTAGCCCGTACCCCATCGCATTGATATCATCAATGACCTGATCAATTTCCTCGGATTTGAAACGAATAATGTGTAAGACAGGGCCAAATACTTCCTCCGTCAAAATCTCTGCACTATCAATTTCATAGGCAATCGGCGATACGAAATGTCCCTGAAGAGATAATTTTTTATCAAGCGGGGCTTCAGCAATTTTGCGCCCTAATCCTGAAAGTTTGGTCTTATGATGTTGAATTTTCATCAAGGCTTCTTCATCAATCAACGGACCAATATCGGTTGATAGTTCTGCAGGATTGCCGATTTTGAGCTCCTTAATAGCACCTTGCAGCATAGTGATAGTTTTATCAGCGACATCCTCCTGCACAAATAAAATCCGACAAGCCGAACAGCGCTGCCCCGCAGAACCAAAGGCGCTCCGCACAAGATCATCAACAACCTGCTCTGTTAGGGCAGAGGAATCGACAATCATTGCGTTTTGTCCCCCTGTCTCAGCGATGAGTCTTGCAATCGGTCCTTCCTTCGCCGCTAACGTTCTATTGATAGCTTGAGCAACTTGCGTTGATCCCGTAAAGGTAACCCCTGCAACCTTCTCATGCTCAACCAACGCCGCACCAACACCCCCGTCTCCAATAACCAACGTCAGAACTTCGGGTGGCACCCCCGCATCGTGCATTAATCGAACAATAAAGTGGCCTATCAAAGATGTTTGTTCTGCAGGTTTAGCAATCACCGCATTACCCGCCATAAGCGCAGCAACAATCTGGCCTGTATAAATAGCAATTGGAAAATTCCACGGGCTGATACAGACAAAAACACCACGTGATTGTAGTTTGTAAATATTTTTTTCGCCCGTTGGGCTATTCAGTCTTACGCCTTTTTCATTAAAATCTTCTCGCCCGCGCATTGCATAATAACGGCAAAAATCAACAGCTTCCCGTACTTCATGATGAGCATCAACCAATGTCCGCCCCCCTTCACGCACACAAAGCGATATTAATTCTTCATGATTTTTTTCAAGCGCGTTTGCAATATTTTCAAGGATGCTTGATCGATAATCACTGTCTGTTTGCTTCCATATTTGATGACCTATCAAGGCCGTTTCAAAAATATGGTCAACTTGCTGTAAATTTAAATCGTAAACAGTTCCCACCTCTTCTTGATGATTTGATGGATTTAGTTTTGTATATTCTGATCCCCCTAAAATATTTTTACCTGCAATGATTGAAGATGCTTGATATTTTTTTGATTGAAAATTTTTAGAAATATTTTTGAGTAAATTTTTAACATCTTCAGGATCGCTAAAATCTATTCCTTGTGAATTTTGTCTTTGCCCATAAATATCTTTTGGCAACGGAATTTTAGAATGTCTTTTAACAGTGTTGTTTTTTGCGGTTTGCACAGGATCTCGAGCAATTTTTTGAGGGTCAAAATCTTTATTATAAATCTGGTTTACAAATGAAGAATTTGCACCATTTTCAAGCATCCGCCGCACAAGATATGGCAGAAGATCATGAAACGGACCAACAGGGGCGTACACACAAACAACTATTTTATGATCCGCAACAACCTGATTATATAAAGCATCGCCCATACCATAAAGCTTTTGGAATTCAAAATCTTCGATCTTTCCTTTTGCCATTTTTATAATACTGGCAACACTATGGGCGTTATGCGTTCCAAACATAGGATAAAGAACATCTCTATTATTTAGTAATTTTTGAGCGCATCTGAGATAAGAAACATCTGTGTTTGATTTACGGGTATAGACAGGGTAGTCCTGTAATCCTTCTACTTGCGCTTGTTTAATTTCCGTATCCCAATACGCCCCCTTTACCAAACGTAACTGGAGTTTACGATTATATGTCCGTGCCAGAGAAATCACATGATCCAAAACAGCAGGCGCCGCCTTTTGATAAGCCTGAACAGCCAAACCAAAACCTTGCCAATTTTCAAATTGCGGCTGTAAACATATATTTTCAATGATTTTAAGACTGGGATCAAGCCGTGCAACTTCTTCCGCATCAACTGTTAAACCAATATTATTTTGCGCAGCAATTTCACACAACAAAACCAACCGTTCGGTTAATTCAGGAATACATGAGTCTCTCTGAGAAAATTCATATCGTGGATGAAGTGCAGAAAGTTTAACAGAGATACTAGTACCAATTGTTTTTTTATCTTTTTTATCAAATGACGCTATATCATGGAGTGCCCCTTTATAGGCATCAAAATAATGCTGGGCATCGCGCGCTGTTCTGGCGCCTTCCCCCAACATATCATAAGAAAAACGAAACCCTTTTTCTTCCCATGGCACGGCTACTTTCATCGCACCTGTTAAAGTTTCACCAATAACAAATTGTTTGCCAAGAATTTTCATGGCACGGCCCATGGCCTCGCGAATCACAGGCTCCCCCAATCTGGAGAAAAGACTGTTCATCGTACCGCTTGTTAATTTCAAACCAATCCCTGCGGCTTTGGTCATCCAATCCTTATCGCTAGAAGCATTTTTAAGCCAATTTGTACCCGCCACTTTGTCACGAATAAGGGCGCTTGCCGTTTTAGGATCAGGAATACGCAATAAAGCCTCGGCCATGCTCATCAAGGCCAAACCCTCTGTTGTGTTCAATCCATATTGTTGAAAGAAAGACTCTAAGCTGCCTGGTTTGCGTCTGGTTTTGCGAATTCGGCTAATCAAATCAATAGCATACTCTTGGGAGTCCTGAGCCAAACCATCATCCCATTGCAGTTTCTGTAATAAATCAGAGACGGCTTCGTCTTCGGGCTGTTTTTTATAATAAGACAGGGTTTCAGAAAGAGATTTGGACATAGAGCTTTAAAATAAAGTGTTAGAAATTATTGTCTTCTATCATCGCAGACTATAGGATTTTTGACTATGAGTTCTGAAGATTTATTCACCGTTGCAAAAGCGCAGGAAGCCTCCGCCGAAAAAACAGAGCAAAAACTATCGAACGTTCCAGAAATGAGCGTGAGCGATCTCGCCCATTCATTAAAACGAACTTTAGAAGAAACCTATAGTCATATTAGAGTACGGGGAGAATTATCAGGATTAAAACTTGCGGCTTCGGGGCATCTTTATGGAGATATCAAAGATGTTGACGCCAATATCAATATCATATGTTGGCGGGGCACGCTTTCAAAACTGTCCTTGCGCCCTGAAGAAGGAATGGATGTTGTGATAACAGGGCGAGTATCAAGTTACGCCAAAAGTTCGCGTTATCAGATTATTATTGAATCGATCGAACTAGCTGGCGAAGGTGCTTTACTGAAATTACTTGAAGAACGCCGTAAAAAATTGGCAGCGGAAGGTTTATTCAATGCGGAAAGAAAACAAAAACTTCCTTTTCTGCCCCATGTGATTGGCGTTATCACCTCCCCAACAGGCGCAGTGATACAAGACATTATGCATCGGTTAAAAGACCGCTTCCCAAGGCATGTATTGCTTTGGCCCGTCGCCGTTCAGGGGAAAGGGGCCGATGAGCAGATTGCCGCAGCAATTAACGGATTTAATACTTTAGATGGTAGTACGTTGCCACGCCCTGATTTATTAATCATTGCACGTGGTGGCGGCTCTTTAGAAGATTTAATGCCTTTTAATGAAGAGATTGTTGTCCGCGCCGTTGCCAATTCATCTATTCCTATCATCAGTGCCGTTGGGCATGAAACAGATACAACGTTAGTTGACTATGCTGCTGATTTACGCGCGCCAACCCCGACAGGAGCCGCTGAAATGGCCGTGCCTTTACGGATAAACCTGTTGGCACAGCTGCAGGATAGACACGAAAGACTTTTAAATTCGGCAAGCCGTTTGATTTCTGAACGAAAGAACATGCTCGCAACACAAACAGCGCGTCTAGGAAACCCTAAACAACTTCTTGAAAATAAAACACAGACCATTGATTTTTGGGGAGAAAAATTATCCCGCAGCTTGCTGCAAACTATTCAATTACGTCAAACCAAGCTGCATACTATTGTTTCTGGCCTGACGAGCCCTAAATACCTTATTGAAAACAAGAAAAACAACCTAGCGCATATAAAACAACGCTTAGAAAAAACTCTTCCCCACATGATTGCTGACAAGAATAAACAGCTGATCTCTTGCCAGCGCATGTTAGATAGCCTATCCCCTAAAGGGGTACTGAACAGGGGATATGCCCTTGTATATGACTCTAAAAATCAGTTAATTAGGGGATCTGCAAATATTAGTTCGGGTCAGGATATAACTATAGAATTTGCAAATAATGATAAATTGGGCGCCAAGGTCGCTAAAAAATAGGCCAAAAACGGCAATTTAAGGTCTAATTAGAACATGCGTGTCGCGTTAAAAGAGCTTTTGGACAAAATGGGGGTTGGATATATTTTATCGGCCTATGAGACCTGTCCGTGGTCCGCCTATGAAGATGAAAACGGCATCACTTGCAGTGCCGAAGTCCGCATGGATGGTAGTGGCGAAGAAATTGAAGCCGAAATGCAAATTATGCGCGATAATCCTGAAGAAGATGAAAGTCCCGTTGAACAAGTTTTTTGGTTACTAGCCAAACCTGCCGTTTCTGATCAATGGGATGTCAAGGATGTTAAAATTCGCGGCGAAGGAAATACCGATGACTCTTATGCCTTCGAAGAAAAGGCCGTAAATTTTTTCACGCCTGTGTCCAAGAATTGAAAATGGGAAAAGTTCCAGACATTGATGCTTTATTAGCACGTGAAATGAAAAACAATGAACGTTATGGCGGGAACTCGCAAGGCGGAGGCAACAAATCCCCTAAAATAAAACCCCAAGCTTTGTTAGGAATGAAGGGTGGGCGCGGATTCTAGATAAATATTTTTATTTATGCTCTGACGTTTTCGGCCACGATAATATCGTAATTTTCTGCAATCGCTGCTAAACCACCTTCAACAGTTTCGCCGATAGCACGAAGAATCCAGTCAGAGCCAATCCGTTCCAATTCTGCAATAATAAGGCCTTCTTCACCTTGCAGCTCATCATCCAATTCATAACGTAACAATTCATGATCATTATTTTGATTCACAATACGAAAGTAAACATTCTTAACCATAGAAAAATCATGATTTTGTGTTTCATCTGCATATATCGACAGAACAAACGATATTTTCATCACATCAAACGGTATGGCTGACAAGTTTAACATCATAATCTCATCATCACCATCACCCGCGCCTGTTCTGCTATCCCCCATATGGCGAACAGCACCGTCACATCCGTTTAAATTATTATAAAAGACAAAATCTTCATCAACCCGGGTTTTTTCATCACGGTTAAGCAAAAATAAACTGGCGTCCAAATCTAAAGGATCACTTTCAAAAGCCTTAAGATCCCATCCCACACCAACCATAATTTCCTTCATGGTGGGGTCTTTCAAGGTAAGGTTAACCTCATCCCCGCGTTTCACCCTGTTTTTAGGTTCATCGCCGTAAGTCACTTCAGGAAAGTCGTTATCCGTTTCTAAATTTTGATCGTCACTCATTTTCATTCCTTATAAAGAAGCAAGATGCACCATAGAAGCCACATCTTTCGTTAAGTATAACGCATAAATAAGCCCAATGTATAATAGGTAACCCAAAACAAAAATAAATCCGATAGGTCGATTCACCTTTTTATACATAAGTAAAATGATGGAGAATAAAACACTAACCCCCAACATAACCCATATATCAAGCGTCAAAACCTGTGGTGCAATGGCAGATTCCTCTATTGGTTTGACAGTAGCGGTTACCCCAATAATCATTAGAATATTGAAAACATTAGACCCCAAAACATTTCCAATCACCAGATCTGAATGGCGTTTCATCGCTGCAATCACACAAGTGGAAAGCTCAGGAAGAGATGTCCCTAAAGCAATCACACTCAACCCTATAACATCCTCAGGAACACCGATAATGCTCGCACTAACCTTTGCTCCACGCACTAAAAACTCTGCTCCCAAAGAAATACAAGCCAATCCTAAAATGAGAAAAATGAGACCTTGGAAAAAATTTGAATATTTTGGCGTCTCTATTTCTTCAACTTGAATCTTGCCTTTTGAAGCCATCATATACTGCCAGACGACATACATAACCAAAGTCGCGACCATCAAGACGCCCATCATCTGGCTTATCTGCCCATGAAGCATAAAAGCCATCATCAATAAAGAAGCCAGTAACATCATAATGATGTCGCGAATTAAAGCTCGCGGAACAACAAAAAGAGTAGAAAAAAATGTGGTCACGCCAATAACAAATAAAATATTTGCAATATTTGACCCAATCACATTTCCAATAGCAATACCTGATGATCCTGATAAATGCGCGTTCACAGAAACAATCAATTCTGGCAAAGATGTTCCAAAAGCAACAATTGTAAATCCAATGACAAGCGGCGAAACACCAAATTTTCTTGCTAAATAAACTGCTGAATCAATCGTCCAGTTTCCACCTTTAAAAAGCAGATACATTCCCAGACCAAGAGCGCCAATCGCAAGGATAAGAATTTCTTCATTAGAATAATTCATTCTGTTCCTATTCTTTTAATTTTTATTGAAAGACGAAGTGAAGTAACTTTCTGGTGAATATAGTCTACCCTATTTCTGACCATCTTCCCACTTCAAACCAAAACCAAACGCACGGTCCATAGCAGGATGTCCTGGAAAATATTCAAGATAGTTTGTCATCTTGATCCCGCCGCGTATATTTTCTAACCCTGCCACAACACAAACAGCCAATTCCTCACGCTGTGCTTTCAAAGTAACAATCATTGGTTTTTCTCCAGGAACACGTACTTGAATTTGGGGTTTTACAGTTTCCCAACTATCCGCCCCATCATAAATATAAATATATATAATTAATCGTTTAATTTTATCCCATTGCCGACCATTGACTGTGATCAACTCATCTTCTCCTTCAGCCTCTCCTGTACGTTCATCTCCCGAAAGATAAATGTACGGTTCCTGGTCTAACGATCCATACATATCACCAAAAGCCTGAATAGCGCCACGCTTACCGTTGGTTAACTCATATAAACAGCCAATATCCAAATCAACACCTTTATGCCGTTTACTGGGCTTTGCTTTACCGAATAGTTTATCTAAAAAGCTAGATTTTTGTTTTGATTTTCGCGGTTTAACATTGTCCCACGCCACGCCAATTTCAAAATTCTTAATTCCTTCCCGTGACGGATTTACAATCGCGGTTTCACCAGGTTTTGATAAAAAGCTGGCATTATCGCTATCATCATGAGGACTCAAATAACCCGCAGCACCCAAGGATTTTCCATGCTGTGAAAATGTTGCTCTTGAGCGTGTTGCTTCAAGTATTGATCCCTTTGATGATGGGTCTGCATCCATAATGAGGCCTCTTACAGGTTTGCTTTTATCATACTATATGCTAAATCAATCCGACTGCAAACAAGACAACAGAATTTAAGGGAATTGTAAGATGGCATCCTACCAATATTCATATGTAATCAAAGGGCTAACCAAAACATGGCCTGGCGGTAAAACAGTTTTGAATGATATCACGTTAAGCTTTTTACCTGGCGCCAAAATTGGGGTTTTGGGACCTAACGGTGCGGGTAAGTCAACTCTGCTTAAAATTATTGCAGGCGTTGATAAAGAATTCCAAGGCGAAGCCTGGGCAGCCGACGGCGTACGTATCGGATATCTAAGACAAGAACCTGAACTAGACGAAAATAAAACGATTTTCGAAAATATTATGGAAGCTATGGGGGATGTCAAAGCCAATATCGACCGTTTTAACGCCATCGGTCTTGAAATGGGAAACCCTGATGCCGATATGGACGCCCTAATGAATGAAATGGGTGAATTGCAAGCCAAAATAGATGCGGCTAATGGGTGGGAGCTGGAACGCACGATCGAAATGGCCATGGATGCCCTGCGTTGCCCTCCCAAAGATTCTGGCGTGACTAAACTTTCTGGGGGGGAGAAGCGCCGCGTGGCTCTTTGCCGCCTTCTTCTGGAAAAACCCGATCTTTTGCTTCTGGATGAGCCCACCAACCATCTGGATACAGAAAGCGTGGCTTGGCTTCAACGTTACTTATCAGAATATACAGGTACCGTCATCATGGTAACACACGATAGGTACTTCTTAGATAATGTCACGGGATGGATATTAGAAGTCGACCGCGGACGTGGAATTCCTTATGAAGGAAACTATTCTGCCTACCTTGAAACGAAAGCCAAACGGATGGCTCTTGAGTCTAAGCAGGAAGATGAACGCCAAAAAACACTCGCTCGTGAGCTAGAATGGATTAGACAGGGAGCAAAAGCCCGTCAAAGCAAATCAAAAGCGCGTATTGCTGCTTATGATGAAATGTTAAGGGAGTCAGAGGCGCAAGAAGTCAGGACTGCTCAAATTGTGATTCCAACACCACCGCGGCTTGGAAGTCTTGTCATACAGGCTGAAAATATCAGTAAGTCTTTCGGGGACAGGTTACTTATTGAAGATTTATCATTTAAGCTTCCTCCTGGTGGAATTGTTGGAATTATAGGGGCCAACGGCGCAGGAAAGACAACTTTATTCAAAATGATCACTGAAATAGAGCAACCCGACTCTGGAAGTTTCAAAGTCGGAGATACTGTAAAACTGGGCTATGTTGATCAAAGCCGTGACGCCCTTGACCCCAATAAAAACGTTTGGGAGGAAATATCAGAAGGAAACGATCTTCTAAAGCTCGGAAAAATTGAAATGCCTTCTAGAGCGTACGTTTCTGCTTTTAATTTCCGCGGCCCAGATCAACAGAAAAAAGTTGGACAGCTCTCGGGAGGAGAAAGAAACCGCGTTCACCTCGCCAAAATGCTAAAAAGTGGGGCAAATGTCCTTCTTTTGGACGAGCCTACCAACGATTTAGACACAGAAACTTTATCGGCCCTGGAAGAAGCTATCGAGCGTTTTGCGGGCTGCGTTGTTGTCATTTCGCACGACCGAGCATTTTTAGATCGTTTGGCGACACATATTATCGCCTTTGAAGGCGATTCGCAGGTGGTATGGTTTGAAGGAAACTACGAAGATTATGAAAATGACAGGAAACGCCGTCTAGGTCAGGATTCTGATACCCCCCACCGCATAAAATACAAGCCCCTACAAAAAACAGGTTAAATTTACATATTTTTTGCTTATGAAGATGAAATATTGCTTCTTGTTAGGTAATATTTCATTTATAATCAATATGTTATTCTTATTCCCCTGTTCTGGGGACCATTAACATCTGGCAAATTGGCAACGGGCTAAACCCCTGTGATATAATCTAAAATAGAGAATTAGTCTCTATTGGGCGAAACAGACGTCGCGAAGGCGTCACTTAAAAAAGTTTGAAAAACATAACGTATGGCAACGGGCATAAAAAACTTTAGCGTAAGGGGAATCGGAAATAATCAGGACCCTCACAATACGAATTTTCAGTCTGAATCAAAAGATCTGAAAAAAAATAGCGTTGCCTCATATATTTTTATGCCAGGTATTATTCCACAGGTAAAAGAACTCACACAGGGGGGGTTTGGTTATCTAGCTCTATTGATTGCTGTTGTCTATCAGGCCGTTAGAATCCTTCCTGCCAATCACCCTTATACAAGATATGAGAATTTAGGAAAATTTGGTATTCGCCAAGTTATTGGAGCGGCAGCAAACAATGTTAAATTCAATAAAAGAAATATTGATCAAATCATTGTTTTCTTTGCTATTCTTGCAGGTCTTGTGATTCTTCTACTGCAGCTCCTCGCTTTTGTTGGTATTTTGATTTCTGGGCAAGCTTGGGCACAACCCGCAGCGACATTCACTGGTTTATTTAGCACACCCAATCCACAAACTGATATTGCATTTTTTATGTTACGTGAGGTTTTTGGTATCCCTGGAATGTTTGGAACGTTAACAGGGGGACAAACCAGTCTTCATATTGCCTTACAAAGCCTTATTCAATTCTACAATTTAGCAATCTTGGTCGTTGCGATTGTTGTTTTCGTTTACTACGTCATTGTTGTTGTTGCCGAAACAGCACAAACAGGGACCCCCTTCGGTCAACGTTTTAGCCATATTTACGCACCGATAAGACTCGTGATGGCTATTGGTTTATTGGTCCCATTAAATTACGGTTTTAACAGCGCTCAATACATTACTCTGTACGCCGCAAAGGCAGGGTCTGGCTTTGCTACAACAGGATGGAGTGAATTTAATGTATCTTTATCAGCGTCGAATCCTTTAGGTGTAGATAACGCAGTATTGATTGCCGAAACAAAACCCCCCGATATAGAAGGGCTCGTTACATTTATGGCGATGGTTGTCACATGCCGTGAAGCGATGGACCTGAATTTCGATCCAATAATTTCAGGAGCGCCTCAACGAATTCGTGCATATGTTATGACAAACAATCAGCCTGTGACATCTATTGGAACTGGCCCCACAGGCGGACCTGCTGCAGCTGCATATCAAACTCAAGTAAATAATATTACTAACAATATCGGAACAGAAGACGTTCGTGTTGTTTTTGGTGCACCTGCAACAACACCAGGTCAATACGAAAACGACATTTTTCCATATTGTGGTTCGTTGATTATTCCAGTAAACGTTCCTGGTGCAAACGCCAATAGTTTTGGCGGCCTTCAAGCCGAATATTTTAGACAGGTTCTATTACTTTGGAATAACACAACTCTTATGCAGCTAGGAAGAGGTTTTGCGGTAGAGCATTCTGGTACTCTTGATTGTGCTAGCACACCATCAGCTATATGCTCACCACAATCGATAATAAAAAATGGACCAACTGGAATAGTAAGTAATACAAGGAATAGTTTTGCTACTGTAATTCAATTACACTTCCAACAAGCGCGGCAAAATATTAACTTTCAAATTTTACAACAAACCTTACTGCGTGGGTGGGGCGGCGCAGGCATTTGGTATAACAGAATTGCCGAACAGAATGGAGCGTATGTTGTGACGGTGATGAATATCCCTTCACCTCAAAAATACCCACAGGTCATGGAAAAAGTTTTGGAAGAAAACAAAAAAGCCAATAATAAATTTAAATCATGTGAAGCCTACGAACCTAAGCTTGCCGATCAAACGGCTATCCAGTTTGACAATGGCCTCGATGAATATTACGCAGGTGTTTATAATGATGCCTATCAGTATTGGGCATGCGATAAAACTCGTGCTACTGGAAATTTCTTTTTAGATGCTGCAAGTGCGATATTTGGCCTTAATGGTTTAATGAGTATTCGACAAACCACAGTGGATAGCAGTGGAAACACGGTGGAAGTTCACCCTCTTGCAAAACTCTCTGCTCTCGGTAAGGGATTAATCGAAAGCGCCATTCGAAACATGGGTTTCGCTATTGGTTTTTCAGTTGTTGGTGGCTTAACAGAGATTATTGGGCAACAACTCGCTGGCGCTGCCACTGCCGCAAGTTCCATGTTTGTTTCGATTGCCACAATCGGTCTTTCTATTGGCTTCATCACTTATTATATTTTACCTTTCCTTCCCTTTATTTACTTTTTCTTTGCCGTCGGAAGTTGGGTTAAAAGTATTTTCGAGGCTATGGTTGGGACACCACTTTGGGCTCTTGCTCACCTTCGTATTGATGGCGATGGCCTACCTGGAAAAATGGCTATGAACGGTTATCTTCTTATTCTTGAAATCTTCTTACGACCGATTTTAACTGTCTTTGGTTTGCTTGGCGGTTTGGCTATTTTTAGTGCCATGGCAACAATATTAAATGAAATCTTTGACCTTGTTGTAATCAATACAGCAGGTGTCGATCTTCAGGCCGTCAGTGATTCTCAATTTAGCCGCCACATTGTTGATGTCTTCTTCTTTACTGTTGTTTACGCAGTCCTTCTTTACATGATGGCTGTTTCATCATTCAAAATGATTAATCTAGTGCCCAATAATATTTTACGGTGGTTGGGTCAGAGTGTTGCTTCATTCAGTGACAATGATAAAGATCCCGCGCAAGGATTAACACAATACGCAGCCATTGGCGGTGCAAGGATTGGTGGACAATTGGCAGGTGGATTAACAAAAGCAGGCCAAGGCTTAGGAGGTCTTGTTGATGGAGTTGGGAAAATAGCAAAAGGTTAAATATGTTTATTCCGCGTTCGATAGAAAATATTACATTTAAGGGTGTCGTCAAATATACGATGACTCCTCAAATCGCGCCGCGAATTCATAGTTTTATTTTGGCAGGATTTGGAAACCTCGCCTTCTTCATGGCAATGGTTTACCAATCTGTAAAATTACTTCCGCCTAATCATCCTTATTTACAAAAAGGAATGGAAGGAAAATATTCCATCCGTGATGTTTTAACTGAAGCAGCCAATAACATCACTTTTGACCTTAAACATATTGACCAAATCATCATATTTTTTGCACTGATTGCAGGTCTAATTATTTTAGGTATACAATTCCTTCTATTTATTACAACAATCCTAATCAATCCTGCCTCTGCGCAGGCGGTTATGCCTGCAGGATATGGTCAGTTTTTTAATACTGCAAACCCCAGTGGAGATATTGCCT
>JAWKVV010000004.1:0-187104 GCA_041397885.1 Alphaproteobacteria bacterium | reverse complement strand
CTACAGAATAGGATTATTTTCCTTAAAAATCAATTATTTTCCGCTACGGGAAGATTGACGCAATCACACTCATACAGCTCGAAAGTCTTTTGATCGTCAAACACTCTCAACTTATCAGAACATCTTTGATTGAGTCTTCCCAATTCCTGATCCCCTTCTTTCACAATGCTTTCGGACACAAAAACCACGTGCACTTCTTGGGATGTTTCATCAAAAGCAGCACTTTCAATATTGATAGTAAAGCTTTCGTTTAAATCTGGTTGGTCTTTCACCAATTTCATCTGATTGAGAAGCCCGTCTTTTTCGTAGGCAAGCTCCCCATCATCTATATGTTTAAAGTCAGAAGAAAAATGTTTTTCAATGAGGGCGATCACATCATCGCGCCGCCCTGTCGTGACGCCTTCCGCAAACTCGGCGTAAAACGCCTTCACATCGTCCACAACACCGTCATAGGCCTGCGCGCGTAACGGAAGAAGGGTGAGAGCCAGAACAAGACAAAAAGCGATATTTTTCATGAAAAACCTCTTTCTATAAGTATACGGGGGTTATCATAGAATTACAAATGGCAACTCAGGATACGCAAGGAAGCGTCACACACAAATCAACGCCCTGTCATTCCGACTAAGCACAGCGCATGGAGGGATCTTATAAGATCCCTCGACTTCGCTCGGGATGACATATAAGGGGTGGATTGCCGCGCTCCTTTTCAGTCGCTCGCAATGACAATTTTTTTATTTTAAACAGCCTTTTATACCAGAAATATCAATAATACCTTCTATGCTGCCTTGAGAGTAACCAATATAAAAAAGCATAAAAAGCAACAAGATAAAGGAGATGAGGCAAAATAAAATTTGTACTTTTTTGTCAGTTACAAACACTTCAATAAATTTAAAGCCAATTATTAATCCCATAAACAACAAAGATAGTCCTAAACCATTTACAAAAACTGGTATTGAACTAAGTAAATTTTTTACAAATTCATTGGCTTCGTTTTCATTTTCAATAAAAGCAATCAAAGATAGTATTGTGACTATTGAGCCAGCAAAAAGAATTGCACTAAACTTCAAAAAACCAAAAAGACTTTCTGTTGCATTCTCAAATTTATCTAATCTAAAGTCTTTGAACATCTAAAAATGGATCGCTTTGCCATAGGCGTCAAGGACGCTTTCATGCATCATCTCTGACAATGTTGGATGTGGGAAGACGGTGTGCATAAACTCCGCTTCGGTCAATTCGGCGGTTTTGCCAATGACGTATCCTTGGATCATTTCGGTCACTTCCGCGCCAATCATATGTGCGCCTAAAAGCTCTCCCGTTTTTTCATCAAAAATGGTTTTGACCATGCCTTCAGGCTCGCCGAGCGCAATCGCCTTTCCATTGCCCATGAACGGGAAACGGCCCACTTTAATTTTGTAACCTGCTTCTTTGGCGGCGACTTCGGTCAGGCCAACGCTTGCCACCTGGGGCATACAATAGGTGCAGCCAGGGATATTGGTTTTTATCATCGGGTGGACATCTTTTTGACCTGCTATTTTTTCGACACAGATGATGCCTTCATGCGAGGCTTTATGGGCGAGCCACGGCGCACCGCACACATCACCAATCGCGTAGACACCTGCCTCGCCCGTTTTCATGTAGTCGTCTGTCACAATATGACCGCGATCTAATTTTACGCCTTTGACATTTTCAAGACCAATATTTTCGGTATTGGCGACAATTCCCACCGCCATAATGACTTTTTCGACCGTAATTTTCTCAGTTTTGCCGTTTTTTTCAACGTGAACGGTAACATCCTTGGCAGATTTTTCGATTTTTGAGGTTTTTGCGCCTGTAATAATGGTCATTCCCTGCTTTTTGAATGCTTTTTCAGCCATGGCGGAGATTTCGGCGTCTTCCACAGGCATCACGCGATCCATCATTTCGACAACTGTCACTTCCGCCCCCATGTTGCGGTAGAAGCTTGCAAATTCAATCCCGATCGCGCCAGAGCCAACAACGAGGATAGATTTCGGCATTTCTGTTGGCACCATGGCTTCACGGTATGTCCAGACTTGCTTACCATCGGGTTCCATCCCTGGAATGGTGCGCGCCCGTGCGCCTGTGGCAATAATGATGTGCTTCCCTGTCAGGTCGGCGATTTTCTTCTTGTCTTTAGTGACAGAAACCTTGCCTTTGCCTTCCAGTTTGCCGAAACCATCAAACACCGTGACTTTATTTTTCTTTAAGAGATGACCGATGCCGCCTGAAAGCTGCTTGGCAACGCCGCGTGAACGTTCAACCACTTTCTTAAGATCAAATGAGAAATCCTTGATAGTAAATCCAAAATCACTTGCGTGATGAAGCAGATGATGAATCTCAGATGAACGTAACAGCGCCTTGGTTGGGATACAGCCCCAGTTTAGGCAGATGCCCCCCAAATGATTAGCCTCCACCACGCAGGCTTTCATGCCCAATTGGGCGGCACGGATGGCCGCCACATAACCGCCTGGCCCACCGCCAATTACAATTACATCGAAATTTGTTTCAGTCATAATCTGTTCCTAAAAATGAAAGCAAGGCGCAAGCTTTATACTCTTGCACCTTACAATTTATAAATACGGATTAACACCAGCCTTTTTTAGCGTGTCCTGGTGGGCAGTGGTAATAACCATCTTCGCGTCCATTGCGATAATATCCATCGTGCGTTCCCACACTTATATAACCATCTTTGTCACGGGCTGTTGCCTGACAAGCCGATAGAGCTGCAACTGAACCTAAAAGCAAAACCATTGTCAGTAGATTTTTCATTATATTCTCCTTTCAAGAGAGTATTAGAGCAGCATCGCTGCAGGATTTTCGATATAGGTTTTAAGAATTTGCAGATATTCAGCGCCAACAGCACCATCCACCGCACGGTGGTCAACAGACAGTGTGCAGGTCATAAAGGTTCCAATTTTAATGTCGCCGCCATCCACGTAAGGCTTTTCTTCCCCCGCACCGACAGCCAAAATACAGGCCTGTGGCGGATTGATGATAGCGCCGAATTCTTTGATACCATACATACCAAGATTGGAAACGCTGAAGGTTCCGCCCTGAAATTCTTCTGGTTTTAATTTTCCTTCACGGGCGCGCCCTGCTAAATCTTTCACTTCAGCCGAAATTTCTTTTAAACCTTTTAATTCTGCCTGTTTTACAATTGGCGTAATCAAACCATTGGGTGTTGAGACCGCTACTGAAATATCAGAATGGACGTATTGACGGACGGCTTCATCGCTCCATGACACATTTGCCGCAGGGTAAGCCTTCAAAGCATTCGCGCATGCCTTCACCACAAAATCATTCACGGAAAGTTTATATTCTCCTTTGGCCGCATCATTCATTTTGGCACGGGTGCGCATTAATTCATCGATCTGGCATTCAATTGTCAGATAGAAATGGGGCACTGTCTGTTTGGATTCCTGCAACCGTTTTGCAGTAATTTTTTTGATGTTGTTATTTGGAATGGCGGTGTAGATCATGCCGAACTCGTTAGTTTCAAGTTTCAAGTTACCCGTTTCAAGAGATGATGAAATGACACTTGTAACTTGTAACTTATCACTTGTAACGCTGACAACGTCAGCCTTCACAATCCGCCCCTTTGGGCCAGAACCTTGAATATTTGAGAGATTGATCCCCTTATCATTGGCAATACGGCGCGCCAACGGCGTGGCAAAAATACGATTGGCTGTAGATTCAGTCTGCATAGGCTTAAGCTCCTGTTTTTTAGGACTACTATTCTGAGGCGAAGGCGCAGAACTTTCTTTCTTTTCTGGCACGGCTTCGTTTTTGTTCAAAATTTCAGTGATATCATTATCATTTTCGCCGTCTTCCAAGAGAACAGCAATCAATTCATTTACTTTTACGTTCTCTGTACCTGCGGGAACTAAAATTTTTCCTAGGATGCCTTCATCCACCGCTTCCACTTCCATGGTGGCTTTATCGGTTTCAATTTCGGCAATCACATCACCAGATTCCACCATATCCCCTTCGGATTTGTGCCATTTGGCCAAGTTCCCCTCGGTCATGGTTGGTGATAGCGCAGGCATTAAAACTTTAATTGGCATATTTTTTTCTTTTATTTTACCTAATTATTTAATATACATAATTCAAACAAACTATCTGAAAGGACTTTTTTAGCCTATGTCTCAGCGTCCCAACTTCGAAGCTCCTTGGAATCCCGTTGCCGCCGAAGCCGCACAAACAGAAGGAAAATTCTGTACCCCAGGTGAATTCAACCAACGGGCAAAAAGCTGTCTTGAGGTTTTTAATGCTGATGATTTCCGTGTGCTTTGCCGTACAGCCATCCATGAAGGCATCATTTCACAGCAGGATTTTGAAACACGTTTTGGAGAAAACAACATCCCGCGCAATCCCGAAAAAGATCTGTCCGATTGGAATATTCCTGCTCCCAATATTGTCCGTGATATTCTGTGTTTATTTTCAACCATTGATACAACCCAAATTAGCGGTAACAAACTTCCTTGGCAGCATGCACAATCTCATCTATCTGCGGCAGAGCCAGTTGCTCAAGCCCTGCAGCATAGGGAAGCGGTACATCTGCCGCGCAGACACGTTTAAGCGGCGCATCCAGATAATCAAACGCATGTTCCCCAATTAATGCGGCAATTTCAGCGCCTATGCCTGCAAACGGCCATCCTTCTTCGCAGGTGACAATACGGTTGGTTTTCTTGACGCTTTCCAAAATGGTGTAGCGATCAAGCGGACGAATTGTGCGCAGATTAATCACTTCCGCATCAATCCCCTGCTCCGCCAATTTCTCTGCGGCTTGTAAGGCCTTACCCACCATAATTGAAAACGCCACAATGGTGACATCTGAACCTTCGCGTTCAATTTTCGCGCGGCCAATCGGGATCACATAATCTGGATCGGTCGGGACTTCAAAGGACTGGCCATACATCAACTCATTCTCCAGAACAAGAACGGGGTTAGGATCACGGATCGCCGCCTTCATCAACCCTTTAGCATCTGCCGCCGACCATGGAGAAACCACTTTCAACCCTGGAACATGGGCATACCATGAGGCATAACATTGAGAATGCTGAGCGCCTACACGCGCCGCCGCACCATTAGGACCACGAAAGACAATAGGACATCCTAATTGCCCACCTGCCATATAAAGTGTTTTGGCGGCTGAGTTGATAATGTGGTCAATCGCCTGCATCGCGAAGTTGAAGGTCATAAATTCGACAATCGGTTTCAGGCCGTTAAAAGCAGACCCAACAGCAAGACCCGCAAAACCATGTTCTGTAATTGGTGTATCAATCACACGTTTTGCGCCAAACTCGTCCAACATCCCTTCGGTCACTTTATAGGCGCCATTATATTCCGCAACCTCTTCGCCCATCACATAGACATCTTGATCACGACGCATCTCTTCGGCCATCGCGTCACGCAGAGCCACACGCACAGTCTGGGTTTGTGTTGCGGCCATAAACGGTGCTTCGTCAAAGACAGGCGGCTCGATCACAACACCCTGCGCATAAAGGATATCGCGGTTTTTAATATTTGCGCCTGTGGGTTGATTTACAAAAATGTCATCCTGAGCGGAAGGAGCATCAGCAACTGTAGTCGAAGGATCTTTAATATCCATTAAAGGAGAAGATCCCTCGGCTTCGCTCGGGATGACAATAGAGGAAGCATCTTCTCCCTCTTCCAACAACACCGCAATCGGCGTATTGACAGAAACATTTTCCGTGCCTGCCGCAATGAGGATTTTACCCATGATACCTTCATCCACCGCTTCCACTTCCATGGTAGCTTTATCGGTTTCAATTTCGGCAATCACATCACCAGATTCAACTGTATCACCTTCTTTTTTGAGCCAACGCGCCAAATTTCCTTCGGTCATGGTCGGCGATAATGCGGGCATTAAAACTTGTATTGTCATTCTTATTCAACCTCTATCAAAATATCTGTCCAAAGTTCTTCTGGGCCAAGCTCAGGGGAACTTTCTGCAAACTCCGCGGATTCTTTCACGCGCTCTTTAATGTCCTTATCAATTTTCTTGAGATCATCTTCGCTCACATCAAATTCTTCAACCATGCGCGCTTTTAATTTTGTGATCGGGTCATTGTCTTTTTGAGCGTCAACTTCGTCTTTACTGCGGTACTTCGCAGGATCAGACATGGAATGCCCGCGATAGCGATAGGTCATCACTTCCAAGATATAAGGACCATTGCCTGTACGAATATAATCAAGTGCCTGACGGGCTGCACTTTGCACGGCAAACACATCCATCCCGTCGACTTGTTCCCCAGGAATGCCGTAACCCTGACCGCGGGCATAAAGTTGCCCCGCCGCGTGACGAGCGGTCGAAGTACCCATACCGTATTTGTTATTTTCAATCACGTAAAGGACGGGCAGTTTCCAAAGAGCGGCCATGTTGTAACATTCTGCCACCTGCCCCTGATTGGCTGACCCATCCCCCATATAGGCAATGGCAACGCCGCCATCTTCCTTATACTTATGAGAAAACGCCAAACCTGTCCCAATCGCCGTTGACGCGCCGACAATTCCGTGCCCGCCAAAGAATCCTTTTTCTTGTGAGAACATGTGCATGGACCCGCCTTTACCGCGAGAATATCCGCCTTCGCGGCCTGTCAGTTCCGCCATCACCCCTTTCGGGTCCATTCCCTTGGCGAGCATGTGACCGTGGTCGCGATAGGTTGTGACAACCGTGTCTTGTTCTTCCTGAACAGATTGGATGCCCGTGACGACAGCCTCCTGCCCAATATATAAGTGGCAAAAACCACCAATTAATCCCATCCCGTAAAGCTGTCCTGCCTTTTCTTCAAAGCGGCGGATCAAAAGCATATCGTGATAAAGCTGTTTCATCTCATCCAGAGAAGGCTCTGGCATAGAATTGGATATGGTTCTGAGATTAGGTTTCTTGTTATTCGTTTTTGTTTGTTTTGATGCCACGATTTAGACCCCTCTATCTGTGGTTTAAAATAACCCCTCTAATTACCGCCATTAGAGGGGTGAATCTAGAATAAAATTTAATTTCGTGCACAATTAAAAACTTGAAAATTAGCAAGCCATTGAAATATAACAATTTTATAGAGAATTTTAAATGTCGCTATGAGCGATCTTGTAGCAAAATAAGCTCATCCTGATAACGATAGCCCAAAACATGGCGGGCACGCTCTTCCAATAAATCACGATCAATTGACCCAGGACGCATCATGACAACCTTCTTTTCGAGAGCCTGGCGCTCGGCTTTATGGGATTCATAATCCGAAGAAACGGTGGTAATGCGGTTTTCAAGAGACATCAAACTTAAATAGCCCCGCTGTCCTGCCACAAGATGATAACAAAAATAGAAACTTAGACATAAACCAATGATCGCCATCATGTTACGGCGCAGAATATATCGTTTTTCCATGAGGCGTTTCATACCCCTATAGAATCATATTCGATTCCGCGGTGCAAGAGAAAAAATTCAATAGATTCAATATCTTATTGAGTACAAATGTGGAACATAGCGACATTTTACACCCTAAGTGATTCAAATGATTCAAGAAATTTAATTTATTGACATAATAAATATATATTGTTACAAGTTTTTATGGCGCAGGACATTGTTGATCATGATGGATATATTTCTGTTTACACTGATGGCAGTTTTTCGAAAGAAACTGGCCGCGCTGGTTTTGGTTGGGTAATACAAAGCCTGGGAGAAGATGATCACTATGTCTCTAGCCAAAGCGAAGAAATAAATGAACTTGTAAATAGCCCTAGCCTGTATGCCGAATTTATGGCTGCTGTACTTGCAATGGAAAGGTTACCAGAAAAATCAAAAGTAGTTCTCCATACCGATGAAGAAAACGTCCATCTGTTTTTTTCTACAACAAAACAGGGCAGAGATAATATTCTTCAAGAATTTCCAAAATCAAAAGTAAAAGAAGCTTTGGTAAAAGCCCATCAAGGAATTGATAGGCATCTGGTTGTTGAATCCGTTCATGTTAATCACAATCGACCGAGCAGTTATGAAGAAATGCGTATGATGACAATGACCCACAACGCAGCAGCTTCAGGCTCAGGAGCCAATTCATTTAAAAAGATGCCAAAAATGATTGGCACTTATGCCCCTCATAACAGACATGATTCCAGTGACGCGCTTAGCGTCATAGATTTTGGAGAAGAACCTGAAATTAGCGAAAGACTAAAAACTGGTCCTATGCCTGTGATCTTTTAAGCCACAAGAGAAAGAGTCAAGCCGCTTTCTTTTTGGCAGGTTTGGACTGGCCTAAAGGCGCTCTTAAAAACCCTGCGCCGCAATATTTTGCCGCCGCGCCCAAATGTTCCTCAATGCGTAACAGTTGATTATATTTTGCAATACGGTCAGAGCGTGACAGAGAGCCTGTTTTGATTTGTCCACAATTACTGGCCACCGCCAAATCCGCAATGGTTGAATCTTCGGTTTCACCAGACCGGTGTGACATGACAATTCCGTATCCTGCCTTCTTTGCCATTTCGATAGCTTCAAAGGTTTCACTTAAAGTCCCAATCTGGTTCACCTTAATCAAGATGGCATTGGCGGCGCCTATTTCAATTCCCTGTGCCAACCGTTTGGGATTGGTGACAAACAGATCATCCCCCACAAGCTGAACACGATCTCCAATCGCCTTATTTAATTTAACCCATCCGTCCCAATCATCTTCGGCCAAACCATCTTCAATCGACACGATAGGGTATTGATCGCAAAGTTCTTCATAATAAGCCACCATCTCTTCAGAGGTCAGTGTGCGTCCTTCCCCTTCAAGATGATATTTACCCTTCTTATAAAATTCAGTGGCAGCACTATCGAGAGCGATCATAACATCTTCGCCTGCTTTATAGCCCGCGGCTTTAATCGCCTTCATGATGAAATCAAGTGCCTCTGTCGCAGATTTTACCGCAGGGGCAAATCCACCTTCATCGCCCACATTGGTGTTTAGCCCTGCTTCATGGAGTTGTTTTTTCAACGCATGAAACACTTCTGCCCCACAGCGCAGCGCTTCGGAAAAGCTTTCCGCCCCCACAGGCATAATCATAAATTCCTGAAAATCGACAGGGTTATCCGCATGCGCCCCGCCATTGATGATATTCATCATTGGTGTTGGCAGCATGTGAGAGAATGATCCACCCAAATATTTATAAAGGGGAACGTCCAACTCCTCCGCCACAGCCTTGGCAATGGCAAGGGAGACCCCTAAAATTGCATTGGCGCCAATTTTACCTTTGTTGGCTGTGCCATCCAATTTGATCATCGCCTGATCGATATATACTTGTTCTTCAGGATCCATCCCGCATAGCGCGTCATAAAGCGTGGTATTGATATTATGAACCGCCTGTTCAACGCCCTTACCGTTCCAACGTTTTTTATCACCATCGCGGAGCTCGACAGCTTCATGTGCCCCTGTTGAGGCACCGCTCGGCACGGCTGCCCGTCCGCGTGCGCCACTTTCCAACAAGACATCCACCTCAACCGTTGGGTTTCCCCGGCTGTCCAGAATTTGGCGGGCACGAATATCAACAATAGCGCTCATGAGCTTTCTCCTTTTTAGAATTTGGATGCTAAAGATACAAAAAAACACCTGACAAAGAAAGGCGTTTTATACAAATCCCCGTCATTACACGGTTTATCCGTGTAATCTATTTTCGATTTAGATTGCATGAACAAGTCATGCAATGGCGCATTGAGAATCTTAGACTTCTTGGTCTTCTAAGACACCGCGGCTTAAAGCGCTTTCGGGCAAACTGGCACGGATTGCTTTAATTTTTTGTGACAGTGTTTCTGTACTGCCAAACTCCACACCATTCAGAGAGAAAAGCTGGTTAAAGCCTGATCGGCTTTGGCTGATTAACTGGTTTGTTACTGCCCGTGCGCGGCCTGATAAACCCACGCCTGTGTCACGGCGGCCAGCATCTAGTAAACTTACCGTACTTCCCCCTGTTCCCAGAACGTTGGGCGTTGACGGCGCAATTCCCCGTGCGTTTGCAAGGGTTGCGGCATTGGCATATCGGGATGATCCTGCGACAGCTGTCATGGGGTACAAAAATCCTTTTTGTTCACTTCAGCCTTCATTATACACCAGAATTGGTTAATAAACTACTGAACATCGACCAAATCCATAGATTTTACGAGATCATCAATGGCTTTGGCCTGGGATAAAAATTGTTCTAACTTATTAAACGGCAAGGCAGATGGGCCGTCACATTTGGCTTTATCGGGGTCTTCGTAAGCCTCGATAAATAATCCTGCAAGGCCAATCGCCATCACAGCGCGTGTAAGGTCAGGGACGAGCGCGCGCCGCCCACCAGAGGCCTCACTGCCTGGTAACCTCATTTGACTGGCATGAACAGTGTCGCAAATAATCGGGGTATCGCCGCTGATCTCTTTCATCACACCAAATCCCATGGGATCAACCACAAGATTGTCGTACCCCAGAGAGTGCCCCCGCTCGCAGATAATTGTATTGTCGTTACCACATTCAGCAAATTTATCGACGATATTTCCAATTTGGTACGGTGACATATATTGCGGTTTTTTAATGTTAATTACAGCCCCTGTCTTGGCCATGGCCTCTACCAAATCCGTTTGACGCGCCAAGAAGGCAGGAATTTGCAAAACATCCACCACATCGGCAACGGGTTGGCATTGGTCAATTTCATGCACATCGGTAATGATGGGCACGTTATCAAACTCCGCTTTTACCTTTTGAAATATCCGAAGCCCCTCTTCCATGCCCGCCCCACGGTAAGAATGGATCGAGGAACGATTGGCTTTATCAAAGCTTGCTTTGAATACGAACGGAATACCGAGTTTATCGGTAATCGTCTTATAAACCTCGACAGCTTTTAAGGTAACGGCCTCATTCTCAAGGACGTTTAGCCCACCGAACAACACAAAAGGCTTATCGTTGGCACACTCAATATTTTGGATTTTTACAGTCTTTGTCATGAAGATGTTTTTAATGCAAAGCCACACAAAGTAAAACCAATATTTTGTTCTTGATTTATTACCATAATGAATTATTGTGCCCTCCTGTTTTATAAAAGAGGTGTGTCATGGGTAAGAAATCAAAAGCCGAAAGGCGACAAGCTGCAGGCAAGCATGAACAAAGAAAAGGCGTTCAAGTTACACGTGCAGACAAAGTCATTAGAACCGAAGTGCAGTTAGCGGCCGCTTTCTTGGTGAGTGGGAATTGTTGTTCTAAAGCAGCCAAACAAGAAACAGGCATGCAAAAAGGTGTGTTAGCCCAAATAGCAAACGGCGCCGCACAAGCTAAACCACATCAAATGGAAATAATTAAAACAGCTGCCACAACACTCGGTTGGAAACCTGCGGAAGCTAACGCTTAAACCAATCGTCCCTGCTCAATCGCCGCGGCGATAAAAGAGACGAAGAGTGGATGCGGATCAAAAGGCTTGGATTTCAGCTCTGGGTGATATTGAACCCCAATAAACCATGGGTGGTCATTGCGCTCACAAATTTCAGGCAAAGCGCCATCGGGTGATGTTCCTGACATCACAAACCCCGCTTCTTCCAATTTATCTTTATAATTAATATTGACTTCAAAGCGGTGGCGGTGACGTTCTGAAATCTCATTTTCTCCATATATTTCGGCTACTTTTGAGCCTTTCTTCAAGTGTGCGGGATAAGCTCCCAAGCGCATCGTTCCGCCCAAATCTTCCTCACGGGAACGCTTTTCTTTCGAATTTCCTTTTGTCCATTCGGTCATCAGACCAATGACATGTTCGCCCTTTTCGCTAAATTCTGTAGAATTGGCGTTGGCAATTCCTGCCAAATTTCGCGCGGCTTCCAAAACTGCCATTTGCAACCCGAAACAAATTCCAAAGTAAGGAATTTTCTTTTCGCGGGCATAGCGTGCGGCCTTGATCTTGCCTTCTGCACCCCGCTCCCCAAAGCCACCAGGAACTAAAATTCCATTTACACCTTGTAATTCATGAGCAATATCATCGTTCGAGGCATCAAACAAAGTCGCCTCAATAAATTTAATATGCACTTTGGATTTATTGGCTATACCCCCATGGGTTAAGGCTTCATTCAATGACTTATAGCTGTCATTCAGGTTGGTATATTTACCAACAACCGCAATCGTGACTTCGCCCTCTGGGTTCTTGATACGACGAACAATACGTTCCCATTTTTCTAAATCAGGTGCTGGCGCATCCTTAATGCCAAAGGCATCAAGGACTTGCGTATCCAATCCCACTTGATGATATTTAAGGGGCACTTCATAAATGCTGGAAGCATCAAGGGCGGGAATAACCTTATTTTCTTCTATATTACAGAATAGAGCAATTTTATTGAGATCTGCCTGATCGATCTCCCGATCTGCACGGCAGAGCAAGATACGAGGACGAATTCCCATCCCCATTAACTCTTTCACAGAATGTTGTGTTGGTTTGGTTTTTAATTCCCCTGCTGCAGGAATGTAGGGAAGCAAAGTCACATGCAAGAATAACGCGCGGTCACGCCCCATCTCATTACCAAACTGGCGGATAGATTCAAGGAAAGGTAAGCTTTCAATATCGCCGACTGTGCCGCCAATCTCACACAACACGAAGTCGGCTGTCCCGTCTTTTTCGCGGATAAAATCCTTTATTTCATTTGTAACATGCGGGATCACCTGCACGGTCGCACCCAAATAATCCCCGCGGCGTTCTTTGGCCAAAACATTCGTATAAATACGGCCCGTGGTGGTGTTGTCGTTCTGACAAGCAGGATTTCCTGTAAAGCGCTCGTAATGGCCGAGGTCAAGGTCGGTTTCCGCGCCGTCATCGGTTACAAAAACCTCACCATGTTGAAACGGGCTCATTGTTCCTGGGTCAACATTCAGATAAGGGTCAAGTTTACATAGACGGACTTTATATCCCCGCGCCTGTAGTAACGCGCCTAAAGCGGCGGAGCCGAGGCCCTTCCCCAAAGAAGAAACAACCCCACCAGTAATAAAAATATAACGCGTCATCTAAAAAATATTTCCCGTTAGCTTTTGGCTGTAACCACCTAAAACTAAAGTATAAATTACAAATCTGACTTATTCAGATAAGGGGGCAGAAGGTGTGGAAGATTTGTCTTGAGAATCACTTCCGGTAGCCTGTGCTTCCGGGAGTTTGTTATCGCCTGTTTCGGCATTCATGTCAACAGCTGCAGGCGGATTATCTATACTTTCCAACAGACTTGGCGCAGAAGAATGTGTTCCAGCCAAAACAGCCAGGATAAGGCTTGTACAGAAAAACGCGATGGCACAGTATTTCGTGGCCCGTGTTAAAACATTCGCCGTTGTTCCCGCAGAGGCAAAAGCACCCAAACCACCTGAACCGCCGCCAATCCCAAGGCCGCCGCCTTCAGAACGCTGAAGTAGGACAAGGCCGATAATGCCAAGGGCGAGGATAAGATGAATGATGAGTACAACATGTTCCATGGGCTCCTCTTTTAAATGGGCTTTGCGCCCATGTCGAGTGATTTTTTTTGGTAAAGATGAATTGAATTGTTGAATGAACTATACTTTTTCGTCGATACCTGCGTCTTTCAGAGTAGCGTTCGCCGTATGACGCGACAACAAAACTTTATCCACGGTGAACGGTCTCGAAGATAGAGGGCTGACCCATATCTCATGATCCCCCTTGCCCTGCCTATGGAAAGAACATCCGTTTCTTTCTAATATTTCAACAACTTTTTTGTAATATCCTTTAGCCACAGACTATTGCCTCTGGCGATACAAAAAACGATTGTGGATCAAAAATAAATCCACGCGATTTTTCTTCTTCCAGTTGCAATAAATCCTTCGCACAAGCCAAAACCTTTTCGCATAGCTTTGGCATTGTTTCAGCTTCTGTATTAAGGCCGTAAATATCATCACTATGTGCAACGAAAACCTGCGCTTCGCTGTCCCACATAACTGATATTCTATATGGTTTTTCTAACATACCTAACATTATAAGCCTCCAATTCTTAACAGAATCTTAATAAAAACCTGCCCTTACGAGCAAATTCGAGATAAACACACATTACGTTACTGAATGGTCAGAATATGGGATAAACATTGAATCATGTCAATTTCATTATACAGAAATACATATAGTTTAAATATAGTTCTGTTTTTTTCATAATAAATAAGCGTGGGTTAAATTGCCTGTGCAATTCCAATAAAGTCTTCAGCTTTAAGAGAAGCACCCCCAATGAGCGCGCCATTAACGTTCTCAACAGCAAAAATCTCTGCTGCATTGGCAGGTTTGACTGAGCCGCCGTAAAGAATACGCACCCCGTCTGGGATAAGGCCGTGTATATGGGCATGCATGGCCGCGATATCCTCTGTCGTGGCCACTTTTCCTGTGCCAATTGCCCAGACAGGTTCATAAGCAATCACGGTGTTTTGTGCTGTGGCCTTCTCGGGCAAAGACTCTGCCAATTGTTTTGCCACGACGTCTTTTTCTATGCCTTGTTCCCGTTCATCTTCTGTTTCTCCCACGCAGATGATGGTTTTTAATCCTTCATGGTTGGCTTTTTGGGCTTTTTTACGGATCAGTGCGCTGCTCTCGCCATAATAGGAACGGCGTTCCGAATGTCCTAGAATGACATATTCACAATTTAAATCTTTCAGCATTTCCGCAGAAATATCACCCGTATAAGCTCCGTTATCAAAAGAAGAGCAATCCTGTGCCCCGAGAGTAACCGCCATGCTGAGTTCCGTCTGAACAGGAGCAAGGTAAGGATATGGTGGACAAACAAGAAACTCATTCTGTTGCAGGAGTTGAGGATTATCCTGAAGCGCCTTAACAATGTCAGAGGCTAATTTCAGCGCCCCTGCTATATCTGTATTCATCTTCCAATTTCCTGCTATTAATCTTTTCATGTCTTTCCTTTTGTCCTCAAGCGCGTAAACGCGGTAATGATGAATAAGTGATTATTGCTCTTATCATGAGTAATCCTTATAGTGCCTAAAGATTTTTTTGAAAAGAGAGGAATTTCAATGCTTAAATCCATGCGTCACGGTGCAAAAGCAGGTGTTTTAAAATTTATCCTTCTGGGATTTATGACGCTCGCCGTCGGCGGCCTTGTCCTGACCGATGTGGGCGGATTTTTCCGCGGCGGCGTATCAAACAGCTTTGTTGCCAAAGGAAGTGGCATTGAAATCAGCACGGTACAGTTTGACCGCACAGTGCGCCGCGTTCTTTCCCGCCAAGGAATGTCCCCGCAGGAAGCTTACCGCCTTGGACTGATCAACCAGATTTTGAATAGTGAAATTCAGAATCTGATCTTGACCAAAGAAGCGCAAAAGCTTGGCCTGCAAGTCAGTGATGAAACGGTAAAAAACCAGATTGCAAAATTGGCCGCGCCGCTTGCCCAAGGCGGCGTTAGCAAAAGCGATGCCTTAAAACAGGTTTTGCGAACACAAGGCGTTTCCGAAGGTGAATTTGTCGCCGCTATCCGTCAAGAGATGGGAAACACCCTCTTCCGCAGCGCCCTTTTAAGTGGCACCGCCTCTATTTCTGATTCCGAAGCCCGTGATCTTTACCAGTTTCAAAATGAAAGTCGTGATTTTCAAGGGTTTGTTTTAAGCGATACCTATGCCAAAGGCGTTGAAAAACCGAGCGATGAAAATCTACAAAAATATTATGAAGCCAATAAGATTGATTTTTTAATTCCTGAGCGCCGTGATATCACCATCGCCACCTTAAAAAAAGAAATGATTGCGAAAAATGTAGAGATCACCGATGACGAACTTCGCGCTGTCTATGAAGATAATATCCACGCTTACGAAAAACCTGAACAACGTAAATTGGAACAGGCGATCCTATCTTCCCAAACCGAAGCCCAAGATATATTTGATGCCGTGAAAGAAGGTAAGAGCCTGAAAGACGCTGTGAAAAAAGTGACAGGTGCTCAAACCGCCTATCTGGGCGAAAATGATTTTACACAAAGCGGGCTTTTGGAAGATGTTGCCAAACCTGCCTTCGAAGCGAAGCAAGGGGATGTCCTTGGCCCTATCCAGACCTCGCTCGGGTTTCACGTTATTACCTTGAAAGAAATCATCAAACCAGAAACCGACAGTTTTGATAAAGTCAAAGCCGCCTTAAAAGACCAAATAATGCAAGACCGTCTGGCCGAAGACCTGATACAGGCCGCCAATGAGATGGACGATAAACTGGCAGGCGGCGCACCTTTGGACGAAGTGGTCAAAGAAATGGGTCTCACCACTGAAAGCATTAAAGGCATTAATCAAGCAGGGAGCACGAGCGGCGGTAAAGATGCCCTTGCCAATTACCAAGGTGACAAAGCGCAAATTTTAGAAAATGCCTTTGATTATGATGCAGGTGAAGCATCGCCTGTGCTTGAGTTGGAAGATGGGCGCTACATCACTGTCCACGTTGATACGGTGACGGAACGCAGCTACACCCCTTATGACTCTGTTAAGGCTGATCTAGAAAAACGCTGGATGGAGGAGCATAAGCGTCTTGCCAACCAAGCCCGTGTCGAAGATTTATTTGCAAAAATAAAAACGGGAACTTCCCTTGCGGAGGCCGCAAAAGAAGTTGGCGCGGTTATCCAAAACTTTAAGGATTTAAAGCGCGATCAGGAAGCCAAAGCCCCCCTCACGCAATCAGCTCTTCATGATATTTTTGAAGCCCCAAAGGATGAAGTCTTAAAGCTCTCCAACCCTGAAGGATTTGTGATTGGCGCAGTGAACGAGATTCATTTACCTGATACTAAAAATGCCGATAAGGCCGTTGAAGAACTGAAGAAAAAAGCGGCTGAAGCCATGCCTCAGGAAGTTTTAACGCAATATATCAATGCGCTTGCTGATAAATATAATGTCAAAATCAATGACCGTGTGTTGCAAACCATCTATGGTGAAACACAGACAAATTAATGACAATACTCCCCGCCTTTAATGACTTTCAAAAACACTATGCGGCGGGAAAAACGCAGCTTGTGTGGCAGTGGATTCCTGCTGATCTTGAGACACCTGTTTCAACGTTTTTGAAACTATCAAAAGACAAGCCCTATTCCCTGCTTTTAGAATCTGTAGAAGGCGGCGCTGTGCTCGGTCGTTATTCTGCCATTGGCCTTGATCCAGATATCATCTGGAAATATGAGAATGGCAAAGTCAGTGTGAATGATAAAGAAGACAGTACTGCGCCTTTGACCTCCCTTCGCGCACAGCTTGAGGATTGCAAAATTGATGTGGTGGATGAAACTATGCCACCTATGTCCCCTTCTGGTTTATTTGGCTTTATGGGCTATGACTGCATTCGCCTGATTGAAAATATTCCAGATGATAACCCTAATGACCTTGATGTTCCTGAAAGTGTCATGATGCGCCCGACGGTGATGGTGTTATTCGATAACGTCAAAAATATGATGTGTCTGGTGACGCCCGTGCGCGAACACGCCAACAATTCCAAATCAAGCGCGGAAGATCTGTATGCAGAAGCAACAGCGCGCCTTGATGGGATTTATAATAATCTGCTGAATCCTATCGACCCCAAAGTCCTGCACAGTGAAACAAAACTGAAGCTTCCACTCCAAACCGAAAGTAACATGGCCCGCGAAGATTTTCACGGCATGGTTCATAAAGCCAAGGATTACATTTTGGCAGGTGATATTTTTCAGGCGGTGCTCTCCCAACGCTTTGCAACAGATTTTGACCTTCCCGCTTTTGATCTTTATCGCTCGCTTCGTCGCCTCAACCCCTCCCCATTTTTGTTCTACATTAATTTTGACGGGTTTTCATTGGTAGGGTCGAGTCCTGAGATTCTGGTGCGTCTACGGGATAACACTGTGACCATCCGTCCCATTGCAGGCACGCGCAAACGCGGAAAAGACGCGGCGGAAGATAAAGCGTTGATGGAAGACCTTCTCGCTGATCCGAAAGAACGGGCGGAGCATTTAATGCTGCTTGATCTGGGACGCAATGACATTGGCCGTGTGGCCGATATTTCATCCGTTAATGTGACAGACCAATTCACGGTCGAATATTATTCCCACGTCATGCACATCGTTTCCAACGTGCAAGGCACGCTTAAAAAAGGTATGGATTCACTCGATGCTCTTTTTGCGGGTTTTCCTGCAGGAACGGTCAGCGGCGCGCCTAAAATCCGCGCCATGGAAATTATTGATGAACTAGAACCTGTCCGTCGCGGCACTTATGCGGGCTGTGTTGGTTATCTGGATGGTAACGGAGATTTAGACACCTGTATCGCGCTCCGCACTGCCCTCGTGAAGGACGGTAAAGTCTATGTGCAGGCAGGCGGCGGCGTGGTCGCTGATAGTGATGCCGAATTTGAATACCAAGAAAGCTGTAACAAGGCCCGTGCCGTCATCCAGGCCGCCGAAAATGCGGTAAAGCTAGCGAAGAGAGATGGGAATTAAGAATTTAACTTATTCCGTTAAAAGCTTCTCCACAGTGTAATAATCCATTCCTGTTTTTATTGATGGATCGTAGAGCAAAGAGATCAAATATTTATCACCCTCTAGTAAGCCATTTGGCGGCGTTTCAATCATTTTTTTATGTGTTTCTTGAGTCCATATCTCTTTATTATTCCAGAAACTTAAAAGAGAGTCAGGATTCCCTCCCCCGCTCAAATTAGGAAAACCCAAAGATCTCACTACGCATTCCTGAATAAGCGCCCGCTCAATTTCAAACTCATGTCCCTCCCAAATGAAGCAAAAACTCATTTGAATTTCGTTTTTCTCATTTGCTAAAAAATAACCAAAAACTTGGTTCTTTGCTTTAAGGTTGTCAGTGAATTTAAATCCAGTTTTTATATGGTTTTTTTGAAGGTCACCATTTAAATAACTTTTATACTTTCCACCTAATCGAGATAAAGTAGTTAAATTACGATACACAGAGTCCACGTAGATTCCGTTCTCCAAACCTTCAAAATGATCTTTTTTGACGTAGATAATTCTTAAATTGCCGAAATTCTCTAAACGTTCTTCATCTGGAAGAACAGTTGTTACATCTAATTTTGTAACTTCTGAAATATCTTTGGAAAAATTAGATATTTCTTTTAACATTTTTTGTTCAGGAGCCAATTTTTCACTTTGCTGATTGATCACAATTTTACTAAGAGTTTTTGAAATTTGATCTTTGGAAGGTAAAGGCGGCAGCCCAAAAGCAATTTTAATGGGATCAACCCGCTTCGTTATAACTAAATCTCTGGGAATACCCTGAGTAGGATAAACATGAGGAGCAAGCCATGGATATTGTTTTTGATAGTCTGGATTAGCAAATCCATGATTAACCACCACATTCTTATTTAAGCGCTCAGTAGGAATAACCCCGCCCAAAAATAAATTTACTACCTGTTCCTTTGTTAAGGTTTTACCGTATAACTCTATTTCATCAGGTATTTTGGATTGGTTGGTTTTCTCCTCAACTGATGTTTCATTATTTTCTGCAAAACCAAAGCTGTAGAATAACGTTATACCCACAAATAAAAATAGGGTTAAAGATAGTTTATTAATTTTCATATTAAATATTCTTTCTTTTCTGGTATGTCTCAACTTAACTCAACCTCACCGTCATTGCGAGGACCCCACACTTGATGCTGGAGGCGCAGCAATCCATACAAAATATTCCGAACCAGTGGATTGCTTCGCTACGCTCGCAATGACAATTTAAGTTTATCACTCCACCATCTCCCCTAACGGCACTAACTCAAACCCTTTGGCTTCCAAGGTTGGAATCCATTTTTGGAGCGCGGCCATAGTGTTTTTCTTCGGGTGACCAATGGCAATGGCGATGCCCAAAGTTCGCGCAATAGATTCTGTCTTGGCGAGCGCCTTCGCGACATAGGCCGCATCTTCCTCATGATCCAAAAACACATCCCGCACCGCAAAAGGTACGCCATATTGATTTGCAATATCGGCGGCAATGGATGTGGCAATGGTTTTGGAATCCAGAAAATAAAGCCCCCGCGCCTTTAACTCCCCCATCAGTTTTTTCATGGCCGCAGGGTCTTGGGTTAATTTACTGCCCATGTGATTATTCACGCCTGTATAGCCTTCAAAACTATCGGCAATTTTTTGAAATTCCTGATGAAAATCATCGGCAGACATGCTCGCCCGTAGCGCTAAGCCGCCGAGATTCATATGGCTATCCATCGCTTCCATCGGGGCGTGAATAATAATTTCATGTCCTTTGTCTTTTGCCTGTTGTGCCAGACTTCTCACTGTTTCCGCATAGGGCAAAAAGGCGAGCGTGACATGCGGGTCGAGATTAATCGCCGCGCGGCTTTGGGTAAGGTTCATGCCCACATCATCAATCACAATCGCAATTTTGGGTTTATTCTGAGTTGTCATCCCGAGCGTTGCCGAGGGATCTTGAATTTTGGTTAATTGCAAAGGTTCCTTTTTAATAACAAAAGATTGTAACTCAGGCTTTTCTTCTTCACTCTCAACGGGCGCCTCAAAATACTCTGCCCCGTCATCGGGAAATACCACTCGCGGGGGCAGCAGCTTTTCCATCGCCTCTTGATAGCGCGCTTCCTTTTCCGCTTGCTCCGCGTAATATTGGTCCTTCATCTTTTGGACGTAAGGGCGCTCCCCCTGAAAATAGTTGATGGTGATGAGCAAAACCAAAGCCACCGCCATAAACTTGACGTAAGATTTAACATCGCTTCTGGGTTTATGCGGATTATGTTTCTTGCGGGAATGTTTGGAATCAGACGGTTTCATTGCGCCTTAGCTTACCTATAGCCTTGCTTTTCGTCCACCGTAACGGCATAACATTACCCATGATAATTCTGATCGATAATTATGACAGCTTCACCTATAACCTCGTCCAGTATTTGGGGGATTTGGGCGCGAAAACGGCTGTCTACCGCAATGACCAGATTTCTCCAGACGATGTCTTTGCTCTCAACCCCAAAGGAATTGTGATTTCCCCTGGGCCAAGCGACCCTGATCATGCGGGTATTTGCCTGGATGTGATTACACAATCCGCCGCGCGCGATGTGCCCTTGTTCGGCGTCTGCCTGGGGCATCAAGCCATTGGACAGGTTTTTGGTGGCAAAATCATTCGCGTTGCGCCCATGCATGGTAAAACATCGCAGATGCATCATGATGGCCAAAGCGTCTTTAAGGGATTGCCCACTCCCTTCGAAGCCACCCGTTATCATTCCCTGTCTATCGAGCCTGAGAGTTTTCCAGAGTCCCTGATTGTAACCGCCAAGACCGAAGATGGGGTTATTATGGGACTGCAACATAAAGATAAACCCATTCATGGTGTCCAGTTTCATCCCGAAAGTATTGCCACACAGCATGGTCATGCCATGATTCAGAACTTCTTAGATATCATTTAAGCCGCATGACCACATTCGACAATCACATTAAAAACATCGACCAAGGTTCTGTTTTAGAACAAAAAGAAATGGAAGATGTGATGAGCATTATCATGCATGGCGAAGCAAATGACGCGCAGATAGAGGCGCTATTGCGCGGGCTATCGGTGCGCGGTGAAGCAGTCAGCGAAATCACAGGTGCGGCAATGGTTTTGCGGCGCATGTCCTCGATGATTAAAGCGCCTTCAAACGCTCTTGATTGTTGTGGAACAGGCGGCGATGGCGTTGGTACGTATAATATTTCTACGGCAGTGGCTTTGGTATCGGCGGCCTGCGGCGTGCCCGTTGCTAAACATGGAAACCGCGCCTCTAGTTCAAAATCTGGGGCAGCAGATGTGTTGGAAGCACTCGGCGTCAATTTGGATATGCCTATCCCGCGTTTGGAAAAAGCGCTTGAAGAGATAAACTTTTGTTTTTTGATGGCGCCCCATCATCATCAGGCGATGAAACATGTCATGCCTGTGCGAAAGAAAATCGGGCAGCGCACCATTTTTAATCTGCTCGGCCCCCTCGCTAACCCTGCGGGGACAAAATTCCAATTGATTGGGGTTTATGACAAAAAATGGGTCAGACCTATGGCGGAGGCATTAAAAAATCTTGGCACCACGCGCGCTTGGGTTGTGCACGGCCATGATGGTCTAGATGAAATCACCATAACGGATGCCACGGATATTGCCATTTTAGACAATGGAAAAATTACCGAACGCACCCTGACCCCTGCGGATTTTGGTTTGCAACCTGCAAAGATGGAAGATATTCAAGGTGGCGATGCCACCGAAAATGCCAAAGCGCTCCTTGCTCTGTTAAACGGACAGCCAAGCGCCTATCGCGATATTGTTTTGGCAAACGCGGCGGCTGTTTTAAATATTTCAGGACAGGCGAATGATTTAATCGAAGGTGTTGATCTGGCAAGAAGCGCCATTGATAATAATAATGCTATCAATGTATTAAAGCGTTATATTAATTTTTCAAATGAGGTTGCATCATGAGCGTTCTGGATAAAATTTGCGCCGATAAACGGGATCATGTTGACCATAAAATGCATCAAATACCGCTTCATGAACTTGAAATATTGGTTGAACAGACGCCCCCTACGCGCCCTTTTATAAGACAGTTACAGGAATTTTTTGAAAGTGGCACTGCACTCATTACGGAAGTCAAAAAGGCCTCTCCCAGTAAAGGCGTGATCCGCGGCGATTTTGATCCCGTTGAAATCGCCACAACTTATCAAGCCCATGGCGCGGCGTGTTTATCGGTTTTAACCGATGAGCCTTATTTCCAAGGTCATGATGATTATTTTAAAGCTGTTCGTCAGGCCACGGGTATTCCCATGCTGCGCAAGGATTTCATGATTGATCCTTATCAGATTTATGAATCTCGCATGTTGGGCGCTGACTGTATTCTTCTCATCATGGCCTGCTTGGATGATGCCCTTGCCACAGATCTTTATACCCTTTCCACTCAGCTAGGCATGGATGTTCTTTTTGAAGTTCATGATGGCGAGGAATTGGATCGTGCCATGCGGCTTAACCCTACCATGGTGGGTGTCAATAACCGTAACCTTAAAACCCTGGATGTTGATTTGGCGACAGGCCTGGATTTGGCGCGATACATCCCTGATGATGTTTTAAAAGTCGCGGAGAGCGGGATATCAACGCGCGATAATATTCAACGATTTATAGAGGTGGGCTATGACGCCTTTCTGGTTGGAGAAAGCTTAATGCGTGAAGACGATATCGCCGCAGCCGTTAAAAAACTTCTTTAATAAAATTGACACATAAAGAGAACTATAGTAGAACTATAGATGAACATTTGGCTGTTTTTGAGGAAAAATGGCCTAAATTCAAGATTTACAGGATGGGAATCAATCAATGCTAACCAAAAAACAAAAAGAGTTACTGATCTTAATTCACGAACGGATGCAGGACGGTGAAATCGCCCCCTCTTTCGATGAAATGCGCGAAGAACTGGGGTTGAAATCCAAATCAGGAATTCACCGTCTTATCACGGCATTGGTTGAACGCGGCTATTTGGAACGCTTGCCCAACCGTGCCCGCGCGTTGGAAGTTAAACGTCTGCCCGAAGGATATGGCAAGTCAGACCGTGCTTCTGTTTCCCAAGTTGTCGCGGCGAATGCCATGGACAGCATTCCGCTTTACGGCCGTATTTCTGCAGGCTCTCCTATCGAAGCCATTCGCGATGAAAATGGATATGTCGAAGTGCCCCCGATGATGCTTGGCAGTGGAGAACATTATGCTCTTGAGGTCGATGGAGATTCGATGATTAAAGCAGGCATCAATGATGGCGACACTGTTATTATTAAAAAAGCCCAACAGGCCAATGATGGGGATATTGTTGTGGCGCTCGTCAATGGTGAGGAAGTAACCTTGAAACGCTTAAAACGAAAAGGCGGTAAGGTCATCCTCGTGCCTGAAAATGATGATTATAAAGAACAGGTTTATGATCCTGAGCAGGTTCAAATTCAAGGGAAGCTTGCAAGTTTAATGCGGACCTATCACTAGGCTGATGGCTTTTTGAATATGGTAAATTGAGAGTACCCACCCCCTGATTTTGATCAAACAAACTAGGCAAAATCAGTTTATTGGAAAATAAATTGGAATAAAATATCAATCTTTTGCATTGGCTGAGGTTTGTGTCCACAGGCGTTTGCCACGAACACCTTCTACAGTTTGAATTTTGATTTTATTGGGCGTTAGCCAAAGCGCGTAAGCACCGCTTCGCCAAACATCGAAATAATCAATGATGGTTTTGGCAGCGCATTTTTTATCATTCACAGGCGTTTGAGAAATCAGAATATCTGCCCAGGCACAATCTTCCTGCCAGGCTTTATTCTGAAACGCCACAGCAAGCTTTTGCCCGTTTATCTGGCCACGGCAACCATAGGGATCACAGATAAGGGGAAAATCCGCAACGCTTCCCTCCCGCGGCCAAAGGCGTTTATCCTTGCTGTCCTGTCCATTTAATCGAAGCCAGTTTTCGGCGGTATAGCGTTCTTTGCGCCCTGAAGACAGCCACAGCTGCCCTTGATTATCTCGCAGGGAAATCAGATCCACCTTTGACGAAACAAGAATATCAGGCTGTTTATAAAAAGTGGCCAACCCCACAAGAATAAAAAATAAGAGCAGAAGGAAATATTTTATGCGCCCTTTCCATACCATCATCGTCCACAGACATAAAACCATACCTATAAAGATCCAATGTGGAAAAGACGGGATGAGCCAAACTGAACCTTTAAGGCCTGCCACGTAGTGAGCCGTTGCCAAAATCCATCCCACCGCCCATTCAATGATAGGCAAAGTCAATCCCTCTACCCCCCACGGCATAAGACCATAGCTGAGGACAATAAGGGGCATCACGATAAAGGCCATCAAAGGGACGGCAATCATATTGGCAAGCAATCCATAAACCGCATAATTTTGAAAATGATAAAGGGCGAAAAGCCCTGTTGCGAGCCCCGCTATAAGAGTTGTCAAAGACACGCCTGCAAAATACAAAACGACGCGGCGCGTCACCCCTGCCTTTCGATGAAGCCTGATCCAGACAGGCCGCACCCATTCATAGAAACAAATCAGTGCCGTCACAGCCGCAAAAGACATTTGAAAGCTGACACTCGTCAAACTTTCAGGAGAGAAAAACAAAACCACAAGCGCTGCAAAAGCGACGAGCCTTAAGGAAAAAGGTGAGCGGTCAAACATAATAGCAACCATCACCAATCCCGTCATGATTAGTGCCCGCTGCGTTGGGATGGTTGCACCAACCATCATGGTATAAAGAAAGGCGCCGAACAGGGCGAACCCTGCCGCGTATTTTTTGATTGGGCAATGCAAGGCCAGGCGCGATGAACACGCCATTAAAAGCCGCGCAAAGAAGAAAATTACACCTGCGACCATCCCCACATGCAATCCAGAGATAGCAAGCAAATGCGCTAATCCTGATTGACGCAGGGCATCCCAATCTTGATCTTGCACCGCGCCGCGCTGCCCCGTCATGAGAGCAATAATAATTGATTGTTGCGGATCATCTGTTTTTGCAGAAATTTTTGTTTCTAACTTTTGCCTCAACTTCTTGAGGCTCAAAAATTTTTGCGGCGAAGCCTCTAAAATTTCTGGCTGCGTATAGGCAAAGCCAACTGCACCAATAGATTCAAAATAGGCCATACGTTGAAAATCAAACGCCGCAGGTGCAACAGGCCCCGATGCAGGATTAAGTCCTGCAAGAAATTTAATGCGCTGTCCCGCCTTTAAAGCTTCATCTTTGCGAATACTCAAGCGAATTTTGCGCGGTGTCTGTTCAGGATCAAGACGTTCAATGTCCAAATGACCTAAAATAACCCGACTGCCTTTTTCAACGGGTTCAATAGATTCAATCGTTCCTGTCACACCAACAGGCGACATTTTTTTTAACAGCATGGGCGTGTAAATTAGATGGGAGCGAATTTGAGCCGCAGCAAACCCCAAACAACAAATAAGGATCGCGGCCACACTGATAAAAACTGTTTTCCGTATTATGCTTATTTCCCTGTGGCGGGAGAGCACAAGGCCAAACCCTATAAAAAATAAACTCAGGCTTGCACCAAGCCACAAGGGAGGCTCTGCTTCCAAAGCAAAATAAACCGCAATTCCTATTGAAAATAAAACGGGCAGCCACAAAAATGCTCTTGATTTCTGGGCCGTTAACTCTGCAACGATAAGCTCTTGAATTTTCTGCAAAACAAGCCACTATAGCGAACTGGAAATAAATTTAAATCCTTTCTCTTGTCATCCTGAGAAGGAACGACGAAGGATCTCTTACCATAAACATAAGATTCTTCGCGACGCTCAGAATGACAGTATTTTTTAGAAATTAGTTTGTCATGAGTATAGTCACAAGATTTCCCCCTTCTCCCACCGGTATGATGCATATCGGTAACGCCCGCACGGCATTGTTTAATTACCTTTATGCACGCGCCAAAGATGGAAAATTTTTAGTGCGGATTGAAGACACAGACCGCGCCCGCCACTCCGAAGAGGCCGTACAGGTTATCTTGGATGGTTTAGAATGGCTTGGCCTTGAGTATGACAACACTCCAGAATCTCAATACGCCAATAAACAGCGCCATATTGATGTGGCATACGAACTGCTTGCTGCGGGCAAGGCTTACAAATGTTATTGCTCCCCTGAAGAACTGGAAGAAATGCGGGAGAAATCAAAAACCACAGGTTTGCCCGCCTATGACAGACGTTGGCGCGACAGACCTGAGAGCGATGCCCCTGCGGGGATTGACCCTGTGATCCGGATTAAAGCCCCTCTTGAAGGATTTACGATTGTCGACGATAAGGTTCAGGGCGAAGTAAAAGTTGAAAACAAACAATTGGATGACATGATTATCCTGCGCAGTGATGGTACGCCAACCTATATGCTCGCCGTTGTGGTTGACGATCACGATATGGGTGTGACTCATGTGATACGCGGGGATGATCACCTGAATAATACCTTCCGCCAGAATATGATTTATGATGCCGCGGGATGGGAAAAACCGACCTATGCCCACCTTCCCCTTATTCATGGCCCTGATGGTGCCAAATTCTCCAAGCGTCATGGTGCAGTTGGCCTAAACGAATTTCAGGCTATGGGATATTTACCAGAGGCGCTGTGTAATTATCTCATGCGTTTGGGATGGGCTCACGGGGATGAGGAAATTATTTCAATACAGCGCGCGCTTGAAATTTTTGACTTCGATGGCATGAACAAGGCCGCTGCGCGTTTTGATTATGCCAAACTTGAAAGCTTAAACGCCCATTACATCAAAGAGGCGGATAATGAGAGATTGATTGATTTAGTTTCTCCCTTTCTACAGGAAAATCACGACATCATCATCAGCAAAACAGGGTTAGACCGTCTACAAGCAGGCATGGATGGATTAAAAGATCGTTCAAAGACACTTGTGCAACTTGCTGAAGAATCTGTTTTCTATCTGGTCGATGAAATCACTTACGATGAGAAAGCCTTAAAAAATTTAAACCTTGATTCATCAAGCCTTCTAAAAGAGATGCTGAACGATTTTAAAAATTTGGATGAAGTTCATCATGATAGTGTTGAAGCAGCCTGCCGCGCCCTCGCGGATCGTCGTGCCGAAGGAAAATTAGGTAAAGTGATGATGCCTTTGCGTTCGGCCCTCACAGGAACAGATAAATCCCCGAGCCTGTTCGAAGTTGTTGAAATCTTAGGAAAAGGGGAAACATGTACCCGTATTCAGGCGGCGATAGATTTCATTGAAAAAGCTTCTTAAGCGCCTATACTGATAAAAAATTCAAAAGGATTCCCTATGACAAAAGAAACACCAGAAAAAACCTTCACCCTACGGAATGACCAAACAGGCGAAGAATGGCAATTGCCTGTTGTTGAAGGAACCTACGGCCCACATTGTATCGACATCAGAACGCTCTACGCAAAAACAGGGCATTTTACTCTAGATCCAAGCTTTACCGCCACAGGGAGTTGCAAATCCAAAATCACCTACATTGATGGCGATGAAGGAATTTTGATGCATCGTGGTTATGACATCAAAGAACTAGCAGAAAAAAGCACTTATTTAGAAGTCTGCTATTTATTGCTCTACGGTGAATTACCCAAGAAACAGGAATTCGAAGATTTTCAAAATGTCATCACACAACACACCATGGTGCATGAACAGATTAAAAGTATCTACCAAGGGTTTCGCCGCGACGCCCACCCTATGGCGATTATGTGCGGGGTGGTTGGTGCCATGTCGGCGTTCTATCATGACTCTCTTGATATCTGGAATCCCGAACAGCGCCGCATTTCTGCCCACCGCCTGATTGCGAAAATCCCCACTTTGGCGGCGATGGCGATGAAATATTCAAAAGGGCAACCTTACGTCTATCCTCGTAATGACTTGTCCTACACCGAAAACTTTTTGCATATGTGTTTCAGCGTTCCTGCCGAAGAATACAAGTTGCGCCCTGCTCTGGTTAAGGCGATGGAACGTATTTTAATCCTTCATGCTGATCATGAACAAAATGCTTCGACTTCAACTGTGCGTTTGGCGGGGTCTTCTTTGGCTAACCCGATGGCCTGTATTGCTTCGGGTATTACCTCCCTTTGGGGCCCTTCCCATGGCGGTGCCAACCAGGCCGTTTTGGAGATGTTGGATCAGATTGGTCACAAAGATAACATTCCAGAATTTTTAGAACGTGCCAAAGATAAGAATGATCCTTTTAAACTCATGGGCTTTGGTCACCGCGTTTATAAAAACTTTGATCCACGCGCTGCCGTGATGAAAGAATCTTGTGATGAGGTTCTGGCCGAACTGGGCATTAAAGATGATCATCAGTTAGAACTCGCTATGGAGCTTGAAAGAATTGCCCTGAATGATCCTTACTTCATTGAACGTAAATTGTTCCCGAATGTTGATTTCTATTCAGGGATTATCCTGAAAGCCATGGGCTTCCCGACGGAAATGTTTACGGTTTTGTTTGCCGTGTCACGGACTGTGGGATGGATTTCACAATGGAAAGAAATGATGGAAGAACCAACAATTAAAATTGGTCGTCCCCGTCAGCTTTACACAGGTGAACCTGCCCGCTCTTATGTTCCCATGAAAAAGCGAAAATAAACTAGATTTGTTTCAAAACAAACTCTGCTGCCAAATCCGATGGTTTGTGGTTTTTTCCACCAATCTGATGGCGAATGACTTCGAAGTCCTTGCGCTGATCCTGCGCGGTGGCTCGATCTTCCAAAAGTAGTAAGACTTCATTGGCAATATCATCCGCACGCGCATCATCTTGAATAAATTCAGGTACAATTTCACGATCCGCCATGATATTGGCCAGATGCGCGAAACGGGTTGTTACAATGTGTTTTAAAATGCGAAAAGTCAGACCATTCATTTTATAAACGATCACATGCGGCACACCGCAAGCCGCAAGCTCAAGCCCCACCGTTCCAGACACCGCAATCGCCGCATCACAGGCTTTAAATACGGACCATTTTTGAGCGCTATCCGTATAAATATGGACGGGGTTTTTGATAGCCTGTGTTAAATCCCTGATCTGTTTTTCCAAATGCGGTAAAGTCGGGATAACCAATTCAATCTCGGGCTTTTCATTAATAATTTTCTGAAGGCTTTCCAATATCACAGGCGACAAACGCTTAATCTCACCCTGACGCGAACCAAAGAAAACGCCGAGTTTGGGCACTGCAGCTTTACCAATTTTGAGAGGCTGTGCTTCAATGAGCCCGTTTTCCATCATTGGATGACCTGCAGCAATAGCACTTAAGTTCTCTTTTTCAAAATAAGGGGGTTCAAAGTCAAACAGGCAAATCAAACCATCGAGAAATTTTGCAATTTTTTCAGCCCGCTTGGGACGCCATGCCCAAACCGTAGGCGCCACATAATGAATAAATTTGGAGTGGGTCAGTGATTTCTTTTTAACCCGCCGAATGACCCGAAAACAAAAATCTGGTGCATCAATCGTTACGACTACATCTGGATTAAGTTTTATAATATTATCAGATGTTTGTTTGATTCTTTTAAGAAGTAACTTTAATTTTGGAAGAACCTCCATCACGCCCATAACGGACAAGTCATTCATCGGAAAAAGACTATAAAGCCCCTCCGCTGCCATCAATTCCCCGCCCACGCCCGAAAACTGCATATTGGGATTTTGTTTCTTGAGCGCTTTCATAAGCTGCGCGCCTAAAAAATCGCCAGAGGCTTCCCCCGCGATAAGATAGATATGAGGTGTCTTATTCTTAATGCCCACCATCAATGGTCACCCCCAAAACAAAGATACCATTCTGATTTGCCGTTTGCAGAGACTGGGCACGTTCTACCAATAAAGTCGCCCCAGCCTGACCAACAATTCCTGTTATTTTCTTCGCGGCACATAACTCAATGGTTTTGGGCCCCAGTGTTGGTAAATCTAAATCTTTATCTTGTTGTGGTTTACACATTTTCACAAGAAGAGCCCCTTTCTGACCATAACGCTTAATCATGGCACTTGTACCACGTCTATCTTCCCGCGCGATAACTTTACCATCCTTGACCAAGACGGCTTGCCCTTTATCTACTTGTCCCAAGTCACGGGCGGCGCGTATTCCCACCTGCACATCAATTTGATGGCCGTCTTGCGGGACATGATTTCCCAATATGCCTTCGGGCATTAAAAGTTCTGGCAGAAATTCATGTACACCGTGCAATTTAAACCCGATTGATTCAAGTTCCTGCCGCGCCGCAGTTAAAAGATCATTATCCCCGAAGGAATGAAGCCAAGCTTTCACAAAAAACTTAAAAGTAATCCAATCTGGCCACAGGTCAAAAACACTGGGGCGTTTAATTGCTCCTATCATGACTAGATCTGTAATGTTTTGGGACTTCAAATAATTTACTGTGCGCCCTGACGCTCCAATACGCGTCCAGTAATCTGGACTGACTTGATCCGTATATCCTTTAAAACCGATTATTACGGTTTCAATGCTCTTCTTGGCGCAGGCGTTCTGTAATTGCCTTGGTAGAACACCCCCACCTGCAATAATACCAAGCTTTTTTATGCTGATTTTTTCTCGGGCTGACATAGTCCAAATCTCTCACGGCCTTTGGCGAATTCTATGATTTGGCCAATTAGTTGGTCATCTTTGTTGGTTTGGGAAATTTTATCAAGGCGGTCATCAAAATTGCCCTCGCCATCAAAAATTTCTTTATAAGCCTTCTGTATTGCGCGAATCTGGTTTTTATCAAAACCGCCGCGCTCTAGACCAACGATGTTTAATCCTGCAAGGCTTGCGCGTTCCCCTTTCACACGGCCAAAGGGAATAACATCGCTTTCGACACCACTCATCCCGCCAATCACAGCATAAGACCCAATACGTACAAATTGATGAACCGCCGCTAAGCCCCCTATTAATACACGGTCGCCCACCGTGACATGTCCGCCTAAAGTTGCATTATTCGCCATGATAACGTGGTTACCAATCACACAATCATGCGCCACATGCGTTGCCATCATAAATAAACCATTGTCGCCTACAATGGTTTTCATGGCTCCGCTTTCTGTCCCTGGGTTCATGGTTGCGTGTTCGCGAATTGTATTGTTTTTTCCGATGATGAGTTCTGAAGGCTCTCCATGATATTTCAAATCTTGCGGCGCCGTCCCAATAGAGGCAAACGGGTAAATGATTGTCCCTTCACCGATTGTTGTACGGCCGTCTACAACCACATGGGATTTGAGCGTCATATTATCACCCAGAACCACATGCGCCCCCACAACGCAATAAGGGCCAATATGGCAGCCCTGACCGATTTGGGCACCGTCCTCGATAATGGCTGTTGGGTGTATAAAACTATCCTTCATAGCGCAATATGTAAGGGATTCGGCATCAAAACCCAAGTCACTTAGTTTTACAGTGTGTTACAGAAAATGGCTTAAATCTGGCCTGCATCTTGGTCTGTGAGCATCGCGCTAAACGTAGCTTCGGCGCAGATTGTATTACCAACCTTTGCAACACCATCAAATTTCCAGACTGGCCCGCGCTGTTTCACCTTTGTCACATGAATATGCAGACTATCACCAGGCACGACAGGTTTACGAAAGCGGGCATTATCAATCGTCATGAAATAAACAATTTTTCCTTGAGCCTCTTTACCGAGAGTTTTAACAACGAAAAGGGCTGAAGTTTGAGCCATTGCCTCCACAATCAAAACGCCTGGCATGACGGGCATCCCAGGGAAATGCCCCATAAAATGTGGTTCGTTTATGGTAACATTTTTAAGCCCCACGGCACTTTCCCCTTCAACAAAATCGATCAGGCGATCCACCAATAAAATGGGGTAACGATGCGGGATCATTTTCATGATGTTCACAACGTCAACAGGGTCAAAATTTGATGTCTTTTCTTCACTCATAGTTCAATAATCTAGTCGGTTTTATTAGGTTTCGTCAATTTCTACTTATCAATTTTTTTAAGTAAGCAACTTGGCGTAAATGTTGTTTTATCGGCATAGCGGGAGAGCCCATCACCTTTGACCCCGCGGGAAGATCTTGCATGATGCCTGATTGCGCTGCAATTTGTGTTCCCTGTCCTATTGTCAAATGCCCTGCAACCCCGCCTTGTGCCGCGATAACAACATAATCTTTTAAGGTTGTACTTCCTGCGATGCCTGCCTGTGCCACAATCACACAGCCGCGACCAATATTAACATTATGACCAATCTGCACACAATTATCGATCCATGTTCCATCACCAATAAGCGTATCAGGTCCTGCACCACGGTCGATACAGCTATTTGCGCCAATTTCTACATGGTCACCAATAATAACACGCCCTAACTGGGGCACTTTGACATGCCCTGCCAGATCAATAGCAAAGCCAAAACCATCTTGCCCTATGCGCACTCCTGGATAAAGTCGTGTACCTTCCCCAATAATTGTGTGTGAGATGGAAGCGTTGGCACCAATACGTGAATTTTTTCCAATTTCGACATTTTTGCCGATGACAGCATTGGGCTCAATCCAACACCCCTCCCCGAGTTTAACTCCCTCACCAATAACTGCACCTGCTTCGATAATACAACCCTTTGCGATCACTGCGCTTTTATCTATATGGGCCGCTTCAGAAATTTTTGCAGGAGGAAAATTTGCAGGATAAAAAGCTTGAGCAATTAAAGCATAAGCCTTGTAAGGTGTTTTTGATATTAAAAGCTGGCACCCTTGCGGTGCAAATTCTGCCATGGAGTAAGAGATGATACAGGCTCCTGCTTTCGTTGTTTTGAAAGCGTCTTTGTATTTTGCATTATCCAGGAAGGAAATATCCTTGCCCGTTGCAAGATCAAGAGAAGCCACATCCTCTACTTCAAAATCAGGTTTGCCGTGCAGGTCAGCCCCTGCAATACTCGCAAGTTCTTCAAGGTTTTTGGGTTCGGTCTTTGTATAAAAACGCTGATCCGCCATCGTTTACGATTACTCCGCTACATCCAATTTAATATTGGTGATTTTTTTATCAAGCCGCGCCAAGACAGTTTCGGTAATATCCATTTCTTTTTCAACGATCACAACGCTATCGCGTGTCAGGACAATCTGGTAATTTTCTTTGTCAGAAATTTCTGCAATCACTTCAACAATATTTTTGCGAAGGGTTGCCAAAGCATCACCCAAACCTTTATCGAGCGAATTTCTGCGTTTTTGAAATAAACTACGGGTTTCAAGCAAGTTTTTTTCAAATTCCTGGCGCTTTTTTTCGAAAGCATCCGCACTTAAATCTGGTTTTTGTTGAACTAACGCTTTTTCTGCGTTCATTAAATCATTTTCACGTTTTGAAAATTCTTTTTGAAATGTTTCACGTCTAGAATTTAATTGTTCTTGAATGGACTTTCCTGCCTTGGATTCGCTCAAGATTTTTTCAACATCAACCACAGCCATCTTTGTTTCATCTGCACGCACACTCAAGGGATGAACAACCAGTGCGGCCGCAATTATCAATACATAAAGTATTTTGTTTAAAGTCATCATTTGTCCTAACAATAAAATAATACAGGATTAAAAACGTGTTCCGAAACTAAAGCGGAAAAACTCGTCTTTATCAAAGTCTTCATCCAATATAGGCTCCGCAAAATCTACACGGATTGGCCCTAGTGGAGAGCGCCATGACAGTCCTAAACCTGCTGACATTCTCAAACTGTTTTCATCCTGAATACCTGCACCTGAAGAATCCAGATCCCATAGCGACCCTACATCAGAGAAAGCATGACCTGCCACGCCCAACTCTTCGGGTAATCCAATTGGGAATTTTAGCTCGGCCGAACCGCGGTAAAATAAATTACCGCCAAGAGAGTCTCCTGTTGCGGCATCGCGAGGACCAACCCCTGCCCGTTCAAAGCCGCGCAATGTTGTACCGCCGAGGTAAAAACGCTCATTGATCTGAACATCTTCACTGCTCCAGCCACCAATCGCACCAACTTCACCCAGAACGTCGAAAATCACGCTTTTCTTATATACGGGGATATAATATTGAGACCCGAGTTTTCCAGAGACATATTTTGAATCTCCCCCCAAGCCAGTAGCTTCAGCATCAAGCCATGAATACAGACCTTCTGTCGGGAATAAACGACTATCGCGATCATCATACGCCAGGCGCTGACTAATCGCAGATGTTAAGCGTTTTCCTTCTTGGTCACGAATAAAGCGGGAGGCTGTGCTATCCACGTTATCAATATCATTATTTTCGAAACGATATTTCCACGATTGTGACCATTTTTCAGACAAAGGATATCCTATACGGACAGCTGCTCCAGTTTGTTGCTGATCATAAGAACTCTCATCTTGCAGGTCACGCGTGATGTGGAAGGCATCCACTCCTGCCGATAAATCACGGTTGAGGAAATGAGGTTCCGTAAATGATGCATCAAATTGTGTTCTAGACCCCGCAATTGTTGTTGAGAACAACAGATCTTGCCCTTTACCTAACAGATTGCGCTCGCGAATACGAAGGTCTGCCAAAGGACCATCGTTGGTTGAGAATCCTGCCCCGATTGATAGCTCTCCCGTGGATTGTTCCGTAACACCAATATCAACAACAACCTTATCGGGCGCGCTTCCCTGAAGAGTTTTTACTTCAACATTTTCAAAGAAGGCCAAATCACGAAGACGCTGTTCTGAACGTGCCAGTTTTGAACGGTTGAAAGGATCTCCTTCTGCCAACAACATTTCACGGCGAACCACCTTATCAAGGGTTCTCACATTGCCGTGAACATCAATACGCTCCACAAACACGCGTGGAGACTCATCAATTTTAAATGTAATATCTATTGTATCTGCATCAGGGTTTCTTTTAATCACAGGTCGCACATCAACGAATGCATATTGACGGTCGCCCAATTTATCCGTCATAGCATCAACAGTGACCTTTACTTCATCGGCGTTATACCAGGCTCCTGGCAAGAAGCTCACGCTGTCTCTTAATTCCGCTCCGTCAAAACCACGCAGCGCGGTATCAATGGCAATTTGACCTACGCGATACCGCGGGCCTTCATCAACCGTAAACGTTAGAAAGAAATCTTCCTGGCTTTTGTCTAGCTCCGCATTTGCCGATACAACAACAAAATCTGCATAACCTTCTTTGAGATAGAATTGGCGTAACAACTCTTTATCATATTCTATGCGGTCAGGATCATATCGGTCATCAGTACTTAAAAATTTGTACCAACGCGCTTCCTTGGTTGATAATTCTTCAGCAAGAGCATCATCATCAAAGGCCTCATTTCCCACAAAGCGGATGCCTTTAATTTTTGTGATGTTACCTTCATTAATTTCAAAGACTAAATTGACGCGGTTCTGATCCAGTTTGATAATTTTTGGATCAACACTGGCGGCAAAACGCCCCGTGCGGCGATAAATTTCATAAATACGTGATACGTCATTTTGCACTTGGGTACGGGTGAAAACCTGACGCGGACGAAGAGAAATTTCGGACGATAGCTCCTCATCCTTCACCTTGTCATTTCCTTCAAAAGCAATTTGGTTGATAATGGGGTTTTCGGCCACGTTTACCATCAAAACGCCGCGATCTTGCTTCATCACCACATCGGCGAACAAACCCGTGCCATAAAGATTTTTTAAAGCGTCGTTTAAATTTTCTGGTGTTGCTTCATCTCCTACAGAAACTCCCAGATATGTCAAAACGGTTGAGGGCTCGACACGCTCCGCCCCGTTAATGCGAATTTCACGGATACGCTCCTGTGCCCCCGCTTCGCTAACGCCAAATGACAATAAAGTCAGGCAAGTTAAGAAAATAACGACAAGCAACGGTCTTATGCAATTTACGATCATGTAAAATCCTTAGATTATTTCGAGGCAAGAAACAAGCCTCCACCAAGAGTATTCTTATAATATCAACTGAACAAGATCGTTGATATTCGCAAATAACATCATAGCAACAAGAACCGCAAAACCAAAACGGAAAGCATATTCCTGCACTTTTTCAGATACTGGGCGCCCCTTTATTGCCTCTATGCCATAAAATACGAGGTGTCCACCATCAAGCATCGGGATGGGGAATAGATTGATTAATCCCAGATTTATGGAAAGAAGGGCGGTAAATGTAATGATCGCAATAAATCCTGCCTGCGCCATATCTCCTGCGATTGCCCCAATACGGATAATGCCACCCAATTCCGTGGCACTGCGTGTGCCCGTGAAAATTTGTCCTAACGCCTTCAATGTGGAGGCCGTGATGCTAAATGTTTCGCTCACGGCGGCCTGAATGCCATGGATAGGACCGTGTTTTAAAATTTCTTCTGTATCTCCATCGGAGACAACCAAAACACCATAATCAGGGCTCATTTTATCTTTTAAGCCCTCATTACTCTCAGAACGCGGATAGACAAGAATTTCATCAATTGTTTCTTCCCCACGGTTTAAACCTATCCGCATTGGCTTATCCATGGATGTTTCCAATACGCGGCGGGTTTCTTCTTCGTCTTTGACAGACTTCCCATTGACGGCGACAATATTTTTAATGGCTATCGCCTGCCCTGGGCTGATAATACCTAACATCCCTTGTGAATGCTTGAATCCGAAGCGATCTGTTAATTCCTGTTTTTCTGGTGTCGCTGTTAAAGAAAGTTCTTTTCCATCACGTTCAATTTTAAACTTCAACGGTGTATCCAGAGCAACAAGGACGACACGGCGAATATCTTCAAAACGAGTAATTTTTTCACCATCAATAGATAGGATTTTATCATGCGGTTTAAACCCTGCTTTGTCTGCCGCGCTGTTGGAGATAACGGCAGACGCCCTTGGCGGGGTAACAGGCTGCCCATAAAAACTGTACATTCCAAACAGGATCAGGATAGCAAAAAGAAAGTTGATAGCCGGCCCTGCAAACACAATTGCGGCGCGCTTTCCAACAGATTTTGTGTAAAAAGCAACTTCCTTTTCGGCCGCTGTAAAGGGACGAACTTTATCCCCTTCTTTTACACCTTCGACGTGACCACTACTGGCGGGGTCTGTATCGCCAAACATTTTAACGTACCCACCGAGAGGAACTAAAGACACTTTCCACCGCGTCCCGTTTTTATCATTCCAACCAAAAAGTTCTTTACCAAAACCGATCGAAAAAGTTTCAACTTTTACCCCGCAGCGTCTAGCCACAATATAGTGACCCCATTCATGCACAAAAACCAGAACGGAAAGCACCAGAACAAACGTTCCCCCGTAAAACCAAATGTTACTGGCAACAAGTTGAAACAAATCAAAAATGGAAGTCATAGTCTTACTTTCTCATAAAGCGGTATAAAATTACAAAAAGCACTTATTGGGAATCAACAGTACTGCGTATAAAACTATCGTATTCAACCACATCATTCAAAGAATTTAATGCTTTTGGCTGCACACGATCGAGTGTTTGTGACACAAGTTTATAAATATCTAAAAAGGCGATTTTGTGACCTAAAAAGGCCTGCACAGCCATTTCATTTGCCGCATTCATTGCCACGCAAGATTGAAGGCCGCTTTTCAGACAATCATAAGCCATTTGAACAAAAGGAAATTTCTTATGATCCACTTCTTCAAAATCCAATTGCCGTATTTTCGTAAAATCTAGCTTCTCTCCTGGAGTTTTTAATCTTTTCGGATAACCCAACGCATTGGTAATGGGGGTGCACATATCAGACGCCCCCATCTGGGCCAAAATGGATCCATCTGAATATTCCACCATAGAGTGAACAATAGATTGAGGATGCACCAAAACCTCAATTTTTTCAGGATCAATATCAAATAATCTTTGTGCTTCAATAATTTCCAAAGCTTTGTTCATCATTGTTGCACTGTCGACAGAGATTTTATCCCCCATGCTCCAATTGGGGTGTGCCAAGGCTTGTTCTGGGGTGATTGAACCAAAATCTTTCAGTGCCATTTCACGAAATGGGCCACCCGAAGCCGTCAGGATAATTCGTTCAATTGAGTCTTTATTCTCTGGTTCAAAGACCTGAAATATTGCGTTATGCTCGCTATCAATGGGCAACAAGGTTGTTCCATATTCCTGCGCAGCAGCCATTACAAATGGACCTGCCGCGACAAGAGGTTCTTTGTTTGCGATAGCAACGGTTGACCCTTGCTTTATTGCCGCCATTAACGGCTCCATCCCCGCCATACCGAGTATGGCCGCCATGATCCAGTCTGCTGGCATTTCAGCCGCTTCAACCACAGCCTGCCGCCCTGCGGCAACACCAATATTTGTTCCCGACAATGCCTGTTTCAGATCATCATAATAGACATCATTGGCAATAACCGCGCATTTGGCATTCAGTGCAATCGCTTGCTGCGCCAACAACGCAACATTATTATTCGCAGTAATCGCCTGCACTTCAAATGCCTCACCCTGCGCCTGAATAACCTTGACCGTACTCTGCCCGACCGAGCCTGTTGATCCTAAAATTGTAACCTTACGCGTCACTTCAGAACCACCTCACTTGTTTCAACAAAAAAATAAAGACAGATGAGGTAAACTGGCGCGGCAAGCAATAAAGAATCTATCCGGTCCAGTACGCCGCCATGCCCTGGAATAATTGTTCCCGTATCCTTTACACCTATTTTACGCTTAAAATAGGAAATTGAAACATCTCCCACTTGTCCAACACAAGCAATCATCATTCCCAAAAAGAAAGCCACGCTATAATTATAATAAAGACTGAAATTATAATGCAGGACAAAGGCCACAAGACCGCTCGATAAAACTCCACCAATTAACCCTGCCCAGGTTTTTCCTGGACTGATTGTTGGGCACATTTTAGGGCCGCCGATCAACTTGCCACTAAAATAGGCGCCCGTGTCACAGGCCCAGATCATGAAGATTAAAAATAACGCATAGAGGTTAGCGTCCTGCACAGGCAAAAGACGGGTAATAAGGAATGATCCCAATCCAATAGCCAGATAGACGGATCCCAAAACAGATAATTTGTAAACTACTTTACTTTTTTCTGCCATGGCCATCCATTCATTAAAGGATACCGAAAGCAAAGCCCCCATCAGAAGAAAAAACAAAATCCCGCCGCAATAAATTGAAATGATAAAGACGGGCACGATAACCAAAGAAGACAGCGCACGTTGTTGAAAAGAAGTAAGATTGCCGATGTTTATCATCATTTATCCAATCGCGCCAAAACGACGATCCCGTTCTTTAAACTCACTCATCGCCGCTTGCAAATCGGCTTTATCAAAATCGGGCCACAATGTTTCTGTATAAACAAATTCTGTATAGGCACATTGCCAAAGTAAAAAATTGCTGATCCGTTGTTCGCCACTGGTGCGGATCAAAATGTCAGGATCGGGCATATCTTTGGTCATTAAAAAACGTGGCAAATGTTCCTGCGTGTTTTCAAAATCAGGAGTGATTTTATTTTTCTTCATAAAAAGTGCCATATCACTTGCCGCACGTACAATTTCATCACGCCCACCATAATTAAGCGCTATCGTTAAGTTAAGGCCATCATTATCTGCGGTTAGTTTTTCTGCGTTTTCAATCAGCTCTATCAAATCTTTTGAAAACGGAGAGCGCTCCCCAATCATCTGCATCCGCACATTATTGCGATGAAGTTCGGCTGTTTCAGAACGTAAATACATACGCAGCAGACGCATTAACTCATTCACTTCTGTCGCAGGACGGCTCCAATTTTCCGTCGAAAACCCAAAAAGCGTCAGATACTGGATACCAAGTTCCCCTGCCGCACGCACGGTGCGTTTACAGGCTTCAATACCTTGTTGATGACCTGCCGTGCGCGGTAGGTTGCGCTGCTTCGCCCAACGGCCATTTCCGTCCATAATGATTGCAACGTGGCTGGGAATGTGGTTTTTCATGTTCTGAATCAAAAGATCTCCTCATGGCCGCTTAAACGGTCATGATATCCTTTTCTTTGGAGGCTAGCATCTCGTCGATGTTTTTAATTTTCGCATCCGTCAATTTTTGAACTTCATCAGACTGGCGCTTTTTATCATCTTCAGACAGACTGTCATCTTTTTTAATTTCATCCATACCATCACGGCGCACGTTACGGATCGCCACACGGGTGCTTTCCGCATATTGTCCTGCGACTTTTGTCAATTCTTTGCGGCGCTCTTCATTTAATTCAGGAATAGGCACGCGAATTAATGCGCCTTCCCCTTGCGGATTAAGTCCCAAACCACTTTCACGAATAGCTTTTTCCACGGCTTTGGCGTTATTCATATCCCAAACCTGGACAGTCAATAATCTAGGCTCTGGCACACCAACTGTTCCCACCTGATTAAGCGGCATTTTTGATCCATAAACATCCACAACGACAGGATCAAGCATCGACACCGAAGCGCGTCCCGTGCGAAGTCCTGCAAATTCTGATTTTAAATTATCTAACGCCCCATCCATACGGCGCCCTAAATCCTTAATGTCCATTCTGCTTCTCCTCTACTCTAATTTGTTACTGTTGTACACGTTCCCGTTCCATTCAGCGTTTTGGCCAAATTTCCCCGCTCCCGCACATTGAAGACTACAATTGGAATATTATTTTCCCGTGCTAACGATACAGCTGTTGCGTCCATCACTTTTAAATCCTTCGTCAAAACATCCATATAAGTCAGGCTGTCAAAACGCTTCGCCTCTTTATTCAACTGCGGATCACAGTCATAGATACCATCGACTTTAGTTCCTTTGAGAAGTGCATCACAATTCATTTCAGAAGCACGAAGCGCGGCTGCCGTGTCTGTTGTAAAATATGGGTTTCCCGTTCCTGCTGCAAAAATAACAACGCGGCCTTTTTCCATGTGTCGCATAGCTTTGCGGCGGATATACGGCTCACAAATGGCAGACATCGGAATAGCAGACATCACGCGGGTTTTAATTTCAATATTTTCAAGCGCGTTTTGCAAAGCCAGGGCATTAATCACAATCCCCAACATTCCCATATAATCAGCCGTTGTTCTGTCCATACCTTGCGCCGCACCCGAAACACCCCGGAAGATGTTACCCGCACCAACAACAACACAAACCTCAATGCCAGATTCTACTGCTTCTTTTATATCCTCGGCAACACGGTTAACCGTTGTGGGGTCAAGGCCAAATTCATTCTCCCCCATCAAGACTTCGCCTGACATTTTCAATAATATACGTTTATATTCTGGCTTTTTTCCCATGACATTCCCCGAAAGACTTAAATTTCACCCTAATGTAATTACAGCCGCGCTGAAAGGCAACGCGGCTGTTTAAATTTCTTCACATTATTAACGATTGACCTTAACCGTTTGCCACTTTTGAAACTTCAGCAGCAAAATCCTCTTCTTCCTTCTCAATTCCTTCGCCCAATTGGATACGGGCATAAGATTTAAGCTCAACTGGCGCACCAACATCTGACGCGGCATTTTCCAGAAGTTTTGAGATTTTGGTTTCACCGTCAATGACAAATGTTTGATCCATCAAGCAAATTTCCTCATAGAACTTACGCATACGGCCTTCTAACATTTTCTCAACAATCTCGGCAGGCTTACCCTCGGCAAGGGCTTGCGCTCTAATGATGTCCTTTTCACGCTCCATCGCAGATGCATCAACATCATCACGTTTGAGGTATTTTGGGAAAGCGGCGGCAGTGTGCATCGCAATTTGCTTACCTAATGCTTCCAACTTGGCTTTATCACCTGTTGATTCAAGAGCAATCAAAACACCAATTTTACCCAAATTCGGTGCCACTGCATTGTGAACATACCCAACAACAACACCGTCATTCACGGATAATTTCTCCATACGACGAACATTCATGTTTTCACCAATGGTTGCTACCAGATTTGTTAAAGTATCCTGAACAGATTTACCTTGGTAATCTGCAGCCATCAACGCAGCCAAATCCTGAACCTCTAAGGCCTTTTCAGAAATGTTTTTTACAAATGTTTGAAAGTTTTCGTTACGGGCAACGAAGTCAGTTTCGGAGTTAACCTCAACCACCGCGCCTGTTGTTCCATTTGAAACAATCGCAACAAGACCTTCTGCTGCGGTACGGCTTGATTTTTTCTCTGCCTTTGCCAAACCTTTTTTGCGCAAGAAATCTACGGCTTCTTCCATGTTGCCATTCACTTCTTCAAGTGCCTTTTTGGCATCCATCATACCCGCACCAGATTTTTCACGCAGTTCTTTGACCATACTTGCTGTAATTTGTGTCATTCTATAATCCTTTATCTAAGTTTTTTGTCATCCTTTGGCTTGACCAAAGGATCTTTTAAATGAAAACGAGATCCTGCGATCAAGTCGCAGGATGACGTTAATAAGATTAACCCGCAGAAGCGGCTTTTTTAACGTCTTCGGCTTCTGCCTCAGCTTCCGCTGCTTCGGCTTTTGGAGCCTCTTCTGCTGCTTCAGCAGATTTTGCTTCCGCCTTTGCTGTAGCTTTTTTGGCTGCCTTTACTTTGACATCAACATCGACTGCTGCGCCTATATCTTTACCTGCAGATGCCATCTCGGCTTGCAGACCATCAAGGATAGCGTCAGAAAACATATCGCAATAGAATGAAATTGCGCGAATGGCATCATCATTTCCTGGGATAGGATAATCAACACCATCTGGGGTTGAATTAGAGTCAAGAATTGCAAACACAGGAATACCAAGTTTGTTTGCTTCCATCACGGCAATATCTTCTTGGTTTACATCAATAACGAATAGAGCATCAGGTTGTCCGCCCATATCTTTAATTCCACCAAGCGCAAGTTCAAGCTTTTCACGCTCACGTTCCATCATCAGAAGTTCTTTCTTCTTCAAACCTGACTCTTCTGGTTTTGCCAAAATGTCAGTCACTTCACGTAGACGAGTGATAGAATTAGAAATTGTTTTCCAGTTGGTCATCATGCCGCCCAACCATCTGTGGTTCACATAGTATTGACCACAACGTTTTGCGCTTTCTGCAATTTTTGCTTTGGCTTGGTGTTTTGTTCCAACAAACAATACACGGCCGCCTTTGGCGACAATATCACGCATCGCCTGAAGGGCTTGACCCATCATCGGTGTAGTTTGTTGCAAATCTAGAATGTGAATGCCGTTACGCACCCCAAAGATATATTGTTGCATTTTCGGGTTCCAACGACGTGTGTGGTGACCGAAGTGAACGCCTGCTTCAAGCAGGTCTTTCATTTTTACGACAGGCATAGGCATGGTAATTTCTCCTTATATTTCAACCAGTTATGTCCTCGATGCGCCTTGCTAGCATGCTAGACTGGGTAAGGAACGCATCTGTGAATTACCCGTGATTCCACGGATTTGCGCCTGTTTTATGGGGTTTTAAGAGATAATGCAAGGGAAATATTATTTTTTTATTGACATAATTAATGAGTCTTGATATTTAATTATGTCAACAAAATCGAGTCGGAGAGTAAAAAATGGATGATAAACCAATAGAACTAAAAAAATTTGACCTTAGTCGCAATGAAATAAACGAATTAGCTGATGGATTGTGGAAAATATTTAGACGCGGTGCTCGCGCCATTGAAAATGATAATATATACACAAACGATAAAGCAGAAATCGCTGTAAGAGCTGCTCAAGCACTAATAGCATTAACCAAATGTTAAAATAGCTACCCCTCGCTATGCTTCACATAACCTGGGGTTTTTTGAAGGGTGCTGAGCATGTCTTGGGGGATATTATATTTCCCTTTCAGCTCTATCTCCGCAATATGCCCGTCGGCCAAATGCGCATAGAGGTAAATTTTGACATTCCCTGCCCCGCTTATCTGTAAGGCGTCATGCAATCGCTGAATAGGGGCTGGTGCATCAATATGGATTTTCAATTCCCGCACCTTGTCGGCCATCGCTTCATCAAGTGGTTCAATAATTTGCCCTAAGAAACGAAGTTCTTCATCTTTCATTTCTGCGTCTGCACGAATTGACAGTGCTGTTCCAGGGATTAAAAAATCGCGCGCCCGTGCTAGAGTTTCAGAGAAAATCATCACTTCATAAACGCCTGTAGAATCCGAAAGTTGCAAAAAGGCAAATTTATTGCCTGACTTGGCCGACACACGCTCCTGTTTTCGGATCAAAACTCCTGCCATGTGTACGCGGCCAGAGGGTGAGCGCTCGATCTTACGGGCAACCCGATTGAGCGGCGTAACGCCCATTCTTTCCAACTGTTCCATCCGCGCATCAAGAGGATGTGCGGAAAGATAAAACCCTACAGCGCCAAATTCGTGCGCTAATTTTTCAAGTGCATCCCAAGCTTCCGTCGGCGCATAGGCAGGCATTTCACTTCCCACGTCTTCACCACCAAACAAGCTCGACTGGCCACTCTCCCGCTCCTGCGCGAGGGAACTTGCATGACGCAGAAGCATTTCCATGTTGCCATACAGCTCAGCCCGATTGGGGTTAAAACTGTCAAACGCACCAGAACAGATCAACCCGTCAAACTGGCGCTTATTCATAACTTTAGTATCAAGGCGAGAGACAAAATCTGCTATGTCTTTGAAATCGCCGTTGGCTTGCCTCTCGGCCACAATTTTTTCCATTGCGCCCTCACCCACCCCTTTAAGCGCAGCCAAAGCGTAACGTACTTTGCCATTTTCAACTTCGAACATCACGCCTGATTTATTAATGTCAGGCGGCAGGAGTTCAATTCCCATCCGGTCAAGCTCTTGCTTAAAAACACTCAACTTGTCTGTATTGCCGTAATCGAGCGTCATAGACGCCGCCATAAATTCAACGGGATAATTGGCTTTTAACCACGCTGTTTGATAGGCAATCAAGGCATAGGCCGCCGCGTGCGATTTGTTAAACCCATAGCCTGCGAATTTTGCGATTTGATCAAAAATGGCAGATGCTTTTTCAGCAGGCACTTGATTATTTTCGAGCGAACCGTCTACAAATTTCGCCCGCTCTTTATCCATTTCCTCTTTAATTTTCTTCCCCATTGCGCGGCGAAGTAAATCCGCGCCGCCCAAAGAATACCCTGCCAAAATCTGGGCGGCCTGCATCACTTGTTCCTGATAAATCATAATCCCGAAAGTTTCTTCAAGAATAGGTTGTAATTTCGGATGCAGATAATCTGCCTCATCCTGCCCCGCCTTGGTTGAGATATATTTGGGAATATTATCCATTGGCCCTGGGCGATAGAGCGCCACAAGCGCAATAATATCTTCGAACCGGTTGGGCTTCATTTTTCGCAAGACATCTTTCATGCCCGTGCTTTCCAACTGGAATACGCCTGTTGAAATACCTGAAGCCATCAAATCATAACTGGGTTTATCATTCAGGGGGATTTTAAGAATCTCATATTCTTTCCCTTGGGTTTTCTTGATGGTCTGCACAGCCTTTTGCACAACGGTAAGTGTTTTAAGTCCCAAAAAGTCAAACTTGACCAAACCCGCTTGTTCTACATATTTCATATTAAACTGTGTCACAGGCATATCGGATCGCGGATCACGGTAAAGCGGCACCAACTCATGCAATGGCCTGTCCGCAATCACTAGCCCTGCCGCGTGGGTGGAGGCATGGCGATACAACCCCTCTAGCTTCAACGCAATATCAATCAATTTTTCTGACGTTTCATCTTTTTTGATTTCGGCACGAAAATCTGGGTCAGCATCCAACGCTTCTTGCAAAGTTGTCGGCTGTGCAGGATTGTTTGGGATCATCTTGGCAATACGATCAACCAAACCATAAGGCATTTGTAAAACCCGTCCAACATCGCGTACCACCGCCCGCGCCTGTAATTTTCCAAAGGTGATAATCTGCGCTACACGGTCCTTGCCGTAACGTTCTTGAACATAAGAGATAACCTCTCCCCGGCGATCCTGACAAAAATCCACGTCGAAGTCAGGCATCGATACCCGCTCGGGGTTTAGAAAACGCTCAAACAGAAGATTGAACTGCAAAGGATCAAGGTCCGTGATTTTTAAGGCCCACGCCACCACAGAGCCCGCACCCGATCCCCGTCCAGGCCCCACAGGAATACCGTGTTCCTTGGCCCACTTAATAAAGTCAGAACAGATCAGAAAATATCCTGGAAAGCCCATATTGATGATGGTTTCCAGTTCAAATTCCATGCGATCAAAATAAACATCGCGCGATGCATGATTTTCAAAATTATCTAACCGCCATTGCAGCCCTTCTTTGGCCTGCGCCCGAAGTTCTTCAACTTCGCTGCGCCCACTTTCTGTTTCAAAAGGCGGAAGCAGCGGATTGATGGCTTTTAAAATGAATGAGCATCTTTTGGCAATTTGTATCGTGTTCTGGGTCGCTTCAGGAAGATCAGAAAACAGTTCTATCATTTCGGTAGGCGTTTTAAAATAATGCTGTCTTGTAACTTTGCGCCGGTCTTCTTCGGTGATATAACGCCCTTCGGCAATACACAGCAGCGCATCGTGGGCTTCATACATATCAGGTGCACTAAAATATGCATCATTGGTCGCCACAAGCGGGATATTATATTTGTACGCTAAATCAATAAGTGCTTCTTCATGTAGTTCCTCTTCACGCAAGCCATGACGCTGAATTTCAATATAGAAACGATCACCAAAAATTTCTTGCAGCTTCGAAATGTCTTTTTCTTCACGGAACCCTTTTACGGCTCCACCAGAAAGACAGATCAAACCATTGTTATGCTCCGCCAACGCTTCAAACGATGTCGCCACAGATTTACTGACATCGCCTTCCATATAGGCGTCACTAACAATCTTCGATAAATTTTTATATCCCGCCTCGTTTTGAACAAGCAGAACAAGCTGCTGTTCTGCCTCTCCTACATTCACCTGACAACCGATGATGGGTTGAACCCCTTTTCCTGTTGCCGCCATTGAAAATTCAAGCGCGCCAAACATATTATTGCTATCGGTAATGGCGACCGCGGGCATTTTATCCGCTGAACAAAGCTCGGCGATTTCTTTCGTACGAATAGCCCCTTCCGCGAGTGAATACGCAGAATGCACGTGCAAGTGAACAAATTCAGCAAGGTTGGACATGCCCTAGACTAGCATTATTAAGAGAAGAATAAACAGAGGTGAATGGCTATTTTCCACGCAAAATGGATTAATAACTGATAATCTTACCGCCTTTAAGCTCTAAAATACGGTCCATTCGCTCCGCGATCTGCATATTATGGGTAGCAATCACAGCGCCAATTCCCGCATGACGTACCAAGTTGATTAAAAGTTCAAAAACAGTTTCAGATGTTTCTGGATCAAGGTTACCTGTTGGTTCATCGGCCAATAACAATTTGGGATCATTCGCCAAAGCCCGAGCTATGGCCACGCGTTGTTGTTCTCCGCCAGACAAACGTGCAGGCCTGTGATCAAAACGATGATCCATTTTGAGAGAAGTTAAAAGAGATTTCGCTTTCTCTTCCGCTGCTTCTTTTTTAATTCCTGCAACCATTTGTGGAATAACCACATTCTCAAGCGCCGTAAATTCTGGAAGCAAGTAATGAAACTGATAGACGAAACCTATAAATTCACGGCGCATTAATGTGCGAGCTTTATCGTTCATCGCTTGAATTTTTTGACCGCCAACCATAATGTCGCCGCGCGTTGGCTGATCAAGCAGCCCAACAGTTTGTAGAAACGTGGATTTTCCTGATCCACTTGGTCCTACAAGCGCAACAATTTCCCCTGATTTCACCTCAACATCGACATTATTAAGCACAGCAAGGCTTTGCTCTCCTTGCTCGTAAATGCGTGTCAGTCCCTGAGTTTTAAGAATGGCTTCATTCATAACGTAAAGCCTCCACAGGATCTAAACGGCTGGCACGCCATGCAGGATAAATTGTTGCGGTAATTGACAAGGTAAAGGCCATCCCTACAACCGCAATCACATCTTGCCAATCAATAATGGCGGGCAACTGTGACAGAAAATAAATTTCATCGGCAAACAGTTCTGTGCCTGTAATGCTTTCCAAAAACTGACGAATGGTTTCAATATTTTTTGCAAAGGCAATTCCTAAAACAGCACCTGCGAGCGTTCCGCTAAATCCAATGCTTGCCCCTGTTAATGTAAATATTTTAAGCATATTGGACTGTGTCGCCCCCATCGTTCTTAAAATAGCAATATCTTTACCCTTGTCTTTGACGAGCATAATCATCGAAGAAATAATATTGAATGCCGCGACTACAATAATCAGGGTTAAAATCAAAAACATCACATTGCGTTCAACATCCAGGGCATTCAGGAATGCACTATTAGACTCCCGCCAATCATATATTCCTGCTTGACCATCAATCGCCTGAAGTAATTCTGGTTTGATTTTTTCTGCCATATTTTCATTTGTCGCCATCACTTCTATGGAATTTACGGCATCTTTAAGTTGAAAAAATTGCTGTGCCGACGGCAAATCCATAAAGACAAAGCCATTGTTATATTCAAACATTCCCACATCAAAAATTAATCCCACTTTATAAGTGCGCGAGCGGGGAATTGTCCCAAAAGGTGTTGCTTTCCCCTTGGGCGCTAATAAGGTGAGGTCATCCCCTATTTTTAAATTGGTTCGTTTGGCAAGGGCGCTGCCAATCGCCACCTGCTGTTCTTTGAAATTGGTGAGTTCCCCCTGAACAATAGAATCTGAGATAATGGGTTTGGTTGCAAAATCTTCACGGGACATCGCACGCACCATCGCACCCGTGGCCATACCATTCACGGATATAAGAACCTGCCCTTCGACCATCGGACGAACTGATTCAACCCCCTTGATATTTTCAAGGCGGGAAACCAATGACATATAATTTTGAAGCGGGCCTGTTTGCGAATAGACATTCAAGTGACCATTTAACCCCAAAATACGATCAACCAGTTCTGCCCGAAAGCCATTCATGACGGACATCACAATAATCAAGGTTGCCACGCCAAGCATAATCCCAAGGAACGAAAAACCCGCAATGACAGATACAAAGCCTTCTGCCTTACGAGCTCGCAAGTATCGCCATGCCATCATGCGTTCAATGGGTGAAAACATATTAATACGCCTTTGCGATAAGTACTTTTTCACCATTATCATCAAATGGCATATTTCGAGTTGAGAGGGAGTATTCACCCATCACTTTTTCAAGCGCGCTGTCTTCTAAAACAGAAATTGGCGCTCTCACAAAACCAATCTTTCCTGCTTTGAAAAATGCTTCAATATCTGCGAGCGTTTTCACATCATGTGTGTTTTCATCGCGGAATTTGCGCGTGCGGGCCAACATTGTTTCATGGATATCGTCTAAAATGCCCTGCACTTGCGTTAGAAATTCTTCAGCGCCCAATGTTGTCTTACTATCACGACCTATATCACGGCGCACATAGGTCAGTTGCCCTGCTTCCATTTCGCGTTCACCAACCTCAACACGGATCGGCACGCCCTTCTTAACTGCATCCCACATTTTATCTGGAGTGCGCATATCACGGTTATCAACCTTCACACGGAAACCTTTGGTTTTAAGGTCTTCGGCAATCTTTGCACAAAATGCTTCAATCTTGTCGGCGTTGTTATCCTTGGTGACGGGCAGAATAATAACTTGTTGTGGTGCAATACGCGGCGGCATCATCATGCCGTCATCATCACCATGCATCATAATTAACCCACCAATGGTACGCGTGCTAAAAGCCCAGGAAGTTGTATGGCACATATGTTCCTGCTCATCCTTGCCTTGATAGGTAATATTAAAAGTTTTCGCAAAGGTTGTGCCCAGATCATGGGTTGTGGCCGCCTGCAAGGCTTTACCGTCCTGCATCATCGCCTCAAACGCATATGTTTTATTTGCGCCAGGAAATGTTTCTTCAGGCGTTTTGATACCCACAAAACCATCAAAAGCCAGATATTCATTGAAGAATTTTTTATAAAGGCTCATCACATGCAAGCAATCTGCTTTTGCGCCTTCATGGTCTGCAAAGGCGTTATGCCCCTCATGCCAAAAAAATTCAGCCGTACGCAAAAATAATCGTGTGCGCATTTCCCACCGCAGAACCTGCGCCCATTGGTTTAGTTGCAGGGGCAAGTCACGATAAGATTGAATCCACCGTGACATCGCATCCCCGATAATGGTCTCTGATGTCGGGCGAACGACGTATGGCTCCTCTAGTTTGGCATCTTCAGCGGGTTGAAGCCCCCCTTTTCCATCACTTTCCAAACGGTGATGCGTTACAACCGCACATTCTTTTGCAAAACCATCAACATGTTCGGCTTCACGGGAAAAGAAGCTCATCGGGATAAGCAGCGGAAAAGATGCATTCTGCACGCCATATTCTTTCAGCCATTTATCAAAAATATCCTGACATTTATCCCAAATTGCCCACGTAAGGCTTGATAATCATACAGCCCCGCGTTGGTGAAGTTTCCGCCATATCGGCAGCCTTCACGACCTCTTGATACCACAGCGCGAACTCTTCATCTCGCGTTGGGGTAATGGCTGTTCTGGCTTTTTTTTGATCGTTGTTTTTTGCGGCGGCCTTATTCATTATAATACATCTCTCTATATTCTCCACCTTCGACAACATCACTTTCTGTGTCTATGGGTGGATCAACTTCTATTTGTCCAATATTGATATGGGCGGGCGGTATGGCTTGGGTCGGTAATATTTCTACAGCTTCCGTTACCATATCTTCCTCTGAAGGTGACTTTATGACATCTTCTATGTTCTGTCCATCGTCCTCTAAGGCTTGAACGGGGGAGTTTACAACGATTTCTTCTTCAATTTGCTTATGAGACTGCCCGCATAGGGTCATCACGGGCGCTGTCCAGTCCTGCCCGTTATATGTAATTTTTCCATCTTGATAAATCTCAAGCATCCCCAACGGCGCTTCTAACTGAAACCCATTCACCAAAGTTGTAAGGCGTTGCGCCAGATCAATATTTAACGGCACTTTAATCACATTCGGGACTTGAAAAGCAGTCGCATTTAAATCCGCAGGAACCACCGCATTCCCATAAGCATCAATACCCGCCTGATATGCTACATCGCTTTGCGGGATGTGAGCAGCAGCAACCTGACAAACAGGATCGGCTTTCTCTTCTGCATGAACTGAACCCACTGCCGTCATCACGAAGAGCATAACGAAAATCAATAGCAAAGTTTTATTATGAATGAATGTTATCATAGAGAATCCTCTTTCACCATTTCACGAGCAATTTCATAAAAATCAATAACCTCGAAATGAATCAATAGCGCGATGATAATCCAGATAATTGTCGAAATTATGAAGGTCATCATAAATTTCTTTTTAATTCTGGGATTCGCAGGCGCACTGCCTGCCATTCCTGTTTCTGGTGCTTCCTCTTTGTGATTTCCCCACGGCAACACCGTGAACAACACCGTCCAGAACACCAACAAATAAACAATAACACCTGTGAATATGCTCATTAAACCCTCGTCAGATGGACAGAGATTTTTGCTTTAATCCGCAGCACTTCGAAAATATCTCGACGAATACCAATGCGGATTTTTTCGGCAATTTCAACATCGCTTAACTTAGACCGTTTAAGTCCCGCTACCATATCTTCAACTTCATCAATTAAGTCTTCAGCGAATTCTTTTTCTTCGTCGTCATCTTCATCAATCAACCCCACAAGAGATAAATGGGGACGCGCCATTAAATTTCCATTTCTATCAATCACAATAGAGGCGTGAACCGTTCCAGAAAATTGTAATTTTCGACGTTCTGAAATAGCAACGTGGGAGGCACTGATAATCCGCCCTGGCTCAACGGCCAATAATCCTGTCTCCACATGATCCAAAATTTCCGCTTTTCCAGGTGCTAGTTTTATAACGGAACCATTATTCGGCGCCACAACCTGTGCAATCTGGCTCTGCCGAGCAAGCTCTGCCTGATCTTCAATCATGACTTTTTCACCGTGGACAGGTACAACAATTTGCGGCTTCAACCAATCATACATTTGTTTAATCTCATCGCGCGCAGGGTGACCAGAGACATGAATAATATGTTTTGTATCGCGCGGGTTAATAACATTCACGCTAGAGCCCGCCAAACGGTTTTGAACAAAATTAATTTCTTTTTCATTACCTGGAATGGGACGCGCCGAAAATACAACTGTATCTCCCGCTTGCAATTTGATATTGCGTTGATCTCCTCGGGCAATCCGGGCAATTTGCGCGCGAGGTTCACCTTGTGATCCCGTTGCAATAATAACCAATTTATCGCGGGGAATTAAATTAATATCATTTTCGTCAATCATATCTTTAACTCCATCCATAAAACCGCATTCTTTTGCTGCACCAATCATACGGTGAAGGGAACGGCCAATCACCGCAACATGACGGTCTGTTGCCTCCGCTGCCTTGCAAATTGAAACAACACGGCCAATATTAGACGCAAACATTGTCACAACAACCCGCTGCTCACACTCCTTAAAAACCTGTTCCAACCCTTTTTCAACATCGCTTTCTGATCCAGAAAATCCATTAACGCCTGCGTTGGTTGAATCTCCGATGTAAGCCAGAACACCCTTTTTCCCAATAGCCTTAAAGGTTTCGGGATCAATGGGTTTACCAATAATTGGTTTAGGGTCGAGATTCCAATCACCACTATGAACGACCTGCCCCAACTCCGTTTCAATAGTGAGAAGAGAGCTTTCAGGTACTGAATGCGTAACGGGAATAAACGTTGTTTTAAATGGGCCAATGTCAATGGGATCATGCTGTTTGATAATACGAATACGTGCCCCCTTGCATTCAGGATTTTCTGCTAACTTCTTTTGCAAAATTATCGCTGTGAATGCCGTACAGAAAATTGGACACTTTATACGCGACCATAAATGGGCAACACCGCCAATATGATCCTCATGTGCGTGGGTAATCACCAAACCTGCAATATCACGTTTATGATCTTCTAAAAACTGTGGGTCTGGTAGCAGAATATCAACGCCTGGATAATATTCATCGGCAAAGCCCATCCCCATATCAACCGCAAGAATTTTGCCCTGATAGGCATAAACATTCAGGTTCGCACCAAATTGTTCAGCACCGCCAAGCGGAATAAAAACTAATTCATTCGCGTTTAAATCCATTAGGCACTTTTCCTTTTATACTCCGAACAGATTTGAGAATGAATATATACCAAACCTTTCATGATTAATTCGCCATCAACAACATCAAAAATATCTGTGCCTTTGGAAAATAATGGGGCAAGCCCTCCTGTCGCGATAACAAACGGTTTGCACCCCATTTCATCACTAACTCGATTCACCATGCCCTCGATGAGACTTATATATCCCCAGTAAATTCCTGATTGCATCGCATGTTTGGTGTTCTGACCTATTATCTTTTCAGGTTTTTCAACTTCAACTTTTGGTAACTTTGCTGCCGCCTGATGAAGAGCCTCAAGGGATAAATTAATCCCTGGCGCGATGACACCGCCGCAATATTGTCCTTGCTCATCTACCACATCAAAGGTTGTCGCCGTTCCAAAATCAACAATGATAGCGGGTTTTTGATAATGGGCACACGCCGCAACGGCATCCACCAATCTGTCCGCCCCAACCTCATGTGGGTTATCAATCATAATTTTTATTCCTGCATTTTCATGCGTGACAAAAATAGGATCAATTTCAAACTCTTTTTTACAAAACATCTGGAGTGAGCTGTTTATTTTTGGCACCACGGAACTGACGATAATGGCGTCAATCGTAGAAAATTTTTCTGCTATTTCTGCTAATAAGACGGCACTCCCCGCTCCCGTTTCACCACGCCACTGCGCCTTTTGTTTTTCACCATCGTAAACGGCAAAAACAATATTGGTGTTTCCTGCATCAATCGCTAACAACATTTAGTTTTTACTCTCTTTTTATTCTTTGGCAAAATGCACCTCGGCGGCATGGATGATCTGCTCTTGATGATTATCATTTACCAAAATCAAACTCCCATCTTCCTGAATGCCTTTAAATATTCCTTTAAAACTTTCTTGCGGAAGACGCGCTGTCATCGGTTGCCCCAGGCCATGGGCTTGTTTTAACCATGCTTCACGAATAGGCGCAAACCCTTTCTCCCGCCACATAGTATAATAATATGACAATTTATTAAGGATTGTGTCGCGTACCTTGTTAATATAAACGGGCTCCTTCGCAACATCGTTCAACGCCACACCCAATTCTGGCGCTTTAAAGATGTTTACCCCCATACCCAAAACGATAGCGTTTAGCTGATTATTCCTAATATATGACTCGAGCAAAATACCAGAAACCTTTCTGCCATCTATAAAAACATCATTTGGCCATTTCAGGGTTTTGATGTGATCTCGGACATCAATATAGTCATCCAGGGCTGAAGATAAAGCGATGGCCACCACAAAAGCAAGCTGTCCTGCCTGCGTCAAATCACATTGTGGGCGCAGCAAAATTGACAAATAGAGGTTACCAATCGGTGATGTCCATTGATTGCCGTGACGCCCCTTGCCCCCCTGTTGTTGAAGAGCCTGAATGACAAAGCCTTCGGCCTCCCCCTCATCCACAGCATCAAAAACATAGTTCTGTGTACTGACAACTTTCTGGTACTGCTCTATACGCCACTGGATCGGCATTACTGACCAAACATACTCACGACAGAGCTTTGCGCGATATTTATCAACGGCGATGGATTAAAAATAAATACCAAAACGAAGAAAAGGGACAGCCCGATAATAATTTTGCGTGACGTTTCAATTTCTTTATCAAATTTTTCAACGGGGTCGTCAAAGAACATTGTCTTGATAATACGTAAGTAATAATAAGCCGCCACAACAGATGTTAAAACCCCAAGTACGGCCAAGACATATGTCCCTGATTCAAGCGCCGCCTTAAACACCATAAATTTTCCGAAGAACCCTGCTAACGGGGGAATACCACTCATCGAAAACATAAGTATCGCCAAAGGATAGGCCAGCCATGGGGAATTGCGGGACAGCCCTGCCAAGTCAGAAACTTTTTCCAACGCGGCCCCATCACGGCGCATACAAAGAACAATGCCAAATGTTCCTGCTGTCATCACCATATAAATGGTCAGATAAACAAGGACGGAGGCTAACCCCGAAGCTCCTCCCGCCACGATACCAATCAAGACATACCCCATATTGCCGATGGAGCTATAGGCAAGTAGGCGCTTGATATTATCTTGACGTAGCGCCGCAAAAGCCCCCACCATCATCGACATGAGTGATAAGAACCACATGATCTGGAACCATTGATCACTCAGCGAAGCAAACGGGACGAATAATAAACGGATAATCAGGGCAATCGCCGCCACTTTAGGCACAATCGCAAAAAAGGCCGTCACGGATGTTGGCGCTCCTTGATAAACATCGGGTGTCCACATATGAAAGGGTACAGCAGAAATCTTGAAGGCCAAGCCTGCCATGATAAAGACAAACCCAAGTACTGCGCCAATGGAAACCTCTTCTCCCAAAGTTTGTCCAATAACGTGGAAATTTGTTGTTCCCGTAAAACCGTAAATGAGTGAAATACCAAAAAGCAACATCCCTGAAGATATCGCGCCCAGGACAAAATATTTCATCCCTGCTTCGGCTGACTTCATATGATCGCGGCGGATCGCAGCCAGAACATAAAGACTTAGAGACTGAAGCTCTAACCCCATATAAAGGGATAGCATATCATTGGATGACACCATCAACATCATCCCCACCCCTGCAAATAACATCAGAATGGGATATTCAAACCGCACAACGTTATCTTGATGTAGGTATTGAACGGATAAAGTTACGCAGGTAATTAAACCCGAGATCACAAGGAATTTCATAAAGAATGTAAAACGGTCATGGACGAACATACCGTTCAAAATTGCTTCACCATTTGTGTTTTGGTTTGCCATAAACAACATCGCAATGGCTAAAACCCCTACTACAGACCAACTCATTAAATTTGTTGAACTGTTACCACGCAGAACCCCGAGAACAAGCAAAATCATCCCCGTAACAGATAAAAATATTTCTGGAACAATGGGGCCTAAAGAAGAAAAATCAATACTACTCATTATTTTCTCCATTTGAACTTTCCAGACCTTTGGCGACGCCTGCTTCGTATTGGCCAATTAATTTTTGAACAGATGGTGCCACACGATCCATCACATAAGACGGTGCCACACCAAGCCATAAAACCATCAAAACAAGGGGAACCAGATATCCGTATTCCAATTTATTCACGTCTTTCATGGCCGCCGCATCGTCATTTTTTTGTACACCAAAAATGACATTACGATACATCACCAACATATAGGCTGCGCCCAAAACAACGCCTGTTGTCGCACAAACGGCAATCACTGTATCAACCTGAAACGCTCCCATCAGACTCAAAAACTCACCCACGAAGCCCGATGTCCCTGGCAACCCGACAGATCCCAACATCAAAATCATAAATATGGTGGCATATTTGGGCATGTTTTTAACCAATCCGCCATACCGCGCCATTTCACGCGTATGTAGACGATCATAAACGACGCCAACACACAGGAATAATGCGCCAGAAATAATTCCGTGCGAAATCATCTGGAAGACCCCGCCTTCAATCCCTTGCGTTGTTGCACTGAAAATCCCAAGGGTTACAAACCCCATATGCGCCACGGAAGAATAAGCAATCAGCTTCTTCATGTCTGTCTGCACAAGCGCCACAAGAGAAGTATAGACAATCGCAATAACGGACATCCACATCACCATCGGGGCAAAAAATTCGGATGCTTCTGGGAACATCGGTAGAGAGAAACGAAGGAAACCATACCCCCCCATCTTCAAAAGAACTCCCGCCAAAATTACAGATCCCGCAGTCGGTGCCTCTACGTGTGCATCAGGAAGCCAGGTATGAACAGGCCACATCGGCATCTTCACGGCAAAACTGGCAAAGAACGCTAGCCACAACCAAATTTGCACATCGCGGGCCACAGGATTTGCCATCAAGGTTTGAATATCGCTTGATCCTACTTCAAGAAATAGAACCAACAACGCCACCAACATTAAGACAGAGCCTAACAGCGTATATAGAAAGAACTTGAATGCCGAATAAACACGGCGTGCACCACCCCAAACACCAATGATGATGAACATTGGAATGAGAACACCTTCAAAGAAAATATAGAATAAAACAGCATCAAGAGCGCAGAATGTGCCAATCATAAATGTTTCAAGCACTAAAAATGCAATCATATATTCTTTGACTCTGTTTTTAATGGAATTCCAACTGGCGAGAATACATATCGGCGTCAATAATGTGGATAGCATTACAAAGAAGAGCGATATACCATCAACGCCCATGTGATAACTAATCCCTAGCGCAGGAAACCATTCAGTTTTTTCAACAAACTGGAAGTCCGATGTTTCAGGATTAAATTGAAACATCATATAGAGCGACAAGATAAAATTAAAAGTCGTCGTATAGAGCGCCACTCTTTTTGCATTGCGGGCAACAATGTCTTCCTGCCCACGGATCAGCAGGATAAAGCCTACACCCGCCAAAGGTAGAAATGTTAGTAAAGAGAGAATGGAAAACTCAATCATGCTTTATTCTCCCCCTTTTGGATGAAGTCCAGAGACCACATCAAGATTGACATGCTCCAATCCCAAATTCATTTTCACGTAAAACCAACTGATCATCGCAATCAAACCTATCATCATGACAAAGGCATACTGGAAAACATACCCAGATTGAAAGCGACTTAAAAGCGCACCAAAACCAACAGAACGGTTTGCTACGCCATCAGGACCGATCCCATCCACCACATTTTTGTCAGATGCCCAGAATAATTTTCCTAACTTAATTGCAGGTTTTACAAAAACGGCATCATATAGTTCATCAAAATACCACTTATTGAACAGCAACGCGTGGACTGGTTTGAATATTTTTGTAAAAACTCCAGGTAGTGCAGTAAATTGCAGATAGAAAACCCATCCTAAAAACAGACCAATCACTCCCATATAAACAGGTAACATTTTGACCCATTCAGGAACACCATGGGCCGCGGCAACTGTGTCATTTTCAGGTAAAATAAATAATGATTTACCCCAAAATTGTTCGCGGGTGATCTCTTTGCCGTGTTCTTCTTCATCTAAAATCGGCGCTTCAACAGTATGTTCAACAATTACCTCTTCATGCTCCGTTGTCGCATGGACATTATGATGAGCACCGCCGACAAAAGGTTCATAAAAAACAAATCCCGCAAATAATGCCCCCGTTGCTAAGACCACCAAAGGCGTCAACATAATCGCGGGAGATTCATGAACATGGTCCATCGTGTGTTTATCGGCTCTGGGTTTTCCATGAAACGTCATAAATAAAAGACGAGCAGAATAAAATGCTGTCATAATTGCCGCCGCAATCCCCAACCAGAACGCGAAATCACCAAACCATGTATGATCGGCAAAGGCACTTTCCAAGATCATATCTTTGGAATAATAACCTGCAAAAAATGGAACACCCGCCAAAGCCAAAGATCCAATCCACATCAAGACATAAGTCATGGGGATTTTTTTCCAAATTCCACCCATTTTCCGCATATCCTGCTCATCACTCATCGCGTGAATAACGGATCCCGCCCCTAAGAACAGTAGGGCCTTAAAGAAAGCATGAGTCATCAAATGGAAAATCGCCGCGCCGTAAGCTGATACACCAAGCGCGAAAAACATGTATCCCAATTGTGACATGGTTGAATAGGCAATCACGCGTTTAATATCAAACTGCGTCATACCAATTGTTGCCGCCACAAAGGCTGTTACCCCGCCAACAACTGTAACCACCATTAACGCCGTCGGCGCATATTCAAACAAAGGAGATAAGCGCGCTACCAAAAACACGCCTGCTGTCACCATTGTTGCCGCATGGATCAAAGCAGACACAGGCGTTGGCCCTTCCATCGCATCAGGAAGCCAGGTGTGAAGCCCAAGTTGCGCGGATTTCCCCATCGCACCCATGAACAATAATAAACAAACCAGAGTGATGGCGTTTAAGTCATAACCTAAAAACGCCATGACCGTGTCTTTACTTTCTGCGGCCTGAGAAAATAATTCATCAAACTGCACCGTGCCAAACAAAAAGAACGCGGCGAAAATTCCCAGTGCCAAACCAAAATCCCCAACGCGATTCACAAGAAATGCCTTAATAGATGCGGCATTCGCACTGTCTTTATGGTTCCAGAAACCAATCAGAAGGTAAGACGCCACCCCAACCCCTTCCCATCCAAAGAAAAGCTGAACCAAATTATCAGAGGTCACAAGCATCATCATCGCAAAGCTGAACAGGCTCAAATATGACATGAAGCGGGCTTTGCACTTGTCATGGCTCATATACCCTACGGAATAAACATGCACACAAGATGAAACTATTGTGACAACACACATCATGACCACGGCCAGTTGATCTAACCGCAACGCCCATTCAACGGATAACGCGCCTGAATTAAACCACGTCATCAAGGTCAAAGTTCTTGCCTCTCCCCCATGCCCTTCATGTCCCATGACAATTTCAAAGAACAACATGATAGACGCAATCGCTGCCACGATAATCCCCGTGCAGGTTACAAACTGCGCGCCCTTGTCACCCATGTTTTTGCCAAAAAGAAAAGCAAGAATAAAACCAACCAATGGCGCGAAGACTGCAACTACTTCTAAAGACATCTGGCTTTACCCCTTCATACTCGAAATATCTTCAACCGCAATAGAACCTTTGGTTCGGAACAGAACGACCAAAATCGCCAGGCCGATCGCCGCTTCTGCTGCTGCCACGGTCAGGATAAATAAAGTGAAAACTTGCCCGACCCTGTCTCCCAACTCGGCAGAAAAAGCAACAAAGTTGATGTTAACGGCCAGAAGCATCAACTCAATACACATTAAAATGACAATCACGTTTTTACGGTTTAGAAAAATTCCAAAAACGCCTAGCGTGAATAACATCGCCGCTAAAGACAGATAATGTGTCAAACCAACCTCTAACATCTAAATCCCCGTCTTTGGTGTAACTTTATGAACCTCAAGCACATCACTCGCTTTACGCGCTTGTTGGTCGGCAATATTTTGCTTTCTTACACCTGGGCGACGACGGTGTGTTAAAACAATGGCCCCAATCATCGCAACCAGCAAAATCAAACCTGCCACCTGAAAGGCAAAAACATAATCTGTATAAAGAACTAATCCCAGAGCTTCTGTATTGGTGATCTTTGCCGCATCTGGCGTAACAGAGGCAATGTTCTTCCCTACCCCGTCTGACATTTTCAACCCAATGAATACGCTAATCAGTTATGCCAACAAAATTCCTCCCGCTAGCACCCCCATCGGCACATATTGCATCGCCCCTTTGCGTAAATCGGCGAAACTAATATCCAACATCATAACAACAAACAGGAACAACACTGCAACAGCCCCTACATAGACAATCACCAAAATCATCGCAATAAACTCTGCGCCTAAAAGCACGAACAGACCCGCAGCATTAAAAAACGCCAGAATCAGAAACAACACTGAATGGACAGGGTTTTTTGCTGTAATAACCATCATCGCACTCAGCAATGTGACAGCGGCAAACAGGTAAAAAGCGGCAGAGGCAATCATCAAGGACTTAATCTAAATTATGGACCATTAATTGTTGGTTTTAAAACCTAGGCTTTTTATTAATCCTTCACGCGCCTTTACGCAAGTCATCTCATTGAAAAAACAAACAATATCCATGAAATATTAAGCCTCATCTTCTTCCTGCTTTCATCCAGGCCAATAGAGAGAAAAGAAACCCTATTTAATTACCATATTCATGTTGATGCTTTTGGGGATGGTTTCTTCTAACACGGCAGAATCTGGTTTAAAATGGCCAGTAATAAATTGAACAAGGAGGTTCAACATGAAACATCTATGTATGATAAGTTGGGTATTAATGATTGTTGGCGCTATCAACTGGGGGCTTTATGGCCTGTTCAGTATGGATTTGGTGGCCATGATCTTGGGGGGCGTGCCCCTTCTGGCCAAATTGGTTTATATCCTTATCGGTGCTTCAGGCGCTTACGCGGCCTATGGAATGGTCACCAAAAAAGGATCATGTAGCAACAAATCCTGCTAGAAACTGGAACATTTAAAAGAATAAAAAAACTGGCTATTGTCCTCACAATAGCCAGTTTTCTATTGGGGAAATTCTGATTATCTTGTTCTTTTTGTCCATCCTGGCATCGCCAGTTGTGTATTGCGGGCCGCCACTCTGTTTCCCCAACTCGACATCGCCCAACGGGCTGCTTTGTCAAAGTAAATTCGGGCGCTCGAAAAAGGCGAAATGCCTCTTTGTTTAACTTGCGTTAAGCCTGCTATATTAAAATATTTTCTCATACCTGCATTGTGTCAAACGCATAGCTAAAAGTCAAGAAAAATCGGTAAAGGTTAATATATTAATGAAGTAGATTAGGGGTAAAATTTGTGCTATACTACTGCCTTGTCCGCTTCCCTGCGGCATCGCTTACGGGAGACATCGTAAGTTTGAGAAAGATAGGTTCTATCACCCCCACCCCGTGATTTTCATCAAACAAACTAGGCAAAATCAGTATATGGGAAAATAAATTGTAAGATTATTACCTATATGGGGCGTCTTGAGCGAGATTAGCAGCAATTTGCGCTTCCCAAATATCTCCGTTTTCGAGAAGTTTGGCTTTATTATAATAAAGCTCTTCACGGGTTTCGGTCGCAAATTCAAAATTCGGCCCTTCAACAATTGCGTCAACGGGACAGGCTTCCTGACATAGGCCGCAATAGATGCATTTGGTCATATCAATATCGTAACGGGTTGTACGGCGGGAACCATCTTCGCGCGGCTCGGCTTCAATGGTAATGGCCTGCGCAGGACAAATCGCTTCGCAAAGCTTACAGGCAATGCAGCGTTCTTCGCCATTCGGATAACGGCGCAGCGCATGTTCCCCTCTAAAACGCGGACTTAAGGGCCCCTTCTCGTTTGGATAATTAATGGTCACGCGCGGCACAAAAAACATGTATTTAAGCGTAAGGGCCATCCCCTTCACAATCTCAGTCAACAAAAATGCATTTAGAAAATTTTTCATGGAGTGGCCTTACATATATTGCCAGAGAATATAAACCAAAATTAAAATCAATACAAAGATGAGCGGGCCAATAAATCGAAACATAGAGGCGGCTCTATCTTGAATTTTTTCGGCCTTATCATTGATCTTTTCAACACGGTCATATTGCTTTTTTACAAAATCAAATTGTTCCCGTTGAAGAGCCATAGATTCCTTGTGCAGATCACGAATTTCTTGAAGTATTTTTAATTGGTCACTGTCACTCATGGCAAGGCATCAAAATAAAGTAAGGCGCCAGATACCACAACAACCCAAAACAAGGTAAAAGGTAGAAAAACTTTCCAACCCAGACGCATTAACTGGTCATAACGATAACGTGGAAACGTGGCGCGCACCCAAACGAAGAAGAACATAATCACAAAAGTTTTTAAGGTAAACCAAATGACGCCTGGTACAACTGCCAAAGCTTCAATACCAAACGGTGGCAACCATCCTCCCAGGAACAAGACTGTTGTCATTGCAGACATCAAGATCATGTTCATATATTCACCAAGGAAGAACAGCGCGAAGGTCATGGCTGAATACTCCACCATGAAACCGCCTGTGATTTCTGACTCCCCTTCTGGTAAGTCAAATGGTGCACGGTTAGTTTCGGCCAGAATAGAAACTAAAAAGACAATCAACATGGGAAACAGCAAAACATCGACCCAGAAAGGACGATCTGTCACGATGATTTGTGTAAGATTTAATGATCCCGTACATAGAAGCACGCAGACGATAACCAAACCCATAGAAACTTCGTAGGAGACCATCTGTGATGCGGAGCGCAGGCCGCCTAAAAATGCGTATTTAGAATTGGATGCCCAACCCGCCATAATCACGCCATACACGCCCATGGATGACACCGCAAAAAGGTAAAGGATACCCACATTAATATCGGCAAGGACGAGTTTGGCGCTGACAGGAATAACCGCCCAGGCGATGAGCGCTAGAGAAAAAGTAATCATCGGCGCAATGACAAAAACAGGGCCATTGGCTTGAGATGGAATGATCGTTTCCTTGGATAACAGCTTAATTCCATCGGCCAGAGGCTGCAGAAGACCGAAAGGTCCTACCGTCATCGGCCCTTGACGGCGCTGCATCCCCCCCATGATTTTGCGCTCCGCGTAGGTATAATACGCCATAACCCCCAGCAGTACGCCAATCAAAATTCCGATATGCGCGAGCATAAAGAAAAAATCTTGGTAGGTATTGAAGAACTCTAGCAACATTAATTAAGCCGCTTTCTTCTTGGTTTTAATAAATTGAGTCATGTCAGGTTTAAAATAATTTGGACCTTTCATAACTTTGCCATCACTTTCGCGGCGAATTGGTTTTCCATCTTCACCTAGCTTAGACATGTTGGAACGGTGAACCTCATTAAAAGCGTCCATTTTTACATCTTGTAAGCCAAAAGATAAAAATGCGCCGTCAAGGACATATTGCAGATCAATTAATGCATCCAGTGTTTCAACCATATCATTGTTCGCCAAAGCTTCTTTAAGCTCATCAAGTTCTTCTTGTAATAGATTAATCCGCAGATCTTTGGTCTTTTCTGATCCTGTAGTTTGTTCTGGCTCTACAGGTAAACCATAGGTTTCATGAAATTCTTGAACTTGTTCAATCGTGCTTTTTGTCATTATTATTCTGCGGCCTCCTGATAATCTTCCTCTCCTAAGACAAAACGTGAAGTACAGCGTTTCATGGTTTCGGAATTATGAGTGATAACATTGGTCATGTAAAAATTTTTGATCGGGTTTTCGAAAGGTGCGTTTGATATTTGATGTGACGCACCGCCAAAATTACCCCATTCAACAGGAACAATCTGATCAAATGCTCCTAACCGTGGATGCTTTCCAATCATTGCTGTACGCAGCTCGGAGAGGTCTTTAAAACCAATCGACGCATCGCATTTATCAGACAAAGCACGGATAATCGCCCAGTCTTCACGTGCTTCACCAGGTGGAAAAACGGCTCGGCGACCACGCTGCGCGCGGCCTTCGGTGTTCATATAAATTCCGTTTTTCTCCGTGTACGCCGCGCCTGGTAAAATAATATCTGCACGATGCGCACCAATATCACCATGGTGGCCTTGATAGATAACAAAGGCCCGCGGGTTAATGTTATTTAATGTCTCTTGGTTATCAACACCGAGCAAATAGACTAGCCCAATATCATTCAGGTCAAATGCATGCTCTGGCACAAATCCCATTTCAAGTGCCGCCATACGCGATGCCGCATTGTGAAGGACATTATAACCATTCCAGCCCTCTTTGATACAGCCAAGTTCAATTGCAGCTTCACGTACCAAAGCCTGAATTGCCGCCCCATCTTCACGCGCAAAGGCTCCCGCCCCCACAATAATCATCGGCCGTTCTGCCTTCACAGATTTTGCATAATCCTTGATCATTTTCTTTAAGTCTGCAGGCGAGGTTCCTGCATGGTAATACGGGTAAGTCAGATCAACAGGTTCCCCAATCAAGGCAATTGGAATCTTCTTTTCTAGCCAAGTTTTACGGATACGGGTGTTCACCATTGTTGCTTCATGGCGCGGATTTGTGCCAATCAAAAGAATTGCATCAGCTTCTTCAATTCCTGAAATTGTGCTATTAAAGCTATATCCAGATGCCTGAAGAGGATCAAACTGTCCGCCATCAACACGGCATTCCAACTGCCCTACCCCCAAATTTCCCATTAAGAATTTGAGTGCGTACATACTTTCAGCATCACAGAGATCACCAGCATAAGCTGCAATATTATCTTTCTTGAATGTTTTCAGCTTTTTAGCCGTATAACTTAAAGCTTCACTCCAAGTTACCGCTTTCAATTTTTTACTTTTTTCATCCCGAATATAGGGACGATCTAGGCGGTTTTTCTTCAAACCATCATAGGCAAAACGTGAGCGATCATTAATCCACTCCTCATTAATATCCTCATGAAGCCGAGGAAGAACCCGCATCACTTCTGCGCCGCGGCTATCCACACGGATATTACTCCCCAAAGCATCATGAACATCAATAGTTTCTGTCTTTTTTAACTCCCAGGAACGCGCCTTGAAGGCGTAAGGTTTAGACGTCAACGCCCCAACGGGACATATATCTATCATATTGCCAGAAAGCTCAGTTGTTACAGCGGCTTCAATGAAAGTCCCAATCTCGGCATTTTCACCGCGGTTTAACTGGCCAAGCTCGGTCATTCCCGCGATTTCTTCCCCAAAACGCACACAGCGCGTGCAATTAATACAGCGTGTCATAATGGTTTTAATGGTGGGGCCTAAATTCTTATCTTTAACAGCACGTTTATTTTCCTGATATCGGGATCTATCAAAACCATAAGCCACAGCCTGATCCTGAAGATCACACTCTCCGCCCTGATCACAAATTGGGCAATCCAGAGGGTGGTTGATTAACATCATCTCCATCACACCCTTGCGTGCCTTTTTAACCATGGGGGAGTCTGTCTTAACAACCATTCCTTCCCCGCAGGCCATGGCACAAGATGCTACAGGCTTCGGCGGGCCCCCCTCAACCTCAACCAAGCACATACGACAATTGGCAGGAACACTTAGTTTATCGTGGTAACAAAAACGCGGGATTTCAATCCCCATCTGTTCTGCCGCCTGAATGATAGATGTTCCTGGCGCAACCTCAATTTCCTGATCATTAATGGTAAGTTTTGGCATCGATAGCTTCTTTTACAAAAATTTCCCTAAAAATGCAGTAAGCGCCCCTGAATTGCAAGCCCAAAACTATGTGTAATATCAGTTATTAGCAGTAGACAATAAAATAACAAAACGTTACAAAACGCTATGTCACAGCGTATCGAAGTATTCACAATTTCCGAAGATGGCCGCGCCAAAACTTATGAAAAGAATTTTGCGCAAATTACCAATAAGATCAAACAAGTTCGCGTCGTCGATGTTTATACGATTGAAGAGCCTATAACGGCCTCAGATAAACTTGAAGATTGTCTAAAATCCTTTACAAACCCTGTCACGCAGAAAAGCTTTGTGATTGAGGAGAGCCGCGCGCCTGCCAATGACTACTGGGACGTTGTTGGAAATTTTGATCATGCCCTTGAAATTGGATTTTTGCCTGGCGTTACAGATAATATTGGCCACACCGCTTCTGAACTAACTGCCCTCACCCTTGGTGATGATCGCCATGTCTATAGCTCAAGACTTCTCTTAATCGAAGGCAATATCAGCAAGCAAGAACTGGCAGAGATTGCATCAGAACTTCATAACCCCCTCATTCAACGCGCTGCCAATAAAAACGCCAAACAATTTAAGAGCGACAATGGCATGGGCGTTGTTATTCCAAAAGTTGTCTTAGACAACAAAGGTACTGCTGTCGATAAGGTTAATTTAAATGTCAGTGATGAGGATCTTATCAAGATAGGTAAAGACGGTATTGAAAATGCCGATGGAACGCGCCGCGGGCCCTTAGGGATGTCACTACATTACATGAAAGCGGTTCAAGAATATTTCCGTGATGTTGAAAAACGTGATCCAACAGATGTTGAAGTGGAAACTTTGGCGCAGACATGGTCTGAACACTGCAAACACACTATCTTTGCTTCCCCAATTGATGAAATCCAAGATGGTCTTTATAAACACTACATCAAGGGTGCTACAAATGAAATTCGTAAAGAACGCGGTGATGATGATTTTTGTATCAGCGTTTTCAGCGATAATTCTGGTGGAATTGTCTTTGATGACAAATGGATGATTACTGATAAAGTTGAAACCCACAACTCCCCTTCCGCACTTGACCCATTTGGTGGTGCTATTACAGGGATCGTAGGTGTAAACCGTGACTGCATGGGATTTGGTCAAGGCGCAAAACCTGTTCTAAACCGCTATGGATTTTGTCTTGCTGATCCGCGCAAAGATATTACCTACTACCGTGGTAAAAATAAAATGAATGCCACACTTTCTCCTGACACTATCATGAAGGGTGTTGTGGCGGGCGTCGAAGCAGGTGGAAACCAATCTGGTATTCCGACTCCCCAGGGTTTCATGTATTTCGACGACCGTTATGTTGGCAAACCGCTCGTTTTTGCAGGAACGGTTGGCATTATTCCGCGTGAAATCAATGGTAAGCCTACGCATAAAAAATCTGCGCAACCTGGTGACCGTATTATCATGATCGGTGGTAAAGTTGGGCGTGATGGAATTCACGGCGCAACATTTTCCTCTGTAGCACTTGATGAAGGCTCCCCTGCTACGGCCGTACAAATTGGTGATCCTATTACGCAGAAAAAATTCTCTGATGCTCTCGTCAAAGAAATTCGTCAGTTGGGATTATATAATGCCGTAACAGATAATGGTGCAGGTGGTCTTGCCTCTTCCGTTGGGGAAATGGGCGAGAGCTCTGGTGGATTTAATTTAGCGCTTGATAAAGTACCGCTAAAATATCCAGGTATGCAGCCTTGGGAAATATGGATTTCTGAAAGTCAGGAGCGAATGACTCTGGCCGTGCCACCTGAGAATGTTGAAAAACTTATATCTCTATTTGCCAAACGTGGCGTTGAGGCATGGGATATTGGTGAGTTTACCAATGATGGCCGTGCTAAACTGACATGGAAAAATGATGTGGTCATGGATATTTCCATGGAATTTTTACATGATGGAAACCCTGAAACGCCACTCGTTACAACCTTCACGCGCGGCGGTGAGGCCGAACCAGAATTTGCAGAACCTAAAAATTATAATCAAACTTTGATGGAGATGTTGGGACGTCTCAATATCTGTTCTAAAGAATTTGTTGCCGCGCAGTATGATCACAATGTTCAAGGGTCTGCTGTACTTGGCCCGCTTCAAGGTAAGGGCCGCGTTTTTGCAGATGCGACTGTCAGCCGTCCTGTTCTAGAGAGCAAACGCGCAGCGATCCTTTCCCAAGGGTTAGTGCCGCGTTACAGTGACATTGACACACACCACATGGCACGTGCAGCGTTAGATAGTGCCGTACGGGCAGCGATTGCCGCAGGTGGTGATATCGACCATCTTGCTTTACTGGATAATATTTGCTGGTGCTCTTCTGATGAGCCTGAACGTTTAGGTCAATTAAAACGTGCGATGGCGGCGATTTATCATTTGGCTAAAACATACCGCACACCGTTTATTTCAGGCAAAGATTCTATGTTTAATGATTTCAAGGGATATGATGCCGATAATAACCCTGTTCACATTGCTATCCCACCGACACTTCTCATTTCTGGCATCGGTGTGATGGAGGATGTTGCCCATGCCGTATCACTTGATCCCAAACAGGCGGGTGATCTGATTTATCTTCTCGGGGAAACGAAAGATGAACTAGGTGCGTCTGAATATTACGACCATCTGGGTTATCTAGGCAACAACGTGCCCGAGATGGATGATGATGTAAATTATGCGCTTTATCGCGCTTTGTCAGACGCCAATAAAAAGCAACTTTGTGCTTCGGCAATTAGTGTTGGTTTTGGTGGTGTTGGCGTTGCCCTTGCCAAGAAAGCGATTGCGAGTGGTTTAGGATTGGATATTACACTGAGCGATGAACTCAGATTAGACAAAATGCTTTACTCTGAATCTCAAGGCCGTATCGTTGTAACAATAGCCCCACAAGATAAAGACGCATTTGAAAAAGTGATGAGTGACTATAATTATGTTCAACAAATCGGAACGGTCACCGATGACGCCACCCTAAAAATCAATAACAAGGTTGCCGCTTCAATATCTGATTTGCAAAAAGCTTACAAATCTCCATTGGGAGGTTATTAATATGACAAAATTATCATCAACGAGAAACAGGGTTTTTATAAATATATTTATGCTAATTTGGTTCTCAGGACTTTTTTGGATGGTCTATACTAAATACCAAGATGGTTTAGAAACTAATTTTGATTTCTTTTTTATAGGAATGGCAGTTTTTATGGGCTTTGCAGCATACAAGGCCATAAATAATATGAACAATAGATTATTTGACGAAGTTTATGACCATGACAACCACATAATTGCAACCAAAAACAATAAAAAATATAAGATTGAATATTCTAATATTATGAATGTTAACTATAGCGACCACCCTAAGGCAGGAGAGGTAACTTTAATGCTAAGAAACCCAGTAAGCGGAAAAGATAAGATTTGTTTTAAGCCAATAACAGATTCTGTTTTTGTTTCTAAAAGTTCCTTAATTGAAAAATTAATTGTAAAAATTCATAACGAGCAAACAAACTCATGACTGCACGCGCTCTTGTTATCACAGGTTATGGATTAAACTCCGAAGAAGAAACTGCCAAAGGGTTTGAATATGTTGGGTTCCAAACCGATATTCGCCATATCAATGATCTTGCAGAAAATCCAAAAGAACTCAATCAGGTACAAGTTATTTCTGTTCCTGGTGGTTTTTCTTATGGTGATGATACGGGATCAGGTAATGCGTTTGCCCAAAAAATGCGCTTAACCCTTGGTGATGCGCTGAAAGAATTTGTATCCCGCGATACATTAACCATTGGTATTTGTAATGGTTGCCAGGTTGTGGTCAATCTTGGTCTTGCCCCTGCCTTGGGTGGTGAGTGTGGTGTGCGTCAGGTTGCTGTCACCCATAATGCCAGTGCGCGGTATCAATGTCGTTGGGTTGATTTGAAGGTTGAAAAATCAAACTCACCTTGGCTACAAGGGTTGGACGCTCTTCATGTTCCTGTCGCGCATGGCGAAGGCCGTTTCATGATGGAGGACGCAACTCTTGAGACTTTAAAGAAACAAAACCAAATCGCTTTGCGCTATGCTAAGTCCCTCTCTTGTCATCCTGAGCAAAGCGAGGGATCTGGTAAACAGCAAGCAGATTCTTCGTCGCAAGCTCCTCAGAATGACAGCCTTGTGGCAGCAAATGGCGAATTTCCATTCAACCCAAATGGCTCGACCGACGATATTGCAGGTATAACTGATGAAAGTGGCCGCGTCCTTGTTCTAATGCCCCACCCTGAGCGCGGGATGTTTACATGGCAACGCGATGATTACGCTAGATTGAAAGATCAAGCCCGCCGTACCAACTCTCGCCTTCCCGATGAAAGCGACGGTATACAGCTTTTCCAAAATGCCGCGGCCTATTTTGGTATCAATGCTATGAAAAAAACAGCTTAGCAATTTTAACACCCCTCCGAACCCCAATTGACAACTCCCTAGATTCACCCACAAATTATATAGGAAATGGGGAGGTCCTTAATATGCTTTTAGGGTTTGTTTTCGGTTACATGATTGTGTCAATCATGATTGGGCTTTATGCCTCTCGCTTTGTTAAATCTTCTACCGATTATGTTGTCGCGGGACGCTCCCTACCTATCTACATTACCATTGCGACTGTTTTTGCGACATGGTTTGGTAGCGAAACTGTTTTGGGCATTCCTGCCACTTTTATAGAAGAAGGATTAGCGGGAATTGTTGCTGACCCTTTCGGCTCTTCTTTATGTCTTATTCTGGTGGGCTTATTATTTGCCGTCCCTCTTTATCGTATGAAGCTTCTTACCCTCGGGGATTTTTATAAACGGCGTTATAATAGAACGATCGAAGTTTTAGTTTCTCTCTTTATCTGCATCAGTTACCTCGGGTGGGTTTCCGCACAAATCGTGGCTTTAGGGTTGGTCATGAATATTCTGTCTGATGGTGCCATCACCCATAATCAGGGAATGATTATCGGCATGGCGATTGTTATGACTTATACACTTTTTGGTGGAATGTGGTCTGTCGCCCTGACAGATTTTATCCAGATGAGTGTTATTGTTATTGGTCTTATTATTATCGCGATTTTTATTTCCGATCATTCTGGCGGTGTGGGCGCTGTGATTTCACATGCCGCCGCCAATGAAAAATTAAAATTCTTTCCTGAATGGAATTTGGCAGGAACACTCAGTTTTATCGCCGCCTGGGTAACCATTGGCTTTGGTTCTATTCCTCAACAGGATGTGTTTCAACGGGTCATGTCTGCCAAAAATGAACGCGTTGCCAAATACGGTACAATTACAGGCGGCATTTTATATTTCTTTTTTGCTTTTATCCCTATCTACCTTGCCTATTCCGCCTTATTAATTGACCCTGTTACGGTGCAAGGACAAATGGCCGATGATAGTCAAATTATCTTACCACAATTAATCTTAAGTCATACCCCTGTCTGGATTCAGATTATATTTTTTGGCGCGTTAATTTCGGCCATCATGTCGACAGCATCAGGAACTCTTCTTGCTCCTTCTGTGACATTTGCAGAGAACATCCTGAAAGGATTTATGCCTGATCTACAGGATAAAAAACTACTTCTCATCATACGTTTTTGTGTTGTCGGCTTTGCAGGAATAATCCTTGTCTTTGCCCTTAAAAGCGATTTATCCATTTTTGAAATGGTTGAAAACGCCTATAAAGTCACTTTGGCGGGGGCGTTTATCCCGCTGCTTGCTGGGGTGTATTGGTCTAAAGCAAGTACAGGTGGTGCCCTAACCTCTATTATTTTAGGCGTGGGGACGTGGATAGCCTGTGAGATAATAGCGCCTGAAGGCATGTACCCACCCCAACTGGCGGGATTAACCGCCAGCGCTATTGGGATGGTTTTAGGAAGCCTCTTCTTTAAGCAAAAGAACTAGGCCGCCTTGGGCGCTACTAAATTTTTAGAAAAAGACTCTAAAGGAGTGTAGACTGGCGCTTCTTCAAAAATGAGAACGCCTTCTTGCTCTCCAGGAGCTAATGCACTTGCCGATATAAAACAACCTGTCTCTTCAATAATTTTGCGAACCTCTGCGGCTTCAACAGTACGGCCAGTTGCTGCATATATAAAATCGCCCATACCTTTTGGATCTGCAAGAGAACGCGTGAAATGACCCAAGTGGATTTGACGTGCTCCAATAGCAGCAGACAGACGAAGATCGCGCATATCAAAAACTGTCGCGGTTTCTTGTCCTGCTTCCCTCGCACTTAATTCTTTTATTCTTTTCGCAAGATCACGATTTCTTTCACGAAAAACACCAACAAGACTTACTATAGGACGTACTGAAATAGCCATCATATCCTCCATAATGCTAAGAACAATTATAGAAAATAAACGGTTTTTTCAATTAATCAAGCCCTTTGTAGGAACTAGGCCACTTTCTTAACCTGTGCCGTTGATACATGAGGAAAATCAACATCTGTATCGGCCACATGATTAAAGAAGTTCGTGAAGATATTGAAGGCCACAACTGTTGTGATTTCCAAAACCTCACCTTCATTGTAACCTGCGTCTTTGACAGCCTGAATATCATCATCGCTGACGTTGCCGCGTTTGTTGACAAGTTTTGCCGAAAAATCCAGAGCGGCTTGAGTTTTTACATCTCCTGATTGAGCGTTTAAATTACGCGCCAATTCATCCGCTTTTAACCCTGCTCCTTCGCCAATTTTTGTATGAGCAGAGGCGCAGTAATCACAGCCATTTAATCCCGCCACTGTTAGTGCAATGCTTTCACGTAACTGTGCACTGATAGATGTTTTACCTAGAGCGCCTGATCCTTGCATATAAAAATCAAGAACAGCAGGTGAATGTGCAAATGTTTGGAAGATATTTGGAATGATACCAAGTTTGGCTTTAATGCCATTTAATTTTTCTTGTGCTTCTGGTGTTGGATTTTGGTTGGGCGCTATACGAGCCATGGTTTTCTCCTTCGTTAGAGTATTTGTTTCTTTTCATTCGTAAGGAAAAACAAAAAAGTTACGCCGCTTTCTTTGCCTTACGATAAGCCATTATCCGCGCTTCAACCTCGGGTCTGAAATGACGCATTAAACCCTGAATTGGCCATGCTGAGGCATCACCATGAGCACAAATTGTGTGACCTTCAATTTCTTTTGTGACATCGAGAAGCATATCAATTTCTTCAATCTCAGCATCCCCTTTAACCATACGGGTCATAACACGCCAGAGCCACCCCGTTCCTTCACGGCATGGTGTGCATTGACCGCAAGATTCGTGCATATAAAAGTGTGACAAACGCGCAATGGCATAAATAACATCAGTTGATTTATCCATGACAATAAGACCCGCTGTCCCTAAACCGCTCTGCACTTCACGCAAAGAGTCAAAATCCATTAAAACCGTGTCACAAACTTCTTTTGGTAAAATGGGACAAGATGACCCCCCAGGAATAACAGCCTTTAAATTATCCCAACCTCCGCGTACACCGCCTGCATGTTTTTCGATTAGGTCTTTCATACGAATGCCCATTTCTTCTTCAACAACACATGGGCTATTTACGTGACCTGAAATACAAAATAACTTTGTTCCAGTATTCTTTTCATCTTTTCCTAAAGAGGCAAACCAATCTCCCCCGCGCTTTAAAATAGCGGGAACAGAGGCGATGGTTTCAACATTATTGATTGTTGTTGGACAATTATAAAGACCTGCCATGGCGGGAAATGGTGGCTTATTTCGCGGTTGGCCTTTTTTACCTTCCAAAGATTCCAACAATGCCGTTTCTTCACCACAGATATAAGCTCCCGCCCCACGATGGAGCGTAATATCAAAATCCCAACCAGATTTAGCAGCATTTTTACCAAGTAGTCCTGCTTCACGCGCTTCTTTAATAGCAATCACAAGTTCGGAAGCTTCGTGAATAAATTCACCACGAATATAAATATAGGCGTGGTGCGCCTGCATCGCGAACCCTGCAAGCAGCGCCCCTTCGATCAATTTATGCGGTTCATGGCGCATGATTTCACGGTCTTTACAGGTCCCTGGTTCAGATTCATCTGCATTGATAACCAAATAATGCGGACGGTCTTTGACTTCTTTTGGCATGAAAGACCACTTTAATCCTGTCGGGAATCCCGCCCCGCCACGGCCGCGCAGACCAGATTTTTTCATTTCATCAATGATCCACTCACGACCTTTTTTTATGATTTTGGCGGTTCCATCCCAGTCCCCGCGCGCTTTGGCCGCATCCAAGAATGGAGATTCCCATCCATAAAGATTGGTATAAATTCTGTCTTTATCTGCGAGCATTTATAAAACTCCCGCTTTCTTGGCTTGTTTTTCCAAACTGGTTGGTCCCGTAATAGCCATAGAACCCTGGCGGCCATTTTGTGGCCCTGCAGGAGGGATCATGTCCTTTTTCAAGCTACTCAAAATTTTAATAACTTTTTCTGCCGTTAAATCTTCGTAATATAAATCATTCACCTGTATCATTGGTGCATTGGAACACGCCCCCAAACATTCTACCTCCATCAAAGTAAAATACCCGTCTGCCGTAGTTTGACCCATGCCAATTCCTAAATAGTCTGTACAGGCCTTAACCACATCAGATGAGCCACAGAGCCAACACGGCGTTGTCGTACACAGTTGAATTAGATATCGCCCCACAGGTTCCAAATTATACATAGAATAAAATGTGGCCACTTCGTACACTTTCATCGGTGCAACACCACACATTTCTGCAATTTTATCCATCGCCGCGCGAGGAATCCATCCACCACCCCGTCGGGAAATCACCAAAAGGCCCTGTTACCGCAACTTGACGTTGCGCAAGATCAAGAAGCGGCATAATTCCGCTATGCTCCCGCCCTTTCGGATAGCGAGAAAAAATATCGGCGACCAGAGCTTGGTCTTGAAACTCAAAACTTTCTGGCTGGAACGGCGCTTTTAGTGCATCAGATTTTTTCATGGTCTCTTACTATCTATCAATCTCTCCAAACACAACATCCATGGAACCGATATTTGATACGACATCGGCAAGCATATGACCCTTGCTGATAAAGTCGAGCGCCTGTAAATGCGCAAACCCTGGCGCACGGATGTGGCAACGATACGGTTTATTTGTTCCATCTGAAACAAGAAATACACCAAACTCACCTTTGGGCGCTTCCACTGCTGTATAAGTCTCTCCCGCGGGAACGTGATAGCCTTCGGTGTAAAGTTTGAAGTGATGGATTAATGCCTCCATTGAATTTTTCATCTCTGCCCGTGGCGGCGGGGATACTTTGTAATCATTCACTTTTACTGGGCCTTCTGGCAATTTATTCAGACATTGTTTCATGATTTTTAAAGATTGGCGCATTTCTTCCATACGCACCAAATAACGGGCATAACAATCTCCCGTTTTCCCAACTGGAATGTCAAAATCAAATTTTTCGTAGCCGTCATAGGGTTGTGATTTGCGTAAATCCCACGCCACGCCAGACCCGCGAAGCATAGGACCTGTGAAGCCCCAATCTAAGGCCTCTTCCTTTGTTGCCACCCCGATATCAACGGTACGCTGTTTAAAAATACGGTTATTGGTGAGCAAACTCTCAAGATCATTTAAAACTTTTGGAAAGTTCTGAACCCACTCCATCATATCATCAGCAAGACCTGGCGGCATATCGGCAGCAACACCCCCAGGGCGGAAGTAATTTGCATGAAGCCGCGCACCACACACACGGTCATAAAACTCCATTCCCTTCTCACGTTCTTCAAAGCCCCAAAGTGCAGGTGTAATTGCCCCCACATCCAACGCAAAAGTTGTGATGTTCAAAATGTGGTTGAGGATACGGCCAAGTTCTGCATAGAGCACCCGAATATATTGGGCCCGCGGCGGCGGCGTAATTCCCAATAATTTTTCAACTGCCAAAGCAAAGGCATGTTCCTGATTCATTGGTGCAACATAATCAAGTCTGTCAAAATACGGCGTTGCCTGCGTATAAGTTTTATATTCAATCAGCTTTTCCGTTCCACGGTGGAGCAGTCCAATATGAGGATCGGCGCGCTCAACAATTTCACCTTCCATTTCCAACACAAGGCGAAGCACGCCGTGCGCCGCAGGGTGCTGCGGCCCAAAGTTCATGGTGTATGGCTTAATATGGGTTTGTGAAGAAATTTCCAAATCTTCATCTAATTTTTTACGCGCTTCTGTCATGATTTACGCTCCCCCACCATTTTATCTGCAGGTTTCCATCCACGCTCAGGCACGGTACCCTTCTCATCCCCTGGAAGTTGAACATTCGTCATCCCTTCCCATGGTGATAGATAATCAAAATTTCGAAAATCTTGCGCCAATTTTACAGGTTCATAAACCACACGGCGAAGTTTTTCATCGTAACGAAGTTCAACATACCCTGTCAGGGGAAAATCTTTACGCAAAGGATGACCTTCAAAGCCATAATCTGTCAAAATGCGGCGAAGGTCATGATGTCCTTCAAAATAAATTCCATATAAATCCCACGTCTCGCGCTCAAACCACCCTGCTGTGCTAAATACTTTTGTTACTGTTGGTACAAATTCATTTTCTGCAGCAACGATTTTAACGCGTGCGCGATTGTTTTGATCAAGCGACAAAAGATTATAAACAACCTCAAAACGCTGAGGGCGATCTGGATAGTCAACGCCGCACACACTGACGAGCATTTTAAATTGGCATTCTGAATCATCGCGCAAGAATTGAAGCACCTGAACGATATCTTCACGCTTGGCTGTAAAGACCATTTCATCATTTTCTATTTGATGAGAAAGGACAGACCCTTCAAGGCTTTCTGCAATATGTTCTGCCAAATCCAGAAGTGAAATAGTAATAGACATAAATAAAAAATACCGCAGTTGTTTACCCGCGGTACTATAAGCCTATCACTTTATAATTCCAATAGATTTTAGAGAAAACCCATTGTTTTTTAGACCTTTTTATTCGAAAGGACTTGGCGCATGCGCCCCCGTTGCAGGTGCTGTTGGCGTAACTTCCACAACTGGTTTAATACGCTCAACCAATGCAGTTTGGAACGCCTTCATATTGATGGCCGCATCTACCCCTTTAGAAGGTTCATAGTCATGTGTTATATCACGGGCAGCACGGATATAGTCCTTAGATTGATCTGGTGTAATTTTCTTTTCTTGGCCTAATGTATGCAGCGCAGCGAAAAGAGGATTGATTTCCGTAGGACGCCCCTTCGCATACCCTTCTTGATCTGTAATAAAAGCGCTCATTAGGTTACGGTCAGCATCTCCTTTTCTAAAAGGTGCCTCCGTGATATTTTTGTATAATGCCTGTGCGTCATCGGAATCCAATCCTTTGAAATAATCACTCGCCGCTACAACAAGATTTTCTCTGTAAATCTCTGCCGTTCCTGACAAAGCTGCATTAAGATCAGCTGCACTAGAAATTTTAGCGGGTGTTAGCTTATCACCATAGGTTTCCGCATAGGCTTGCGCCGTGATGACCGCATAAAATGTTGAAATTCTTGATTTATCAGTTGTTTGTGCTGAAGCCGAACCTGCGAAAGCTGATAAAACCGCCGCGCCTCCTAAAAGTCCTAAAAATTCACGTTTTGTTGGATTACTCATCTAATTACCCTCTATATTTTAAACGAACTGTGACTATAACTCAAAAAATTATGTCAAGTCAATCTTTTAGATATTAATGAGCGTTATATAAAGCTATTGTAACTGTATATTCCAGTTCATTTTCGGCTTTGGAGGGGGCTCTGGTTCTGGCTCAGGTGTTCCTCCTCAGGTTCAGGTTCTTGAGGTTCCTCAATTCCTACAATCGGCATAATTTTCTCAATCATAGCCTTATGCAAGGCCTGAGTGTTGAACGCCACAGTAATGCTTTCTTCAGGTACATAATCTGAGGTCATATAACGCACCGCCAAGATATAGCCTTTGGCAGAATTTTCGCTGATCTTTCCGTTTTGACCTAAATTATAGAGCGCGATAAAGAGTGGATTTTTCTTGTAGGGTCTGCCCCTATCATAACTTTCCTGATCATTAATGAAGGCACTCATGAGATTGCGTTCACTGTTGCCCTTTCTAAAGGGAGCTCTGGTAAGATTATAGTAAAGCTGTCTGGCGTCATCATGGCTAAGCCCTTTAAAATAACTCATTGCCGCTAGAATTAAGTTTTCCTTATACAGCTCTTCATTTTCAACAAGGGTTATTTCCAGATCATGGGTATTTGTAAAATTCTTAGGAAGAAGCTTATCCTCAAATGTATTAATATAGGCCTGTCTCGTGATGACTTCGTAGAAAACAGAAACCCTTGAATTTTCAGAAAGAACGGGTTTTTCTTCTTCCGTTGCTTCTTCTTCGGTATTTGCTGTATCTGGGGTTTGGGCCACAGCATATAACGGCATACCTGCCATCAACAGCGCCAATAACAACCCTGCTAGAAAACGGTTTTTATCTATTTTGAACTTCGCCCCGTTTAACTTCATACTCTCAGGGTAGCGCAACAAGATAAAAATTACGTTAAGAACAATTGGTTTTTAACCTACTGATATAACTGAAAAAATCACCGTGCTATGCGAGTGTCTTCGCGCTGTATCTTCTTTTGCAATTGAAGAAGGCCGTAAACAAGGGCTTCGGCCGTTGGGGGGCAACCTGGAACATAGATGTCCACAGGAACGATACGGTCACATCCCCGCACAACAGAATAGGAATAATGGTAATATCCCCCGCCATTCGCACAAGACCCCATAGAGATCACCCACCGTGGTTCTGGCATTTGGTCATAGACGCGGCGCAGTGCAGGAGCCATCTTATTTGTTAGCGTTCCCGCCACAATCATCACATCGGACTGTCTTGGCGATGGTCTCGGGATCATTCCGAAACGGTCTAGATCGTATCGTGACATGTAAGAATGGATCATCTCCACCGCGCAACATGCCAGTCCAAATGTCATTGGCCAGAGAGACCCTGTTCGTGCCCAGTCAAATAGGGCGTCAGCAGAAGTAAGCAAATACCCCTTTTCGCTCAAATGTTTAGAAACTGCTGCAGGAACAACATCCTGCTCCATAGCAGGTGGCATTTTTACATCGGTTTTGAAGGCAAAATCTGGCGCTTCGATCACTTTACGGTCGTGTGTCATTTTAGTTTTCTATTCCCACTCTAACGCGCCTTTATTCCATTCATAGATAAAACCTATTGTCAGCACACCCAAGAACACCATCATCGACCAAAATCCAAAAAGGCCAATCTCCCCAAGCGTAATCGCCCATGGAAACAGGAAAGCAATTTCAAGGTCAAAGATGATGAACAAGATCGCTACCAAATAGAATCGCACATCAAAACGGCTGCGCGCATCGTCGAAAGCATCAAAGCCGCATTCATACGCGGCATTTTTCTCAGCATCTGGTTTTTGCTTTCCCGCCACAAAAGATAAAACCACCATTGCGCAAGCCATAACAGCCGCTATAGCAATAAATACAACGATCGGTAGATAATTGATGAGAAGGTCTTCTGAAGCCATGAGTTGAACCAAGTTGGTTAAAATTTCAGTTATTTACTAACATATTGCGCAAAAGAACCAAATACTAAAAATGCTTTTTTATAAAGGCTCTTCCTGAACCAGATTTTAAATATCTCTCAAAATCAAAAGCTTTCTGAGTATCATCAAAAGAGATAACATTGACCAACTTCCAAGGCCTGTATTTATTGGTGTGAATAGAATCGCCTCTATTATGTTCAACAAGGCGTTTTTCGGGATTATTCGTTAATCCTGTATAGTATCTTTCATTATTTATAGTGCTTTGCAGAATGTACACGAATTTCATATTATTGTTCGCCTCCGCCAAGGCTACGGCGGAACATCCGCTTCCCTAAAATCTTCGGCTATGATTTCATCACGCCGAAGCTTAAGCGAAGGCGGATGGCGCGAGCGACGGGACTCGAACCCGCGACCTCCGCCGTGACAGGGCGGCGCTCTAACCAGCTGAGCTACGCCCGCGCACTGATAAGAGATTGAAGTGTATTAACGAAAAAACGCCCCTGTCAATATAATAAGGGCAGTTTTTGATATTATTTTGTTACCTGAGCCCCATTTTTAGGCTGCAAGCTTCTGCGGTTCGCAGTATCCGAGGCCAAATTCATCAGCGACAGACTTATAAGTGACTTCCCCCTTACAAACGTTCAACCCCGCCATAAGAGCAGGATTTTCAGCTAAAGCCTTTTTCCATCCCTTATCTGCCAATTGAAGCGCATACGGTAGCACAGCATTATTCAGGGCATGGGCCGAAGTCATTGGCACCGCCCCAGGCATATTCGCCACACAATAATGAATAACATCGTTCACTGTATAAACAGGATCATTATGGGTTGTTGCCTTTGAGGTTTCAAAACAGCCCCCCTGATCAATCGCGATATCGACCACCACAGACCCTGGACGCATTTTTTCTATCATCGCTTTGGTCACCAATTTTGGCGCCGAAGCACCAGGAATAAGAACCGCCCCAATTACCAAATCTGCATCAAGCACATAACGTTCAATCGAATCCTCAGATGATTGAATAACGCGCGCCATGTTTCCAAAATGTTGATCAAGGACACGAATTTGGTCATGCCCCTTTTCAAGGATTGTAACATCCGCGCCCATCCCCACAGCCATCTGCGCCGCGTGATAGCCAGATACGCCGCCGCCAATCACGACAACCTTAGCAGCCTCCACCCCTGGAGAACCACCGATCAAACGGCCGCGTCCGCCAAGATGTTTTAACAAGTATGCGCCGCCCACCTGAATAGATAGACGTCCTGCAATTTCAGACATCGGCGCCAAAAGAGGAAGCCCCTTCCCATTTGGACCTGTTACTGTTTCATAGGCAATCGCCACACATTTGGATTTAATGAGACCAAGTGTTTGTTCTTTGTCTGCCGCCAAATGAAGATAAGTGAAAAGCACTTGATCCTCACGCAACATTTCGCACTCAATTTTTTGTGGCTCTTTTACTTTTATAATCATGTCCGCTTTATCAAAAATTTCCTTAGCGGTTTTAAGCACTTTTGCGCCCGCAGCTTCGTAATCCTTATCCGTATAATTAATGCCTGCCCCACAATTGGTTTCCACAATCACATCATGACCATGCGCCACAAATTCACGCACAGATGATGGGACAAGTCCCACACGATGTTCTTGGGGTTTAATTTCTTTTGGAACGCCTACGAGCATATTTATCTCCTTTTATGTGAAATTTTTTTATCGTGAAAGACCTTAACAGGTGAAAATGATTTCGCCAACATTGAAAACACGACCTCTTAACGCTTTGTTTTTACTCATGGAATGAAGTTACTCTTTTCGTTTGCTCTAAAAATGGGGGTGGGGGTCAAAGGCACACTTTCCCTTTTCAGTCATCCTAACGGCTCCCTCCCCTGTCATCCTGAGCGAAATGAACGTTAGTGAATGAAGTCGAAGGATCTTCATACTGATAACGGATAAGATCCCTCGACACGCTCGGGATGACGGGAGGGGTGAGGAGGATGACAAGAAAGATAAGGCCACGAACAAAGTAATAAAACCACGAAGGCACGAAGGAGATCGGGTAAGGGTATCGTGTTTGCGAGATGAAAATCATTGCCCACCTTAGCATACGAATAACATAAAGTAAAGGAATATTTTCCTATATTATTTTCACCCCTATCACCTAACAAGATCATCTTATTTCTTATGGTTCATACAACAATTTAAAAATTAAATGTTCAGTCATAAAGTCGTCACAGAATAATCAGCAATATTTCTTAATACCGCAGTAATTAGGCCGTGATTAACGACGAATATGTTTCTACAGAAAAAGAAATATTGGAGATAAAAATGACAGACAGAGAAATTTTAAATGAGAGCGAGTTTTACGCCCTTGATGATTACATGATCAACCTTGTAAACGAAGCTCACGCTGCACAATAAAAACTTCCTTGATGGTGGGCGGTAACGGGCTCGAACCGCTGACCCCCTCGGTGTAAACGAGATGCTCTACCAACTGAGCTAACCGCCCTTCATCAAAAAACCGCCTATCAGATATAACGGCTTACCAGGAATTTAGAGGTTGTAACTTTCCCCATCCAATAAATCAAGCCGAAAAATCAAAAAAGCCGCTTGAAAAACAAGCGGCTTTCGAATTTGTATCAGAACAAGAGAATTACTTGTTAACTGCTTCTTTAAGCTCTTTACCAGCTTTGAATTTTGCGTTTTTAGATGCTTTGATCTGAATTTTTTCGCCTGTGCGTGGGTTACGGCCAGTTGTAGCCGCACGTTTTGCAACAGAGAATGTACCAAAACCAACAAAGCGAGCGTCGCCGCCTTTTTTCAATGTTTTTGTAATACCTTCAAAAACAGCTTCTACAGCTCTTTGTGCATCCGCTTTTGTCATGTCTGCTTGTTTAGCAACATATTCAATTAATTCTGCTTTATTCATAAGATTAGTCCTTTTTGTTAAAGTAAATTTTGTTTTTATTTTAGTGAGAGGTTACCCGCTCACCGACTTTGTATCGGATGGTGGAAAAGGCTTAAACCCTAGTGATTCCATCAATGGTACGAATATGTTTAGGACTTTTTTGAAAGAGACTCAATGGTGAATACATCTTTTCCCTTTTCTGGATTCTTGTGAAATAGCCCCTGTTTTAGGACTATCTTCCTCAGAAATGGGCTCTGGCATCTTCAAAAGCGCATGAACAAGCACTTCTTCGATGGTATTCACCGGAATGATTTCAAGATTCTTTTTCACTTTATCGGGCACATCGGCCAAATCTTTTTCATTTTCCTTGGGAATCAGAACGGTTTTGATACCACTGCGGAGAGCCGCAAGAAGTTTTTCTTTCAAGCCACCAATCGCCGTAACGTAACCGCGTAAATTAATCTCTCCCGTCATGGCGATGTCACGACGAATTTCAATTCCTGTAAGAGCAGAAATAATCGCAGTTGTCATCGCCGCTCCTGCAGAGGGACCATCTTTAGGGGTCGCCCCTTCAGGCACGTGAACGTGAATTGATTTTTCTTTTAGTTCTTCAAAAGAAATGCCGAATTGCGCCGCGCGTGATTTCACAAGCATCTCCGCCACGGTAATAGATTCTTTCATCACATCTTTTAAGTTTCCTGTGGTGGTGACCTTGCCTTCTTTTCCTGGCATCGTCACCGCCTCAATAGAAAGAATGTCGCCGCCAAATTGGGTATAAGCAAGCCCTGTTACAACACCGATACGGTCCTGATCTTCAAGCTCGCCATAGCGGAATTTTTTAACGCCTGCAAATTTCTCCAAAGATTTTGGTGTAATGCCAATAGATTTCTTCGCGCTCATCAAAATCTCTTTGATTGATTTACGGCAAAGATTTGCAATTTCCCGCTCCAGATTTCTTACACCAGCTTCACGTGTGTAATAGCGGATAAGATCACGAATAGTTGCGTCGCTGATTTTCACTTCATCTTTTTTAAGGCCCGCCGCTTTGCGCTGTTTTTCTAGCAAGTGACGTTTCACGATTTCAAGCTTCTCATCTTCGGTATAACCAGAGATACGAATAACTTCCATACGATCGAGAAGTGGCTGCGGCATATTCAATGAGTTTGCCGTGCAAATGAACATGACGTCTGAAAGATCATAGTCCATTTCCATGTAGTGATCATTAAAGGTTGAATTTTGCTCAGGATCTAACACTTCAAGCAAAGCAGAGCTTGGGTCACCGCGCCAGTCAGAGGAAAGCTTGTCTACCTCATCCAACAAAAATAGAGGATTGGTTGTTTTTGCCTTTTTCATCCCTTGGATAATTTTTCCAGGCATCGCCCCGATATAGGTACGACGATGGCCGCGAATTTCGCTTTCATCCCGTACACCACCAAGCGATACACGAACAAAATTACGGTTGGTTGCTTTCGCGATAGAAGCCCCAAGCGAGGTTTTACCAACCCCTGGAGGTCCAACCAAGCAAAGGATGGGCCCCTTCACCTTATTGGTGCGTTGCTGTACGGCCAGATATTCCAAGATACGTTCTTTGACTTTTTCCAGACCGTAATGGTCTTTATCCAGAACCTTCAGGGCCTTTTTGATATCTTTGTGAACGCGGGATTTTTTACCCCACGGCACACCCAATATCCAATCCAGATAATTACGTACCACTGTTGCCTCCGCCGACATCGGCGACATTTGGCGCAGTTTTTTCAATTCTGTTTTGGCTTTTTCACGCGCCTCTTTTGACAATTTGGTGTTTTCAATTTTTTTCTCAATTTCACCAAGCTCATCAACGCCATCTTCGCCTTCACCTAATTCTTTTTGAATGGCCTTCATCTGCTCATTCAAGTAGTAATCCCGCTGCGTTTTCTCCATCTGGCGCTTCACACGGTTACGCACGCGTTTTTCAATTTGAAGAACGCCGATCTCCCCTTCCATAAAGCTATAAATTTTTTCAAGGCGTTCAACGACTGTTTTGAGTTCAAGTAATTCCTGCTTCTCTTCAATTTTCAAAGTGAGGTGAGATGCCACAGTGTCCGCCATTTTAGCAGGTTCATCAATCTGGTTGATAGACACCAAAACCTCAGGCGGGATTTTTTTATTCAGCTTCACATATTGTTCAAACTGGGAAATTACAGCACGCGCCAGTGCTTCCAGTTCATCATCAACAGTTTCATCTTCTTTAATCAGTTCGGCCTTCGCCTCGATATAATCGCCGCCTTCAATATATTCTTTCACTTGATAACGGCTGCCCCCTTCAACTAAAACTTTCACCGTTCCATCAGGAAGTTTTAAAAGTTGCAGAATATTGCCGACCGTTCCGACGTTATGTAGATCACTTGCCTTTGGATCATCTTCAGATGGTGTTTTTTGTGTCACCAGAAGAATTTTCTTATCTTCCTGCATCACGCGCTCTAAAGCCTTTACAGATTTATCACGCCCCACAAACAAGGGAACGATCATATGAGGAAACACCACAATGTCCCGCAAAGGAAGAACCGCAAAAGTCTTATTTTTATTGATTTTAGTTTCTGAAGAAATCAAAACATCATCCTTTTCTTATTTTCTTTGATACAAAAGTCTATTCGACCTTTCTAGCCCAATAGTAACATAGAATACATCAGTATAGATTAACAATAGCAAAGGCGAGACAGAATGGGCAAATACAAGCCTTTCCGTGCCTTAAAAAGACTATTTTTTATCGTCTTTTTTGCCTGTATCGACTTTATCGGCCACAGCCTTGTGTGACTGTACCACCTTATCAATAAGGCCGAACTTCTGTGCCTCTTCCGCACCCATGAAATTGTCACGATCCATTGATTTTTCAATTTCGGACAATTTCTTGCCTGTATGTTTCACGTAGATTTCGTTTAACATAGACTTCATCCGCAAGATTTCACGAGCCTGAATTTCAATGTCCGAAGCTTGCCCCTGCGCACCGCCCAAAGGTTGGTGAATCATGATGCGAGCATGAGGAAGTGCAAAACGTTTTCCTGGCGCCCCTGCCGTCAAGAGCAATGATCCCATAGACGCCGCCTGACCAATACACACCGTTGAAACCTCTGGTTTAATGTATTGCATCGTGTCATACATCGCCATTCCTGATGTCACAACACCGCCTGGTGAATTGATGTAGAAGGAAATGTCCTTTGTCGGGTTTTCGGACTCAAGAAACAGAAGCTGCGCGCAAATTAGACTTGAAACGTAGTCATTCACTTCCCCTGTCAGGAAGATGATACGTTCCTTTAACAATCTTGAGAAAATATCAAAAGCGCGTTCCCCCCGGTTTGTCTGTTCAATAACAGTCGGGATCAAGTGGGAATTGTATACTTCGATAGGATCGCGTTCGCTCATGGGGGTCTCTACTTCGTTTATGAATTGTGAATCAACTCCTTAGACGATAACGAGCATAGGCATGAAGTGCAAGATATGTTCTTTACAGAAAGCCCTAATATTGATATTTAAGGATATACGTAAAATTAGGAGTAAGTAATGAGTGATAAAAAACCTTGGGAATTACCAGAGTATGAATCAGTTATTGATAGAGTAAAACACCGAGATGTCTGGGGACCTATGCGCCCTAAATTATTTGGAGTTGTAGACTCATCAGGTGAAACACTGTCAAAACTTAGATTGCAATGGATGTATTATGCTGGCATGGGCGATGTGGCTCTAGATAACCTTAAAAGTGATAATGAAAAAATCATATTGGACTATTTAATAGATCAAGGCATTGTTGTTCCCACACATATTGAAGATCATTATGGTATTTGCGATATACAAAACTACCAGCATTTTGACGATGTAAATTGGGCATATGTTAAAGGCGATCAAATCGCTATTTATCGTTTATCACAAAACCCTTATTTCCCTGATGCGGAAGACGAGCTGATTTCAACAAACGAACAACATGAAAAAGCAATAGCTCACCTCACCCACTTATTTAAAATGGGATCAGCAATGGTAGACGACCCCATAACTTTAAAATCTGGTGAACAAATAATTCCTATCATCACAGGGAGAGAACAAGTTGCTTTGAGACAACGCCAACAGGGAATATTTCCTGTGGATTTGCCAGAAAGCAAGCATCGTCAAGATCAGCCTAAAATATAATAGATAAAAAAGGCTCCGAAATGGAGCCTTTTAGGAATCTTATCCGCTTTCTCCTCGTCATTGCAGATTTTTTTAACCTTTCTAATAAACTACTATTTGAGAATAATGTAGGTCTTGTCTTTCAATGTCATCATGAGGAGTGTTGCGACGAAGGATCTTTATACATTACAGGAGATTCTTCCTCCTGCTACGCAGTCGTCAGAATGACACTGTTTTATGGATTGCCGCGCTCCCTTTGGTCGCTCGCAATGACGAATAGAGAGACTACTTCTTCGCAGATTTTTTAGTGGCTTTCTTCGCAGGCGCTTTTTTTGATGATTTTTTAGAGACTTTAGCTTTTCTTTCTAAAGTTTCATCTTCATCATCTTTCATAAGCTCCTCAATAGACACTTCTTTCTCAGTGATATCAGCCTCTTTGAACAAGAGATCAACCACTTTATCCTCAAAAAGAGGCGCACGAAGATTTTCAAGCATTTGAGGGTTTTTCTGATAGAAATCAAAAACCATTTTCTCTTGCCCTGGATATTTTTGTGCTTCTGAAATCACAGCGCGTTGCAATTCCTGATTATTCACTGTGACATTCTGTGCCTGACCAATTTCAGCAATCACAAGACCGAGACGCACGCGGCGCTCCGCAATCACTTCCAGTTCTTCTTTTTCTTCTTTGGTCAGTTCTTCACTGTCAGGGTTGGCTTTGCGCTCCTGTTCAATTTGAGCAGTTATTCCTTCTAGCTCCGCTTTCACCATTCCTTGTGGGATTTCGAAAGAGTGGTTGTCATCCAGAATATCCAAAAGTTGACGCTTCATTTTTTGTTTTGTTTGGAATTCGTAATCGCTCGCCAACTGATGCTTTACAGCGTCACGAAGGGCAGCTTCATCATCAAAGCCGAGTTCTTTGGCAAAGTCGTCATTGACAACAGCATCTGTGGCCTCATGAATTTCATGAAGATCTACATCAAAGATGGCATCACGGCCCGCAAGCTCTTTCGCACCATAGTTTTTAGGGAAAGTCACTTTAACTTCAGCTTTTTCGCCCGCTTTCTTCCCGATTAATTGGTCTTCAAAACCAGGGATGAACTGACCACTGCCGAGTTCTAATTTATGGCCATGAGCGTGCATACCCTCATGCTCTTTATTATCATCAGCGGTGCGGCCATGAAAATCCATGACAACGATATCGCCCCTTTTCGTGGCACGATTGCCTGTGATCGGTTTACTGCCTTTATGATGCTGTGTGATACGGGCCAAAGCCTCATCAATGTCTTTATCTTCAATCTTGGCGACAGGCTTTGTAATTTTGAGCCCTTTTGTCTCCATAACTTCAAAGTCAGGAAGTACATCCAACTGCATTGAAAAGACAAGATCCTTGCCTTCATCGAATTCTTTTACTTCAATTTTAGGTTGCATTGCGGGACGGAACTTCTTGTCTTTAATGACTTTTTGAGTTGCATCGTTCACAGCAGTTTCAAGCACTTCACCCAAAACGGCGCGGCCATATTTCTTACGCAACATTTCCAAAGGCATTTTTCCAGGACGGAAGCCAGGCTGTTTTGCCGTTTTTCCAACTTCTTTCAAACGATTCACCACGTGGGCATCAATATCGTTCGCGGGAACTGTAATTAAAAGTTCGTGACTTAAACCTTCTGATTTAACTTCTTTAACCTGCATTTTATAACCTTTTCGGGATTGTTCTTCTTTATCAATGAGTTGTGGACCCATAAAAAACGAAGGCTGGTGCGGGTGAAGGGACTTGAACCCCCACGCCTTTCGGCGCCAGAACCTAAATCTGGTGCGTCTGCCAATTTCGCCACACCCGCACTTTAAGCCTTCGATTGCGCGGTTTTAGCGCATGTCGGCGCCGTTGCCAAGGGGTATTTTGTATTTTTATTCTATTATGGAGCCTCCAAAAGGCTTGACCCTTCAAGGCATTTCGATATAGACAATATTCAACTTAAGTGAATGGCGGCTGTAGCTCAGTGGTAGAGCCCTCGGTTGTGGTTCGAGTTGTCGCGGGTTCGAACCCCGTCAGCCGCCCCATTTCACTCCCATCGTCTTTAACATTTTCTCATAAAACCAAAGATCAAATTTCAGTTGTGACTTTTTTCATTTTTTATATCAAAAACTATGGACGTCAGTTTTGATCAGTGGTAAATAATTTCATCATTCGAAAAACGCATAACTTAAATGCGTAATTCGAATACCACAAAACACTTAAAAAACACAAGTAAGGCTTAACCAAGGAGCAAAAGTAAAAAATGTCTGACAAAGGTCTAAAATTTAAAAGTCATGGTGATTTCAAAAAATTCTGTGATGAGAATGATATCCAGTACGTAGGGTTTGAATTTACGGACCCCAGAGGAAAGTTACAACACACCGACCAACATATTAATACGATCGATAAAGATATGTTTGAAGGCGGCGTGATGATTGACGGATCTTCGATTGCTGGATGGAAAGCCATTAATGAGTCTGACATGTGTCTTGTTCCTGACTGGGGAAAATGTTTTCTTGATCCTTTCGCCGCACAGCCCACCTTAAAAGTTTTTTGTACTATTAAAGATCCTATCTCAGGCGATGATTACGAGCGTTGTCCACGCGTTGTTGCACAAAAAGCCGAAGCCTATGTTAAATCTGCAGGATATGGCGATGTTGCCTATTTTGGTCCTGAAGCAGAGTTTTTTGTATTTGATGATGTGCGTGTTAAAGCCGACATGAATGAGGTTTCATACAGAATTGATAGCTCAGAAGGTCCTTACAATAGCGGCACCCCTTACGAAGAAGGAAACACAGGACACCGCCCCCGCGTGAAGGGAGGATATTTCCCTGAAGCTCCTATTGACAGCGGTTCTGACTTACGCGCAGAAATGTTGACTGTCATGGATTCCATGGGCGTGCCTGTTGAGAAACACCATCACGAAGTTGCGCCATCACAACATGAACTTGGAATTTTCTTCTCCACACTCGTTGACTGTGCCGACAATCTTCAACTTTACAAATATGCGGTTCACAACGTTGCTCATATCTATGGCAAGACGGCAACCTTCCTGCCTAAACCTATTTTTGGCGATAATGGTTCAGGAATGCATGTTCACCAATCAATCTGGAGTGGTGGTAAACCACAATTTGCTGGTGATAAATATGCGGGCCTGTCTGATACGGCACTATATTACATCGGCGGAATTATTAAACATGCCAAAGCACTGAACGCCTTCACAAACCCATCAACCAACAGTTACAAACGTTTGGTTCCTGGATATGAGGCCCCTGTTCTTTTGGCATATTCTGCCCGAAACCGCTCCGCATCCTGCCGTATTCCGTATGGTAGCTCACCAAAGTCAAAACGCGTGGAAGTCCGTTTTCCTGATGCAACGGCCAACCCTTACCTCGCCTTTTCTGCAATGTTGATGGCAGGCCTTGATGGTATCGACAATAAAATTCATCCTGGGGAAGCCATGGATAAGGATTTATATGATCTTCCCAAAGATGAACTGGCGAGTATACCAACTGTTTGTGGATCACTGAGAGATGCCCTGAACGCTTTGGAAGCCGATCATGACTTTTTGTTAAAAGGTAATGTTTTCACAAAAGACATGATTGAATCATATATCGAATTAAAAATGGAAGAGGTTTTAACTTATGAAACCATGCCGCACCCGATTGAATTTTTGATGTATTATTCTTCATAAGAATTAAAGATTTTCTGTGGTGGGAATAAAAAAGCCGAAGTATAAACTTCGGCTTTTTCTTTTTATATCATCAAAACAATTTATTTTAAGAAGCGATAGTAATCGACATTTTCATCTTTGAGGCGGATACCTTTGATGACCATTGAATAGGCAGATTTATTTCTTGCCCACGTGTAAAAATCTTCATTTCGTCCTGGCGTTAACAATGTTACAGCATAAATATATTGGTCATTCTCAAGCACACTCACCCATAACTCATAATCAATCAGCTCTGTTGTGTTTGACTTCATCTCGTAAGCCTGCGTACGGCCAAAAGTCATATCTTTATGATATTCTAAATTGATATCTTCAATAAAATTTCCAATATGATAACCATCAATGACAAACTTATCTTTATAATAAGTGAGTTCCTCGGATTTTGTCGTTCCTAAAATTTTATTGGAGAGATAGATGTTAATCTGCCCTGCCAGTTCTGTTTGGGCGGTACCGTGATACACCATGGCCCGCATGCGTTCAATTGAGCGAATATTCGGGGAGCTAAGAGCCCAAGAGGCAGGGTAATCAAAAAAGGATTGATCCAAAAACCCGTAAATTTCTAAAGGCTCAATTGGTATTTCCTGACGGTTGGTGAGTTGAAAAGAATCAATAATCTGAGCCTGAAGTTCACGTTCTTCTTTATAATTATCCTGTGGTAAGAAATAACGTGCCACAATCATCCGTGGCCCATTTACAATAACTTTAACACGAACAAGATAGGTGATGTCGTTGACAATTTCGACGTAGATTGCTTCGACTTGTTTTTCTGATTCAAGTCCAACCTGTTCGATTGAAAGACCACTTTTCATCACATAGTAAATGAACCAATCCCGCGCCCCTATCTCATGCGTTAGCTCAACGGCTTCCACACTGAAAGAGCTTCTTTGATGATTAATGGGCGGTCCAACATAGCGAGCAACAATACCCAGAACATTCTGATTGAGTCCGCCTTTTTCAGAAAAGACAACGGAATTTGGTAAAGTGGTTTCCTCCCAATCAGATGGGAGACGAATTTGGAAGGACAAAAACTTATCGTCGTAAGGCGTATCTTCAAAAAGTTTTGTTTTTTGTTCAAATTCCGCCTGAGGAAGAAATTCTATTGGCGTGAGAGGTTTGATTTTTTCCAGATCAATGATGACGGAGTTTTCCGCCGCTACCGCAGCAATAGACATAAAAGTCGCAAAGATTAGTATTAGACTGTAAGATTTTATCTTCATCTGATTCCCTTATTCTCTATTATTATACGCTTTTATGGCTATATAATGAAAATACTTAATTGTTTATCCTTTGTTTTTTGCGGTTTTCAAAGAAATTTTCTTTCAATATAACTATAATCACAACTTCATAAGAGTATAACGAAAGTCCACAAAGTCCATGTCTGATTTATTTAACAAAAATACAGCCGCAAAGGCATCCAGTTATGATGCCGCAGATATTGAAGTTTTAGAAGGCTTAGAGCCCGTTCGAAAACGCCCTGGAATGTATATTGGTGGTACGGATGAACGGGCGTTACACCACCTTGTCGGTGAGATTTTAGATAACTCCATGGATGAGGCAGTGGCAGGCCACGCCAACCGCATTGAAATCCACCTACATGAAAATAATGGTGTCACGATTACAGACAATGGCCGGGGTATTCCCGTTAATGAACACCCAAAGTTTCCAGGGAAATCTGCGCTTGAGGTTATCTTAACCACCCTGCACTCTGGCGGTAAATTCAGCGGCAAAAACTATGAAACTGCGGGTGGCCTGCACGGCGTTGGGATTTCTGTTGTCAACGCCCTGTCCGATGACATGTGGGTTGAAGTGGCCCGTGATAAAAAACTTTTCAAGCAAAGTTTCAGCCGCGGTAAAGTCACATCTAAGTTAAAAGATATGGGGGCGGTCAATAACCGACGCGGAACAACCGTTTACTTTCACCCCGATCCAGAAATTTTTGGCGCGAAAGCAAAATTAAAGCCTGCATGGCTTTTTCAAATGGCGCGATCCAAAGCTTATTTATTCCGCGGCGTAAAGATTAAATGGTCTTGTGACGAATCCTTTGTAAAAGCTGACAGTAAAGTTGCCAAAGAAGAAATATTTCATTTTCCTAATGGGTTAGAAGATTTTCTTATGGCTTCGCTTCAAGACAGGCCGATGATCACCCCCCGCCCCTTTGCGGGTCAAACCGATCTTCCTGAAGGTGAAGGAAAGGTTGAGTTTGCAATTGCCTGGCCGCAGCGCGGTGAAGGATTTATTCATTCCTATTGCAACACTGTACCGACGCCGTTTGGCGGCTCTCACGAGCAGGGGTTACGCTCTGCCTTGCTGCGCGGGCTTAAATCCTATGGTGAGATGATCGGGAATAAAAAAGCTGGCATTATCACAGCAGAAGATATTTTGGGTGATGCTACTGTTTTATTGTCCGTTTTTATCCGTGACCCACAATTTCAAGGACAGACAAAGGACAAGCTTGCCACTGCCGCCGCCGCCCGTTGGGTCGATACGGCCATTAAGGATTATTTTGACCACTGGCTGACCTCTGACCCAGGCGCAAGCAAGCTTCTGTTAGAAACGGTCATAGACATGGCCGAGTTAAGAATGCGCCGCCGTGAAGAAAAAGCGACGCAGCGTAAATCTGCCACCCGTAAGTTACGCCTGCCTGGAAAGTTGGCTGACTGTAGCCGAAAAAGCGCTGACGATACTGAACTGTTTCTGGTCGAGGGGGATTCTGCGGGTGGATCTGCCAAGCAAGGACGCGACCGTGAAACACAAGCAATTTTGCCTCTACGAGGGAAAATCCTAAACGTCGTGAGTGCCACAAAAGATAAGATTAAAGCCAATCAAGAAATTCAGGATTTAATTCAAGCCACAGGTTGTGGTATCGGCAAAGATTTCAGTCTGGATAAATTACGATATGAGCGCATTATCATCATGACTGATGCTGATGTTGACGGCGCCCATATTGCGTCACTACTCATTACATTTTTCTACACACAAATGCGTGGTTTAATTGAAAATGGGCACCTCTTCCTTGCTCAGCCCCCTCTCTACCGCCTTGTGAGTGGCAACACCAGTGAATATGCCCAAGATGACGAACACAAAGAGCGCCTGATGAACACAGTATTCAAAGGCAAAAAGAAAGTTGATGTCAGTCGTTTCAAAGGGCTCGGCGAAATGCCTGCCGCACAGTTAAAAGAAACAACAATGAATCCCAAATCTCGTGTTTTATTGCGTATTACGCTCCCTGATGCCCGCAACATCATGGATATGGTAAGCGATAATATTGGTTTGGAAAGTGGGCCTTCTTTAGCTGAAGTTGACAATTTAGTCGAACGTTTGATGGGAAAAAATGCAGAGAGCCGATTTAACTTTATTCAAGATAACGCCGAATTTGTTCAAGATTTGGATATATAAACAGTAAACCCCCTTTCATGAAACAGACCTTCTTCATATTCGTTCTGCTCTGCGTTTTATTGATGAGTGGTATTTATTTTTATGCTCTGCCTAAAGCAGAACAAAAAATATTAGATGGCCTGGCTAGTCTAGGAATAAACAATGCAAAGATTGAAGGGACATCTATCCATCTAACGGGTTTAAAAATTGATAAGATTATTCTGGATCAAGATGGCTTTGACGAAATTAAAAACCTGAATGCCAATATTTATTGGCCTGATTTTATCCGCACAAAAAATATTGATAAAATTGTCATTGAGGAAAGCTCTCTTTCTATGACCGCACCTGAACTAAGGCAATCTTTTATCAAATTAGGAAAATTTGATTGGAGCACCCTCACACGCCTTTCCGTTGACGCTTTAATTATACACAACGTCACTTTGAATCTATCTGCATCAACAAAGGCACTGCGCTTTACTGGTAATTTCAAACTCAGAAAACAAAATGATTTTAGTGTTTTTAGTTCCCAGATAAAAGCCGCCCAATATGATTTAGGGTTTAAAAGTCAATGGCAGGGAAAAGTTACAAAAAACAATGACAGCGTTACTCTTGAGGCTCTATTTGAAGAAGTCAAAGCCAATAACAAACTCATCGAAATGAACCGTGGGGATGGATGGCTTTCTTATATCCGTAAAAACAACACATCTGAAATTTCTGGGCAAGTTGAAGCGGGTAGTGGCAAAATCTTCAAAGTTCCTGCCAAAAATATAAGTTTAGTTTTAGGACATGAAAATGAAGGATACCCTATTTTATTTAGGGCCGAAGCAGCAGGAAATGAAGGTACAATTTTAACGGCTGATTATATGTATGCCCATGATGTTCAAAAACGTGACTTCAAAGCCGCTTTGAAAATTGGAAATTTAGAGAATTTTCTACAAACCCTTAAGCAAGAAAACTTAATTGCAGAAGAAACCTCTCTTCCACAGCTGGACACTTTAGAAACCAATGTAAAATTCGTGCCAGAAAAACGTTTTTCTGGTGGCCCTATCCCATTTGATGTTGTTGCACAAAACGGTCTGAATGGAACATTTTTAATTTATCCAGACTCTTTTGATGTAAGAGGCTCTTTAGAAACAGAACCAGATTTTCTTAAATTTGTAAAAAACCTATTTCCTATTCCTGATGAAAACATTGTTGATGATGTTATCCGTATAGATGGTAATTTAGAAAGTCTTATCAGTTCCCATTAAGGATATGCGCAAGAATCGTAAGTTACTTTTGCAAAAGAGCGCGCTCCTGGTTCAATCGTAAAGCGATATTCCCTATCTTTAACAACTACTGAATGGCGAAGCGGTAATGTTCCTTTTTTAACTTCTGTTTTACCATTAGCAGTAAATGAAATTTCAACCTTTTTAGCAGGGTCATACCATGCCTCAGGCATATTTTTATCATTGCGCGCTGAACTGCCAGATCCTTCGATTTGAACTGCGCCTTCGGCAATAGATGCCACACTTTTAGGACCATTATAGGCGGGGGTGTTAATAACAAAACGCTTAATATCAGGATCAACACAACCTGTGGGAGGGCGTGCAGAACGAATAACAAAAGACAAACGTTCAGGATCCATGCCTTGCTTTAATTGTTCACGAACCAATGTCACTAAATCCTGCATGGGGCCTTCGGGGATAATGCTCGCCACTTCTTCTTGCAATTGTTCGTAACGTTTATTGGCCGTCTGTGTCGCGGCACTAAGCTCCGTTACATTTTGTTGAAGATCGTTACGTTCTTCCGTTAGTGATTTTACCTGATCATTCAATGTAATAAGCTTTTCTGCGCCATATTGTTTTCCAAACCAAAAGCCTATCAAAATAGAAATAAGCATAAAGGCCAGAAAACCCAGTGCGTTGGTCAAGCGCTGTGCAGTGCGTTCCTGATATCTTTTATGCGGGTTATAGGTGTTTAAAGACATTTTTTATTAAACAATTAAAGTCCGTAATAATATTTAGCGACAAAAATATAGGCAATCCAGACCACCAAGACAAGGGGGATCCCCGCCTTCATAAAATCACGAAAACGGTAGTGTCCTGGCCCCATAACCAATAGATTGGTCTTATATCCGATCGGGGAGGCAAAAGAGCAGTTCGCCGCAAAGATAACTGTAATGGCAAAAACAATAGGATCTGCGCCCATGTTGATAGCCATATTCATCGCAATGGGGGTGAATAAAATGGCACACGCATTATTGTATAAGATATTTGTACAAATAGCGACAATGATAAATAGCATAGCCGCCATATAGAGGGGTTGGTCTGCAAAAGGCGCTTTCAACATCATATCTGCCACAAATTGAGCGCCACCTGTTACCTGAAGCGCCACACCAAGCGATAACATTGAGCCCACAAGCATAAGAATTTTACGATCAATCGCCCGTGTCGCCTGACGGATATTCAAACACCCCGTCGCAACCAAAAGAACACATCCTGCAATAGCAGAGACGACGATCGACATAATGCCCGTCGATGCCAATATCACCGTCATTAGAAAAATAAAGCCCGCAATGGGAGCCTTTTTAGGCAAAGGTAATTCTTCTTTTGAACCAGACAGAACAATAACATCAGAATGGCTGGCGCCACGGATTTCATTGACTGAACCTTGCGCCCCCGCAACCAACAATACATCACCTGGTTCTAGGCGGATACGTCCTAAACGTCTTCTAACGACGCGGGCGCGGCGCTGAATCCCCAGAACAACTGTGCCGAATTGGCGTTGGAAATCCACTTGATCAATTGTCATGTCAACAAAACGTGAGGCAGGAGGAATCATCAATTCTGCCAAAACGCGGGTTTCTGCAATTCTTTCCTCTAATTCTGTCGGTCCTTCTTTTTTATCATCCGTTTCTTCATCTGTTGAATCAATCAACTTCACTTCTTCTTCAGTCAGTAAAAAGCCTGGAAATTTTGCAAGCACATCGGCAAGAGATTTACGCGTTGCCGCAACAATCATAATATCGCCTTTTTCAATGACATATCCTTCGAACGGAGGGAGGATCAAGTGTCCTTGACGCTGTATAAGGCGAACATCTAAATCTGGCAAAGCAGGAAAGCGCCCCTGCACACATTCCATACCAACAAGCACACTGTCTTGTGTTACGTCAAGCTCAGCAACGAATTCTTTATTATCGCCTTCAATTTCCTGTTTTAAAGAGCGCCGATTGGGCATTAAATGCGGGAGAATCAAAAGAACGTAAACCATCCCCGCCCCAACAAGCATAGTTCCTGGAACAAGAAATTCAAAAAATTCTAAAGGTTTGTATCCAAGCTCCACCATTGTACTGGAGACCAATAAGTTTGTTGACGATCCCACAAGGGTGAGCATCCCGCCTAAAATAGCAGCAAAGCTGAGCGGCATCATGATTTTACTATCTGGAATACCTGATGATATTCCTACAGCCTGCATGATAGGAATGGCCAAAATAACAAGTGGTGTATTATTTAAAAACGCACTAAAGAACAGGACAAAAAACAAAATACCTATAATGGAAAGCCATGGCGGCATGTATTTATTATTTACAAAAAACCTGATGAAGGGTCTTAAAGAATCCGTTCTGGTCATTGCCTGCCCCATAACCAACAAGGCCAAAACAGCTACCAAAGCAGGGTTCGCAAAACCTGCCAGAAGGTGATAGGCGTCCAGTTGATTACGTCCATTTGCATCTTCTAAGGGAAAGAGCTGACCAAAGATTAAAAGAGCAGTGAGAATCCCTATACTCGTCACGTCCAGAGGGTATTTTTCTCTGGCAAAGAAATAAATGGCCGCCCCCGTTACACCCAAGACAAACCACATATGATAATTAGCGAGAAAATATGAAATCATGTTTTTTTCTTGTGTTGATTATTCTGTTCCCACACTGAGGCCAGAGGTTTCAAATTCCCCGAGATTTTTTAAGCCGATGCGCATCATAATCTGAGTTCCACTATCCCCTGAGGAGTCCCGCGTCAATTTGCGTTCCCCCGTTACCATGAACGTAACGCATTGCCCCTCATAATCCAAGCCGTATAATATACGCCGCAATCCTTCGGTTTCATCCGCCAAGTCATATTGTGTGGAAGTTAGAATTGACCAGTCATCTGTAAAGCGGAAGCGAACAAAGTTTTGAATTTGTTCCCGACTTTCATCAAAATCTGTTCCCTGCAGAGAGTTTGCATAAAAATACCGCGCTCCTAGTTGAAAGCGGCCAATTTGGCCACTAGCATCGACTTCATGACGACGAGAATAGAGGGTATCATTATCAAGCTGCAGCGCATAATTCAGTTGTAATGTATCACCCATTCTTGCCGAAACATTTCCAACAAAGTCAGATTCCTGTTCCGACAACCCTGACCCATTCGGGAAAGGGTTTGTTGTATTATCATCATCCAGACGATAACTTTGACCAAAAAAGAGTTCCCCTTGATAGCCGTTATCCGCATAAAGCCCTGTTCTTAACCCGTAAGTTGCGTGGCTTTTATCTTCTATCCGATCATAACCAGGAAAGCGGTTGGAATTAAAAATATTTGTCGCATCCAAAAAGACATCCTGACTATCTTCATTCGGGATATTATTGTTGTCGTTTAGATTTGTTCCTGCGGTAATGGCGGCCAAAGGCTCAAGGACCATTTGTGCATTATCCATCCTTTTTTCCAGAGGATACCCCACCTGTAAATTAGCGTTTGCAAATCCACGTAGTGCAGACCCTTCATCATTTCTAGTAGGATCCGATTGTGCCACTGCACGATCCAATACATGATAAGCATCCCCCCGCAGCATTGTTTCAAACGTGTTCACCAAACCAAAATTGGTAATATATCTTTTCTTCCACCCTGCCTTAAGGGAGCTGCGCCCCATATCTTGATCATCCCCCTCACGATGAAGCCCCAGAGCCGAAACTTCCACATCCCAACGCCCGCCTAGCAAAGCATTCGGATTACCCAAGAACCGTGAGTATATTTCTGGCAATAAATTCGGTTGATCAACTTTACGATCACTCACCCGAATATCTTTAAACCGAACAATTTTTGCTGTCGCATAATCCCGTTTATTAAAACGTTCTAAATAGACTTTGTTCTCCAAGACATCTTCATTAGAAATATTATATTGGCGTAAATATTGGGAATCACTGACCGTTTCGACACCTGCTCCCGCGCGCCACTTATCATTTATATTCCACAAGGCATCAGCAATAATATGGCCACGATTTTGCCGCCCCTGCTTAACGTCATTTCCATTATCCCTATCTACGCGATCCGAATTTGTAATTCCACCTTGCAGCTTTATTTCAGCATTTTCGAACCGTTGACGATATTCTCCCTTTACTAAGGGAGCCGCTTCCGTCATTAACATTGTGCCGATTGTGGCATCTTTATCTGGCGCAATATCCCAATAATAAGATTGGTCGTAAATAGCCCCTAACTGACTATCAAATCCAACGCGAGGGGTTAAAAAACCGCTCTTACGTTTAATTGTCCCATCAGAATGAGAAAAATACGGCGTATAAACAACAGGAACACCTGCCACCTCAAAGGTTGCATCATCGTAAGAAACACGCTGTTCATCTTTATGATGAACGACTTCCCGCGCCTTAATTTGCCAAATAGGTGCCTTTGAAGGATCTGCCTTACATGGCTCACACGCTGTATAGCTTGCCTTATGCATCACCACTTTTCGGTCCCCTATTTTTTCTGCTTCCTCTGCCGAAAAACGTGATCCATCCGTGAGTATTCCCTGAAGCTGTGTTACAAAGCCATCCTTCATTCTGTCTTTTAGCTCCACAGACTCAGAAAAGTAAGTTTCGCCTGTGACTTCATTCAAGACAACATTTCCTGTCGCCTGTACCTTATCTTCCTTAATAGAATATGTGACCTGCTCTGCTCGCAAAATTCTCCCGAGCTGCACAAGCTCTACATTGCCTATCGCGCTGACCACCCCTAAACCCTGATCATATTCCACACGATCCGCCTGTAGATCGACAGGATCAGATGAAGAGGCTGGGATAATACTGTCTACTTCCAGCAGATCATCTTTGGGAGGATTTTCTATTTTTGCAGGTGCCGCCACATCTGAAAAAAGTAAGTTTTTTCCAGAAGATTCTGCCTCTTTTGCCATAGACGAAGAAACTGTTCCCGTGATAAGACAACAGCCCGTTAGAAGCGTTAACATGGAAAGACGACGATTTGTAATTTCTGCTTTTCCCATTAAAAAAGGTTATATAAACAAGCCATAATAATACTACGATTCTTCGTGAAATAGAGCCTAGGGTCAAGCATTCTGGGCGGAAAACAGCGGGAATTATGTAGATATGTGAGTATTATCGCAAAAAGGCAGGAATATCATCACCGAAGGTATCGCCTTCCAGTTCTTCATCCCAATCTTCAGGTTTTTTGTCCGAATATGAAGATTTTGATTTCTTCGGTTTTTTTACCTTATCATCACCTTTTCTATCTTTGCTTATCGCTGACTCTTGATCTGTTTTGCTTCCTTTAAGATCAAAAGCAATAAATTCACGTTTAATCAATTTTTGAATAGCATCCATATATTTTTCGTCACCTTCGGACGCAAACATCCAGGCCCGACCCGTTTTTCCTGCCCGTCCTGTTCGACCAATACGGTGAACGTAGTCATCCGCACTCATCGGAACATCATAATTGAAAACATGAGAGACATCTTTAATATCTAACCCCCGTGCAGCAACATCACTGCAGACCAAAAGCTGGATTTCATCATTTTTAAACTGTTGCAAGGTCGCCGTGCGTTTAACCTGTGGCATATCACCGTGCAAGGGGGCTGCTTTATACCCCTTTTCCTTCAACCATTTGGAAACCGTATCCACATCGCGCTTTCTATTCAAAAAGATAAAAGCGTTTTTTACTTTTTCTTGTTTCAAGAGTTGATCTAAAGCCGCATTCTTATTTTTGTTTGAAACCTTAACCAAAAATTGCTCCACCGTTTCTGCGGGAGAGGCGGCAGGTGCTACAGATATTTCTTTAGGGTTATTCAAAAACTTTTCTGTCAGTTTTTTGATTTCATTAGGCATCGTAGCCGAGAATAACAAGGTTTGACGCATAGGAGGGATAAGAGAGACAATTTTTTCAATATCAGGAATAAACCCCATATCAAGCATACGATCCGCTTCATCAATAACCAAAATTTTAATATCATTTAAGAGGATAGAACCGCGTTCAAAAAGATCCAAAAGGCGCCCTGGCGTTGCAATCAACACATCTACGCCTTGATCTAAAAGTTTCTTTTGGTCTTGCATGGATTCACCACCGACCAGAAGCGCTTTATTGAGTTTGTGATATTTTCCGTAGACATCAAAATTTTCTGCAACCTGTGCAGCAAGTTCGCGCGTGGGTTCAAGCACGAGAGACCGTGGCATACGCATTTTTGCTCGCCCGCCACTCAAAGCATCAATCATCGGCAACGTAAAGCTCGCAGTTTTTCCTGTTCCTGTTTGAGCCAACCCGACAACATCACGTGTCATTTGGATTGCAGGAATAGCCTGTGCCTGAATGGGCGTGGGACTTTCGTACCCCCGCTCCTTAACGGCTTTCAAAGTTTCAGGGCTGAGCCCCAGATCATCAAATTTCATACGTTACTTTATTGACCTATTCATCAAAGTCCTAAAAAACTGCGGTATTTCTAGCAGATCGCACAAGCTATAACAAGTATTGCGGAAAAACTGTCCTAATGATGTAAAGTGATATAGCCAATAACATTCAAGGTGAATAATACCGTAGCAATCAACAACACCTTACCAGAACGCTTCTTTTTGGGAGCGCACGGACCATGGACACATCCCGTATTGTGGCAGTCAATACGATAGGCAATGTAATGCAAACCCCACCCCATCACGATGATTAATCCTGACATCATAATCATTGGAACTTCGTAAGCATGGGTTAGTTCATGCAGGGCATAAATTCCTGCAGGCATACTAGCCACAAGTCCCAGACCGGAAAGGAGGCTAAGGACACTAAAGACAATCGGCAAGCCACAACAGAAAAAATGGCTAATTTCTGAAGTCACGCACATCCAATATATAAAGCTTTGAAAACGCTGCATTTATGTCTTTTTTGTTAATTTATAGCGAAAATAATAGGAATAACAGCAATCTGTCAATTTCTATTTCTGTTCAATGTCAATGTATAGGCGGTCTTTTTTATCTCCAGAAGCCCCTAACACGCCTGAAGCGCCAATTTTAACACCATTTTTGACATTCATGACGACACGAACTCCAGATTCAAGTTTTTCGACACCATAACTTCTGAGGATGACGTCTTCTTTTGAAGCTTGCCAATTCTCATCCGTTGCCCAGGCCGCATAAGGAATTTCAATAAATACAGTATTAGAAGAGACATCAAAATCTAAAGAATATTTTATGGGTGCTGATAAATCAAAGACGGCACGCACTTTATCAGGAAATTCCCCTATCCTGACTTCCTGAATTTGTGGAACATTCGAAACGACGGGTAAAGAAGCAGCCGTCTGGCTTATTTTATGTATTAGATTATTGGCCTGTTCAGCAACACTTGAGGTTTTATTTTCTTGAACTGGTTCTTCTTGCAATTGGTCTTTCTGAGATTTATTTTCTAAAACCATCGGTATTGGTTTTGGAGCATTTTTAGGCGCTCCTGTTTTGGATTCCTTGTACCCTTTAGCAATGGAAATAATGTCTTTTACTTTTAAGAGGCCATTATCTTCAACCCCCATATTTAGATCAACATCCGCAGTAGCCGTTAAATCAACGGCTTCAATGTCCTGTCCAAACTGAAATAAATTATCAGGAGTCAGCTCGACATATTTAAAGGGAATATTCATACCTGTTTCAGGGTTTGCTCTAATGGTGTAACTGCCTGGAGGAATACGTTCAAAAGTAAAATAACCATCCGCTGCTGTTTTACTCTTTTGAATGATGTCGCCGTCTGTATTCATTAAATCAAGAATGAGTCCTCCGATAGGTTTTCCTGTATTCCAACGCAATGTCCCATCAATAGCGCCCGTTTCAATCAAAGGTAGTTCTAATGCATGCATCACCCCTGGACGTGGGTATATTCGATATCCTGCATTTGCAGGAACAAGATAGGGATCATCAATAGAAGCTGTTGAAACCTTAACATCTACCTCTCTATTCGAGATGGAATTAAGTTCGGTAACGTACCCTGTTTCATCTGTTTCTTCTTTCGTTACACGTCTAGCGATTTCAATTTTCGTATTAGGAACGGGTTCATCCCCTTCGGAATATTCACCATCATAATCATTATCCAAGAAGACAAAGGAAGATACAGGGCCTACATTTCTTAAAGATCTACTCTGCATAATGTAACTTCCATCAGTGGCATAAGGGCCAAATGAAGTTGAGGCTCTAAGCATTATACTTGCGCCATTATCTGAAGACCAATCTGCATCAACGCTTCCCAAAAATTTTTGAAAATCTTTACTAATTTGAAAACCCAGAATATTTTCTTTGGAATCAAAGTTTCTTTGCGCGCTGAAAGCCACCGAATAATCTCGGGATAATCCGTAACGCAACTCACTCTGAATAGCTGTTGCAGAGACGTCAGGATATAATTGATAGTTCAAGGCATTTCTTAAACGCCATTTTCTGTATCTTGACGTAGAACTAAAACGACCCGTCGTAATTCCATGAGAGCCATCATTCAAACGGGTTGTTGTGGTATTAGCAAAACGCGTTCCTTTTAGTCCTAAAGATTGGCGTGTATTATAGGATGTTATTGTTGAGTCATTCACCCGTTTAAGATGATCCATACCGACTTCTAAACCAAGAGAACCAATAGCCGTTGCAAATATTTTTTTAATATCAAATTCAAATTCGAATTTCTTGGCATTAAGTCCATCAAGTGCGGTCGGACTTTCAAAATTTTTGTAATAAGAGGTTTGAGTATTGATTTTAAACCCTTTGAAATCACTGATTGTTCTGAGGTCTACGGCCTGCCCCTGGTTTAATTGCTTGTAAACCTCTCCCTGTACGAGGGTGCTGTCAAATGAGGCAATAGCGCCTGCTGTTAGATATTTTGAGAAACATCGTCGCCAGCCACCCGATCTTTTACCGTATTAGCCGAACCAAAAACCGTAAGATTTCTGCTTATTCCCCGTGCCCCATAAATATTAGCTGTAAGCCCTTCTGGTCTAAAAAGATTTCTTTTTTCGATAGGGATAAGATCTCTTTCTGCATCAACAATTCCGCCAGAAAATTCATTTTCTCCTGCCCTAACCATGTTGGATTGATAGAAATAACTTTCTACATTTTCATGGATCTGCCCCTGAGGTCCATAAAGAACAACGCGCACCCGGTTATTACCATATCCAATTTCAACATCCTCAAAACGATAAACACCATCGGTGTCCACAACGCCAAAATTAATGAGTTGGTCATTCAAATACAATTCTGTTTCCCACCCTGGGGTTCCCAAACCTTCAACGGTAATCCGATCAAACTCTCCACCAAAATTATTTGCACGCGTAGAGAAAATAAGACCGCGCCCACCATTATTGTTTGCGATTAACTCTCTACTTCTCAGATTGACATCTCCCCATTGGACTTCCTCCAACCCCAAAGGCAATGCACCATCATGAATATTTTGTCGCGTAAACCTTAACCGTAAATTATCAGGTTTATTGAACTTCCCTGCTGTCTGTGCCAAGGCGATAGAATAATCAGCACTAGCATATCCTAAATCCTGAACACCGCTGAAAGAGTAACTAAATTCGCCCCCTCCCTGACGGGCGTTATATCCCGCTGCAACAGACATATCGATGGTTGGCGGGCCATATAGCTGATAGGGATATGCTGCAAAAGGAGGTTCTACTTCATCAGATTCTACCGCCAGTTCTTGTCTTCTTTCTAATTCTTCCTGACGTTTTCGTCTTTCCAACATTCTTTCAAAAGGAAGCTTATCATCTGGTATGATTTTCAAGACCAACGAGCTTAAATTGATCTCCATATCCACTGGCCAAATTTCTGTTAATATCTCTGACAGAACGTATATATCATCATCTGCTATACGTTCGTCCAGTATTGAATCACGCGGTAAACTAACTTCATGTCCGTTAAATTCTAGTTCTGACTGCGCTACATCAATCAGATAGTTTTTATCTTCAGACAAAGCCCATCCCGTTACAACACCTCTTTCTGCGTCAACATCGATGCTAAAGTTCAAAATATCAGAGAGCGATAACATTGGCAGGTAATAACGGCCATTTTTTTGTATTGCAAAAATTCCTGAAGACAGCCTATGCTGACTTGCGACAACAGCCAAAACAAGATCTTCAGCTTCACCATCATCAAAATTAACCTGATTCAAGTTCGCTTCACTGATGTTTTCAGACTGCGCGTAAAGAACGTTCGGATTCAAAAACGCCTGCAAAAAAACCATCATGCCCCATAAGGTCATGAAAAAGAATCTCACTCTTTGGTTTCTTTCAGATTTAAGCATATACAAGACAGCCAGAATGGGCGCGTTAGAAAAAAGATGTGGATAGAATCATCCACATCCATTGTAGCACAATAAACTTTATATTTAACAATGATTTAGAAAAAAATAGGTTGTCATAATTTTGAAAATTATATTTCAAAAAACACCTTAATTTACCTTCACAATTTCTTGCGCCATGATATCGATTTTCTCACCATCATATCCACTGCTTTCCGTAAAAGTGACGGATAACGTATTGCAGGGTTTAGCACCAGGTTGTTTTTCAATACGTGCATGCAGTTTACGGTAATTTACATCCGTGTAGACAGCAACACCCCTCACTGTTTTAAGCAGATATTCACCTGGATCACCATGGTTACAGACATAATCTACATCCCCATAAACGCTTTTGTTCCCTTGACGTTCTATAGTATATTTTACATCAAAAAAATTAGTTATGGAATTTGCCTGCAAATCATGTATAGACACAGACGCATCCATCGCCCCTTTCCTAATAAAAACTGGCATTGTTACTCCCGCTAACATTTCTATGGAAAGTTTCAAAGTGGTTGATGAAGAACCCGCTGCCTGATCATTTAACTTAAGATCTGCAACATCAGCCTCAGGTCTAACCCAAAAATGGGATCTATATTCCCCATCAGGTAAATCACCAGGAACCCTCAACACCATTCTAACCTGCTGCGATGTATTTGGCTGTAAAGTAAAACGCCGTGGTGCAAATTTTACGGCCGCATCAACTACTTCAGCATTTGCATTCTGCCCCTCTTTATCTTCTTCTAACCCTGACTCAGGTGTCATGCGAAGATGCCGCCAACCCAAGCGATAAGTCTGCTCTTTTTCCGTATTATTGATAACCGTCAGAACTTCCGCTCTTTTAGGACCTTCGAAAACAACTCTTTTTAACGTAATTTTCAATGCTTGCGCCTGATTGATAAAGGCCGCAGATAGAAAAATTGTAAAAATAGTTGCCAGAATTATCTTTTTTTTCATTTTGCCCTTAACCTTCTTCAGAAAATAATAAGTTTATTGGTAGTTTACACTCAGAACATAATTTCCAACATAAACGCCAGACCCTTGCCCTGCATTGACATTCAATGTTGCACCCAATGCGAATGTTGACGGGTTAGCCGCCAAGGTTATCGTATTTGCAGGGCCTGCCCCATCTGCGACCAGGTTAAATGCATTAACCGTCATAGTGTCTGTGCCATTTGTAATAGGAAACGCGGGAGAAGTCACACTAACGTCCATAGCAACAGCCGTTGACCCCGAGACAGAGAAATTAGCTGGAGACTCAAGGCCTGCGCCGCCGACCAAAGAAACAGATCCTGTCACTGAGCGCGCGCCCGAAGGTGTCATAACGACCGTCCCTCCCGCAGGGCCCGCCGTAAATGTACCAAAATTTAAGCCCACAGAAGCACTGACAACAATAGAAAGTTGGGCTCCCGCCTCACGAGGTGACAGCGTTAGAGGAATTAAGGCAGTCAAACATAAAGCCAATTTGTCTTTATTTTTCAAAACAATAAATCCCTCTTTGTTCAAAAAGATACGATAAATAAAAAATACCCGCCATCATAGTATAAATGATAGCAGGTATTGTAAAACTTTAATAACAGAAATCAATTAAGGGTAGTTAACGTCTACCTTATAAGCCCCTGTATATGTACCCGCAGCCTGCGCCGCACCAACGGTCAATGTACCACCGATAGGAACCTGAACAGTTGGTGTCGCTGTCGGACCAATCGCCGCTGTGACTGATGTTCCCCCTGCCGCTGTTTTAAGGTTAAAGGCGTTAACGACCATGGTATTAGGACCACTAGTTACACTAAAGTTTGTGGCTGTTACCTTAACATTAACAGTTGCGGTCGGCGCCCCTGTAATTTTAAGAACGCCCTGTTGTTCAGCCGCAGCACCAGTAACAGCTGTTGGTCCTGTTACCGTTCTTGCGCCCGCAGTTGTGACCTTAACAGTCCCCCCTGCGCCGCGTGTAAAGCTACCAAAGTGAAGAACTTGAGTTGCAGTCACAGTAATTGGGGTAAGTACAATAGCGCTCATCCCCCCAGTCGCGGTTACCGCTTGAGCCTCAGGAACTACGCCTGCACCCAACGAAATAACAGCTGCCCCCGTTAAAAGTGCCTTTTGGGTTGATAAACCTTTTCTGGTTTTATTCATAGCTAGTCCTCGCTTTCTAATAATGACGATATTTACAAAAAGTAGTTATATATGATTGTATAATGGAAGTTACTAATAATTGGTTAAGATCTTGAACAATAAATAATAGAATCATGGTAACAGTTTTTTCAGGTTTTAGAAATACTAAAAAATTAATAACTCATCATTAACAAACACTTAGAAAGATTTGTAATATGTCAAAAGGGCATCAGGCAACATACGAAGAAGCTATTGAAATCGCCAAGAAACACCATCAGGAAGGGAACCTGACTCTTGCTAGCATCACATACAATGACATATTAAAAGCGATTCCTGATGACTTCGCGAGTCTTCATGCTTTAGGCATTATTTCATATCAAAGTGCCAACTTCGATGACGGTATAAAATACATAAAACAAGCCGTTTCCCAGAGAGAAGATTACGCCGAAAGTTGGAATGTTTATGGTGTCTTGCTTGGTCAACTGGGAAAACACAAAGACGCCCTTAAAAAATGGCAAAAAGCTTTGGAATTAAAACCTGACTACCCCGAAGCCTTTATCAATATGAGTAACACTTACTGGAAATTAAAGGATTATAAAAAAGCCCAAAGCCATGCTGAAAAAGCTATCGAGTTGAGACCTGATTATCCTGACGGCTATGTTAATTTAGGTAACGCTCTTGCGGGGCAAGGACACCATGAAGAAGCCATTAAAATATGGGAAAAGGCCATAGCAATTCACCCCAAACATCCTAATGCCCATATTAACATCGGAAATGCCTTGCGCGATCTAGGCCGAATCAAAGAATCAGAAGCATTTTGTGAGAAAGCCATAAAAATAGCGCCAGATGATCCTAATGCCAATGTCAATTTGGGGAACGCCTATCGCGATTTGGGGAAATATGAAGAAGCCGAAGCCATGTACCGTAAGGCGATCAATCTTAAGCCTGATTTTGTCGATGCGCACAATAATCTAGCAACTGTATTGATTGATATGTTCCGTTACGATGAAGCGGCGGCGGCTGTGCGTTTTGCCTTAGCATTTGACCCTAATCAACCACAAGCCTATACAAATCTTGCCGTTTGTTTATCAGAAACAGGGCAGCTACGCTTAGCAGAAGAAGCCGCAAGAAAGGCGCTCACCCTTAAACCTGATTCACTGGAAGCGCGCATCGATTTAGCAGACATCTTGCTTTTATGTGATAGGTTACAAGAAGCAGAAACAATTTTCAGTGAGGCCATGAAAATGGTACCTGAATCTCCACGTCTTTACATTAAACTAGGCACTGTTTTAGAGCGTTTAAACCGCGTTGACGAAGCGCTGAAATGCACTTTGGAGGCGGTTAAGTTATCTCCTGAAACACCTGAATTTTATCACCGCCTTGCGATGGTTTATTACATGGCAGGCAAAACCGATAAAGCCCTAGAAACAATAGATAAAGCAATTGACTTAAAATCTGACTTTATTCAAGCCTTTGCTTTAAAATCCGATATCTTACAAAGCCAAGGTAAAATGGAGGAAGCTTTGGAGGCTGCAAAAGTAGGGTTAAATCTAAACCGCGAACTTCCTTTTGTTTATCTGGCTCTATCAGGTGTTAAAAAATTCACCGCCGACGATCCTGACTTTATCGACATGAAAAAAGCAGCAGAAAATGTTCGAAGTTTTGGCCGAGCACACACTACTGGCCTGCAGTTTGCCCTATCCCGCGCACACGAAAATATCGGCGATTATGATAAAGCTTTCGAATATTTAAAAGCAGGCAATGACCTTAAACGCTCCAGCATTATTTATGATTCCTACATGCAACATGGCGCACTAAGAAGTATACCCCAATCCTACAACGAAAAATTTATGAAGAATCTCGAAGGATTAGGATTTGAGGACGATACACCCATTTTTATCGTCGGCATGCCGCGGTCAGGAACAACCCTGACCGAACAGATTATTTCTTCACACCCAAAAGTTTTTGGTGCGGGTGAGTTAACCTATCTTCAAAATGTAGAAAAAGATATTGGGCCTTTATCAAAGGACACCTGCAAACGAACAGGTGAAAGATACGTAGAGAGCTTATCAGGGCAATCAACAAAGAAAGCAAGAAGGCAGAAAAATTACAGACAAAAATACGCAAATTATTCGCGTATTGAGCAAATCGTTTCAATCTTACCTCATGCAAAGATTATTCATTGCCGCCGTAATCCTATCGACACTTGCTTATCCTGTTACAAACAGCTTTTTTCAAACGGGCAATATTGGAGTTATAATCTGGAAGATTTAGCGGAACATTACGCCATATATGAAGAGACAATGGATTATTGGCGCAAAGCCCTTCCTGGTAAATTCATGGAGATTTATTATGAAGACACCGTCAATGATTTTGAAAACCAAGCCCGCAAGCTGATTGATTATGTTGGCCTAGAGTGGGACGACGCCTGTCTATCTCCGCACAAACATGAACGCGCAGTTCTAACCGCCAGTAGAGCGCAGGTGCGCAAACCTGTTTACAAAAGTTCTGTTGAAGGATGGCGTCGTTATGAGAAACAACTTCAACCTTTGGTAGAACCTTTAGAAAAATTTGTCAGGAAGCAATAAGGCATTTTTCAACGCCTTGATTGTGTATTGTGTTTATTCCATCAATAAGATGAAATTCAACGCTTTCACGCCCTTGCCAATTATTGATTTGAAACTGCCCTACCAAATGAAAATTTGTATGGCGCGCATTTTTTAACAACATATCGCCAAGTGCTGTTCCTACGCCACTGAACAAGACACCTTTCATCCTTGTTCCCCCTTCAGCGTCATTAATCATCAGACGTATATGTTTATCTTTCATTACATCGACATTATTGACCTGCACATCAGCCAGAACAAATACAGGTTCAGGATTGCCCATTCCAAAAGGCCCTACATTATTATTCAATAATTTAATAAATTCTGGTTTTGCTCCGCGCACCGTCGCAATAGAATCAATATCCAGTTGCGGAATTTCATTTGGTTTGTTTTTTAAATTTTTAATAAAGGCCGCTATAAATTTTTTAAATTCTTCTACTTTGTCGGGCATCACGGTAAATCCCCCCGCCATGGCATGGCCGCCGCCTTTTTCAACAATTCCTTCATTTCGTGCGGCAATAAAAATATCTGCCATGTTAATGCCCTTAACAGAACGGCCAGATCCCCGCCCTTCCATCACTCCTTTTTCATTTTCGACATATGTCACAACGATAGCAGGTTTTTCGTACCGATCTTTTAAACGACCCGCAACTAATCCACTGAGACCAGAATGAAAGCTTTCATCATCGACAAAAATAAATTCATCATAATTACATTTTAAAAACTCAACTTTATTGCACGCCACCTGCATCATATTCGCCTGAATTTTTTTACGTTCCTGATTGCATTCTTCGAGCGCCCAAGCAATTGATTGTGCCTCATCAGGATCATCCGTTGAAAGAAGCCTCGCCCCAAGGTCAGAACGATGCACCCGTGATCCTGCATTGATCCGCGGCCCCATTGACCACCCTGCATCTTTCGGTTCAGGCAGTTGTTCAATTTTACCCACCTGACACAGCGCGTTAATCCCTGCATTATTTTGATGACGCATTTGGTCAAACCCCGTCTTAACAAACAAGCGGTTTACACCCGTCAATGGCACCATGTCGCAAACTGTACCGAGCGCCACTAAATCCATCCAAGATTTTAACGGTGCTTCACTGATCTCATTACTGTTAAAATAACCCTGGTCACGCAAGGAGCTATTGATAGCAACACAGGCCATAAAACTAACACCACAAGCTGCCAACATATCCAACCCAGATTGATCATCCTGACGCTTCGGATTGATAATATGAGCTGCCATCGGTAAATCACCTTCTGGTTCATGGTGATCAAATACGCTCACACGTAAGCCCATGTCATGAGCCGCCTGCAAAGGTTCAAAGGCGGTAATACCACAATCTGCCATGATAACAAATTCCACTCCCTGATCCTTAAGGGATTGCATTGCCGCTGCGCTTGGGCCGTACCCTTCCGTTAAACGATCTGGAATATAAACGAGCGGCACAATTTCAAAGTGACGTAAAAACCGTGTCAGAATAGCCGCAGATGTCGAACCATCGACATCAAAGTCTGCAAAAATGCCGATGGATTTTTTATTCATAATGGCCTGCGCCATATCGTCCGCAAATTCACGCATGCCTGCAAAAGAGAACGGGTCTGGGAAATGATCACGAAGGGTTGGATTCAAAAAACCTTCCACCTGATCTTTTTCAACGCCGCGCTGCACCAACATGCGTGCGACAAATTCAGGCATATTATAATTCTGTGCAATATGATTGACCGTGTCTTCGTCAGCCGTTTTGATGCTCCATCTTTTATCACCAAGGGAGCGTTCAACATTCAATACGGCAGCAGACAAGTTACTCATCTTGCGGGTCAAAACCCGTCTTGCGGTTAAAATTATGCGTCGATTTGATGTAGCGTGTTGTTCCTGACTTTGAACGCATCACAATAGAATGTGTTATCGCCCCTCCTGGATAACGGCGCACACCCTGAAGCATTGATCCTGTTGTGACCCCTGTTGCTGCAAACATGACGTTATCAGGTTTTGCAAGTTCGTCCGTTGTATAAATCTTATCGTAATCTGCAATACCCCATTTGTCCGCACGAGCCCGTTCATCATCATTGCGGAACACAAGGCGGCCTAACATATGTCCACCAACGCATTGTAAAGCCGCCGCGGCCAAGACCCCTTCTGGCGCGCCACCTGTTCCGACGTAAAGATCAATTCCTGTTTCGGCTTCTGTTGTTGCAATCACGGCACTGACGTCACCGTCACCTATAAGATTAATACGCGCCCCCGCCTTACGAATATCATTGATAATGTTTTCGTGGCGTGGACGGTCCAAAACGCAAACCAACAGATCTTCTACATCCGCCGATTTTTGTTTCGCTATTTTGGTAAGCACATCTTTGATTGGTGCGTCTAAATCCAAAACATCCGCAGAGATGGATGGGCCGACGGCCATTTTTTGCATGTAAGTATCGGGTGCATGAAGAAAACCATCCTTATCTGTCATGGCCATAACTGCCAAAGCATTTTGCCCCCCTTTGGCGGTTATTGTTGTCCCTTCCAAAGGGTCAAGCGCGATATCAACTTCGGGACCTCCCGCGCCAACTTCTTCACCAATATAAAGCATGGGTGCTTCGTCGCGCTCCCCTTCACCAATCACAACACGGCCTTTAATGGCCAAAGAATTGAGCGCATCACGCATTGCATCAACGGCAGCAGCGTCCGCGGCTTTTTCATCGCCGCGCCCCACCATTTTTGAAGCAGCAAGAGCAGCAGCTTCTGTCACACGCACCGCTTCTAGTGCAATGTTGCGATCCATCATGTTTTTTTCAACCATTTTTTGGTTATCTTTCATTGTCAGGATGGCCATCGACTGTTCTTTCTCGCTTGTTACAGTTTTTCAACCCGCAATATGGTTGGCGCGTTAATTGTTGTCTTAAGTGATTCTATATTTTTAACAGATTCCTTCACATCCGCAAAACGGGCGGTGTGCGTCAAAATAACAACCGATGCAGCGCCTGATGTCTCATCTTCATGACCACGCTGAATAACGCTTTCAATAGAGATTTTTTGATCTTTTAGACATGAAGTAATATCTGCAAGAACCCCTGCATCATCTTGAACATGCAGATGAATATAGCATTTTCCAACAATGTTTTCTGGCCCCTGCCATTTTGTTTCTTTTAAATCCTTGGCAGAAATACCGAAGGTCGGCAAACCGTTCCCTTTCGCCAGATCAATAATATCTGCCACAATGGAAGATGCCGTTGGTCCTTCGCCTGCACCGCGACCTTCCATCATCGTCTTATCAACAAAATCCCCTTGGGTCATCACCGCATTAAAAACACCTTCAACATTCCCTAAAGCAGATTTCTTAGAGACCAGACACGGTTCCATGGTTTGCATGTAACTGCTACCCTCTCTGCGCGCTGTCCCCAAAAGCTTGATCCGATAGCCAAGTTCATCCGCATATTGAATGTCTTGCGCTGTGATGTGGCGAATACCTGTAATATTCAGTGCTTTAAAATCTGGCTTCACGCCAAAGGCAAGCGCCCCGAGTAAAACAAGTTTGTGCGCGGCATCTATTCCATCAACATCGAATGTTGGGTCTGCTTCTGCATAACCTTTTTCCTGTGCCTCTTTCAGAACATCAGAAAAATCACGGCCCGTCTCCCGCATTTCGGTCAGAATGTAGTTACAGGTTCCGTTTAAAATACCGTGGATGGAATTAATTTGATTTCCTGCCAACCCCTCACGCAAGGTTTTAATGATAGGAATCCCCCCCGCAACAGCCGCCTCATACGCTAAGCACACTTTTTGACTTTCTGCCAATTCTGCAAGCGCTGCACCATGTTCAGCCAACAGCGCTTTATTGGCTGTCACAACGTGTTTTCCTGCCTTTAATGCTCCTTCGACCAAATCTTTTGCAAAACCTTCTGATCCGCCAACCATTTCGACGATAGCGTCGAGACGGTCATCGGTACACATATCTTGCGCATGATCTACCCATTCATAAGAGGATAAATCAACACCGCGATCTTTATTTTTATTACTAGCAGTGACGGAAATAATTTTGATAGGACGGCCTGCGCGCTGCGCGATTAAGCCTGCATTCTGATCGAGCATTTTGATAACGCCTGTTCCCACCGTTCCCAGACCAACAAGGCCAACATTAAAAGAATCTGACGAAGGCATTAGAGATTATTGCTCACCCATAACGATATCAACACGGCGATCCTGACTTTCATCCCCTGTTGGTTGTGTTGCCCCCCAACTCACCGTTTTAATTTTTTCTGCAGGAACGCCTTTTTGCATCAAGGTCTTAGACACTGCGAAAGAGCGATTCATCGACTCTTTTAAATTCAGGATGTGAGCCTCCACCGTTTGCGTTCCAGCCTGCGTAGGTTGGCTCGCATGTCCTGATACAGTTATCCGATTGACAGGAGCGAATTTTGCCTGTTCTGCCGCATCCGATAATTTGCGTAAATCACCACTGCCCAACCGTGAAGACCCGTGTTTGAAATAAATCTGGTTTTCTGTGCCCTGATTCATTGTGCCGTAGGAATTCATCGGAGGATAAATGCCTGCATTATTATAAGTGGGCATCGCATAAGATGGCGCCGCCCCCATAGGCATTTGATCATCCAGAGAATAAATTGTCACACTGGGGTCTGACGCCAAAACACCATTATTATTGTAGGCGGTTGTTACATCGTAATTCATTGTTGACGCGTAATCCTGCATCCCATCATATATTTCGACGGAAGGATCACCACTCATCATTGAAGAACCAGAAGAATCAGAAGGTAGCGGCGCAGGAGTCATCACAGCTTCATCATGGGTTTGCACATTAATCTGTGAATTTTGGCCATTCCACCCCGTTTCACAAGCTGACAGGCTCAACGCGCCAATACCCAATAAAATGCTTAAAAATTGCTGTTTTTTCAAAACCAAGCCTCCATCCATGGAAATCAATACACAATAAGCGCTATCCTGTACGAAAAGAACATAATATGCAACCACGGCAAGGCACAAAAAAGCTTGCCATCAACGATAAAATGTAATTTATTATGTTAATGGTGTGGGGGTGAGTTATTAATTATATGTCGCTGCGTTTAGCTTACAATATAGATGATCAACAATTAACGGAACGTATCCAAGTTCCTGCCTGCTGTAATGTGCATGGCGACATTGATTATGCGTATACAAAAGAGCTTATTCAAGAAGCTTTACGAGATGCAGAAATCGAAAATGCTTCTGTTTTAGACCGTAATAATGGTTACGAAGTTCGCTTGTCTGATTTATACCAACGTCAACTTTTTATGTTTTATCTTGAAGGAGATCGTCACGAAGAAAGTAGCTTCCAAATTGACACCGACGAAAAAGAAGATGTATCCGATATTATTTTTTATATTTTAGATCAATTAAATATTTACCATCAAGCATTTGTAACAAAGCAACAAAATGGTTTAACCATTCATTTTAGGGAAAGATCAACATTCATTACGGCCTACCCTGACTTAAATAATCTCAGAGCTAAACTTAATTCTTCTGTCAAAACTAAAAATACTCCCGCGCCAACCTGACGTAATTATCTGCAGAAATAGGTAAGAATTTTAATTCTTCTTCCGTTAAATCACGCATATATCGTGCAGGCGATCCACCCCACAGCTGTCCACTCGGCACACGCTTTTTGGGCGGTAACACCGACCCTGCCGCTAACATTGAATTTTCTTCCATTACGGCCTGATCCAGAATAATAGCGCCCATCCCCACGAGCACCCGATTATGAATTGTGCAGGCGTGAATAATTGCCCCGTGGCCAATGGTGACCTCATCCCCTATATAAGCCCCTGACACATTTCGTGTGGTGTGGATCACGGTATGGTCCTGAACATTCGTGCGTTTACCAATGCGGATTTCATGAACATCCCCGCGAATAGTAACACCAAACCAGATATTACTTTCGTCACCGATCACCGTATCGCCAATGACAGTTGCGTTATCCGCAATCCAGACATTTTTGCCAATGGTAGGCATTATGTTTTTGTAAGATTTAATCACAATTATTTAAATTATGCAGGTGACCAATCAGATGTCGGGCCAGAAGACTGCTTGGTCATTTTTCCGTAAACTTCAACTACTATTTTCTGAAAATCTTTTGCAACCTGTTGCATTATTAGTAAGTCTTCAAAAGAGGCGCCATTTGCATTTGCTTTTGCCAATGTAGTTGGTGCACCTGTTGTCAATACAATGGCAATATTGCGAATAATATCATTAGCCCGTTCTTTGTACTCTATTGGATTAAATAATTCTTCATCATGCTCAACAAATTCATAACCAATCAAATCAACCATTTTATTAATATGTTCTTCTGGCTGATTGGTTTCTACTTGTTCAGAAATAATTTGCGAAGATAGCTCGTTTAAGGCGCTCACCAATTTTTCTTTATCTGCCTCCGCTAATTGTCCAACTACCTTAAATGCTTTTTGTGCAAAATCTATCATCATACACATCTTCATCCCTTTTTGACGAAGATCAGCTCTATCAAATTCAGGTTTTAAATGTGAGCTTTTAGAAACCAAATCTGCTTGTTCTCGTAATTGCGTTACGGTTTCTTGCGCATTTTTTTGAAGTGTTCTTACCAGACCATCAACAAAGCTTAAGAACTGCCTTGCCTGCATTTGAAAAATAACAGGATTAACAACGACTTTATTAGTTTTAGTTTGATTTAAATGTAACATATTCTATACCTCTTTTTCATAAATAAAGAATATTGGTATAGTAAAGTCAAACGTTATTTAGTACGGGATTGGATACTGACGATAAACAGCGTCAATATCAGCCATAACATCATGAGATAACGCGATATCAAAAGCATCTATATCAGTTTTTAATTGTTCCATTGTCGTCGCACCGATAATTGTCGATGTCACAAAATTCTGTTTATCGACAAATTTTAACGCCATTTGACAAACATCAAGACCATGCTTCTGCGCAACAGCTATATACCCTGCCACTGCCGCATGCGCTTCTGGTGTATTTCTAAAACGGTCCATCCGCGCACCTAAGCGATCTTCAACGGCCCACCGCGTACCTTCTGGGATGTTTCCATTGGCGTATTTACCGCTGAGCAATCCCATGGCTAGCGGTGACCATGGAAGATAAGACACGTCTTCACGAACGCAAACTTCTGCCAAATAAGGATCATCTGTTCTATCCAGTAAACTAAATTCGTTTTGAATAGATTGAACACGTGGAAGATTATTTTTCTCTGCCAGTTCATTGTACTTCATGATTCCCCAAGCGGTATCATCCGAAAGACCAAAATGGCGAACCTTACCTGCTTTTACAGCCTCATCCACAGCGCGAAGAATATCCATGAGGTTATCTTCAATCCTTGCCGTTGTGTTGGATGTAAAATCAATAAGTCCTGCATGGTTTGCTCCAAAATGGGGAAAGGGTCGGTTGGGCCAGTGCAATTGATAAACATCAATATAATCTGTTCTTAATCTTTTGAGCGAACCTTCAACGGCAACACGAACGCTGTCCCCCGTTAAGGCTTCACCATTTCTGATCCATGGTACCCCCGCACCAGAAACTTTGGTCGCTAAAATAATATCTTGCCGCTTACCAGATTTTTCAAACCATGTTCCAATGATTTCCTCTGTCTTTCCTTGTGTCGGCGCGCTTGTTGGAACCGCGTATAATTCTGCTGTATCAAAAAAATTTATACCCTGCTCTACAGCATAATCCATTTGCGCGTGACCCTCAGCCTCGATGTTTTGTTCGCCCCATGTCATCGTCCCTAAACACACACGGGAAACTTCTAATCCTGTACGACCTAATTTTGAATATTCCATTTTTCTTCCTATCCATAAAAAAACCAACCTGAATATAGGTTGGTTTTTAGAATTATTAAAGCATCGATATAAATTCGATTAACGTTTCGCCCACTGCTTAGTACGACGTGCTTTGTGTTTACCAATTTTCTTCGGCTCAACAACACGCGCATCACGCGTTAACATACCTGCTTTTTTCAGGCTTGGACGTAATCCTGGCTCAAAATTTTCAAGCGCGCGAGAAATACCGTGACGCACAGCGCCCGCCTGACCTGATAGACCGCCGCCTTTGACTGTACACATCACATCAAATGCATTCACGCGATCAACAATCAAGAACGGTTGATTAAGAACAAGAAGATGAGTTTGGCGAGCAAAGTACTTATCTTGTGATTTTCCGTTCACAACAACTTTACCTGACCCTTTTTTCAACCAAACACGAGCGACAGATTCTTTACGACGACCTGTAGCGTAAGCACGGCCTAGTTTATCAACTTTAGGCTCTTTCTTTTCTGCTTTTTCTGCAGGAGCTTTTGCTTTTGCCTCTACAGTTTTACCTTCCGTTGCGGCACCAAGATCTTTTAAATCTTTTACTGTTTCTTTTTTTGTATCAGCCATAATTAGTCTCTCTTATTCTTAGGATTCATTGATGCAATATCCAGAACTTCTGGTTTTTGCGCTTCATGAGGATGTTCGCTTTCTGCATAAACGCGAAGATTGCTCATCACCTGACGGCCCAATGGGCCACGGGCAAGCATACGCTCTACAGCTTTTTCAATAACGCGCTCTGGATATTCACCATCAAGAATTTCACCTTTTGAACGCTCTTTAATTCCGCCTGGGTAACCTGTGTGCCAATAGAATTTATCGCCGTTGCGTTTATTTCCTGTCAAACGAACATGTTTCGCGTTAATCACGATAACATTGTCACCACAATCCATATGTGGTGTGTATGTTGGCTTATGTTGACCTTTTAAACGAGTTGCCACGATTGTTGCCAAACGGCCAAGAACAACGTCTTTTGCATCAACGATGAGCCATTTTTTCTCAATCTCTGACTCTTTTACAGAGTATGTTTTCATTTTAGTTTTCCTTTTGTTTAAGAATTCTGGCGTTGTTATGCTTTAAACGACCCTATCAGTCAAGAAAAAACGTGTAAAAACAGATAAATAGAAATAGGGTATTATAATACCACAAATACCCATCCACCCGAAGAAAGCTAGACGGTTGAACCAGAATCCCCCTATTCTTTCAAGGCATTAGAAAGGAACGATGATGACCGACAAATCAAATTATGGACTTGAAACTCTTGCCATCCATACAGGGTGCGGGCCTGATCCTTCGACGGGAGCCCGTACAATTCCGATTCATCAAACAACCGCCTTTGTTTTTGAGGACGCCGAACATGGAGCGGATCTGTTTGCTCTGCGTAAAGCAGGTTTTGTCTATTCCCGCCTTACCAATCCCACTGTTGGGGCTTTAGAAGAAAAGCTCGCCGTGCTTGAGGGTGGATCGGCAGCCACTTGCGCCGCTTCTGGCCATGCCGCGCAGCTTTTAGTATTGAGCGCGTTGATGTCACCTGGCGATCATGTTGTCAATTCCTGCAAACTTTATGGCGGCTCGGTCAACCAATTCACTGCCAAAATTTTCCCTGATATGTTTGGATGGGAGAGTACAAGTTTTAATCCCCAGAATGCCGCTGAGGCCAAGGCGGCAATAACCCCCAAGACCAAAGCCATTTTTGTCGAAAGCCTATCAAACCCCGAAGGTGTTGTGGCGGATATTGAAGGTCTAGCCAAAGTGGCGAATGAGGCAGGCATTCCCCTGATCGTCGATAACACCATGGCAACCCCCTATCTGTGTAAACCGTTAGAGCATGGCGCGCATATTGTGACCTATTCCACCACAAAATTTTTAAGCGGCCACGGTAACGCCATGGGCGGCGCGGTTGTTGATGGTGGTCATTTCAACTGGCTTGCCCATGCGGAGAAGTTTCCACGCCTTGCCAAACCCAATGACAACTATAATGGCATCATCTTCGCCGAAACTTTTGGACCGATGGCGCTCGCTATTCATAACCATGCTGTAGGCCTTCGTGATCTGGGCATGAACCAACAACCATTTAACGCCTACCTTACCTTCATCGGTATGGAGACATTATCCTTACGCATGCAAAAGCATTGCGACAATGCACAGGCCGTGGCGGAATATTTGGAACGTCACGACAAAATTGCATGGGTGAGTTACGCAGGCCTAACAAGCAGTGCACATCATGCCAATGCAAAGAAGTACATGAAAGGTCATGGCGGCGCGGTTTTCACCTTTGGTATGAAAGGTGGATACAAAGCCTGCACAACGATGGTCAAGGACTTAAAACTATTCTCACACCTTGCCAATATTGGCGACACGCGCAGCCTTATCATTCATCCTGCTTCCACCACCCATTCGCAATTGGATAGCGAAGGAAGAGCCCGAGCTGGCGCAGGTGATGACGTCCTTCGCGTTTCCATCGGCATTGAAACCATCGAAGATTTAATTGCTGACTTGGAACGGGTTTTAAAAACAGTATAGAGAAAAATGGTCGGAGTGAGAGGATTTGAACCTCCGACCCCTAGCACCCCATGCTAGTACGCTACCAGGCTGCGCTACACTCCGATTGATGCTTATTTAGCGGAAAGCGAACGATAAATCAAACCTTAATCAGGCTTCGCATCGCTTTCAGCTCCGCGAGCATAATTTCAAGGGCTGCGCGGTGTTGGGCGCTCATCCCCTGCTTTTGGGGTGCCGCAGATGCACTCGCCGCCTCAGGCGCAGGAACTTTCGGTGACGGCGCAACCGCCGTAGCGTTTTCGTTATTCGCTTCGGCAATGATTTGTTGTTTCCCTTGCCCCTTCAATAATTTTTGAACGCCCTTAATTGTATAACCTTCAGTGTAAAGAAGGTGATGAATCCGTTCCAACAATGCCACATCTTCTGGACGGTAATACCGGCGGCCACCGCCACGTTTTAAAGGGCGTACCTGAGAGAATTTTGTTTCCCAGAACCTCAACACGTGTTGTTGCACATCAAGTTTATCGGCAACTTCACTAATAGTTCTAAATGCCCCTTGCGCTTTTTTTACTTTTTTAGCAGGCATGTCGATAGACGCCTGTGATGTAATACGTTGTGTCGGCGCAAAACCTTCATCGGAGTCATAGTTATTGGAAACTTTATTCAGTGTAGTTGTATTCATGTGACGATCTTTAAATTTCTATGGGTTAAATTAAAATATTAAATCAGTAAAAATTACTCACCTTTGTTAATGCGTTCCTTAAGAACATGAGAAGCCCGGAAAACCAAAACCTTACGGGGAGAAATTGGAACTTCCACCCCTGTTTTAGGATTACGCCCGATACGCTCCCCCTTTTCCTTAACGGAAAAACTACCAAAGGAAGAGATTTTGACATGATCTCCGCTCGTCAGAGCTTCCATCATTTCATCCAACAATTGTTCCACCAAATCCGAGGATTCATTGCGAGACAATCCAACTTGCGCATATACAGCCTCAGCCAAATCTGCACGGGTTATGGTTTTTGATGAATCTAAGGTCATATCAATCTCCTTGGTATGGGTTAACGCTAAAGCCCGCTCCTGCGATCGTCAATGCAAGTTGAAAACTTAATCACAAAAAAGTTAGTTTAATTTTTCTGTGAAATTTCAAAGGGCTACATACTTTACTTCATAGGTTATTATGCCACATCCGCGCCCTTCTTGCCATGGTTTTCCGACTTTTTTTGATGCTTAACGCTTTGTTTTTGCTCATGAAATAAAGTTACTCTTTTCGTTTGACGGGAATCGGGGGGTGGGGGTGGTTGGGACCTCTTTCCCTTTTCAGTTATCCTAACAGCTCCCTCCCCTGTCATCCTGAGCGAAATGAACGTCAGTGAATGAAGTCGAAGGATCTTCATGCCGATAAACAGGTAAGATCCCTCGACACGCTCGGGATGACAGAAATAGTGATGTGTTGTTTAAATAAACCATTCACCACCATAGCAGAAAGACAATATAAAATAAAGGAATATTTTCCTATATTATTTTACTTCTTTTTATTTACATATTATTAATATTTTGGTTATATATTTCTGTCATGTCAAAAAAGTCTCACAACACCAGACCAAAGAAACGCCCTATAGGCAAACAAGCCCCTTTGGCCATTGACGTTTTTGCAGAACGGGCAAAACAAAAAGCCCAAGAAGTGGCTGCTACATCACAAAGTCGTCAGGATAGGATAGAAAAACTAAAAGCAGAAATTATTGCGGAAAAAGATAGATCAAACAGAAATCATTTTGCCTTTGCCGCAGGCATTATTGGCGGCGGCGGTGTTGCCAACTTTCTATCGTTTCAAATAGAAAGTTTAGCTACCTTACCTGCAAAGGCATTAACAACTGCTGTTGTTGGTGGATTAATCCTAAATTTAAATCGAGATTTTTTCTTCATTAATAGTGTCTATAAAGAGATGCTAAGAACAACCAATGCTTTGTTAGAAAAAAGTGAAGAAGAGCAAGACATTCAAATACCAAAGTTTAAAAAACTATTTGATGAGTCAAGAGAAAATAGAGAAAAAGGAATTATTTACAAAGATAATTTTAGATCAAATACTGCAAAAAACTCTGCCAACGCTGCTGTTATATTGATCACATCAATAGCGCTAGCAAATATTGGCGTTGCTATATACACAGACATAAGCTCTGACGTTACTGCTGAATCCAATCCAAAAGAAGAAACTAAAATTAAGGAGAGTCTGGAGAATAATTTGGAACAACCGTCTCCAAAACCCCCTCAACCGTGAAGGGTTTTGTAAATTTATCCGTAACGGCTGCATAGAAAGGTATACCAAGAGATAAAACTAAAACTGTTGGAATTGTCCAATTGGAATTTACAACTGCACTAAAAATTGTATCTTCTCTAGAAATATATTCTTCAATTTTGCTCATGGTTAACTCTTAAATTATAAAAATGGTTTTGTCAATTGAATTGTAGTTATGACAACTTTAAACGCGGATAAAATCCTAATTAAAACCGCACGAGGGCCGCGCCCCAGGTTAGACCGCCACCCATGGCTTCCATCAACACCATTTGCCCACGTTTGATTTTTCCTGCCCGCACCGCTTCATCAAGTGCAAGCGGGATAGAAGCCGCCGAGGTATTACCATGATGATCGACCGTTACAACAACCTGATCCATCGACATATTTAATTTTTTGGCTGTTGATTCAATGATACGGATATTGGCCTGATGGGGAACAAGCCAGTCAATATCAGACGGTGTGATTTTGTTGTGTGTTAACGTTTCTTCAACAACATCCGCCATATATTGCACAGCATATTTAAAAACTTCCCGCCCCTGCATTTCAATGACGCCGTTACCCCCCGTAGAGGATACGCCGCCCGATGTCTGTAACATAGCGCGCTGCGCCCCATTCGCATAAAGATGTGTAGAGTGAATCCCTTGCCCTGCTAAACCGTCTTGATTTTCTTTAGCTTCCAAAATAACCGCCCCTGCTCCATCAGCAAACAGTACGCAGGTGGTGCGATCTGTCCAATCCACGATGGATGACATTTTTTCTGCGCCAATCACAAGAATACGTTTGGCCTGTCCGCGGGCGATAAAATTATCTGCTGTTGCGAGGGCATAAACAAAACCTGTGCACACGGCCTGCACATCAAAGGCAAGCCCCGCAGGAATACCGAGTTCCCCCTGCACCTTCACGGCCACCGAAGGGAAGGTGCGATCTGGTGTAGTTGTTGCCACAATAACACCATCGATGTCAGTAGGTTTTAAGCCCGCCGCCTCAATCGCTTTTTTCGCCGCCGCGATTGCCATGTCCCCTGTTGTTTCATTATCGGCGGCGATGTGACGCTGCTTAATTCCTGAGCGCTGAACAATCCATTCATCCGATGTCTCAACCATTTTTTCAAGGTCAGCGTTGGTGAGAATTTTCTCAGGCAAATAAGATCCTGTTGAGAGAATAATAGAAGACAGACTCATTGATTAAACACCCACCACAGAAATAAATTTTTCCTGACTTGAAAGATTTTCGATTTCATCCGCCACACGTTTATTAAACCCATTGCGGATTAAATCATACGCCACAACGATGGCGTTTTCTGTGCCTTCTATATCACTATTACCATGACTTTTGACGCAAATTCCATTTACGCCCAAAAACATCCCGCCATTATATTTACGGGGGTCAACCTGATCTTTCATGCGTTTAATCGCCCCGCGCGCCAGAAGATAGCCCAACATTGCTAGCGGCGATGATTTAAAAGCCATCGTCAAAAATTCCTTTGAAAGCTTGCCGACACCTTCCGCCGTTTTTAAAGCAACATTCCCTGTAAAGCCATCTGTCACGACAACATCAACCGTGCCTTTGGTGATGTCATTACCTTCGATAAAGCCGTAATATTTTCCAGGAAAGGGAACGGTTGATAAAATAGTTGCGGCAGCACGAATTTCTTCATGGCCTTTCATTTCTTCTGTCCCAACATTCAATAGTCCGACTGTTGGCGCAGGAACCCCTTGCACCACCCGCGCATAGACAGAACCCAAAATAGCAAACTGAATTAACATTTCAGCGTCACACGCCAAGTTTGCTCCCAAATCAAGCACAACGGTTTTTCCGTTAGCTGTTGGCATGACGCTCGCAATAGCGGGGCGGTTAATGCCTGGCAAGCATTTCAGCAGCATTTTTGACATCGCCATTAAAGCGCCCGTATTCCCCGCCGAAACGACACCGTCAGCCACGCCATCCTTCACAGCCTCGATGGCTAGACGCATACTGGAATCCCGTCCATTACGCAGCGCGACCGATGGTTTGTCCTTCGAAGAAATGGTAATATCAGTATGGTGAATTTGAGAATGTTTTTTCAATTCAGGGTATACCCCCATCAAGGGTGCTATCACTTTTTCATCACCAAAGAAGATGATTTTTGTATCCTGCATTCTTTTAAGCGCCGCAGCCGCAGCGGGAACGGTAACGCTTGGGCCAAAATCTCCACCCATGGCGTCAATAGCGATTGTCTGGCGATATGTCATAAATTTACAGGTTTGTCGTTATCAGTTTCAAGAAGTGAAAATCGCAGGTCGATTATAAGAAGTCAACGGGAGAGTTATATTATTGCCTAAACAATAATCCCGCGACCAAGCCGCGGGACATAGATGTTTTATGGATTATGGAAGCGCGAATTAGTCGCGATCAGCCAAGACCTGACGGCCCTTATAGGTGCCTGTCTTCAGGTCAATGTGGTGGCGGCGCTTTGGCTCGCCTGAATTGGCATCTTCCACCCAGTTTGTTGTGCTCAACGCATCGTGTGCGCGGCGCATATTGCGCTTAGAAGTCGTTGTTTTTCTTTTTGGTACTGCCATTTTTCCGTCCTCAAAATAGGGATAAATATAGATCAAATATAGATTCTGGGGGCTTTTTAACCAAAATGCCCTAAAAGTGCAAGCGTTTTATTGGGCTTTTATCGCCTTATCGCTTCTCTTTCCAGTCTTTTAGCGCCTCAAAGGGGTTTTTACGCAAAGGCGAGCCCTCACCAATTTGGATATTTTCATCCCCAAATTCATATTCTACACCCTGTTTATGAGGATAGGCAGGAAGCGCCAGAGAAATGTGCTGTGTCACCAATTCCCCCAGATCAATAACCCCGTTGATGATATCTTCTGGATCTTCGGCTTCTTCCAACATCTCAATTTCACGGCGGGAGGTTGTAATTTCCTTTTCCCGCTTCGCCGCCGCAAAAGACACAGCGCTTTCCTTATCCGCAAACCATCCTTCAACAGGTTCGCTCATCACCGTTTCAAAATCCTCCAAAGTCACAACACAGTTCTGGGTTACTTTGATCTCAAAGTGACCCGTAACATGAATCACGTGTCCACCCTGCTCTTTCTTCAGCGTCAAATCCGCCTTCGCACTTTGCAATGACATCACGTTAAGCCGCCGCGCCATATCGTGCAGCTCTTCCTCACTCGCCTCAATTGAAACTTTGGCAAAGCCATTTTCCAAATCTTCTATATCAAAGAAATGTGACCACTCCTGTTCTGTTAATTCCTGCTTAGGCATGTTTCTTCCCCGCCCCTTTCATATCTGGAGAAATGAAACCTTCCTCCACCGTTTCTAAAGCAATATTTGCAAAGATATAATCTAACAAAGACTCAATATTTTTATTCTCAACACGGTTCACCGTACCATAGACATTTTGAATAAGTGCCTGTTTCAATTCTTCACGGTCATTGGTCAGAATGGCCGCTTCGTAATGATTGGCACGCCCATTAAATCCCTGCATCATCCGTTTCATATGTTTAGGCACACCTAAATCCCCGATGCCCATTTCCCGCAAAGACAATTCCATTTGAACAAATAAGGCATCAAAAAGTTTTTGCGCCAGTTTTTTATCCCCTACTTTCATCAAACGATGCATCAGGATATAGGCATGAAGACAAATCATTTCAAAACGCCCATCCACCGTATCAGGCACCCCCATATCTTCATAAAAAATAGGCAAGCGCGCCTGAGCCTCGGCACGATCATATAAGTTTCGGGCGCGATCTTTTAGAATTCTGCGGTTTTTAAAGAAATTAATCATTCTTGATTTTTTAGGGCGTTCCTATCAATATGGCAAGTATGAAAAACATCTCAGCCCTTTTTACCCTTATCCTAGCCTGTGGCGTCCTTTGCGCCTGTACAGCCACCCAAACTGCGCGCGGCAATATGGTTGAAGATTTCCGCATGGCCGAAATTACCCCAGGTGTCAGCACCCAAAGCAATGTTTTAAAATCACTCGGCTCTCCCACCACGAAAGCACCGTTTGATGACAATGTTTGGTATTACATTGGACAAAAAATGGAAAAGAAAGGAATCCTTGATCCTAAAGTTGTCGAAGAAAAAATTGTTGTCGTCGCCTTTGACGAACAAGGTATTGTCCAAACAATGGAAGAAATAGATGCCGATCGAATGGATATTCCCAAAGTTCGTGATAAAACCAAAACGGGTGGGAACGAGATAACCTTTATGGAGCAACTTTTGGGTAATGTCGGACGCTTTAATAGACCCGATGGAGGCGCTGTTTCTACCGCAGGTGGAAATAATTAAATTATTTTCCTAGAACACTCGGTCTAAATCCTGTTATTCGAAGATACGTGTCTGCAGCAACTTCTTGTGCCGCAGAAATTAATCTCTGTCCAATATCCGTTGTTTCATCTCTGTGCTCGCTGTCACAACTATTGACAACATAACCTTTAAAAATATTCGACACGCATGCTTCTTTGTTGTCTTTTCGGCTAATGTTTTGGGTCTGTTTTAAGCATTATGAGCCGCGCCATCTACAATATCTTTCGCTCTTGTGAATTCATGAATCAGACGATGTCGATATCCCTCTATCTCTACGGATGTTGCCTGCTCAAACTTTCCGATATCTGGGTCTACCTGCAACCAATCCAGTAAATAACTTACTCTGTCATGAAGCCTTTGATAAACCTCCTGACTTGAAACAAAATCTGAGCTTATATTCATTTTAAAACACCCTATAAAAAAAACAGAGCGCTTTTTAAGACATAAAGAAAGTTATGTCAACATTTGAGAGGAGGTTTTTGTTAAATCAATTTAGATCGCGATCAAGGTTTAGGAATTTCTGGTTTAAATCCTATCTCCGTTTCAAAAATTTCAACTGCTGCAGCGATTGCTGCTTTTGCGAGATCATTATCCTCGACTAAAGGGTTTGACGTGATAAGTGCATTAAATGTATCCGTTACAAATTTTTGATGGTCTTCTGATGAGGGCTGCGCCGCCTTTGCACGCTGTGTTCCCAGGAAGGATTGATCGTGCTGTGTATTTGATTTTTCTAAATATTCTCTACAAGCCTTACTGGCGCCAGAAACTATTTCTTCTGCTGTCGTTAGTTGAGATTGTAACTGAGTTTTTGCGTCACCCGAAAGAGAATCGCAATCATTCTGTGCCGCGCCTTTTGCCAATTGATATGCTTCTAACAAACTCATTCTCTCTCTCCTAAAATTAAACTTTTTATCCCGTAACAGTTTAGCAAATCTTCCCTTCCTTTAGCAAAAACCCGATCACAAGGACCGGGCTTAAGCTTGCTGAGTGGAGGAAACTACTCACATACTACTTTTGTAATAATTCTTCTTTTATATAGGACGTTGGTTAACAACCTGTAAAAGGACACTGTTAATTTTATTTTCCCCTAAAATTTTTGTAGAAACGCGGTTTAAGCGTTTTTTCAATTCATCAACTTTCACGACCCCACCATCCATCGATGCTTTACGATTAAGAACCCCGTACATGTCCTGAATAAAAGCATCTTTGAGACGCGGTGTTAGTTTTTTAACGTATTCAACATTTTCTTTATCTCCCACTTCCAACGACACAATAAGAGTGACGACCTGTGACACACCATTGGAATCGATAATGGGAAGAATGATGGAATCAAGTTCTACGAATTCTAATTTCTTGGCTTCTTCACCAGCGATCACGGCGGCCTTATCCCGTGCCATTTTTTCGGCTAACGCTTTGGCATTTTCTGGCCCTAAAGAAGCGACGGCTTGTTTTTGAAAAGCAAAAAAACCTGCCGCACCCCCTGCGCCAAGTAAAGCAATTGCTACCAAAAGTATTAATGCATATTTCATAGTCTGTAGACTGTTTCCCCAAACAGAGCCCGCCTGCACCGTGCTGCGCGCAAATCCCTAATACTCTTAAATTATATAATGAAAAGGTTAATAAAACCTTGTCAGAGTGCATACTAACGTATTGAAAAAACGGCAGTTATTCTGGGTTTTTGAAGAATTTTGGCTTAATCGCGGACAGTTTTACGCATGGAATCAAGGAGAGCATTCACCAATTTTGCCTCGCCTTCTTCGAAAAAGGCGTGAGTAACATGCAGATAATCCGAGATAATGACTGGATAATGAATGGATTGCAAAACCATGAGCTCAAAAGCCGCACAGAGAAAAATAGCCTGTAACAATGGCTCGTTGCGCTTAAAACTCTCTTCTTCCAAAGATTTTCCACGGTTTTGGGAAATCATATCTCCTAATTGTGCGATATGTTCACTTACCCCGCGGACGACCAACGCAAAATGATCTTCATTCGGGGCCACCATGACCTCACCATCGCCTTCATAATCTTTACCTGCGCGAAATTCCAACAGCTCACGGATGACATCCTCCGCGTTTTGGTCATTCTTATGCATCTGATAAACCGCCTGCACCGCCAGTAATCTAGCCGCACTGTTGCGAGCCTTGGCAGAGGAGCGATGAGACGGTTTTGTCTTTGGTGTTGAGGTCATAGCGGATTATCTAAGGGATTTAGGCCGCCTTGTCCATGGCAATAAACCTGTTCATGTTTTCGAGTGTCATGATGCAGGCTTCGGCGGCTTCTTTACCCTTCACCGTAAAGTGATCAAAAAAGAACTTTTGATGCTCCTCTTTATCATGGAAATAATGCGGGGTGAGCACCACTGACAGGACGGGAATACCCGTATCCAGTTGCACACGCATCATGCCATCAAGCACAGCATGGTTGACGTATTCATGATGATAAATGCCACCGTTAATAATAAAACCACAGCACACAATAGCGGCATATTGACCCGTTTCAGCAAGTTTTTTTGCCATTAATGGAATTTCAAGCGAGCCTGGCACATCAAAAATTTCGATTTTACTTTCAGAAACACCTTTGGTCGCCATTTCCTTGATGAACGACTTGCGTCCTTCACCTACGATATCGGCGTGCCAACCTGCCTGAACGAAAGCAATTTTTTGGTTTGGATTTAGTAAAGTCTGATTCATTTTGTTTTCCTTATAAAAAGAGTTTCATGAATCAGGGCAAATGCCCAAATCAGACGATCGACATAGGCCGATAATCTTCATCAAGCGCTCTCTTTCATCCGGACTTTAACCGTCGGTGCCAGAATTTCACTGGCTCTGCTCGACCCTTAACGATGTTAAGGCGCTCGCGGACTTATCTATAAAAGACTTACCGCCGGTAGGGAGTTTCACCCTGCCCTGAGAACATTCTGTTTATAAGAAATTTATGCTTGATATGCAAGGGCACGCGCAACGTAACGGGCAAGCATATCGATTTCGATATGGGCTTTGTCCCCTGCTTTAAGGCCGCTTAATGTTGTTCTTTCCCACGTATGGGGAATAATATTGATCCCAAACTGCGCCCCTTTGACTTCATTCACCGTGAGAGAAATGCCATCTAACGTAACAGAGCCTTTAGGAGCGATAAAACCGCCTAACTCCTTTGGCGCTTCAAACACCAGACGATGAGACCCCTCTTCTGGCATTACACTTACAAGCGTTGCCAGACCATCTACGTGACCTGACACAATATGCCCGCCCAGTTCATCCCCCATTTTCAGCGCCTGTTCAAGATTAACCAACGTTCCTTCCATCCAGGATCCTATTGTGGTCTTCGACAGGCTTTCGGCAGACACCTCCACAAAGAAGATATTACCTTTTTTCTCCACCACCGTTAGGCAGCACCCCGCACAAGCGATAGACGCGCCAATTTCCGTTTTAGATAAATCAAAATGGGTCGTAATGCCAAGACGCATATCCCCGCCCTGTTTTTTCTCCACTGACGCTACGCGCCCAATATCTGTAATAATACCTGTAAACATGGTTTCTTTTACGCCGTTCTTTTATAAATGTCTAAAACATCTTCACCTAAAATGATTTGTTCTGAATGAGTTAGTCTAATTTTTTGATCTATTTTAGCAATACCAAGTGCCTGCGCCGCATTGAGCCCGTCTGCACCGATAACGCTCCCCGCTTTAAACCAATACAAGGTATCGTAAAGCCCGAGTTTCATAAATGACGTCATAAGGTTCGCCCCACCTTCCACCAAAAGCCGCGTAATACCACGCGCGCAGAGTGCATTCATTGCCTGAGACAAATCAATTTTCCCATCAGCGTTTTTAGAAACCGTGATCAGGTCTGCGCCTGCATTGACGAGAGGACGCGCTTTATCACTGGTTGCCTCAATGGTTGTGACAACCCAGACAGGGTTTTCGAGCAGATTTTCAAATATCTTTTCAGTGCCCTTTAAGCGTAAGTGGGTATCAAAAATAATTCGAACTTGATTCTTAACAATACCATTTAACCTACTGTTTAATTGAGGATTATCACTGATAATTGTGTTCACACCCACGGCAATTGCATCATGCTGAACACGCAGTAAATGAGCGCGTTTTCGGGCAAGTTCGCCCGTAATCCATTTAGATTCCCCTGTTGAAGTGGCAATTTTGGCATCAAGCGTGGTCGCGGTTTTAAGACTAATAAGCGGCCGCTGTTCGGCATGGCGCAGAAAGAAACCTTTGTTTAGATCCCGTGCCTGTTCTGCCATTATTCCCACAACCACCTCAATTCCCGCCGCGCGGAGCATCTCAATTCCCTTGCCAGAAACCCTATCATCTGTATCTTCAGTCGCTATAATAACTTTGGAAACCCCTGCATCTATGAGAGCTTGTGCACAAGGCGGGGTCTTTCCATGATGGGCGCAGGGTTCCAACGTGACATAGACAAACGCGCCTTTAGCGTGCTTTCCCGCCATATTAAGTGCCACAGTTTCCGCGTGCGGCCTGCCCCCGTCCCCAGAACGACCGCGCCCCACCACATGTCCGTCTTTGATAATGACACATCCCACACTAGGGTTCGGCCATGTCAGCCCCAAGCCCGTGCGCGCCAGATTTAATGCAGATTTCATATGCCAGAGATCATAAGGGTTTATTTGCATGGTGACGTTTTAACTAAATACACTTGAATTGTCATCCTTTGGTTTAACCAAAGGATCTTATGGGTTTTGCAAAAAGATCCTGCGATCAAGTCGCAGGATGACAAGGATGGGAAACACGGTGACGAAAGCGAGCTACTATAGAGTGGTTGGTTAGGGTGCCGCGCTGCTTCACTCCTCGCAATGACGGTTATTATTTTTTCTTCCGTTTTGCTTGCTGCGCCTGAAGCTCTTGCACTTCTTGCAGAAAAGCGTTGAAATCTTCTGGCTCACGAAAATCTTTGTAGACGGATGTAAAACGGATATAGCCCACCATATCCAAAGAGATAAGCGCCTTCATTACCAAATCCCCTACATGAGACGAAGGAAATTCACTTTCGCCTTCACTTTCCAACTGACGGACGATTCCCGTCACTGCCTTTTCAATTTGTTCTGTGGAAATAGGGCGTTTTTGCAGCGCAATTTGCATTGAGCGAATAACTTTTTCCCGATCAAATGGTTGACGCTTCCCATCAGATTTTACCACGGTCATATCCCGCAGCTGTATCCGCTCAAACGTGGTAAAACGTCCGCCGCACTCCCCGCACACACGGCGGCGGCGGATCGACGAATTATCCTCCGTCGGACGGGAGTCCTTTACTTGGGTATCTTCACTTTGGCAAAACGGGCAGCGCATATTTAGTTACAAGTCCTCAGTTACAAGATTTATAATTTTTTTATGAAAGCAAAAAGCATTTTAGAGATTTCTATATATTCTTGTTTCCATTGATGTGCTTGATCATTGGTAATAAATTCTAAATCCTTACAAAAATCAATCCAAACATCCATTTCATGACATGATCCTTTAGCGATAACAAGAAAACGCTTAAAATCTGCGTCGGATGATAATTGACGCCCATAGCCCTCAGCTATATTGGCACAAACGCTAGAAGAAGCACGACGCAACTGATCTGTAATGGCATAACGTTCTTCTTTTGGAAAATGTTTGGATAGCTTGTAAATTTCAAGAGAAACCGCATAAGCCCGTTGATAAATTCTTAAATCACGATGTGATTGGGAAACTTCTTGTAACTTGTAACTATGCTCTTGCAACTTCGTTTACTTATAAATTGGAAAGCGTTCACACAATGCGCGGACTTTTGCTTTAACAGCTTTTTCAACCTCGCCGTTTCCGTCTGAACCATTGGCCACAAGACCATCCAAGACTTCCAAAATAAGATTGCCTATTTCTTTCCATTCCGCAGGACCAAAACCACGCGTCGTGCCCGCAGGCGTTCCCAAACGAATACCCGATGTCACGAAAGGTTTTTCGGGATCGTTCGGGACGGAATTTTTATTACAGGTAATCCCCGCATGTTCGAGCGCCAGATCAGCCACTTTTCCTGTTAATTTTTTTGGACGTAAATCCACAAGCATCATGTGACAATCTGTCCCACCAGAGACAATATCAAGACCGCCTGCTTTTAACGTCTCTGCCAAAATACGGGCATTATCCAAAACAGCCTTCGCATAGATTTTAAAATCTGGTTGCAAGGCCTCACCAAAAGCAACGGCCTTGGCCGCAATAACGTGCTCCAACGGCCCACCTTGAAGGCCAGGGAAAATGGCAGAGTTAATTTTCTTTGCTAGCTCTTCATCATTGGTCATGATTGCGCCGCCGCGTGGGCCACGTAATGTTTTATGCGTTGTGGTTGTCACAATGTGAGCATGTGGGAAAGGATTGGGGTAAACACCGCCGACAATCAAGCCTGCATAGTGTGCCACATCCGCAAATAAATAAGCCCCAACCTTATCCGCAATTTCACGGAAGCGTTTAAAGTCGATGACACGGGCGTAAGCCGATGCCCCAGCGATAATCATCTTGGGTTTGTGTTTGATGGCCATTTCTTCAACATTGTCCATGTCAATCATGCCGTTTTCATCAATACCGTAAGTCACGGCATTAAACCATTTTCCTGATTGATTAACGGGGCAGCCGTGGGTCAAGTGGCCCCCATGCGCCAAATCCATCCCCAAAAATGTTTCGCCAGGCTGCATCAAGGCCATGTAAACCCCTTGGTTCGCATTCGCGCCAGAATGTGGCTGCACGTTTGCAAACCCACAACCAAACATTTTGCAAAGACGGTCAATCGCCAATTGCTCGGTCTTATCAACCTGCTCGCACCCTTGGTAATAACGCTTCCCTGGATACCCTTCAGCATATTTATTGGTCAGGACAGAACCTTGCGCTTCGAGCACCGCCTTAGAAACGATATTTTCAGAAGCAATCAGTTCAATCTGATATTGTTGGCGTTCGAATTCAGCGGCAATAACATTCGCAACTTCGGGATCCGTTTCGGCTAAATTGGCGGTAAAGAAATTATCGGGCGTCATGTCTTGTGCTTTCATTGCTGTGTTGGTCATTTTTAAAGTCCTTCCGTTAACTTATCAATGCGAGCCTGATGACGGCCGCCTTCAAAGTCATTTTCCAAAAATTCTTTTACAATTTCTGCTGCCAGAACCTCTCCTGTCAGGCGAGCCCCCAGACACAAAACATTGGCGTCGTTATGTTCACGCGCCAGTTTTGCCATTGTCGTATTTGTGCAGAGCGCGGCGCGAATATCAGGATGGCGATTACAAGCAATGGAAATACCAATCCCCGATCCACAAATGGCTATACCAAAGTCTGCTTCACCGCTCGCAATGGTTTCTGCCAGAGCATATCCATAATCAGGATAATCTACCGATTTTTTAGGATCATTCGTGCCAAGATCAATCCATTTCAGCTCAAAGCTGTCTTTTAAGAAATTTTTGAGGTCAACCCCGCCGTGATCGCAGGCTATGGCTACTTTTAATGTCATGCAGGCTTTATAGGATTTCTGCCGCTTACAGGCAAGATTTTTATTGAATTAATCCCTTTTTCCTGAGGACATATTCAAGGCGCTTTATGGCATTGAGTTTGAGGGTCTCTTCCCCCGCGTTGGCAGGCCCTTGAATAGAGATTTCAGTCAAGGTTTCAACGTCCATCGCGCTGACCTTTACAATCTGCCCAACAGGAAAGAATTCGATAATGATCTCGCGGTTTTTTAAGGACTCCATAACCCACTATTAACTGTCATTCCGAGCAAAGTCGAGGAATCTTCACATCAACTATCATATTAAGATCCTTCGACTACGGGCTAATGCCCTTCGCTCAGGATGACAAAAGTAAAATATCTTCGTGTCTTGGTATCTTCATGGTAAATTTTGATTCATGACTCGTGCAGAATTCGACTATAAAGACCCCCTTCTCCTCAGCGAAACATTAAGCGACGAAGATCGCATGATCCGCGACAGCGCTTATGATTTTGCACAAAAAGAACTGCTCCCAGGCGTTATCGAAGCCAATAGGCACGAAAAATTTGACTCTGCCATCATGAAAAAGATGGGTGCGGTTGGATTGTTGGGCGCAACGATAGAAGGATATGGATGTTCTGGTGTATCTTACACAGCTTACGGCCTCATCGCGCGGGAAATGGAACGCGTGGATAGCGGTTATCGCTCTGCCCTTTCGGTTCAATCGTCTCTTGTGATGTATCCAATTTACACTTTCGGGTCTGACGCACAAAAAGAAAAATATCTGCCAGGCTTGGCGAGCGGCGAACTCATCGGCTGTTTTGGTCTCACCGAACCCGATGGCGGGTCTGATCCTTCTTCCATGATTACACGCGCAAAATCTGTAAAAGGCGGGTATAAAATTTCAGGGGCAAAACAATGGATCACCAATTCCCCCATCGCCGATGTTTTTGTTGTCTGGGCAAAAGATGATGACGGCAAGGTCGGCGGCTTTATTCTTGAAAAAGGAATGGAAGGCCTTGTCGCACCCAAAATTGAAGGAAAATTCTCCTTACGCGCCTCCATCACAGGCGGTATTGCGATGGATGAAGTTTTTGTCCCTGAAGAAAACCGCCTGCCCGAAGCGATGAGCCTGAAAGCACCATTCATGTGTTTAAACTCCGCCCGCTATGGCATTTCATGGGGCGTGATGGGCGCCGCAGAAGCGTGTTGGCATGCGGCCTTAGAATATGTATCCGAGCGCCATGTCTATGGCAAAGCGCTCGCAGGTCATCAACTGGTGCAAAAAAAGCTCGCCGATATGCAAACCGAGATTACATTAGGGTTATGCGCGGCACACCGTTTGGGTCAATTGAAGGATCAGAACCGTGCTGCACCCGAAGCCATCTCAATGTTAAAACGTAACAACTGCGGAAAAGCCCTTGATATTGCACGTATTTGTCGCGATATGCTTGGCGGCAATGGTATCTCAGATGAATACCCTGTGATCCGCCATATGATGAATTTAGAAGCCGTGAATACTTACGAGGGTACACACGATATTCATGCTCTTATTTTGGGCCGCGCACAGACTGGCCTTGCCGCGTTTGAGTAGAAGGAATAGGGGTATAAACACCACAGTCCACACAGACCGCTAACGCCGCTCTGGCCATCTGTTGAATCGTGGCGTCCTGGGAATCATTAAAGAGATTGGCTAACTCTATACCAAATTCACACATCGGGTGCTCTGTGATGATTTTTTCAATGAATGCCTTAACGTCGTTAAAGTCCATCGGCTGATTAAATTCTTGTAGTTTTCCATGTGTCCGCAGCGAAAAGCTATGAACTATCTTTTGCTGGACAGATGATAAAACAACAGGGGGCGGTGTGTGTTTTCCTTGTGCTTTTGGCGCAGCATAACGCCCCCAGTTCCCTAAAATATTTGGCTTCTGGGGGTCTGCACATATTTGTGTCAGATTCTGAATAGCTAACGCCTGAGGGCGCGGTGGATTTGTAGGGATGGGACGCCTAGAAATCGAAAACCGAGGCGGTTGCAACCCCGCTTCATAATCTAAAGGATAAGCTCCCGCCCTTCTTTTACCTTCTATTTCCTGTGTTTTAACCAAGATGTAATCACGCTCTTCCTTCTCACTTAAAGCAAATTTCAACCCCTGAACAGCGCGCCCAGTAATCATCGCCCCTTTTGTTATCTGAGAAGTCAGTAAATCTTTTATTTCATTCAGGTTTGCGTCTGCAAAGAAATTATCATCTGATAATTGATAAAGGCTATCCGCCACTTTCTTTATAACTGAAGATGTTCTACCTTGGTTTGGCGCACGATCTCCTTGTCTTTCATAGTATCTAACAACTGATAGATACCACTGTTTTTTAAATTCATCGCTGATCATTTTACGCCCCTAAAATTTCAGTTCTGCCGCCAAAGTTTCTTTGAGTGATATCACAACTTTAAGAGCAGGGTTTCTATGCAGAGGCACAACCGACTCTCCTTCTCTCACGATCGCTTTATCAAAATAGCCCATTATTTTATTTTTAATTTCGACATCATTAACATTGTCTTTTCTGACATCAAGGCGCAGCTTTTCACCCATTCTATCAAAGAAATGTTGATACCCCTCATCACTGGGCGCCTGGCCATATTCGCGCGGCTTTTGAGCCAACAACGCTTTCGCCGCTTGAATCCAGCATTCTTTTAAATCTCTTGAGAACATAAATTTTTATGGCAAATAATGGCCTTCATGTCAATTATTATGTCTAAATATTGCTTTTTGGCCAAAATACTGTAGTTTACCTTCCAGAATGATATTGAAAAAACACGTAAAATCCCCCTCTCACGCCTTTGAAGAAAGCGCCTTACCTTGTTAAGGACGCTGAGCGTTTTCAGAAGCAACAATCCAAGAAATTTCGACAGATAACCCTGAAGATAGGGCAGGAAACACCTGAAAAAGAATGATGTTGCACCAGAAACCCTATTGGTTTCTCTGGGGCCCGATGGACAAGGTGTAGTATCTTTTAAAATTGCGGTTGGAGAAATATGGCGCAGCGCCGTGATACAAACCAATATCACGACAAGAGACCACCCGTTAAATATGGGGATTGAGAAATATGCAGGAACAGTCCCGAGCCGCGTTAATCTTCGGCGTCCGCACTTCCCAAACCGCTGAACTGGGTTTGGGCATTCCAGAACCGTTCTATATTCTGCAACGTATTGATTGTGTCTTTAAAGCTTTCCGTTGTCAGTTTTGTGCCTTCCAACTTTCCGTCGTGGCGTGCAAACATATCATTTAGCAGGCTGTAAAGTTCCTTCCCCTTAGGGGTTAAACTGACACGGATTGAGCGTTTATCATGAACCGAGCGTTCTTGCTCAATATAGTCATTCTCGCTCATTTTCTTTACATTGTAGGACACGTTGGAGCCGAGATAATATCCCCGCAAGGTCAATTCCCCTACGGTCATGTCATCATGGCCAATATTGTAGAGAATCATCGCCTGCACGTTGTTAATATCTTGAATATGCTTGCGATCAAGCTCTAGCTTCACCACGTCCAGAAAGTAACGGTGGAGGCGCTCAATCATCTGTATTGTTTCAAAATAGAGTGTCGACATATTTAAAATCCTGCTTTAATCCTTAAAAATTACATAGGCATGTTGCCAGAGCATTCAGGCATTTACAATCCCTATCCAATAGAATAAAGACTAGAGTTTAATTGACGCTTAATATTATTTAAAATATAGGTCTGTATTATGACAGATAAATTAAAATCTCTTATTCCCGACACCTTAACCGAGCCGAAGTCTCATGCGGAGATGATGAAGCATAAGCGCCTGACGGAAAATGCATTCCCGCACGTCAGAATGCGCCGCCTGCGCCAAAATAGTGCCCTTCGCGACATGGTGCGAGAAAATCAGGTGCAGGTCAGTGATTTGATTTATCCACTCTTCGTCGAAGAAAATATAGACACTCCCGTCGCCATTAAGACCATGCCTGGTGTTGTTCGTGAAACAGAAAAAACGATCATCGATAAAATGAAAGAAGTGGCCGATTTGGGAATTCCTTCGGTAATGATGTTTGGCGTCTCTCACAATAAAGATCATCATGGTTCAGACTCCATGGACCCAAATGGATTGATGGCCCGCATGATTTCATCTGCCAAAAAAGCCGCGCCGAATGTGGCGATCACGGCGGATTTATGTTTTTGTGAATATACAGATCATGGGCATTGCGGCCCCATCAATGAGCGCCGCGACGTTGACAACGACAAGACCATTGAAAACATTGCCATGCAAGCAGTTATTGCCGCCGAAGCGGGTGCGGATATGGTCGCGCCCTCTGGCATGATGGATGGACAAGTGGCTGCCATTCGACATGCGCTAGACGTGACAGGATTCACCCATGTGCCAATCATGGCCTATGCCGCAAAATTTGCTTCTGTGTTTTATGGTCCGTTCCGCGATGCGGCAGGATGTTCTTTAGGACATAACCCCAATGTTCCAACAGACCGTAAAACTTACCAACTTGACCCTGCCAACGCGCGGGAAGCTCTGCGGGATGCGCTGCTCGACGAACAAGAAGGGGCCGACATTTTAATGGTCAAACCTGGCATGCCCTATCTGGATATCCTCGCAAAACTACGCGAAAAAACCGACCTTCCCCTTGCCGCTTATCAAATCAGCGGGGAATATGCCATGATCCGTCTGGCCGCCGAAGCAGGCGCACTGGATTACCAAAGTGCGATGATGGAAAGCTTGCTCGCCTTTAAGCGCGCGGGCGCAGATATGATTTTGACCTATTCTGCGTGCGATGTTGCGAAGTGGTTACAAAAATAACCTGTTAAGACTCGTGTCATTCTTCGGCTTGGCCGAAGAATCCCGACATAAAACCTGAAAGATCCTGCGATCAAGTCGCAGGATGACAGGAAAATCTTCCATATATTCTTGAAAAAAAAGGAAAATACGGCGATACTGTTGAAACGTATTCGCGTATTACTCCCTGTTTTTCTCACTTAAGGAATTTATATCGCCATGAAGTTTATCGCTATCCTCCTTGTTGTTGTTATGACTTTTGGCGGCGTCATGGTTGCTGCAGGATTTGACAAAGGTGTGCATCTTGTAACCCACGTGATGGGTCCTGCCATGCCTGGTGAGATTATGATTATTATCGGGGTCGGGATTGCGGCTTTTTTGATTTCAAATCCACTACCCCTCGTCAAACAAACTTTGAAATCTTTTAAATGTTTGAGTAAGCCCGCCGCGCATAACAAACAAAGTTATATTGAACTTTTAAGTTTGCTTTTCACTTTGTTTAAATTGGCGCGGACAAAAGGTTGGCTTGCTCTGGAGCAACATATCGAAGAACCTGAAACGAGCGAACTGTTTAAAAAATTCCCCAGCGTTTACAACAACCATCACGCACTTGTTTTCTTATGTGATTATTTACGAATTATATCTCTTGGGAATGATAACCCTCATGAAATTGAAGCCCTGATGGATGAAGAAATTGAAACCATCACCCATCATGAAGAACACCCTGGTCATGCCGTGCAAGTTGTGGCTGATGGTTTACCCGCGTTAGGGATTGTGGCCGCGGTGCTCGGCGTTATTAAAACCATGGCATCCATCAACGAACCCCCCGAAGTTTTAGGACATTTGATTGCCAGTGCGCTTGTTGGAACATTCCTAGGAGTTTGGGCAGGTTATGGTTTTGTAGGACCTTTTGCCAATGCGATGCTCGCCCGCGCACATAGCGAGATCATGTATTACAGATGTATCAAGGCTGGCATTATCGCCTTTCTAAATGGCGCCGCACCACAAGTCGCCGTTGAGTTTTCGCGCAAACTTTTACCCCATGAAGTGCAGCCAACCTTCCTTGAGTTAGAAGGAAAATTAAATGAATTGCCTAACCCTGCCGCTGCGGCAGCATAAGGATTTGTAAGTCATGACGAATAAGCAGGACGAACTTCGTCCTATCATTATTAAAAAAGTAAAGAAAAACGCAGGCGCTCATCATGGTGGTGCGTGGAAGGTTGCCTATGCCGACTTCGTGACGGCGATGATGGCGTTCTTTCTTTTGCTGTGGTTACTAAGCGTTACAACCGAAGTACAAAAAGAAGGTATCGCAGAATATTTTACCTCCAACCCCGTGATTACCCGAAGTGAAAGCGGCGCGGCAGGTCTTCTTGCAGGAACAACAATCGCCACAGAAGGCGCCATGACTTCAAAAGTTCAGCCGTTGGTTGAAAAACCACAAACGCAAGATCCTGCCTTGCGTCCTGGCAGTCTCCTCCCGCACCCTGAGACAGATGTTTCCGACGAAAGATACAAAGAAGAACAGTTAAAGCGGGATCAGGAGAATTTTGAAAAAGCAAAAGATGCTCTCGAGAAAGCAATGCAAACTTCACCCGAGCTATCAAAAGAATCTATTGTTCTAGATATGACGCCTGAGGGCTTGCGCATTCAAATTCTGGATCAAGCGGATCAACCGCTTTTTGCCACAGGAAGTTCAGCCCCCCTGCCCCATACCAAAAATTTATTACGCCAGGTTTCAAAAGTGATTGAACAATTACCCAATGAGATTTCTGTCCGTGGTCATACTGACAGCGTGCCTTATGGCCCAGGCGCAGATTACACCAACTGGGAATTATCAGGCGACCGTGCGAACGCCGCACGGCGCATGTTAATCACCGCAGGCATGCCGCCCGCCCGCGTTAATAATATCGTTGGTAAAGCCGATACAGATCACCTATTCCCTGACAATCCACGGGATGGAAGAAACCGCCGGATCAGTATTATTTTGCTAAATTCCAATGTGGTGACGGCCGAAGGTGCCAATAAATCCTCCCGCGCCGTTCGAAAAGAAGAAGAAGTAAAACAAGAACTTTACCAACGTAGTGAAGGAAAGGTTGTATTTCCGTGAGCTAGAACAAACGTTTTGCTTTATTCTTTATTCTCGATTGTTTTTTATCTTAACCAAACTTATTAGACTTTGGAAAGCCGTTTGGTGGTAGGCGGCCTGCTTGAGCGCGCTCCCCAAGCCATGGATTAAGATCAGGCACAAGGGTTTCACCTGTTCCATACTTATAAGTCAGCCCGTCATCCCATTTAAATGTTTTAAAATCACCGAGGCCACCGTCTTTATAACGTTGTAAAATAACGCCTTTGCCCTTGGCCATTTCTGGAATTTGTTCCAATTCAAACACAATCATTTTACGGTTTTTACCCATCACGGCGATATGGTCATGGTCCTCCGCCACAACTTTACACATTTTGGCTTCAACCTTACCGCCGACATTCAAAATCTGTTTTCCGTTTTTGGTTTGTGCCAGACAATCTTCCATCTTCACAATAAAACCGCGGCCATCATCCGCCGCCACAACCATCCGCGCCGATGCATCATAAACTTCCATATCGACAATATCCGCATCATTGGGCAGATCTACCATCAAGCGTAGCGGTTCTCCAAAGCCACGACCTGGGGGAAGTTTGTCTCCCGCCATGGTGTAGAAACGCCCATTAGAGCCAAACACCAAGAATTTGTCTGTTGTCATTCCCTGCAGGATAAATTTCTCACGGTCGCCGTCTTTATATTTAATGCTCTTCGTATCCAAATCATGGCCACGCATTGCCTTGATCCATCCTTTGGCTGAGCAAATCACCGTAATAGGTTCTTTCTCAATCATCGACTCTTCAAGCTGTTCCAGATCAACAGGTTCTAACGCTTTTCCAATTTTTGTGCGGCGTTTACCCAGGAATGTTTGTGGACCAAATTCTTCCTGAAGCCCTTTGATTTGTTTTTTGATCACCGTCCATTGACGCGCTTCGGATTTAATAAGTTTTTCTAGCTCATCGCGTTCTTTAGACAGGTCATTGTGCTCATCCTTAAGTTCAATTTCCTGCAATTTATTTAAAGCGCGTAAGCGCATATTTAAAATGGCTTCAGCCTGAACCTCGGTGAGTTTGAATTCCTTCATCAACTCTTCTTTAGGTTTATCTTTGGTGCGAATAATTTTGATGACCTTATCGACATTTAGATAAACAATAAGAAGCCCTTCAAGAATTTCTAGACGATGTAAAACTTTATCAAGACGGAAACGGGAGCGGCGCACGAGCACAACTTGTTGATGATCGAGCCACGCCTGAAGCACCTCCTTTAATGGCAAGACACGCGGTGTTAAGGCCCCTGTATCACCAAGGGTTAAAACATTCATATTCATACTAAAGCGCGTTTCTAAATCTGTGACACGGAACAAGGCCTCCATCAACAATTCTGCTTCAACATTACCACTGCGCGGAACAAGAACAATGCGGATATCTTCGGCACTTTCATCCCGGACATCATCCAGTAATGGGACTTTTTTGTTATTAATCAGTTCAGCAATTTTTTCAATCAGTTTTGATTTTTGTACCTGATAAGGAATTTCAGTGACTACAATTTGATAAGTGCCGCGCTGTAAATCCTCACGTTCCCACTTCGCACGGACGCGGAAAGCACCTTTTCCTGTTTCATAGGCATTAATAATGTTAGCTTTGGGTTCAATTAAAATTCCGCCCGTCGGAAAATCTGGTCCCTTGATAATTTTAGCAAGCGCTTTTGCATCAACGTCTCCCTCAAGCATGGCGAGAGACGCTTCACAGAGTTCAGAGACATTAAAGGGGGGAATATTGGTTGCCATCCCCACGGCAATCCCGCTCGACCCATTCGCCAAAATATTTGGAAACGCGCCAGGCAAAACCACAGGCTCACTTTCTGAGCCATCATAGGTTGGACGAAAATCAACAGCATCTTCTGCGATACCTTCGAGCATAAGCTGCGCAACGCGGGTTAATCTCGCCTCTGTATAACGCATCGCCGCGGCATTATCGCCATCAATATTTCCAAAATTCCCTTGCCCATCCACCATAGGATAACGGACCGCAAAATCCTGCGCCAAGCGCACCATGGCATCGTAAACAGAAGAATCACCATGCGGATGATATTTACCGATAACATCACCAACTACACGCGCCGATTTCTTTGGCGGTGCATCATGTTTGAGGTTCAGTTGCGACATGGCAAAAAGCAACCGGCGATGAACAGGTTTCATCCCGTCCCGCACATCTGGCAAGGCACGGTTCATAATGGTTGATAAAGCATAAGAGAGATACCGTTCTGACAGGATATCGCCCATCGGCTGGTCAATCACTTTGGATTCAACGGATGTATTACTTTTTTTGGCCATGGATAAGGTTTTAGCGCCTAGAGCGCCTGACCGCAAGCTAGAGAATGTGTTTTAACCACAGATCAAAGAAATTGATCTCTACGAGAAATAGTAGAACTTAAACCTCTTGTATAACGTTCTTCAAACATTACCCTAGGTTCTGGCACCCCCTTTGAGTGATGGGTAAAAACCCAATGTTCCAAGAAATGAGCCGTCATTTTAAGGCCTGCTAAGATATCTTCCATATTTCCCGCCTCTCCATCACGAGCACTTTCGGGCCTTAAAAAATTTGGCAATGTAAATAGTTTTTCTTTGTAAGGCGCGGCCTGAGCCTTACTGACTGCGCGGCCTGATTTTGGGCTAACATAGCATAATGTTGCAACATCCCCGCCGCCCGCACATTTATCAAGTTCAAGCCGAAAGCCTAACTCCCGCAAGAGAGAGATTTCCCACATTACATATACGGCTCCCCAATGTTCCCCCTCCAATGCCTCAATCAACGCCTGCAGCCCATGATAAAGACCTGCGTGCCCCTCTCTTTCAGGGAGCGCTGCATCACAAAGACTGCAAGCCGATAAAAGAGCCGCTAGTTTTAATGAATCTTGCATAATATCGGGCGATAATCCGTGTTCGGCCTCTAGCGCGTAACTTCCTAGATTCTCACTCACACGGGAGTGCCAGTCACATTGTACAAACGTCCCTGCTTGCAATAAATTGCGTTTTGCCGAGGACATCCCTCCATGAACATATCCTGCATGACGTCCATGATTCTCGGTAATTAAAGAGACCACAGCCCCGCCCTCACCGTGTGGACGGGCACTTAAGACTATCCCTTGATCTGTCCATTTCTCCATGTCATAGAGTATAACTATGAGCGAGATTAAAATCGACGATTTAAAAGAATTATGCATACACGCCTTAACAAAAACGGGTTTAAGCGATGAACATGCACGCCTCACTGTCGATCATTATCTGGAAAACGAACTATCGGGTAAAAAATCCCACGGCATGGTACGGGTGATTCAAGTCAATGGTGCCATCAAAAAAATAGGAATTCCCGAAAAACCGCCCGAGATTACGACGGATAATGGTAATATCGCCGTGATTAATGGGCAGATGAATTTAGGCCCCGTTGTTGGAAAGATGGTCGTCGATGAATCTATCAAGCGGGCAAAACAGCACGGCCTATCCTTGGTCGGGATGAATTATTATTTTGGCAATACGGGAAGCATGGCTTATTACCTGCGCCGTTTAGCCGAGGAAAACCTTATCGGCGTTATGAGTTGCAATTCAGAATGTATGGTTGCCGCACCAACAGGAAAAGAAAGACTACTGGGTACAAATCCTATTGGCCTTTGTATCCCTAGCGAAGATGGAAACCATTTTATTGCCGACTTTGCAACCTCTGCCATTGCCTATGGCAAGGTTCTTGTTGCGTTGGATAAAGATGAGGCACTACCCAAAGGCTGCATCATTGACAAGGATGGTAATCCCTCAACCAACCCTAAAGATGCAGAAAGTGATGGGGCGATCCTCCCCCTCGCCGATTATCGTGGATTTGCTTTAGGTCTTTTCGTTGAAATGATTGGGCTGATGATAGGGGCTGAGGTTCTTCATAACGATACTTACGGGAAGGATGGGTTGTTTATCATTGCGATCGATCCTTCCAAATTGAGCGCAGGATATGCGGCGCAGGTTGCAACAATTCTTAACCATATGCGTGAAAGCGCCCCTGCCCCAGGCCATGACCATGTGAGCATTCCAGGAGATCGATCCTTACAAACATTAAAAGAAACCCTAGAGCGTGGCGCAGTGGATGTCGCAGATAGGACGCTTGAAAAAATTAAGGAGTTAGCGACATGAAAATAAAAATTGGTGTAGCAGGATGTGGCGCCCTTGGCTCCATCGTTGCCAAAGCGTTACAAGAAGGCATTGAAGGATATGACTTTGTTGGTGTGTCAGATTTAGCCGCGCCAGATTTTGGTGTACCTAACATGAACTTCACCAACTTAGCCGAAACTTGTGATTTGGTTGTAGAAGCCCTTCCGCCTGCAATTGTTCCAGAGCTGGCGCAAGAGGTACTCAGCCGTGATAAAGATATTATGATGCTCAGTGCTTGCGCTCTCTTGCTTTCACCAGAAATTTTAGATATCGCCAGAACATCAAAAGGACGCATTATGATGTCTTCTGGAGCCATCGCAGGACTTGATGCGATATCGGCTCTTAATTGCGCCGAAATTGACAGTGCTACAATTGCCACCACCAAACCCCCCAAGGGTTTGAAAGGTGCACCGCATATCGTGTCAGAAAATATAGATTTGGAGGCCATTGATGAAGCTACTTTGATCTTCAGAGGAAACGCTTTAGAAGCCGCAAAAGCCTTTCCTGCCAATGTTAACGTTGCCGCCACGCTGTCTTTTACAGGTATTGGCCCCAAGCGCACACAAGTTGAGGTTTGGGCCGACCCCACCATCCAGGGAAACCGCCATGATATCGTGGTAATCGGCGGCACTAGCACCATCCGTACGAGCGTGGAAAATGTACCAGACCCCACAAACCCCAAGAGCTCTATGCTTGCAGGGTATTCCGTTGTTGCCGCCCTTAAAAAAAGAACTGGAAAGATTGTGGTTTTGTAGAGTCAAAGTTGCAAAAAAAATATATAGCTAATTTCTTGACAAAAAACCTTTTTTTAATTATGTAAATAACTATGTTTGATAACGCTCCTTTCATAACTCCTGAAAAATTACGACAAGCCATTGAAAAAGCCCGTCAGTTTCTGCGCGGCCAGTTTGGCGACAAAAGTCTGGAAATATCTCTTATTGAGCACGATGACGATGAGACAAAAGCCTATACAAAGAAAAGATATAACCAAAGCTGGATTAATCAGGATGGTAGCAATTGGAATATCCTTATAGACGATATTTTGGACAGTTCTGATAGGTTCGCACTATCCATATATTCTCAGAAATTTCTTACTGGTCTATGTCTTTATCAAATTAAGGACGGCGCAACACCCTCCGAACGGTTGCAAATTCATACGATCGAAAGAAATAAAGCACGTGAGGGTCTAAAGAAAGGTTATCTTATTGCAGCCTATAGCCAGATTGGACTTGAAATTTGTAGAGCCCAACAGATAAACGAATTGACTGTTCTTAACCCAGAAAATAATACCATCCCTAGTTATCATCGACTAGGTTTTGGAAGATCAGCTCGTGGGGAGATATCTTTACCAATAGATGGTACGACAACTTTAAATTGGCAGGCCACCGAAGAACACGTTCAGGCAAGAGCTAAGGCGCTTGCAACGCTTGCCAGAGCATAAAAGCCTGTCTGGTTTCCTTCACATCATGGACACGGAAAATTTGAACACCTTGCTCTAATCCTTGAATAGCAGCCGCGAGAGAGCCCGCCAATCTTTCATTCGCAGGTGACCCTGGGACGAGTTTTTCAATGAAACTTTTTCGGCTTGCACCGAGCAAAATGGAGCACCCCAAAGAATGAAATTTATTCAAATTTTTCAAAATAGTAAGATTATTTTCTAATGTTTTGCCAAAACCTATTCCAGGATCACAGATAATTTTTGATTGATCCACACCTGCTGCTTCACATTTTTCTATTTTTTCCCGTAAGTATGCCAGAATGTCTTCAACAACATCGTTGTATTCTGGCTTGTTCTGCATGGTTTCTGGCGTGCCTTGCATATGCATCAGAATAGCAGGAACTTTTGCCTTTGCGACCACATCCAAAGACCGCGGATCGTGCGTCAGAGCGCTAACGTCATTGATGATATCCGCACCCACAGCAATAGCCTGCTCCATCGTATCGGCATGGCGGGTATCAACAGAAATAATGGTTTCTGGCCTTTCTTTTTTAAGCGCCGCGATAACAGGAAGAACCCGGCTTTGCTCTTCCGCAGGAGAAACGGGCGATGCATTGGGGCGGGTAGACTCTCCGCCTATATCGAGAATATCCGCTCCCTCTTCCAAGAGTTGCCGCGCGTGAGATAGGGCCGCAGCAGGATCAAGGTAATTGCCCCCATCGGAAAAACTATCGGGCGTGACATTCACCACCCCCATAAGAAGAGGCCCCTTTTTAAAATCAATCATGCGGGAGGTCCTTCTATCGGTTTTGCCTCCTGCCCTGGTGGCAAGTCTTGAAGCATTTTTGCAATATTGTGACCCGTAACAGGATGAACCCAATTTTCAGAAATATCTTCTAAAGGTTTAAGAACAAATAATCTTTCACTCATTTTTGGGTGCGGAACAATGAGACGGTCACCTTCCTTAATAACTTGATCATGATAAGCGATGAGATCTAAATCCAACAAACGAGGAGCGTTTTTCACCGTGCGGACACGACCAAATTCCTCTTCTATTGACAACATTAAATCTAAAAGTTCCGAGGCAGATAGTTTTGTTTCTACGGCAACCACGCTGTTATGATACCAATCCTGATCTGGATCAAAGGGAACGGGCGCAGTCAGCCAAATGCGCGAACTTGCAACAACTTCTACCCCCTTGAGTTCCAACGCGTGCATAGCGGCCTGCAAAGTATCAACAGGCGTCCCATAGTCGCTAGGTAAATTGGCGCCAAGCGCGATAAGAATCATAAAAAAAATGCCCTTCCGATTAATCTAAGGGCATCTTAATCATCATTGTTATAAGAACAAGCGTTTTAAGCGCTTACCAGGTTCGGAAATCTCCTGAATCCATATGAACAAAGTCACTTTTTGCGTAATAACCAACGCCGCCAGCGCGAAGCGATTTTGCCAAATCACGAATGCGAGCGGTTGAAAAATCTTCCATACGAAGATCAATGGCCTGCCCCTTCATGTGGTAAGAATTCTGAGCCACCCCTGTTGATGTCTTGCGAAGCATGTTGTTTGTTTTTGGTGAGCGATATCCTGAAATAATGTCAAAAGGTTTACGCTGTCCTGTCATGCGATGAACTGTGTAGATGATGTCAATAACACGCGGGTCCATCGCATAAACCTGATTCGTTCTAAAATCACGTAAGACAATATTCATCTGCTTAAAGGCATCAGGTAGATATTTATCGCCAACGCGATAAACACCAGAAAAACTTTCCCCTGTATGGGTGTTCCGAAAAGCGATGCGGCGTGTCCCATCATCAATGACACCACTTTTAAAATTCGCTGCCATCGCAGGAGAGAGCAAAGAAGGAAGAACAACACCGCCTAAAGTGGCGGCCCCTAAACCAAGGAAAGAACGACGATCTATATTTTTGTTAGAATCTGGCAAAATTATTTTGTTTTGTTGTGATGATGTATCGGCCAAAGCAAGCACCCCTTTTTAACGGTCCATTTGCGAGATCAAAATCTCTTTAAAATCTTTATTATTTTTTATGGTTATCTAAATTTATCAGTACCAAATTCTATAAAGACAGGTGAATGAATATTCACCCAATAAGTATTAATGGTAAATCCTTATTCTCAATAAATCAATAATTGTGCATAAAATTTTAAGAATTAATGGAACTTTTTGCGGTTTTAACACCGCTATCCATGGCAGGAATTGCAACCCCATTAATATTTTTTAATTCTTTCAATAACTTAGCGTCATGGCCGTAAATATCATGACCATACACAATCTGCCCGTTATCCCCAAGCCAAACTGTTTGATATAAAATATATACAGGAAGCGGTTCATCCGCCCTGATATCTGTTTGTCTACCATTGGCCAGAATCTGGTTTTTTCGATCCTCAGACCATCCATTATTATGAGAGAGCACAAAATCTGCGAGTTTTTGAGGCTCTGACATCCGAATACAACCTGAACTCAGCGCCCGATCCGTGCGTTTAAAATAAGATTTACTCGGCGTATCGTGAAGATAGATATTATATGGATTCTCCATAATAACACGCACCAAGCCCAACGGATTCGCACTGCCTGACCCCTGCACCATACGCATATTATTTACATCACTCCACGTGGCTTGGTTCCAGTCTACGAGTCCTGGGTCTACGGTCATATTATCCTTATCGACCAATTCTATTCCGCGATCTGTCAGATAGTATGGATCCTCACGTAACTTGGGTAGATAGTCATCCCGCTTAATCGTCGGCGGAACAGTCCAACGCGGATTAAATCTAATCCCTGTAATATTTGTACTAAAAATATTTGTGGGCCGCTTTTCACGCCCAACAACAACAGGCATTTCCAATTCAACCTGATTATCTTCAATCGCCCATAACATGGCAGAAGGCACATTTACCATCACGTAACGTGACGGTTTTTCTGGTTCAACCCAACGCAAGCGTTCCAGATTAACCAAGATTTGATTAATGCTATCTTCACTGGTCATGTTCATCAATTTCACAGTGTGCGGCCCGATAATACCATCAGGTGTTAATCCGTGTGCTTTTTGAAACGCCATCACAGATTGTGCCAGTTGGTCATCGTAATAATACACTCCTTCAAAACTATCATCTGCGGCAAAGCCCATCCGTTTGCGAATAGCCAGTATAGATTTATTACTACTTCCTGGACGTAAAATGCCTTTTACCCTGATGGGATCATACTGATTTTCGGATGCATTGATTTTATACAAACGCTCTAACTCGCTCTGCAATGTTTTGTACAACTTTCCTTGGGGGGCAAGACCATACAGCGCGGCATTTGTATCCGTGGTATCGGCAACGTGCCTTAAAATATCTTCAGCATGAAGAGGCGTGCGCCAATATTTTGCACTTTGCCCAATTGATTTTGGGTTAACGCGCATCCCTGATAAATCCTGACCGTAACGCACCAACGCATCGCTTAGCACTAAATCCAGTTTGAAATTTTCCTTCTGATCATTTCTGTCCATCAACGTTCTAATTTCGTCGACGTGATAGTTCTGCGGATTGAGACCGTGCCGCCATGCCTCTTCCAATACTTTAAGAATTTTATTGGCTTTAGGCTGTCCCAAAAAAGAGCTTTGCAACCACGCTTCTTCATAACCGCGCGCTTCGTAAAAAGCCTTCATGCCCAATTTGTCACGAAATCTCTGTCCTTCAACTTGCCCTTCTTCCAGCGCCTTGAACAACGCCGTTTCGACCTGCAGAGCAGGATGTTCTTCGCGAATAATTTCTATCGTTTTTTGTGCGGACTCAAATTGAGCCTGCGCCATTGAAGGAAAGAGCGCAGAGAGAAAAACAGTGATGCAAAAACAGGATTTTATTTTGAAGTACATGTCAGTAACTATGTCAGATTAAAAACCCAACCCCAATAAAACTTCGAAGTTTTTTATATTTATAAACAGACTTTAGCGCCCTGCCCCTGACACTTAAGCGATGATATCAGGGATGATCTGACTTTTGAGATGTTGAATCTGATCTTTTAGGAAAAGTTTCTTCTTTTGAAGACGCTTCATTTGCAAAAAATCAATAGGCGGCGTGGTCCGGATTCGGTCAATGACCTGATCCAGATCCCTGTGCTCGCACTCAAGTTCGACAAGCTTCTCTTTAAGATCTTCTATATCTTCCATAAAAATCAGAATTTTCTATTAATTTATTAGATTTAGATAGTTTACCAGAAAAATTTAACAAAGTGTATAAAAACTGAAATTTAGGCTGTTTTTCTTTTGGTTTAGAAGGACTTATGCTGTAAAACTAAGCAAAGTCAAACTATTGTTAATCTCCAAGAACGAAGATTGTAGAAGAAAATGAGTAAAAGAATAGGAATTCTGACCAGTGGCGGTGACTGCGCAGGCCTTAATGCGGTGATCCGCGCCGTTGTCCATAGCGCCCATCAAAAAGGATGGGAAACCTACGGCATTGTTGATGGAACCGCAGGATTACTGGGGGATGAGCCCGAATATCGCGTTTTGCTGCCCGAACAGTTTGACGGGACGGTCATGCGCATGGGCGGCACCATTTTGGGCACGACCAACAAGGGAGATCCCTTCCACTTCCCTATGCCTGATGGAACATTTAAAGACCGTACAGAAGAAATCATTGCCAATTACAAAAAAATGAAACTGGATGCTGTTGTCGGGATTGGCGGAGACGGCTCCCATGCCATTTTACGGCGTTTAGCACAGGCAGGCGGCGTGCCCATGGTAGGCATTCCGAAAACCATTGATAATGATATTGGTGAAACGGAAACATCTGTTGGCTTTGATACTGCCGTGGCTGTAGCCACCGAGGCCCTTGACCGTTTACAACCAACCGCCGCCAGTCATGACCGTGTCATGATTTTAGAAGTCATGGGACGGGATGCGGGCCATATCGCCCTTGCCGCTGGTATTGCAGGTGGTGCAGATGTTATTTTGATTCCAGAAATCCCCTACACAATTGAAAAAATTGCCGAAAAAATTAAAAAGGTAAAAAAGAAAGGGCGTAACTTTGCTCTGGTCATTGTATCCGAAGCCGTCAAAACCATTGATGGAAAACCTTTTATGGTGACCCATTCAGATGGGCAGTCCCGCTATGGCGGTATTGGAAATTATTTCAGTGGTGAGATTTCTAAAGCCACAGGCTTTGAAGCCCGTGTCACTGTTTTAGGGCATGTGCAGCGCGGTTCTCCCCCTACTTATAATGATCGCCTTCTGGCTACGGCCTTTGGCGTCAAAGCCGTTGACCTGATTGAAAAGGGTCAGTTTGACCGCATGGTAGCTTGGAAAAACAGAGAAGTCGTGGATGTTTCAATTGAAAAAGCGATTGCGGCCTACCAAGCTGTTGATCCTGATGATACGATGGTGCACACCGCGCGAGGGATTGGAATCTCGTTCGGCGATTAGATTAGAAAGGCCTTAATAACATGGATTATATCAGGCAATCTCTTGGTGATGGTGAAAAGCTTATTCATATCGCGCGCTTTCATTGGATGTACAACGTTAAGGCCTTTTTTAATGTTATTTTTGGCATTGGTTTTTCGGTAGCTATTATTGTTTTTGCCATCAAATTCTATCCGATAATGTTTAAAACGCAGATGCCACAAGGTATCAGCCTGGCCAGTCAAATTAGTTTGTTACATCCTACCGTTAAAATTCTGAGCTTTTTTGTGTTTATCCTTGGTGTTCTTAAATTCTCCCAGATGATGATTATCAGAGCCACAACCGAGATTGGCGTGACCGATGCCCGCCTTGTCTATAAAAGAGGACTCATTGCACGGGCCGTCGGTGAAATTAACATTGACCGGATCGAGGGAGTCAACGTGCTTCAGGGCGTTTTGGGTCGTGTGCTAGGCTATGGCCGTGTTATGGTTCGTGGAATGGGTGTGGGTGAAGTTGTGCTTCCCCCTATTGCACAGCCTATCCGTTTCAAAAAGGCGATCGAGAAAGCTAGGGCCGTTGCTAAATCAAAAAGCCAGAGCAATACACCAAACGTCAATGACGGTCTTTAATATTGACATAATTTAATTGAATTCGTATAAATTCTCGATAACCAAGGGAGTTTATGATGAGTATAATTACCGACAACAAGATCACGCGCAGTACTTCATTTTTAAGAAAAAACGGCCTGAGAGTGGCTTTTCTACTTGCTGTTGGTTCGTGTTCGGGGATTGCTTATAATAACGTAAAACCTCTTGATGCCTGCGAAGCCGCCACGCTCGACCTTAAAAATGCTGATCGTATCGCGGTTTCGACAGAGGAGGCCCAAACTTACAAGGACGGACGAATTAAGGTCGCAACCACTTACCTTGAACAAAACTGTCCGTCTCAACCCTAAAATTTAATCTTTTCATTTTCCTTTATTTTGCCTAGGGTTCTTCTGAAATTTTTATCAGGAGATTTTTATGACGACCAAATGGGATAAATCCAAACTTGTTTCACGTTACGTCACCGAAGGGCCTAAATCAGCGCCGCACCGGTCTTATTACTACGCCATGGGAATGACGGAAGAAGAGATTCATCAACCCTTCGTTGGCGTCGCCACCTGTTGGAATGAAGCAGCCCCCTGTAATATCGCCCTATCCCGTCAGGCGCAGGCCGTTAAGAAAGGCGTGAAAGCCGCCCATGGAACGCCGCGCGAATTTACCACGATTACTGTGACTGATGGTATTGCCATGGGGCACGAAGGAATGCGCTCTTCTCTTGTTTCTCGTGAAATTATCGCGGACTCCGTCGAACTCACCATGCGTGGCCACTGCTATGATGCCCTTGTGGGACTGGCGGGTTGCGACAAATCCCTCCCAGGAATGATGATGGTGATGCTCCGTCTAAATGTCCCGTCTGTTTTTATGTATGGCGGGTCAATCCTTCCTGGTAAGTTTCGCGGAAAAGATGTTGATGTTATTAGTGTTTTTGAAGGTGTTGGAAAACATGCATCAGGTGAATTTTCAGATTCGGACCTCAAGGAACTAGAATGCGTCGCCTGCCCCTCGGCGGGTGCCTGTGGCGGGCAATTTACCGCCAATACCATGGCCTGTGTCAGTGAAGCAATTGGACTGGCGCTCCCTAATTCTGCGGGCGCCCCTGCCCCTTACGAAAGCCGTGACGAATATGCTGAAGCGTCTGGCCGCGCTGTCATGAATTTGATTAAAAATAACCTACGCCCCCGTGATATTGTGACCCCCAAAAGCTTCGAAAATGCAGCGGCAATTGTTGCTGCCACTGGCGGTTCCACCAATGCAGGTCTTCATTTACCAGCGATGGCACATGAATGTGGCATTGACTTTAACCTTCATGATGTTGGTGAAGTGTTTAAGCGCACACCGTTGATTGCCAATCTTCGCCCAGGAGGCAAATACGTTGCCAAAGACCTATATGATGTTGGCGGCGTTGGTGTTGTTCTTAAAGAACTACTAGACCACGGATACATCCACGGGGATTGCATGACCGTAACAGGCAAAACCATTGCCGAAAACTTAGAGGGCGTCAGCCTGCCTAAGGACCAGGATGTCGTCTACCCTGTATCGAACCCTATTCATCCTACAGGCGGCGTTGTGACGTTGAAAGGTAACCTTTGCCCTGAGGGCGCAATTGTTAAAATCGCAGGTCTTGAAAATCTTGTCTTTGAAGGCCCAGCCCGCGTTTTTGAAGGGGAACAAGCCTGTTTCGATGCCGTGCAAGCCAAGCAAATCAAAGAAGGAGAAGTCCTTGTTATCCGCAATGAAGGGCCAAAAGGTGGGCCTGGTATGCGGGAAATGCTTTCCACCACCTCCGCTATTTATGGTCAAGGGCTCGGCGATAAAGTTGCACTGATCACCGATGGACGCTTTTCTGGCGGAACGCGCGGTTTTTGTGTGGGGCACTGCGCCCCCGAAGCCTACGTTGGCGGCCCTATCGGATTGCTCAAAGACGGCGATATTATCCGCATTGATGCCTCAAACGGTACAATGGAAGTCAAATTGAGCGAAGATGAGTTGGCCGAGCGCAAGAAAAACTGGAAACCACGCGCCCATAATTACCAAAGTGGTGCTATCTGGAAATATACGCAAACGGTTGGTTCTGCCCGTGAAGGCGCGGTCACCCACCCTGGTGCCAAGGCTGAAACCCATAGGTTTGTGGATTTATAACACAGAATTTATTGACATATATATCGCAAAGGTATCTTCTTTAAAGGTGTAAAGTTTTTAAAGGAGTTCACTATGTTCAAAGCATCAAAGCCATTTGCTGTGGTCTTTTTTATGGCTGTCTCTTCCCCTGCATCTGCCCTCACCATTGATATGCTATCGGAGTCTGAACAAAAACCCTGCACAGGACTCAGCCAAAAAGAAATGCACGGTTCTGCAGGTTTGGACTGGCAGCGGCAAATTGTCGACGGACGCTCCACCAAAGCCAGATTTTGTATTGTTGCCCAAAACCCAGTCCTTCAAGAGAATACTCCCCCTGATGAGAGCTATTGGAAAGCGCCAGAACCTCCTGGAGCGCGCACCCCAAACGGTCAATATATTCACTCTTTCGAATAAAAAGTAGAAAGATTCACCTTTTAGCAAATGATTTTTAATTTTCCGTAATTTGTTGACTTGGGCCTTTATATCCTGTAAAAGACAGCATTATTGAAAATAATGTGAGGCCAGAACAATGGACGAGACCCAAAAAGACTCCCCCTCTCTCGGAATAAGCTTTTTCGGCGCTGTTAGAGACTTAGACCGCGCGGTTAATTCTGAGCTAGAAAAAGTAAAAGACCGTTTACGCAAAAAAGACATTTATGGGCTTTCTGTCTCTAATTTAATCACATTGCAAATTATCTCAAAATTTGAAGATTCAACTCACCACCCCCTTGAACTTGCCGAAAAGGGCTTGATGAATAAGGGCGCATTTATTCGTAACCTTGAGAATTTGGAAGCTGATGGGTATGTTCAACTCACAAAAGAAAAAAGACAAGCTGTAGAAGTTTCCCTCACTGACATCGGTAGAGAAGTTGGAAAAATCGTTCAGGAAGAGTTGAACAAAAGCGCCCAAGAACTAAGTCAATCTGAAGCCGTCAAAAAACTTGCACGCTTTAATCGCACATAAAAATAATATGTTAATATTGAGGGCATTGAAATGCTTGATTTATCGCTGTGGATAAGTCATGCTCTTTTCCTCATAATGAGATGAGGGAGCATGACATGACGCATAACGATAAAGACCCGAAAGTGGGGATCATCATGGGATCACAATCTGATTGGAAAACCATGAGTGAAGCGCATGAAATATTGCATATTCTTAAGATTCCACATGAAGTCAAAATCGTATCAGCGCATAGAACGCCTGAGCGCATGACCCAATATGCGTCTACAGCGAAGCAACGCGGGATCAAAGTTATTATCGCTGGCGCGGGCGGTGCTGCTCATCTCCCAGGAATGGTCGCGAGCATGACTCCCCTTCCTGTCCTCGGCGTTCCTATAAAAAGCAAGGCTTTGAAAGGCATGGACAGTCTTTTGTCGATTGTTCAAATGCCTGGCGGCATTCCCGTTGGCACATTAGCCATTGGCGAAGCTGGCGCGAAAAACGCAGGATTATTAGCGGCAAGCATCCTCGGCACAGCTGATGAAGAGATTATGAGCAATCTGGAGGCTTACCGCAAAACACAAACTGACAGTGTTAAGGAAATTCCCGAAGATTAATCGCATCACTGAAGTCATCTTTTTTGCTCTTGCAGATTGATTATCAAATCGGCATAACTATCTGACATGAAAATGGAATCTAAAATTTTAGGAATTCTTGGCGGCGGGCAACTCGGCCGAATGTCAGCGATGGCAGCGGCGCGTTTGGGGATCAGTACACATATCTTATGTCCAGAAGAAGGTTGTCCTGCCTCCCTTGTTACTCCTTTCTTCACTTGCGCAGATTATAAAAATGAAGAAGCTTTAAAGGCTTTTGCCGCATCTGTTGATGTTATTGGTTACGAATTTGAAAATATCCCTTTGAAAACAATAGAATTTTTGAAGAAATTAAAACCTGTTTATCCTGATAGTAAACTCTTAGAAGTTTCACAAAATCGTTTGAAGGAAAAAGATTTTTTGAATTCTATTGGTATCCCTACAGCCCCATGGGCGCCCTGCTACAAAGCCGAGGATATTGAAGTTACGCTCGCCAAATGGGCGACCTCAAAATGCATCATCAAAACTGCGCGTTTCGGATATGATGGAAAAGGTCAAATATTTCATAGGGATAATGATAATATTCATGAAAATTGGGCAAAGCTCAACACAGAAGAAGCTGTAATAGAAGGTGTTATTGATTTCGATTTTGAAATTTCTGCGATCATCGCCCGCGACCTAAAAGGCCAATCCGTCGTCTATCCCGCGGCGCTCAACGAGCATAAAAACCATATTTTAAGCAAAACAATAGCGCCCGCGCCTATCCCAACCGAGCTTCATGAAAAGGCGGCCGAGATGGTGACCAAAATCGCTGATGCGGTCGACCTCGTGGGCGTGCTAACGCTTGAGTTGTTTGTGACGAAGGATGGAGAGCTGTTAGCCAATGAAATCGCGCCCAGAACGCACAATAGCGGCCATTGGACGATTGATGCCTGCGCCGTGTCACAGTTTGAAAACCATGTGCGCACGGTCTGTGGCCTGCCTGTCGGTGATGCTACGCCGCATAGTGCGGCCGAAATGATTAATCTGGTGGGGATAGAAGACGTTAAATCAATTCCCAAGTACTTGGACATGCCCCATGCTCACGTCCATCTCTACGGCAAAACAGAGGCCAGAGATGGCCGGAAAATGGGCCATGTAACGATTTTGAAGAAATAAAATCCGCTCTAGACTCTTCTAAATCCCTGTGTACTCTATGATTTCAATGATTTAAACGTCATTGCGAGGAGGCCAAAGGCCGACGCGGCAATCCAGAAATATTACTTTTAATCACTGGATTGCTTCGCTACGCTCGCAATGACGAAAATGTAGAGGAAAGAATGAGTAATAAAACACGTATAGAAGCAGATTCCATTGGTGAGATTGAGGTTCCGCTAGAGGCCTATTACGGCGCGCAGACGCAGCGGAGCCTGCAAAATTTCAAGATTGGCACAGAAAAGATGCCAGCCGCTCTTGTCCGTGCTTTAGGTATTCAAAAGAAGGCCGCTGCCCTGACCAATATGGAGCTCGGCGCTTTGGATAAAAAAATTGGTGAGCCCATCATCAAAGCCGCTAATGAAATTATTGATGGCACGCTTGCCAGTCAGTTCCCTCTGGCTGTTTGGCAGACAGGATCTGGCACGCAAACGAATATGAATGCCAATGAGGTTATTGCAGGCCGCGCCAATGAAATATTAAACGGCACACGCGGTGGCAAAGACCCCGTTCACCCGAATGACCATGTCAATATGGGGCAATCCTCTAACGATACCTTTCCGACTGTCATGTATATTAGCGCCGCGGAACAAGTGCACAACGCTCTCTTTCCTGCGCTTGAAAGTTTGCACAGCGCGCTCGATAAAAAAGCAAAAAACTTTGCAAAGATTGTGAAGAATGGCCGCACCCATTTACAAGACGCCACCCCTTTAACACTCGGTCAGGAATTTTCAGGTTATGCGAAACAAATTGAATACGGGATTGCCCGTGTTGAAACCTGTATGCCGCGCGTAATGGAATTGGCGCAAGGTGGAACGGCTGTGGGGACAGGTATTAACTGCCGCGTTGGATTTGCCGAAAAATTTGCAGCGCATGTTTCTGCCATTACAGGATTAGAATTTGTAACAGCCGATAATAAATTTGAAGCGCTTGCCGCGCACGATGCTTTGGTTGAATTGTCTGGTGCACTCAATGTTCTGGCGACATCGTTAATGAAAATTGCGAATGATATTCGTCTTTTGGGATCTGGTCCGCGTTCTGGTATTGGAGAAATTATTCTGCCTGCAAATGAGCCTGGTTCTTCCATTATGCCAGGTAAAGTTAACCCTACGCAGTGTGAAGCGATGACTATGGTTTGTACCCAAATCATGGGCAATCATACAACGGTAACAATTGCGGGATCACAAGGACATTTTGAGTTGAATGTGTTCAAACCTGTGATGATTTACAATGTTTTGCAATCTATTCAGCTTCTCGCCGATGCATCTGTCAGCTTTACTGACAATTGTGTTGTAGGTATCGAAGCCGATGAAAAACGGATCAAAACGCTGATGGAAAATTCCTTGATGTTGGTGACAGCACTCAACCCTCATATCGGATATGATAACGCCGCCAAGATTGCCAAAACAGCCTTTGCAAATGGCACGACATTAAAAGAGGAAGGTGTTAACCTTGGTCTTCTTACGGCTGAACAATTTGATGAATGGGTACGTCCTGAAGATATGATTAAGCCGAAATGATTAGATGTCATCCTGCGACTTAATCGCAGGATCTGGTAAATACAGGCTTTGATCCTTCGATCAAGCCGAAGGATGACAAAAGAGTGACAAAAGAATTAAGTGACATCCTCAATGCCCCTATCGTCAAGCATTCTGTGACTATCGCGGGGCACGCCACGAGCGTTTCTATCGAGAACCCTTTTTGGGATGCGTTTAAAAAATTGGCAAAGCAAGAAAACAAATCCGTTAATCAGTTAATTGCTGAGATCGACGAAGCCCGCTCCGTCAATCTTTCTAGCGCGATAAGACTTTATGTGTTGGAGAGTTTAAGCAACTAAACGTGCTAAATTTGGCGCAAATTCTTTTAATGATTTTTTCTTATCTGCACTTATCTGCCTATCTGGCCAACCTTCAATCTGAACGCCTGCCTCTGCAAAATATTCCACAATCGATATTACATCTATCTTTAGTTGATCATTCCAACTAGCAACACTTTCAATTAGATAATTTGCAAATTGACCACCTTCAGGGTTAGGCCCTAAGGCTTTGATGTTCTCAACATCTTCAATTTTTTTAATCTTAGAATGTATATCTTCAGGTAAATCATTTCCTCTAAATTGATAGGTAGATTCACCCCATAATGATTGTCGGGGCTTAACAGTGATTTCTTGGCTACCCCTTACTGCCATCAAAAACTGATAAGAAAGCTTGGCTACTATAGTTAAATCATCACTCATTCTACGCCTCATAAAAACTTTTAATAATTGTGTTATAAGAAAGAAGTTTTTAAGTTATGTCAATATTAAAACAGCCCCTTAATCACGTTATTGATTGCATCCTCTGGCGTATCAGAATTTAGGATTTCATTAACCGCATCTTCAGGTTTTTCAATCTTCTTTGGCTCTGGAGCAGGTTCTGGCGCAACAGGTTGTGCGTCAGGGACTGTTGTTCCTCCATCTGTAGGCACTGCTGTATCTGTCGGTGTTGTAGGAGCCGCAGGCACAGTAGTAGGTGCTTTATCCTGCGGTAAAATACCAAACTGTTTCAACTTATCAGTCACATCATTCCCCAACACATCGGGAAGTTCTTTAGCCAATTTTCGTTTTAGTTTATCCTGCACATAATCTTCCAGAATGTTTTTACCAAAGGTATCCGTTGGGTTATCAAGCGGTCCTTTTATTTTCACAATAAAAGGTTCTAAATCCGTTACTTGTTTTAGAGTGATTTTATTATCAACATTGATAAACCATTTTGGTAGATCCGCAGAGCCTGTTGATTCTATCATTGCTTCTGCACTATCCATGATCATTGATTGAATAACAACCAAACCATTTGTAATGTTATAATCGCCTTTGACGGTATCAAACTTCGTTTGTCCTCCACTCATCGCGCCATCAACAAGGCTAAGCGCCGAAACAGCTAGCTTTTCTTCTGTTGCTAAGCCGCGCGCAAGCTTCGCCAGATCAAAACCTTTTAAAGTGACATCACGCCCGTCAAGATTGGCCTTTCCATTCAAGGCATTAATCAAATCATAGGAACTTGCCCCTGCACTTTTTGCACTTACATCAAAAGAAACTGTTCCTGCACTTTTTAATCGGCCTGATCCGCTTAAAGCCTTAGCCAGTTTCTCTAGATCAATATTATCCATTTTACTGGTTATGGTTAAACTGACGGGGCTTGCCTTTACTTCTGTATCCAGATTTGCCTGCCCTCCAAATACCCCTGCCTTCATATTGTTGATGGTCATCAAACCATTCCCCACACGCAATGCAGTAGAGGGCTGTGTAAAGTTCCAGGCACCATAGGTAATGGATGCCGCCGATAAATCGACATCAATGTCCATCGTGTTCATCCACGATAAATCGATAGGCGTCTTCGACCAACGTCCTGAAGAAGAGGATGATGACGAAGCGCCTCCCGCACCGTTTCCTCCGCTTGTTCCCGTTGAGGATGTTGATTTTCCTTTTTTTGCACCTAATAAGCTATCGAGGGCAATAGTGCCTGCCTGAATATTCCCACGAATAGAAGTTACTTTATTGGAGACATCAATTTTCAAATTACCATTGAAATCGCTTTGGCCAAGCTTAACCGCCATATTTGTCAAATCAACTTTTTTGCCATTGATAGAGGCTTGAGAACGGAAATTAACGGGTTGTGACAATCCTGCCTGCCCTTTAAAACCAGGTGATACGATCTGGATAGCTTTCACCAAATTGGGATGCATAAGGCCGATGACAAGATTATTATAAGATGGTGTTCCCAACAAATCGACGGCATTCCCTGCCACATCAAGTTGCCCTTCCATGGCTTTAATTTTGGCATCAAAACCAAGACTATCCGTTGATCCCTTTCCAGTTACATTTGCCTCCAACGCATTCAGGTCAGCAGGAAGTTTAGAGCTGTCAACTTTTAATGCCGCTAATAATTTTTTGATATCTGATGTTTTGGTATAGAGCGCTAAATCAAGCCCTGTAAGATCGGAAAGATTTGCGATCTTACCTTTTAGGCTAAGTGCCGCCCCTGCAAAATTATTAACCGAGGCATTGGTTAGGTTCAGTTGTTTTTCCAACCATATCGCCCGTTAAACGTAACCCCTCCAAATCCGCATTATTAATGCGTGCTTTTGTAGACTGATATCAAACCCTAAATCAAGCGGTAGAGAAAATCCCTGTATGGGTTTCAAGGCTTCTTTTGGTGAAGAAGATGATTTACCACCCGATGAAGAACTACCAGAGCTCTCTGTTTTTTGCCCGCCTTGCGCCTGTTTTATTTTATCAAAATCAACAGTGCCTGCGCTGATATCAATTGTTGCTTTTGCACGTTTGGAAGAAGTGGCAGGTTCATACCGTCCGCCCAATCCCACAACCATTTCATCTAATTTTAAAGTACTGTCAGAAAGACTAATCGAATTTCCGTTTACCTTACCTTTCAAATCAAATTGAGCGGTTTTATAAAGTTTTGTTACCGTTCCTGTATTGGCGTCTGGCGCAAAGGCTTTCAAAAAAGTTGCCAATTGGCCGATTTGACCGTTTATGTCATAACTGACATTCGGATCAGAATAAGTAATTTGCTTCGTTTTAGAGGCTTTGGATGTTGACGCATAAGTAACCGTTAAGGTTCCATCCGCCTTTGCCTGTCCTGGAAGTTCTAGCGTTTTGAAACTGGCTTTTGTCGTTGCGCCCTCTTTATTTAAATCCAAAAATACACCTTTGACGTTTTGGTTTTGAAATTTTATGCCCCCAACATCAAGTTGGATATCTGTATTCACTGCCATGGGGAGAGTTAATGTTTGCGGGATAATTGCTTTGGAAGATGATTTTATCTTTCCTGCATTTTGCAAATCATCATTCGATGTTTTTTCTTCACTTTTTTTTGCAGAAGATTTTGGCATCAATGAATCAATATCCAAAACAGAACCTGATTTAATATTTCCTTTCAGGTTTAACGGATTTTCAGTATTTATATTTTCAATAGAAAATTTTCCACTTCCTACAAAATTACCCAAAGCAAATTTTAAATCATCATATTGCACTTTATGTTGATTTGCCGTTAGCAAGCCATCGAGAGAAACCGATTGATGAAATGTTGATTGAACACCCAATAATTGAGCCAGCTTATCAGGTGATTGAACATCAAGTTTTGCTTTTCCTTGTGCATCATACGGTTGTTTGGTCGAGGCCACACCGTTGAAGGAAACACTTGAATTCGCCTCTGGCAAAGATATTTCAGCCTGCACGGTTAACGGTTCATCACTGCTTGGCAATTTTCCTGTTTGCCCATCTAAAACAACTTTCTTTCCATCAATCTTTAAGCTGCCATCCAGATCAAACGGTCCTTTTAAACTATCCGCTTTCAAAATAAGATTAACGTCTTGTGCGCTGTGGCGAGCCTTTGTTCTATGATCAATATAAACAAATTTTCCATTTTCAATTTCCAAGCTCTCTAAAGAAATTGAATCGAGTGCATTATTTTTTGTTGCGCTTGCAGGTTCTAAAACCTGTTCAGCGGGCGCCTCAACAACTTCTTTTGCCTGAACTGTTTTTTCGATTGTCCATGATGGCGTTCCATCGGTCATCATTTCAATCTGAATATTTGGCTCTATCAATTTAACACTGTTGATTTTCACTTGCTTTTGGAACAGCGGCATAATCTCAACACTGATATTTGCGCTTTTCATCACGAGAATATTTTCAAATTCCAACTTTTTGGGAGAGGCGATTGTAATATCGCTGACCTTAACATGCGGTGTTGGCAAGACGCCTAGCCCTAAATCTCCATCAATACTAACTTTCAGTCCTGTTGCATTCTGAATTTGGGAAATAATTTGAGGTTTAAATTTGTTCCAATCCACGAAACTAGGGCCAACAACGGCACCCACCATCAATAATGCAACAACAGATAAACCATATATAATAAGACGCATGAAAAGATCCTGTTTTAAAAGCGGTATATTTAATACGCTTGTTATACGGCAAAGGTTTCATAATCTCAAATATATATCAGAGATAAGATTAATTATGACATTTCGGAAAATTACTTGTCGAGATAACCGTTTTTGACACTCTCAAGAACAAAACGGGCCTTAAATTCTTCAATCGCCTTAAGCAATCCGCGCAATTTGGGCAGGAGACGTTCATCATTAATATCTGGAACTTCGGCTTTCGTTTCTTCATAAACTTCTGCAGCCGCAGATTCTAGGTCATTTAACGCTGCAATCTTCGTGGCAATCGCGCTGTTTGACTCCGCCACACGGTGGCTTAACATTCTGACAACGGCCTGTATGGCTCTATCACTGTTTTTCAGACGTTCTTCAAACTCACTTCGGCTAATCAAGATCAAATTACAATCTTCTAACGCTTCAACACTGGCAGAACGAACCTCATCTGAAATCAATGCCATTTCGCCAATGATTTCTCCTTTGCCTAAAACCGCTAATTCTATTTTCTTCCCCTTGCCCTCGGTAAAAACGCCAACGCGGCCAGATTGGATCAGATATGCCTGCGCTTGTGTATCTCCTTGCTTAATAATGATGCCTCCTTTTTGAAAGGCAACACGGTCATATATAACAGGGTGTTTAGGTGACATATCGTATCCTATAAGTTCTCAGCTATACGGTCGCGGGCATCCATGGCAATATCCATATCTTCGGCCGATGTTTGAACACTGATGGCGATCATTTCATCACCTTTTTGGGTAAATATAACAGAAGATGATGTTCCCTGATTGGGCCCCACGCAGGCAATTTCAAACCCCTGCCCCGCCACAATATTTTCCGCGGGCAAAGAGGCAAAATCTCCCTGACAAGATTGCTGCGCCTTTCCAATATAATTTTGTATAAATTGATCCAGGTTACCTGCCTTTTCCTGCGGGACAACTTGTGCCTGCCCAGTAACCCCGCCTGCATTCCAACTATATTGCCCCGCGCCTTGGGTGCTAATTGCACCTTGCACGCTCAATCCAGAGCGATTAAGGACATCTTTAATTTCCCCTTCATCAAAACCTTCTGGAGCAACTGGCTGCTGTATCGCCGCCTGTTTCATGACTTCTTGTTGTGGTTGTTCTTGTGGCTCTTGCGATACTTTACCCAAAGCCTCCTCACGAGATGCTGGAGAGGCAAGAGCGGTGTTCGTGTTTGCGCTAACCTGAGGCTCAGACACTTCAACTGCACTTTCCGAGGTTTCTAATTTTTTTCTTAATTGTTCAATTGAACGATCGGCTTCTTGTTCTTTTGAACTTCTTGCTGGACGACTTGCCTCATAAGAAGGCGGCGCTGAAATTTTTTCTCCGTTTGTTGATGGTTCATAAGAAGAAACTTCAACCATTTTTTCTTTTACAGGTTCTTGTGACACTGTTTTTTCATTTATTGATTCAACTTGAGTTAATTTTTGCTCAGCCTGAGCGAGCTTTGACTCCATCTCTTTCAAAAGTTTTTCTTTTTGTTTTAGCTCCTCCTCAACGGCCTTTTGTTTTTCCAACTCCGCCAATTTCTGTTTTGCTGCTTCGGCTTCTTGTTGTTTCGCACGCTCAGCGGCTTCCTTAGCGGCAAGTTCTTGCTCAAGTTGTTTTTGTTTCGCTAACTCTTCTGCTCTTTGTTTTTCCAATTCTGCCAATCTCTGTTTCGCTGCCTCGGCTTCTTGTTGTTTCGCACGCTCAGCGGCTTCTTTAGCCGCAAGTTCTTGCTCAAGTTGTTTCTGTTTTGCTAGCTCTTCTACTCTTTGCTTTTCGAGCTCGGCCAATTTCTGCTTTGCTGCCTCGGCTTCTTGTTGTTTCGCACGCTCAGCGGCTTCTTTAGCCGCAAGTTCTTGCTCAAGCTGTTTTTGTTTTGCTAACTCTTCTGCTCTTTGTTTTTCCAATTCTGCCAATCTCTGTTTCGCTGCCTCGGCTTCTTGTTGTTTTGCACGCTCAGCGGCTTCTTTAGCGGCAAGTTCTTGCTCAAGCTGTTTTTGTTTTGCCAACTCTTCAGCTCTTTGCTTTTCGAGCTCGGCCAGTTTTTGCCTTGCCGTTTGTGCCTCTTGTTCTGCTTGTTTTAATTTTAAAGGATCATGCGACTCCTGCGCCTTCTCTTGTGCGATCTTTAACTGCTCTTCTAATTGCGCTAGACGTTCGCGTTGCTGTTCATCAGCCACTGCAGGATCAAAAAGCATTTGCTCTAATTCCTGTTTTTCCTGATTATGGGCATTGCGTTGTTGTTCCAACAAAAGACCTAAGCGACTAATTTCCCGTTGTGCTTCATTATATCTTTTCGTGGCCTGTTCTAATGTTTCATCTCCTGAAACAGCTTCCAATCTTCCATCTTCTTGTAAACGACGCATGTCTTCGATCTCTTTTGATAGAGCGAGGTTATCTGCCTGCGCGGCCTCCAACTTTCTTTCATACTCTTGGATTTTTTTGAGAGCTTGATTCCCCGTTTCAACAATAGCACTATCAACAGCGCCTTGTGCCTTACGGGCCTCCAGATAAAGCTGACGATTTTCTTGTTCTAAAGCCGCAAGCTTCTCTTTGGTTTCTTTTAGTTCTGCAATCGTTTGCGTATCCACCCTTTCATTTGAAGCTTGCACGTTAGGTTGAGGTGCAAGTTCGGGTGGTGGTGTCATATTGCTTTCAGAAACAATTTTATCTTTCTGTTCTAGACTTTTCTGTGTTGCTAACTGCTGCGCTGCTAATTTCTCTTGTGCTAACTTCGCCTCAGCCGCAGCCTTTTCCTGTGCCACCTTCTCTTGAGCGACCTTCTCTGCAGCAGCTTTTTCTGCTGCTAATTTCTCTTGAGCGACCTTCTCTGTAGCAGCTTTTTCTGCAGCTAATTTCTGCGCCTCTAATTTCTCTTGTGCCAACTTCGCTTCGGCAGTGGCCTTTTCTTGTGCCATCTTCTCTTGAGCGACCTTCTCTGCTGCGGTTTTCTCCTGCGCTACATTTGTACTCTCTGATGATGGTGTAGCCGTTTTGATTTCTTTTGCACCCACCTTGGCTATTTCAATACTCTCCTGAGGTTTTTCGGCAACAACTTCATTTGCTATTTTTTCAGGTTCAGCAGGCGATGTATTTACTGGCTCTGGCGACGACGCTATTTCTTCTTTTTTAACGGTAACTGGGCTTTCTTTTATTGGGGGTGCGTTCTCAATTTTTTCTGCTGAAAATTCTGAAGCAACTTCGGTTTGTGTTCCGCCTTTCAAATCTTGCATACAGTTCGTTAATTTCTTTTGTGCTTCTTTGAAATCAGAGATTTGAAAATAATTATTTTTCCCATCCATTTGATATTTCAAAAGGCCTGAGCCTTCCAAAGATTTCATGAAACTATCATCATACCCCAGACGAATAACCATAGCCTGTTGCGAAGCTGGCATCATTTCATAAGCGCGGATCTGGCCTGGACCAGGTTGAAGCGTTATTTTATAAGGTTTATCCATGTTCAGCTTGTCGTTTTTGTAATCAACAGCCAGCGAATATTCTGCCATTACATTCTGACCCAATGTCAAAACCATTCCCCCATTATATTCACGGGATAAAGCGCAATACCCATTATCCGTATTTGCGGCCATTTTTTGCACGCTCCACTCACTCACAGGAGATAATGTATCAACGGTCTTTTCCTGTGCCCGCGACATCTTTACAGAGTGAATACTGATAAGAACGGAGGCAATTGCAATAGAGGATAAAAGAGAAATTTTTTGATTCATTTTGATCTATCTTCTGGTCGATTATGGTTTGTTATGCATTAAAAACATTGAGAGAATACAACCTCTTCAACGTCATGAAAAGGCTGTTTTCTTAGGCTTTATGACTTATGCCGTTTTTTATACAAGCATTTTAACGAACCCTGGTGGATTCGACACTCAACAGGCGTTGTCCTGTTTCTGGGTCATTATTTAACTGAGCTGCAGGTCTCAGTTTATCATTTTCATATTGCCCTAAAAGAGATTGAAGCGCCGTTTCATAAGAGTTTTCGTTTACAGCACTCTTCACACGAAAATCTTCATTGGCTGTCCATACAAAATCTACCCCTGCACGGCCTGACCAGTTTTCTAACACTGCCTGCAAACTTGCGCCGACAGGAGCAACATAGGCACGAGATACCACGCCCATTGAAGAAGGCGACACTGGTGGCACCAAAGATTGTGGCGCTGCATATTTCTGTTGCGGTGTCATCAGATTAGCTTCAATCCCCAGAGCCGCAGAATTTTGCGCCATTAGGTTTTGCACAGCCTCTTCAAAATCCCCCTCCACCTCAAGATCGCTGACCACCTGACCATCGCTATCCGCTTTCCAGTCTAGCGTCACGCCTGCCTGATGTGACCATTTTTGCAAGGTCTCTTGCAACCCATCGCCTGCCTTGGCGGTCCAGACCATAGATTGAGTAGCCGAACGCATTTCAACCTGGCGTAAGCGGTTTGTCTCTGATGGAAGCGGTGTTATTTCATCATCCCATTTTACCTCAGCCACAGGAGCAGGAGAATTTTCCTGAGAATTATCTGTCTCCACATTACCTGATAAAGGAACACCCGCAGGCATATTTTCTGCCACCGTCGTTGACGCTGCCGCAGATGGGTCATAACATTGTTCTAGCTTGGTCAAAGATTTTTGAATATCACCCAATTCAAAAATCATCGTGTTTCCATCCACATCTAATTCGAAATAAGGAGAAACAGCAATCTGCTGATAAAAACTTGTGAGCGATCTTAGGTTGAAAAGTAAGGTGCTCTGCGAAAAGGCCACCGCCATTGTCGAAGATGCACCGCCCGCCTGCCCCATACGCAAGGTGACGGGGTATTTACGTCCTTGATGAAAAACATTCTGACGAAAATCAATCGCCATTGCCAATATCTTTTGCCCTCCCCCTGAGAGGCGGACCACATAACCGTTGTCATAAGATACTGTTGCCATGCAGGGAAGCTTAAGGCCCGAAAAACCCCGCTCTTTGGAAAGGACTGTATTCCCAACCTGCCATCCGCTTACGGGTGCAAATTTGGGAACAGCTTGTTGTTCTTGAGCCATAGCCCGAGGACCAACCACGATAATGCCAGTCACCATCAATAGAACGAAGAATTTAATCATTTTAACAACACGCATTCTAACCTTTGGGCATCCCTTCATAAAAATATCCTTATCATACAGAAAGCCCTAAGACCTTAATAGGCATAAGTCTAAGGCGCAAGGTGCTTTTATACAAATTCAAAAAGAAATTAACTCTCTTTTTTGTTGTATGCCCCTTCAAGTTTTTGCGCCAAAGACGCTTCGAGAAAATTATCAATCTTACCATCCAATACGCCTTGCGAATCCGTTGTCTCGCACGCTGTTCTTTGATCTTTAACCATTTGGTAGGGATGTAACACATAAGACCGAATGGCATGCCCCCACCCTATATCGCTTTTTTCACCATGGGCCTCTGCCGCATCATCTTCGCGGCGTTTGATTTCGGCTTCATACAGACGCGCTTTCAGCATTTCCATCGCTGTCGCTTTATTTTTGTGCTGAGAACGTTCATTCTGACAGGCTACAATAATCCCACTGGGTTCGTGGGTTATGCGCACAGCGCTGTCCGTTGTGTTCACGTGTTGACCGCCCGCCCCACTTGAACGATAGGTGTCAATCCGCAAATCTTTCTCATCAATCTCAATATCAATGCTATCATCCACGACGGGGGACACCGAAACCGAACAAAAACTTGTGTGACGTTTTGCATTGGAATCAAAAGGCGAAATACGTACCAAGCGATGAACACCACTTTCTGATTTCAGCCACCCATAAGCCATTTCACCATCAATACGGATCGTTGCGGATTTTATTCCAGCCTCTTCTCCTTCACTTCGGTTTAACACCAAAGTTTTGAATCCACGTTTTTCTGCCCACCGTGAATACATACGCAGAATCATTTCTGCCCAATCCTGCGCTTCTGTTCCGCCCGCGCCAGAATTAACCTCCAGAAAAGCACCGTTAGAATCCGCCTCACCCGATAACATTGTTTCCAATTGACGTTTCTCGGCTTCCACCTTCATGGCTTCTAAAGAAGCCTCCGCTTCCGCAACGATGGTCTGGTCACCTTCAGCTTCCCCCATCGCAATCAGCTCGATATTGTCATTCAGATTGGTTTCAATGGCGCGTAAAGCGTTAATACTGTCTTCGAGCTTGGTACGTTCCCGCATGAGAGTTTGAGCTTTATCCGCATCGTTCCAAAGCGCAGGATCTTCGACAAGGGCGTTGAGCTCCTCTAGACGCTTAACAGAAACATCCCAGTCAAAGATGCCTCCTTAAAAGCGTCAGCGCGCTTTTAATGTCATCAACTGTTGTTTCGGTTTCGGCCTTCATGGCAAGACTATAGCGTAATTAGGCGGCTTGATCCATATCTGCAGGGCAAAGCATTTCACGCATCATCTCAAAATAAGCGGCCTTGTGGTTCTCATCAACCATACCTGTCAACATCGCCCCATCCATAATCGCAGACTCTTCTGACCACTGAGCTCCTTGCTGTGTTGCAAGAGCGCGTGATTCCGCAGGGCCCGCAACAATTTTACCGTCCAATTGCTCCGCGTGCGCCATCAACATGACCGCATCCCCCATCACCATCACGGGTTTTTGCGAAGCCATAAAACTGCCGATAAAGCGGCGGGTATGGGCTGTCATCTTCAATTTATCAATACTGCGTGTCCCGCCTGGAATAACCAAAGCGTTGTAATCAACACCCAAAGCGGTGTTCAAAGGGGCATCCACAGCATAATTATGTCCCCACGCTGAACCATCCCAACCATTTACCAATCCTTGATTTGTACTGATAATACGCATGGTCGCGCCCATTTCGATTATCATTTTTTGGGCTTCTAGAAAGCTTTTTTCTTCAAAGCCGTTAGCAACAAGGACAGCAATTTTGGTTCCAGATAATGGTTTCATCATAGTCTACACACCTTCTTTAATGTTTTAAATTTATGGATATTTTTTGTTATTTGCAGGTTTTTTACCCTTTAAACCGCGCAGAACATCGCGAAATGACGCCATAAAGTCAAGGGTTTCCTCAACAAAAACCCTAAAAACTTAAATAATTATTTTATTTCAACAGATTAACCTGTGTATTCCTCAACACTCTCTGACCTGACCTTCTTTTCAAATAAGACCTGACTGAGAATAAAAAACCCTTTTTATTCAAAGATATCTTTACAATAACCCCTATAAGGTTATAAAAGTCATAATCATCGCGTTTTAAAGTTACTGAAGCGCATAAATTACTAATTCAAGGAGTTTTCAATAATGAAGATGCTGCGCCCCCTACTTACGCTTGTTGCTGTTTTGAGCATCAGCGCCTGTTCTTTTGACAAAATGGACGAGGTTAAGGCTTTAAATGAAACCAACGCCGTTGGAAATGCTTTCACACAAGAACTGACCAAAGGATATCAGGAATTCATCAATAGCGAATTAAACACATACAAAGACCATGCAGATGCGTTGCACTTCTCTCGCAAAGGTTTGGCTGCTGCACGAGGTGACATGGTCATGCCAGAACCTGTCAGTGATTGGGAACTTTTACCTGGAAATGCGGAAGAGCTGATCGTCGCACGCTCTCGCCTTGTGAATGTTTTCGCTTTGGGCGCACGGGAAACACAACCAGACCTTTCTGCTTTTGCTCAAGTTAAGTTTGACTGTTGGATTGAAGAGCAGGAAGAAAACTTTCAAGCAGACAACATTTCTGCCTGTAAGTCACAATTCATGGATGCTCTAGCGAAGTTGGAAGCAGCAATGCCTGCGCCTGCCCCTGCGCCCGAGCCTGCAAACGCTTTCGATGTTAATCCTGCAGAACCAATGAAAGTTGAAAATGCAAAATACATCGTTTTCTTTGACTGGGATGAATACTCATTGAACGCAGGAGCGAACGCGATCCTTGATGCTGCTGCTGAAGAAGCAAAAGGCCGTAGCCTGATCTCTATTGATCTTGTCGGTCACACAGATACCTCAGGTTCTCGCGACTACAATGAGAAACTTTCAATGAAACGTGCGAATGTTGTTCGCGATGCAATGGTTAAACGCGGTGTTGATGCAAATCTACTAACCGTTAACCACCGCGGTGAAGACGAATTGCTTGTTCAAACACCAGATGATGTGCGTGAACCTGCAAACCGCCGGACAGAGATCACATTCCAATAATCTCTGGAATAACAAGTATAACAATTTTAAAAAGGCTGGTTTATCCAGCCTTTTTTATTTTCTTTTTCTCGTCATAAGAATTGTTGCGACAAAATCTTTCTGCGCCTAAAATGCTTCCATGAATATGCGCCCCATCCTTTATATTATCGGTATCTTGCTCTGCACTCTTGCCGCAAGCATGATCTTTCCAATCCTTGTTGACCTGTACGCACAAAACCCAGACTGGAAAGTCTTTCTACTTTGCATGACTTTTACTGCCTTCTTGGGGGGGGCTTTAATTTTAACCAATGCTGGTAAAACTTTTTCGCTATCCGTTCGACAAACTTTTGTTCTTACAACATTAAGCTGGGTGTCTCTAGCGGTTGTTGCTGCTGCTCCTTTTTCTTTATCTGCGCTTAATTTAAGCATAACAGATGCCCTATTTGAATCCGTTTCTGGAATTACAACAACAGGATCGACTGTTATTACAGGCCTCGACACTTCTCCTCCAGGAATATTGTTATGGCGGGGAATTCTTCAATGGCTCGGTGGTATTGGTATTATTTTAATGGCCATGTCGGTTATGCCTTTCTTAAAAGTCGGGGGAATGCAACTCTTCCAAGTAGAACTGTCCGAGCATGAAAAAGCACTTCCGCGCATTACGCAAATGGCAAGTGTTATCGGTATCATTTATGTGTGTTTAACGGTTATATGCGCGCTTTCATACCAATTTGCAGGCATGTCAAGATTTGACGCCTTTACACATGCTTTAAGCACCATTTCCACTGGCGGATTTTCAACTTTTGATGCTTCTTTTGCTCATTTTGATTCCACCACGATAGAAATGATTTGTGTGTTTTTTATGATTTTGGGATGCCTTCCTTTCGTCCTTTTCGTTAAAGCCGTGCGCGGAAACTGGTCTGCTTTATTCAATGACACTCAGGTGCGCACCTTTATCGTCATTGTGTCTTTCGCGATTGTCACAATGATTATTTATCTGATTATGAATGATCATGAAACTGTTGAACTTGCAATCCGCCGCGCAACATTTAATGTCGTTTCCGTGATTACAGGAACAGGATTCACCAACGGTGACTATGGCGCATGGGGTGGTTTCGCCGTGATATTGGTATTTTTTCTGATGGTAATTGGTGGCTGCGCGGGGTCAACTACTTGTGGCATCAAAGTATTCCGTTTTCAGGTCATTTACTCTGTCACCATGGCCCAATTAAAACAGCTTATTCATCCCCACGGTATATTCACGCCGCACTATAATCATCATCCTTTATCCAAGGAAATTTCTTCCTCCGTTATGGGATTCTTTTTTGTTTACGCTCTAAGCTTTTCTATCTTGGCTATTTGCCTTTCCTTTGTCGGACTTGATTTCATGACGGCTATGTCAGGCGCCGCAACAACCATCTCTAATGTTGGTCCTGGATTGGGTGATGTGATCGGCCCTTCTGGAACATTCCAACCTCTTCCTGATATAGCTAAATGGTTAATGTGTATTGGCATGATTTTAGGAAGGCTAGAGCTCTTTACTGTTCTTGTCTTGTTTTTACCGAGCTTTTGGAAAAAATAATTATTTCATGTGAGACATGAAGGTTGTGATAACTTCATCAATACTGGTCATCACTTTTTCTAAAAATTCAAACTGTAAAATCTCCTTCTCGGCCAAAGATGTGTTATCAGGAATCAGCAGTTCTCTTTTTAACTTTATTTCATAAGGCCTGCCCAACTGCCCATTCGACTGAACAACAGATAGGGTAATGTGTAAATCCAACGTGTAGTAATCTGCTGCTGCACCAGACAAAATTCCAATGATGTTTTCTTCATCACTTTTTTTATAAAAAGAAAGTCTTTGAACATCAAAAATACTTCGCACAGGCAACTCTGGATGGTTATCCTGTGTGACAAATCTTTGTTTGGCGTAACGCTGAATAAGCTTATCTGGCGCCTTGATAAAGCCTTGACTTGCCTGCTTTGTCCGAGGATCAAGAACGGCGCTCTGGCGAATGATGACAGATCCATTGTAAGGACTATAAGGTATTAAATAATCATAAGTTAGGTCAGGCAGAGGTTTACCCATAGGGTTTTTTTGATGGGTGCATGCGCCAACGAATAAGGCCAAAAACAAAACAGTAATTTTAATGAAGCGGGTCACCGTCCCTCACAGATTTTGCCTTTTTACCGATGATCACAGGATCAAGAACATAATCTTTACTACAAAATTCACACGTTAAAACAATCTTGCCATCGACAGACATTTCATCAATATCTTCTTCGCCCATCATCATAATGACTTTTTCTACTTTTTCTTCAGAACAACGGCATACATGTGAAAGACGTGTTGGTTTGAATACGCGAACCCCTTCCTCATGAAACAGACGCATTAATATATCATAAGAGGTTAAATCTTTTGCCAGAAGTTCATCTTCCGTGCAGCTTCCCATTAAAATCATTGCCCGGCGCCAGTCATCCTCATCTAGATTTGTTTCTACTTTTTCGCCTTTTGATCCGCCCTCTTCTGGCATGTGTTGTAACATAATGCCGCCAGAGTACCACTTACCGTCACGCTTGGCGGCCGCCATTTTAATGCCCGTGCCAATCTGTTCAGACTGATTAAAATAATGCTGAACACAATCCACCAAAGACTTACCCTTTAATTCAACAATTCCTTGATATCTTTCGGATTTATCACCTTGATCCACGGTAAAGGCTATATACCCCTTCCCCAAGAGTTGAGCCAGATGGTTATCAGAGCTTTCATCAACGTCATCCGAAAAAACGGAAAGCTGCTTTGTAACTTTCATTAATCTTTCTTCATTAAACGAAGCACACCCTCTTATTTCTCCATCGCTTGTCATATCTGCAACCAACATTGAAATTGGGCCATCCCCTTGCGTTTGCAATGTAAACACCCCTTCATATTTCAACATTGATGAAAGCAAGGCGCAAAGTGTGATTGTTTCAGCCAGTAACTGGCTCACCACTTCAGGATAATTATGGGCGTTAAGATGCTGTTCAATGCATCATTAAACCGAACAATACGCCCTCTCAGGCTTGAAACTTCGAGTTGAAAAGGTCGGACGATGTTGCCAGAGAAGTCTGTTAGGGGATCAGATGAGCTCATATCGTTTACTATACCACAAAAATTAGCTTATTGAATCAGGTTTTAATCTTATAACCCGTTCGTAACATCCATAGAGTCAGCATTGACAGCAGCACATTCACAAAAGTTAACAAAGCTAATCCCACATAGACATTCCCATCCGCATGACCAATAAAACCATAACGAAATCCGTCTATCATGTAGAAGAACGGATTATAGAGCGCTAGAGCATGCCAAACCTCAGGCAATTGGGTAATGGAGTAAAATGTCCCTGATAGAAAAGTGAGAGGCGTCACCAAAAAATTTGTTACCGCTGCGATATGATCGAATTTTTGTGACCATATTCCTGCCGCAAGACCAATACTCGACAGCATCATATTTCCTAAAAGCGCAAAGATCAGAATAGCGGGAATAGAGTAAATATTGAGTCCCACAAAAATACTGACAACAATAATCACAACTGCCCCAACCATCAGGCCGCGACACACACCCCCGATTACAAATCCTAGATAAAGCTCCGTCGGCGATAAAGGAGGCATTAAAATATCAACGATGTTCCCTTGTACCTTCGCAATTACCATTGATGATGATGTATTCGCAAAAGCATTTTGCACCATTGTCATCATCACAAGTCCTGGTGCCAGAAAAACGAGATAAGGAATATCCCCAATGGTGCGGGTAATGCCCCCAAAGGCCAATGCAAAGACGGCATAGAACAACAAAGTCGTAACAACAGGAGCCACAATTGTCTGTGTATATACATTAACGAAACGGCCAACTTCCTTCTTTACTAAGGTTTGCAAGCCGATGGCATTTAACCCCACAATTTTACGCGGTTGTAAGTTTTGTTCCTTAAAATCTGACATTTCCATGCTATACTTCCCTATGATTTCAAGCTCTGAAGATAAACTAGACGCACCCAAATACAAGGGCAAAAAAGGGCAAAAACGCGAATTTAAAAAACCTAAAAAAATCTCTGAGCGTTACCTCTATAATTCAGGGCTAGCCTACCTTCAGCGTTTTCCTGCCAGCAGCATGCACTTCACATCTGTCATGATGCGCAAAATTCAAAAATCATGCCGCCATCACACAGAACAAGATATAGAACAGTGTAAGAAATGGTTAGAACAACTGGTTATAAAATTTCAGGAGCTTGGGTTACTAGATGATAAAGCTTACTTAAAAGGAATGATTACCTCCCTAAGACGCCGCGGTCTTTCTTCCTTACAAATAGAAATGAAACTAAAGCAAAAAGGATATGAGCGCGACACCATTCACCGAGAACTAAAAAATCATGATATTTGTGAATATGATAATGATGGAAACGGCGACCTTTATGCCGCCATCACTTTTGCTAGAAAAAAGAAACTCGGCCCTTACGATCATCTCAAAAAACATTCGTTTGAAAAATCATTGGCTGCAATGGCACGGGCGGGATATAGTTACGATATTGCAAAAAAAATATTAGAACTGAGCGATGATGATCTTCATGAAAGATCTATGCGTCTTTAGTCTGCATCGTCGCCTGAGATTCAGAAGAGTTTGGCTTTTTTGAATTTCTCTGTGTTACGCGTTTAGCAGGGAATATTAGCGTTGCCGTTGTCCCTATTCCCTTTTGGGATACCATTTCCAATTCACCACCGTGCAGTTCAACCAACGACTTCACGAGCGTTAATCCAAGACCAGTTCCTGATTTTGCCCGTTTATGATCATTGTCAATTTGCCCAAATGGAGATAATGCTTTTTCCAATTCACTCTCATTCATCCCGATTCCTGTGTCAGTAACAGAAAGACGCAGACGTCCCTGACTATCAATTTCTGAATCAAGCATGATAAACCCACCAGGCGGGCTAAACTTAATAGCATTGGACATTAAGTTTAATAGCATTTGTTTGACGGATTGTGTTTCACCAACAAAACCAAGATCAGAATCTTTAATCTTGTTTTCAATACGCATGTTAGCTGCTTTCATCTTGCCTTCCATCAAATCCAAACAAGATTTTACAACCATTTTTACATTTACAATTGTTTCGTTTAGCGTGCGTTCACCTGCGGCAATTCTCGACACATCAAGGATTTCATTAATTACGCGTAGTAAATTATTTCCGCTTTCAAAAATATTGTCCGCATATTCTTTATATTCTTTATGCGCCAACTCCCCAAAACTTTCGTTCTTTATAATTTCCGAAAAACCAATGATGGAATTCAATGGCGTCCGAAGCTCGTGACTCATGTTTGCCAGAAACTCTGATTTCGCCCGGTTTGCCAAGTCAGATTCTATTTTTGCGTCTGTGAGAGCGATTTCAGCCTTTTTGCGTTGATCAATATCTTCCATGTTTCCTTCAAAGAACAACAACGCGCCTTCATCATCACGCACAGGGCGAACTGTTTCACTCACCCAAATTACACGGCCATCTTGACGGGTTATTTGAGTTTCAACGCTTTGTGGTAAATCTAAAGCGATCACTTCACTTAAAAATTTCTCACGCCCTGGATAATCAACGTATAGCTGTTTTTTTGCATTTTTAACTTCACGCAAAACATCTTCTGGTGTTGCATATCCTGTAATTTTGGCAAAAGCAGGGTTTGCACTTAAAAACTGCCCCTCGGGCGTTACTTGATAAATACCACTCGCCGCATTTTCAACGATGGTACGATATTTCTTTTCTGCTTCACTTAATGCTCTTTCAGCGCGACGACGCTCTTCCACATCCGTTATTGTCCCCACTACCCGCATTTCTTTATTTTCGTCTTGGCGTAACATCGACATCGCTAATTCAACTGCACGGAAGGTTCCATCGGCACTGCGTAATCGTGTAAAGACGCGATAAGACTTTTTTTGCCCTTTTACCAATTGATCAAAATTATCGCGCTGTTCTTGTTGATCTGGCCCGTAAAGCAAATCAAATAGATTTCTTCCAATAGATCGCTCTTGTTGAAAGCCTGTAACATTGTTCCATGAATTGTTTAAAAACAAGATTTTTCCATCAACACCCAATTCAAAGATAATGTCACTCACTGCATTAATGATCGCAGTATTTTCACGTGCAGTTTTTTGGATAACTTGGCTCAACCTTCCCCGTTCGGTCATCTCCTGATTAAGTTCAAAGTTTTTATAAGCCAGTTTCTTATTCATTTCAGACAGCTTAAGGGATTGGGTTTGGTTATTTCGTACGTATAACGTCCCAATCAGTGTCAACGTCACTCCAAAAAGCAACATCAACAAGGGTATCTTTTGTAAAAAAGATTCTCTGGAATTAATAACAAGATCAAGCTTTACATCAAAATTTCTATCCGCCATTTTTGTATCAAACATATTGGTATATTTTGAATCCTTGATCGCTTTTTCAGGTGATTTTTGATAAGCGTAAATTTGCAAGTCTCCTTTTGTATCGATAATTTGCAAATCACTAATGGCGGCGTTTTTTTGCAACCAATCAACCTTGATGAAACTATCCATACTGACAGTTGCCACAATATATTCGGAATATTCTGATGAAACACGCACAGGACGAATAATCGCAAATAATCGATCATAAACCTTACCCTCTTCTTTGGTCTCTCCCTTGGTTTGTAAATTAGGAAGCGAGGTAATAGCGTACATCGGTTGATTCCCTGCCCCTACCTGAAGGTTAATAAAAGATCGAAAGTCATCTGGTTTTTTGAACGAGTTTAAAAATGCAGAATCCCCCTGCAAAGAAATAATTTCTGATGGAGATGCCTGTGCTGATTTAAGGTAATATATTTCCTTAAGGTTACTAAGGCCGAGCCTGTCTCTTTTGATATAGTTTTCTATATTCTTAATGACATTTTCTTCTGACATAAGAATAACCGTGGAAAGAATATTCAAACTATGTTCTGTGTCTTGATATCCCGCAATGACGTACTGCTTCACATCCTCGTTAACTTTAATGAGTCCCTCTTTCACGATTTCATCAATAAAAACGCTCAGTGTCGCAAATGCCGTAATGGTTAAAATCAAACCATTTAAAAACACCATCAGTTGAGCCAGGTTGCTATAAAGCCATCCGCTGTTCCGCTTCATCGGTTCAGGCGGTTCCATACCAGGTCTATAGTTGTCGTTTCCTACTGCTGTCGTCATCTTTTATGGTTGTGTAGAATTACGCGGTTACATGAAAAGAAAGAATTTCCTTATTGCATCATGTCTGAATAGAGTTAAAAGTTCCCTAATATTTCTAATTATTTCAAAGGTTTGTTTACATAATATAATATTATAGAGGAAATACGCATGACAATCGAATTTGACGACTTTTTAAAGGTCGATATACGCGTGGGACGCATTCTAGAGGCCGAGGAGTTTCCCGAAGCGCGTCGCCCTGCCTATAAGCTTAAAATAGATTTTGGCAATGATATAGGCATCAAGAAAACATCTGCACAGATTACTCAAAATTATACCCCTGACACGTTGAAAAACAAGCTAGTGGCCGCCGTCGTCAACTTCCCACCGAAGCAAATTGGCCCCTTCATGTCTGAAGTTCTGGTACTGGGGTTTAACGATGAAAACGGCAATATAACTTTAATTTCACCAGACAAAGAAAGCACCCCCTTAGGAGAGCGCCTACATTAACTTACAATGGCATAGACAAAACCACGCGAAGCCCTCCTTTAGAGCTTTTTGAAAGTTTTATGTCACCACCATGGGACAACACAATGTCCTGCGCAATGGGTAGACCAAGCCCCACCCCACCTGTTTTGGCATTACGTGATTTGTCTTCGCGGAAGAACGGTTTAAAAACATCTTCATAGGATTCTTCTTTAATCCCACATCCATCATCATCAATCGTGATTTGAATATTATCCTCATCTCGCTCAATACTGACCCATGCTTTCTGCGCATATTTGTGTGCATTGGAAATAATATTTGTTAAACATCTTTCAAAAGCCACAGGCCGAACCAACAAATCATAACTTTGGTTTTGATTGGCGTTTATTTCTAATTGAAAACTTTCTCTAGCAAAATTTTGAGATAATCGTTCTAGGATTTGAACAACATTTACTCTTTCAATATTCTCATTCCCATCGCCACGCGCAAACTGTAAATAGGCATCAATCATACGCTGCATGTCTTCAATATCATTTTTTAATTCTTTAACGTCTTCATTTTCAGACATCATTTCTGCCTGTAGTTTCATTCGCGTTAAGGGGGTACGTAAATCATGTGAAACCCCTGCAAGCATGGCGGTACGCTGTTCGATTTGCCTATTAATTCTTTCCCGCATGTCGATGAATGCACGCGATGCTTGCCTGACCTCGCGCGCGCCTTCAATCTTGAAAAACGGAACATCACGCCCTTTTCCTAACTTCTCTGCTGCAATAGCCAATCTTTTGATGGGGCGTATTTGATTACGCATAAAAAGAATGGCCACGATAAGAAGAATAAAAGAAACACCAATCATCCAATACAAAAAGATATATCCAGATGTTGAAAAAAGACGGTTTTGTGGCACAACAAAAACAAGAACACCTTGTTCAATCTGCACCTGAACCTTGGTCCATTTTTCTTCAACATCCACCATAATGCGATAAGGATATTGCAATTTTGAATCCAACTCCTTGGCCAAAAATTCTTTTATGATGTTGCCTCGCCCTCTATACACATAAGGATCAGGAACAATCTCTCCGCCTGGGATGAAGCCAAAATTAATCTGCATATCCCGTTGACTAAGACGGGATAGCTCCAGATTTGCCATGTCTGCAGGTCCGTGTCTCACTTGTTCGACTAGAAAATTAATCTCTCCCGCAACACCCGCAGCGAGCCTGCTTGCCATCGTATCCCAATGACGGTTGAAAAAGATATATGTACTAATGATTAATGTTAAAACAATCGGTACAACCAGGATAAGTAGTGAACGCGCCAATAAAGACCGTGGCAAAAAACGTTTAATAAAGGGTATTTTAAAAAATTTAATCTTCATAAAATAACCTGCTAAATTTTCTCTGCTCGCAAAATATATCCCTTACCCCGAACCGTTTGGATATAACGCGGGTTATTGCTGTCTTCTTCTACCTTACGGCGCAGGCGCGTAACCTGTACATCGACTGTTCTTTTATCAGAAGCCAAACCACAGGCTTCGGATAAATCTTCTCGGCTCATCACCTGCCCTGTATGCACAGAAAGAGCTTTGAGCAAATTGGCCTCACCATCCGTTAATTTAACAGAGTGGTCCGAAGCCTCATCAAGAAGTTCATTATGATCAAAATCAAATGTCCAGCGCCCAATTTTAAGCTTTGCCTGTTCTTGATCCTTTTGAGGGCGGCGGCGTAAAATTGCCTGCAAGCGTAAAACCAGTTCGCGTGGATCAAAAGGTTTGGTCAAATAATCATCTGCCCCTGAAGTCAGTCCTTCAATTTTGTTTTCTGTCTCTCCCATTGCCGTCAACAGCAAGACAGGAATATCTTTTTGCATTTTTCCCGATTGGCGAAGTTCTTGTGTAAATTCCATCCCGCTTTGACCTGGCATCATGACATCGACCACAAGCGCATCATATTCTGCAAAGCTTAAAACCGCCTTCGCCTCCGCAGAATCGGCGGCTGTTGTCACAAAAAAATCGTGATCGCTTAGATAACGCGCCACAAGCATACGGATACGGTCATCGTCATCCACGACCAGGATATGGGGGAGTCTAGCCAAATTCTGCTTTTTAAGGCGTTCATTCATTCTAAAATGAGTAACAGTTTGCAGGAATTTTCACAACATATCCTTGCATTTTCCTTCATTTTCGCAAAATATAGGGGCGTATTTAAATTATAAAAAAAGAGGAAAAAATGGCAGGAAATTTTAGCGATCGTGATGGTCTCATCTGGTACAACGGGAAGATCGTTCCCTGGCGTGATGCCAAAGTCCACGTCCTAACACATGGTCTGCACTATGCTTCCTCCGTTTTTGAGGGGGAACGCGCCTATAACGGTACCATCTTTTTATGTCAGGAACATTCTGAACGTTTTATTCGTTCTGCTCAACTGATCGACATGGAAATGCCGATGAACGCCGAAGAATTAAACGAGGCAAAATACGCCATCCTCAAAGCTAATAATCTAACAGATGCCTATATCCGTCCTGTTGCCTTCCGCGGTAGCGAACAATTAGGAATTTCTGCACAACAAACAAAAACTCATATTGCCATCGCTTGCTGGGAATGGCCGAGTTATTTCGGTAATGAAGCCCGTGAAAAAGGTATCAGCCTTCAGGTTGCAAAATGGCGCGCACCCATGCCTGATACAGCGACAACAGCCAGTAAGGCCGCTTGCTTATATGCCACCCACACCATGTCAAAACACACGGCTGAAGCCGCAGGCTTTACCGATGCCTTAATGCTTGATTATCGCGGTCTTGTTGCCGAATGTACTGGCGCAAATATTTTTATGATCAAAGATGGTAAAATAAAAACACCAGATCCTGATTGTTTCCTGAACGGCCTGACGCGCCAAACTGTCATTAAGCTTGCAGAAGAACATGGTTTCTCTGTTGATGTGTGCCAAATTACTTTAGAAGAGCTTCTTTCTGCGGATGAAATTTTTGTCACAGGCACGGCGGCAGAAATCACTGCAATCGGTAAAATTAACGATTCAACCTTCACTGTTGGTCCTGTAACGCGCAAGCTCCGCGATGCGTATGAATCGCTTGTCCGCGCGCCAAAAGCCAAAGCCGCGTGAAAAACGCACAATATTTCAATTTTCTTAAAACACCATAACCAATTGAAAAAATTGGAATATTTGACACTCTTTAGACTTCCTTAACCATTTAAGCATATAATGTAGCCAGATATCAGGGAGGAATGATTGGGTATAACTACACTAGGGAAATAGATTAGGCGGAAGTCTTCTAGATGGCGCCGTACGCACGACAGGGCGCGGGCACCCTGGGCTGGCGAAGAGGTCGGTTACAATTGGTTAGAAAACAGAGTTGGCGGGACAGCTGCAAAACTCATTTTAGGCGTTTCTGGAGTTGCCATCGCTTATGCCGCCTTCCGTGGCATAAGTTCTTTGCGGCGTCTTACACAAAAAATTAGTTAAAAACGCTACAAAATTGCTATTTTAGGTGCTGCCGCATTCATAGGATATTCATATTTGAGCCGGACGCGAACGCTGCAACCGCAGCAGCATCAACAAGTCTTAAAAACTTCAGCGCTAGATATAGATAATATTTTTGATGTTAATCAGCTGCAGCGCAGTCTAACCAATAAATTCCAAAGTGTTGCTGACGGGTTAAAGGAAACATTATCTCCTTTTACTGCTGCTTTTACAAAAATATCTGGAACAAACATTGTTGCTCCTACAGAAACTTATTCTGTTAGAAAACCGACTATACCTACTATAGACACAGAGTCACCCGCTTTCTCGTAGAAGGAGCAGTAACGGATACACTAAGAAATCCCAGTACAGAGGATCTTGCTACTCCTAGATCCCAATCTACGGGTCTAGAGTCTCAACGGACGTAGATACAAATTCCTCATGTAGACACCGCACCACATACTCCAAGAACAAAAGTTAGTGCTGCAGATGATACTACCAGAGTAACGGCTAGTGTTTCTGAGGTTAGTGATGATGCTGCTCAAGCTGCTAGAGATGCAAGAAGACTTTTAAGTTCGTGGTGGTGCTGAAGCAGATGCTACTGAACTAGTGGGTATTAATGCCTGGTTCAAATCAGGAAGATTGGCTGCAAATCTACCCGTTGTAGGAACAGCTATCGGTTTATCTGGGTGGAGTTGGTATGGCGTATTTCAGTTCTTACGTTTCTGAATTGCAACGTATTCGCGGATGAACTTTAGTTTCAGGAAAAATTGATCAGGCCGCTTGCGATGCTTTTAAAGATATGAGCACACAAAACGGAAGCCATATTACTTATAGATGTTGGTGTTAGCACTCTTGACCCAACTGAGCTTCTATTGTTTTAACAGCAGGTGCTGAATATGCCACATATTCAAATTTTCAAGATTGGTTTGATCAATACGCGCCTGACCTTGACCCAACAATTGCTGAAAATCTATCTATGAGCCTGTTTAGTCCAAATACAATTCGCTCAGAAATAATATCAGATGTTATGCATAGAATTCCTGGAAACATAGAAGGTCAACCAGTAGAGTTACATGCCCTGATTCAGGCAAAACAAGAACTCATTACCTTTGGAATAGAAAACCCTTCTCCACATATTCCAATGATGGCACCATATGAAATCACTAAAGATGCCTTGAAAGATATGCTGTATGGCAAGAGCAAGTAATAACTTATAGAAACGCTGCTTCTGCTGAAGTTAATAAGCTTGTGTCAACATCAAAAGCGGGTTTGAATCAGTTTTTATCAATCCTAAGCTCTGGTGAACGCTTAGAGATTATTGAACGGCTATATTTAAGCGAAACACGCGATCGTGGATTCCAGCTTTAGATGCTGCTGAAAAACGTTTTAGTAATATCATGAATACGGGATATCTTTTGGAAATGGGTGCTGACACCACACACCTCGATGTTCAGTCTACAATTCAAAATACAACTTAGCACAAGATTTTGTAGATAAAAGTTTCAAGTGGCAAACTCGTTGATATTATGAGTGAAGAAAGAGATCTTTTTAACAATACCAAGAACAAATTGATACTGCTTTTTCAAATCGAATAGAAAACTTATCTACGCGTCACCCAGAAGTTGTGAATATATTAAACGTTATGATGAAATGGTTGGTTTGATTCACTTTACCACAAAATAACTCTCGAAGTGTTTCCAAAAACAATCCTAAACTGATGATGATTATATCATGGAAAGATTTGGTTATACTGAAGTCACTCCTACACCCAAACCACAGATGTAGTTCCAAATCCAACTGATGATACAAGCTTAATCTGGTCAATTTGGTATATCACAGACAGTTAGACCTAATTCCCCTGCTGCAAACAAAGAAACAGAACCGACGCATACCGCGACAGTTACTGGTGCAACTACACGGTTCCCTCAAGGTCGCAGCAAGAAGATCTGACACCCAAAATTTCTCTAAACATTAAATTTAAACAGAATAACATCGCCGTCAGTGGACGACGTAGTCTTTGCCTCTTGGCGCATTTTACCTGCGTCTTTGGCACCCTGCTCTCCATTGTTTGAAATGTAATCTTCAAAGGCAATCACTTCGGCTTTAATAAATCCCTCTTTTTCAAATCACGAGTGAATTTCCACCTGCCGCCTCTGGCGTGCCTTTGCACCTGCGCGCATCGTCCAGGCGCGCTTCTTTCGGACCACATGTAAAATAAGTCTGCAGTCCTAACAGCATATCCCGCTTTAATAATCTGGTCTAATCCTGTTTCTTTCAAACCAATTGTTTCTAAAATTCTGCCCGCTCCTCAGCACTTTCCAACTGCGCGATTTCAGATTCAATCGCCGCACAAATTACAACGCTTTGCGTTCCTTGCGCCTTGGCCATCTCCTCTACTTTTTGGCTCCATGTGTTTCCTGTCGCCGCATCATTTTCGTTCACATTACACACATAGAGAATTTTTTTACCCGTCAACATCCCCATATGTTTAGCCCAACGGGTTTCATCTTCATTATCCGCCTGAACGCTACGCGCAGGTTTTCCATCGGATAGTGCCGCTTTCACTTTCAGCATAAATTCATACTGACCCTTAAATTCCTTATCGCCACCTTTGGCCTTACGTTCTACATTGGCGATTTGTTTTTCAATTGATTCTAAATCGGCAAGTAATAATTCTGTCTCAATCGTTTCAGCATCACGGATAGGATCAACCGATCCTTCCACGTGCGTAATATCATCATCTTCAAAACAGCGCAGAACATGAATGATTGCATCGGTTTCACGGATATTGGTTAGAAATTTATTCCCTAACCCTTCTCCTGTGCTTGCGCCTTTAACAAGACCTGCAATATCTACAAATTCCAATTGGGTCGGCACAATCTTCGCCGACTTACCAATAGTTGCAATTTTATCCAAACGCGAATCTGGTACCGCGACCTTTCCGACATTCGGTTCAATTGTACAAAACGGAAAATTCGCCGCTTGCGCCGCCGCGGTTGCCGTTAACGCATTAAACAGGGTTGATTTTCCAACATTCGGCAACCCTACAATTCCACAATTAAAACCCATGATCTTTTTATTCCTTATATTCTAAAATTTTCTGCTACTCGCGTCATATAATCGTCTTGCCGATCCTGCACAAGATGTTCCACGTGGCGCGCCACAACGTTGATAAAATCTGGCCACCATTTTTGTTCTTCTTTACTAAAATCACTTAAGACATATCCACTGACGCGGTTTTTATCACCTGGATGACCAATTCCTAAGCGCACCCGCCAATAGTCTTTATCACCCAAATGCGCATCGATAGATTTAATGCCATTATGCCCACCTGCGCCGCCACCTTTTTTGACTTTGATTTTACCAGGTGCCAAATCTAGCTCATCATAAAAAACAATAATTTTATCTGGTTCTATTTTATAAAAATCCGCGCATTTGCGCACAGATATACCCGACTCATTCATGTAAGTTTGTGGTTTTAAAATCGCTACCTTTTGACTGCCGATACGCCCTTCGGCAATCTCGCCCTGAAACTTTGATTTAAAGGGTGAAAACATATTGTCACCTGCGATTTGATCGACCGCCATAAAGCCTGCATTATGCCGGTTAGCCTTATATTTATCTCCAGGATTTCCCAATCCGACAATCAACCACATATCTTCCGTATTTCGTTTTTTAAGCCAGTTAAACATTACAATTGTTATAAACAAAAAAAGAGGACACTGCTATAGCGTCCTCTTCGATAATTACATTTAAAAAAGCTTTATTCGGCTGATTTTTCTTCCTTAGCTTCAGCTTTTTCACCTTCTGCGCCTTCGGCAGAAGCCTCAGCACCTTCTGCACCTTCTTCGCCTTCGGCAGGTTCATCATCCAGAACAATACGTGGTGGAGAGATAGAAGCAAGTGCAAAGTCACGGTCTGTAATGGCAGGAGATGTTCCTGCAGGCATACTAGCGTGACTGATTTTGATATTATCACCAATTTTGAAATTGCTCATGTCGACTTCAATCGCATCAGGAATGGCTTGTGCCAAACAAACGATTTCAACTTCATGACGAACAACGCTCAAGA
>JAWKVV010000003.1:0-235392 GCA_041397885.1 Alphaproteobacteria bacterium | reverse complement strand
CCATCGCCTATCGGTTGAGTGGAAAAGTTACTTACGCGATTGAAGGGTCTATTTTTGTAGCAGGAGCGGCAGTTCAGTGGTTGCGTGATAATTTAGGTTTGTTTAAAAATGCTGCGGAAAGTGAAATGTTGGCCACCTCTGTTCCCGATAATAACGATGTATATTTTGTTCCTGCTTTTACGGGATTAGGCGCTCCTTATTGGCAGCCAGATGCTAAAGCCGCTATTACAGGGTTAAGCCGGGAAAGTAACAGGGCACATATCACCCGTGCAGCGCTTGAGGCACAGGCCTATCAAACACATGACCTTATGAGCGCTTTTGAACACGATTCTCAAAGAAAAATAGAAAATATTCGCGTTGACGGTGGCTTGGTCGCCAATAAATTTGTCTGTCAGTTTCTGAGTGATATTCTGAAATGTCCGATAGAAGTTCCTGAAATAACGGAAACTACGGCCTTGGGGGCGGCATATTTAGCAGGTCTTCAGGTTGGCATCTATCAAGATTTAGACGATATTTCAAGAAAATGGAAACGGGCGCGGTCATACACGAGCATGATGGATGAAAACAGACGCGAAATTCTCATAAGCCGTTGGAAGCAGGAGATAGAGCGCGTTTTATATAAGAAATAAGCCTTTTCAAGATAAAAACAGGCCAAATTTTAATTTTTGGCCTTGTTTTCTGCCTATCTTTCTTTAAAAGCGTAACAGTACCAGAAAATACAGCTTGCTGAGGATTTTCTGACGAGAAACTTTTTATATATCGAGTGTGACTGTGTTAAACCGCATTTTAATATGCTGTGTTGTTTTTACGTTGTTCATTGGTGTGTCTCATGTTTCATGGGCGGACACAGGTGAAGGAGAGATGGCGGCTGTACTTATAGATCCAATGACAATGGTGGATTTAGATCAAGCCAAAAAATTCTGTGAAGATGAACCACATGCCATTCAGTGTGATGTTCTTCGGGAGCATTTGGCGGCAGAAAAGCAGGAACAAATTCAAATGCCTCCCATAAGCTATGATGTTCTAAGCGCCAACTTCGAGTGAGGTTAGTCTTACAGCACAATAATTTCTTAGTGACCTCGCGATATGTTGTGGTAAAACACCTCCATGAATAATGATCGAATTATATTAGCTCTTCCTAAGGGACGGATATTAGAGGACCTTCTGCCTTTGCTATCAAAATGTGGGATTAATCCAGAACCTGCATTTTCAGATTCAAGTTCGCGCTTGCTTAGATTCCAAACCAATATTCCCAATCTTGATATTATTAGAGTCCGTGCTTTTGATGTGGCAACCTTCACGGCCTTTGGTGCAGCGCATATTGGTGTTGTAGGATCTGATGTTATAGAAGAATTTGATTACTCAGAACTCTATGCACCAGTGGATTTAAAAATCGGGTTTTGTAGGCTTTCTGTTGCTATGCCCAGTGATATGGCGAGTGATGATAACCCAAAACAGTGGAGTCATATTCGCGTTGTTACTAAATACCCCAATCTAACCCGTAAACACTTTTCTGCTCGCGGTGTGCAAGCAGAATGTATCAAGCTCAATGGCGCCATGGAAATTGCTCCCTCATTGGGGCTTGCTAGACGTATTGTGGACCTGGTGTCAACGGGGTCAACCTTGAAGGCCAATGGTTTGGTTGAGGTTGAAAAAATCATGGATATTTCTTCCCATCTGGTTGTCAACCGCACGGCCCTTAAAACGCGCCCAGAAGCAATACAGCAGTGGATTGATACGTTTCGCAAAGTAGCAGAATAGGGTCTATAAGTGGGCAAAATTTAAAACATGTTTGCCTTTTTGGGCTTAAAAGCGTATAAAACCAACGAATTAACTACTTAAGAAGAATAATGGCTAAAGAAGACTTACTAGAATTTAAAGGCGTCGTAACGGAAATATTGCCAAATGCAATGTTTCGCGTGAAGTTAGAAAATGACCACGAAATTTTGGCACATGCGGCTGGCAAAATGCGCAAACACCGTATCCGTGTCTTGCAAGGGGATACTGTTGTCGTAGAAATGACACCTTACGACCTAACAAAAGGCCGCATCACATTCCGCGAAAAATAAACGCAAAAAACTAAACTTTAAACAAAACTGAAATTATAGGGCGCTAAGATACAAAGATCTGTGCTAGGGCTGAAATATTCTGATGAACCTGACGATGTTGTTTCGTCATCGGTTTGACTTTTTAATACTAAGCTTCCTTGTGTTGCACGAAGGAAACTTTTTAAGACACTGCATGGGTTCATAGCCACCTCACTCGTTAAAGGTTTAAAAAACAGAAGCGCGAATATGATAGGATTTGCCCCTTGAATCAAGAGGTTTTTTATTTACTTAATATGGACTGAACGAAGGTTGTCTCGACTAAATGTTGCAGACGCTTTACGGGCATTATGAAGGACACGGTTTGCAATATTGTCTCCAATCATGCTGTCACGAATCCCTGGCAAAATGCCTTTATGAAACTCAGCAGGTTTGATACCGCCCCCAGAGTCTTCACCACTGCCAGCGGCTTCATTAAAGACGGGTTCCACATGCTCAGCGTCATTGGCAGCATCAAAGAAAGCACGCGCAAAAACTGCTGCCCATCCTTTCAAACTAAATCTTGCCATTGTGAAACCGTCTAACATTAATCTTCCAACCATTATTACTCTTGCTCCCTAATAATAGTCTAAAACTGGCTCTAGTCAAGGATTTCAGAGGGTTTGTATGAATCTATACAGGATTTGAAGAAGCTTTTGCAGAAACCACTATTTCGCTCTATGGTATTGAAATGACGTCTGATTTAAACCTTATTCTGGCTTCTGCCTCCCCAAGACGGCAGGAATTATTGAAGCAAATCAATATCATTCCAAGCCGTATTGAGGGGGCGGATATTGATGAAAAACCTGAAAAAGGTGAAAAACCCAAGGCGCTGGCTTTGAGGTTGGCGCTAGCCAAGGCGCAGGCGGTGTCTTCAAAATATCCGAAATCCTATATTCTTGCGGCAGATACGGTCGTTGCTTGTGGGCGGCAAATTCTCGATAAGGCCGAGACGTCGGCGCAGGCACGGGGGTATCTTCAGAAACTTTCAGGGCGGCGCCATCAGGTGCATGGAGGGATTGCACTTATCACCCCTGAAGGGCGGGCGTTCAGCCGCCACTGCGTTACCCTTGTCCAGTTCAAGCCCCTTTCCGAGAGTGAGATTGAGGCCTATCTCCAAGGCAAGGAGTGGCAGGGCAAGGCAGGCGGCTACGCCGTTCAAGGGTTTGCGGGTAGTTTCGTGAAATATATGGCAGGGTCATATAGTAATGTCGTGGGCCTTTCGCTTTATGATATAATGAAGATATTGAAGAGCGCTGGCCTTGACACTGATTGAAATGAAAAAGAGGTAGTTATTTGAGAATTCTCGTCGATGAGATGGACGGTGGTTTGTGGGTCGCCACAGTAGAAAAACATACCCTGCGCGGGTTGGAAATAGACCCCGTAGAAGAGCAGGTTCGTTTCGGCTCTATTTATCTGGCAAAAGTAACCCGCATCGATAAGGCGATGGACGCCGCCTATGTCCAACTTGACGATGAAAACACAGGCCTGTTGAACAATAAAGATGTTCGTATCCGTGATGCCAAAGGGCATGTTAAAAAAGGCGGTGATGTTGCCATCGGCAAATTGCTTCAACCAGGAGACATGATTGCCGTACAGGCCAAAAGCGGTTATCTCCCCAAACTCGACAGTACCGACATCACGATGGAAGATAAATCAGCCACGGTGAGTATGAATATCACCTTGCCAGGACGCCACCTGATCTTTTCCCCCATGATGGATAAAAACAGAATTTCCAAACGCATCTATGATAAAAAGCAGCGCAAACAACTCACCAAAATGCTCAACAATGTTGAAGGGGTGAAGGGCTGTATTCTGCGCGCTTCTGCCGCCAATATCCAGACCGATATTTTGGTGCGTGAAGGCGGCATCCTCAAACATATCTGGGAAGAGCTGCAACAATATTTAGTTGGCAATGAACCCTGCCTAATCATGGAAGGGCCCGATGCCCTGCAACGCACATTAGGGGATTGGGCGGGTAGCCTGATCAAAAGCATCGATGTCGTCACCATGGACCGTTATCAAGAGGTCGAAGAATGGTGCGAAATTTACGCTCCTGATCTTGTCACCAAGGTTACGCCTGTTGAGCTTGACGATCAGGAAACTGATTTAGGCTTGTTCGACTTTCGCGATGTTCTGGACCAGATTGAAGATTTATTTCAACCCTACGTACTTTTAAACGGCGGCGGTAATATTATCATTCAGGAAACTGCTGCCCTTTGTGCGATTGATATTAATCGCGGTAGTGATAACCGTAGTAACCTGACGATTAATCTAGAAGCCTTGAAAGAAGTCGGGCGTCAAATTCGCCTACGCAATCTGGGCGGCATCATCATTGTCGATTTTCTAAAACTGCAAAATAAAAAGGAAAGACAGTCTTTAATGGCCGCTTTGGATGAAATAGTCCAACAAGACCCCTGTACGGTCCAAATTCATGGCTTTACGGGGCTCGGCTTGGTCGAAATGACCCGCAATCGCCGGACGCCACCGCTTCAGGATCGGTTAGACCTGGTCTTCGATTAATTCCCACATTTATGCGTAAAATCGCTCACCTAAGGCTAGACAGCCTGCCTCAATTATTTTATAAGCCTGTATTCGGTCTGATGTATACCACCTCAGACGTCACGGCGCCCGGGTAGCTCAGTGGTAGAGCAGAGGACTGAAAATCCTCGTGTCGAAAGTTCAATTCTCTCCCCGGGCACCATTTTTCTTATTCTCTACATTTGCATTGACCTAATTTGACCCTTTTTTAGGGTCTTTAAGATGTTGTTTTCACTAACGAAATCAATGTTACTCTTTTCGTTTGACGGGAATCGGGGGGTGGGGGTGCCTTTTCCTTTTGGGTCATTATCCTGGATCCTTCGGTCAAGCCGAAGGATGACAAAGGTACAGAGAGTTAAATAATGACGGTTTTCGGGTATTGAGACAGAAAGAATAGCACAATTAGGGTGACAATTAAAGGAATTTTTTCCTAATAAAAACAGTTGTAAATTTGGCGAAGGTTATTATACGTAACCCAAAATTATTTTTTATAACAATATTTATTAGGTAAAGGTGTGTAAAATGGCTTTAAATTCTTCCAAAGAATATGTTTCAGCAGCAGATAAAGGGTTAGGGGATAGGCTCCTTGGTGCGACTATTCATGTTAATCAATCAAAAATTGCCGAGTTCAAAGAGGCGCATCCAGATTTTGCGTTTCCATTAAGTGCGGTTTTTACGGTGACAAACATTTCAGGTGAAAAATGTTCGATTCACTATCGAGATGCTGTGTGTCAGGTTGAACCAAAATATTTTCTGACTAAAAACCCAGAATACAGACTCTACTAGGCGTCTTATCTGATCCGTTCAATCTTGGCGCCGACGGCTGTAAGTTTATCAACGATATTCTCATAGCCGCGGTCAAGATGGTAGATGCGGTTAATGATGGTTTCACCTTCGGCGACGAGTCCTGCCAAAACCAAAGATACAGAGGCGCGCAGATCCGTCGCCATCACTTCTGCCCCTTTTAGTTTTTCAACGCCGCGAATAATGGCGGAGTTGCCGCGGATGGTGATATCCGCACCCATCCGGCAGAGTTCTGGCACGTGCATGAAGCGGTTTTCAAAAATGGTTTCAGCGATCATGCCTGCGCCTTCGCAGAGGGTGAGCATGGTCATGAACTGCGCCTGTAGGTCAGTGGCAAATCCAGGATAGGCTTCGGTCATGATATCGACACCTTTTAAGCGTCCGCCGTTACGGCGAATGACGACATCATCATTTTCTTGTGTAATGCTCATTCCCGCTTCTTTTAAAGGAGAGATGAGAGCAGAAAGAAAATCCATACGGGTATGTTGTAAGCGCAGTTCCCCACCGCATAATCCAACGGCGCACATATAGGTGCCTGTTTCAATGCGATCAGGAATCACAGAATGGGTGGTACCGTGCAACTTATCAACGCCTGTGATATGAATTTCAGAAGTGCCGAGTCCTTTGATTTTTGCACCCATTTGAATGAGCGCTTCCCCTTGGTCGACAATCTCAGGTTCGCGCGCGGCGTTTCTTAAAATAGTTTCACCATCTGCAAGTGTTGCGGCCATCATTAGATTTTCTGTTGCGCCAACAGATACCAGAGGGAAGGTGATGTCAGCCCCCTGCAGGCGGCCTTTCGGCGCAACGGCCTTCACGTAACCGTCTTCGAGGGTGATCTCCGCCCCCATCGCTTTAAGGCCTTTGATGTGCAGGTCAATAGGGCGCGCGCCAAGGGCGCAGCCGCCAGGTAGGGACACTTCAGCCTTTCCATGACGCGCAAGCAAAGGACCGAGGACCAAAACGCTAGCCCGCATTTTCCGTACCAGATCATAAGGCGCGACGTGCGAGGTAATTTCTTTGGCATGCAGGGTGGCGCGTTTATGCTTTTTATCAAGCGCGATTTCAACCCCCAAATGGGCGAGAACCTGTGCCAAGGTGCGGACATCATGAAGCCCCACAGGCATGTTGTCGAGCACCAAAGGTTCATCTGTTAAAAGGCTCGCGCACATATGTTTGAGAGCGGCATTCTTTGCACCACTAATTTTAATGGTGCCATTTAACTTCGTACCACCAATAACGCGCATTTTTTCAAGGCCTGAGGAAGTAACTTCATCTTTGATGATTTCAATATCGGAATCTTGAGAGTCAGAAGGCGTCATTTTTTGTTCTACATTTCTTTGAGCAAGAGGAGTCATGGGCAGAATTACTTATCTTTTTTAATGCGGGGAAGGGTAACACCCGTTTGTCCCATATATTTTCCTGCGCGGTCAGCGTAAGAAACCTCACAAGCGCTGGAGCCTTTGAAGAAGAGGAACTGAGCGACGCCCTCATTGGCGTAGACTTTGGCGGGCAGAGGCGTTGTGTTTGAAATCTCAAGCGTTACGTGGCCTTCCCATCCTGGTTCTAAGGGGGTGACATTGACAATCAACCCACAGCGCGCGTAGGTGCTTTTTCCCAGACAAACCACAAGCACATCTTTGGGAATGCGAAAATATTCAACGGAGCGTGTGAGCACAAAACTGTTGGGCGGAATAATGCAGACATCCGTTTCACGATCAACAAAACTTTTCGCGCTAAAATCTTTAGGGTCAACAATCGCGTTATCAACATTGGTGAAAATTTTAAATTCATTGGAACAGCGAGTCATACCCATAAGAAGATAGCCCGTAAGAAATTCTTACCTTCAGCCGTTTGTTTTTCTACAAAGGGTTCAATCATGCCATGATTAAGCGCCATCTCCCGTATCCAGTGATCAGGCATAATGCCAGGCATGGCGCCTTCAGCGGCGAGGGACTGAATTTTATCATCATTTGCGGTTTTAAGATTTGTCATTCTTACTCTCTTTACTCTGGCTTTGCGCTTTACGCTTTTTGAGGTTATCCCGCAGCGCCGCGGCACGTTTTTCAGCCTTTATTTGTGCCTGCGTTTTTTGTCCGTTTTGCGCGCTCATCTTGTTATTTATATGGTCAATATGTGAAAACACCGAAACTATAGGCAAAAGGGGCGTGACATTCCATAGAAATTATTCTAATTTGCCCCACAATGTGGATTAACGCCGCGGTAGCTCAGTGGTAGAGCGCGTCATTGGTAATGACGAGGTCGAGAGTTCAATTCTCTCTCGTGGCACCATTTTCCTTGACATAATCTATGATTTAGCATACAAACCCTCATCTTTTTAAATTTGCAGCATCTATAATGCGTGTTTTTTACCAAATTTTCACTGTCTGCAGGCGTACCAACAATGGCTGCTGCTGCCATTACAACGGTCTTGAGCACAATGCAGTTACAGGCTGCAGACCATGATATTTTACCCCTGCTAGGAACGGAAGAACTGACAGATATCCTGTCTGTTAATAGAGAAGAATACAGCATTGATGGATCACGAAGTATAACCGAATTTCTGCTAGATAAGACTACAGTTATTGAAGAAGAAAAAATTTAGCATGGAAAGCTATCATTGTGGGCCAAACTATTTCAACGCAGGAAAAAGGAAAAGTTTCCGATACCTATGGCCATCACCTGTTAATAGCGACGGTCTTGTTTCTTTAGTTATCGAACCTATTGGCGTTGTTGTGGATGCGCAGCCGACTGCCATTCACACATGTGTCTGGCCCCGTTGGAATTGCGAAGGAAGAAATTGAAGATGGTTCTTTCAAAAATATGTTTTTGCCGCTGTTGGGATAGATACAAAATTCCATCGTCATGACACAGGTTAACCCAGACCCTAGAGGAAATCACGCGGTAGGAGAAAAGGTTCCCATGACGGCGCCTGATATTAACCATAGTGAGAATTCCCGCGTGTCTGCAATGTTTACCCCCGAGATGGGCGCGATTGAAGAATTGCAGATTGTTCTGCCGCATGACGCAGACCCGAAAGCAGAGATTACATTATCTTTGAAGAACAATAATGGTGAAACCACAGAAGTATTGGACGCCAATGATTATCAAATCATTCCTGCAAACAAAAGCCGTTTTGCCAATGTTGCAGAAATTGGCGATGTTCCAGATTTCTTGGTGCTTGTTATCAAAAACGATGCCGAGGCTCTGTCCAAAATTTATGACACCATTCTTGCCAATGGAAATTTTGAAGTAAACGCCATGTCACCGATGGGAAGACTTGTCCCAACACCATTCGCCTTTGGTGAAGGCATGGCAGATCACCTTGAAAAGACCTATGCGGAATTAGAGCGTCCGTCTTTTTATTTTTATGAGGCTTCACAGAATTTACAAAGACGTATTGTTTTTGATCCAAAGGCAGAACCCGTCGACCATGATGTAAAAAAATGTGTCTTTTTGGGGTTACAGGATATGGATGCGCAGGCACTCTCAAAAGTTCGCGTTGTTCCAGGAACGGAGACAGATGGGACAGGTATTCGCCCCAGAAGCTTTAAGGCATTGGTAGCCTTAGATGAATTTAACAATTTGGTGGCCGCGGGAAGTCAAGCCTGGTGGGGTGTGAACTACGTAACAAATCAGGCGCGTGTTTCTGGTTCTGCGCCAACAGGATTTTTAACAAATGGCGGAGAGCTATTGAGCGGATGTACAGCAGATAATGTAACGCAGATGCGCCCTCCGATGACAACAGAGACATTTAATTTGATAACCCAGTTAACTACGGGAGTTACAACATCAGGAAGTACGTCAACACGTGTACCTCTCATTCCAGTTTATCCAGGTGGCCCAGGGGATAATCCTAAAGAAGAACCACCAGTAGTAACACCTGCACCCGTTCCAATTGAAGGTGCGGAATGGATTTTTGTGAAGGCAGCGGGTCAGCTTGATAAAGCGACAGGTTTTACGCGCATTGAAGAACCAGTTCGTAATTTTTTTGATAAACACTGGACACCACTCGAATCTGGGTCGCTCCTTTTGGGATCTGCTTTGTTAGGGTTAGGTCGTGTCGCACGTAGTAGAAGAAAAACGGCACCTTCGTTAGAGGCCTAAACTGACCTTTGTTTACAACAGGAATAAGTTTTGAGTTTGCATTACTTGCTAAACTTTGTTGGGCCTTTGTTGTAATTGCCAGGAAATTCTGGCGCAGGCGGCAAAGGAGACAGGTTGGTATGAACAACCTCGCACTCAGGGATAATAGCCAAAAGATCAGGCCATTTTTCTGTCCAGCCGTGAGTGTGATCAGCATCTTCAATCAGAGAATAATGAAGACAATCTGACAGGCCAACCATTTGACGATAGCTGTGATATACCCCTGGGGTAATCACGTCATCGGCAGCACCGATAAAGTGGTGTTGGGGAACATGAGCCAAGACACTACCGTAATGCGTGGCCAGTACAGAATTCTCCGCAAGAGGTTTACGATTTTTCTCAAGGTTATCCGAGGTGAATTCAGGGTTTAAATTTCCTGCTACAGTTCTTAAAGAAAGAATGTCGCTGCGTTTTCCTGCGAGCACTGCGGCAATGTTGGCGCCCCCGTCATAACCAACCAGATGAAAACCCGTGATGTCATAGCGTTTGGCGATATCATCAAGGGCGGCCTCATAGGCGTTGATCACTTCGGGTGTAAAGCGTTTTTGATCTGTGTAGGCCGCGTCACAACCTTTATCCTCTGGGAATTTGATATATTGGCAGGGGCGGGCAATATGCGCCACATTGCCAGATTTATCCCGCGAAGCCAGTAATAACCCCACAGGCATATCAGGGTGACTTCCAAAAATATCTGCGCCCTGAGCGTTGTTTGCTAGAGTGCCACTGTCACCTTCAATATAGAGGGTAGCAGGTTTTTGACGGTCATGCATGCGTTCCCACGCCTTCAAATGAAAGGCACCCGCGTCAATAAAACGGTCAACCATGAAGGCGGGACGGCCAATTTGTTCTGTAGTCTGGGTTTTTATTTCGGTATCAAGGCCACAGGCGCTTAAGGCGAGAACAGATAAAACAGAAGCAAGAACAGTATTTTTCATGAGAAAACCCCTAAAATTGAAATCTTATTCTAAAATGAATCGCTTTCAATGACCATGTTTAATTTCTTTTGGGTTTCCACCCTTGTTTCCATTCCTCCAAGGGGACGATATAGGGCGGTTGGCCATTATCTTCAAACCAGGAATCAACGGCATATCTTTGTTTTGTCTGATCATCCTGAATGGTTGCTGTTTGGTGCCACCATTTTCCTCCACCAAAAAAGGGTTGTCGGTTGGCAGGAAAGGCAGGTGTATAGAATTTTAGATACTCCATATTTTTCAAGAGAATAAGATAGGTTGTTGTGTTTGTACTTTCATCAATACAATCTTGTTGGAAGGAGTTGTTTTTGGGATTGTCGTCTTGGTAGAGGCGGAATGTTCCATGAAAATCATTCTTTGTACCCGTAAGATCACCGATGTCTATTTCAAAAATCTGGATGGCGCGCATGATGCGTTTTTGTTCTTCTTTTGCAGAAGAACTGGGGGGAGAGAAAACAGCCTTTAGCTTTTTCTGGGTCGCGTCAGGGAGTGAAACGCTGACATGGGTTTTACAGCCATAATCATAGCAATGGTCGAAATGTGATGGTGTCGGCGGGGTGATGCCGCGCATCTTTAAATAATCTGTTGGGGTGCCCCCTGCGCAGGCTGTTATTAAAAGAAGAGCTGCGAGAAAGGAGGCAAATTTTATCATCCTGCAATTCCAAAAGAATGGGAGTGTGATCGGAAGCTTTGTCCTGACCCGGGGTTCTTTATCAATGGTGCAGGCGATTAAGCGATCAGACAGCGAAGGGGAGAGGAGGAAGTGATCGATTCGAATCCCTTTATTCTGTGGCCATGCTCCTGCCTGATAATCCCAAAATGTGTAATGTCCTGCATCGTGATGGAATACCCGAAAAGCATCGGTCAGGCCGAGATTTACAAGGTTGCGCCATTTTTGATGAGTTTCGATACGAAACAGCGCGTCCCCTTCCCACGCTTTAGGGTTGTGGCAATCTTTCTCTTCGGGAATAACATTGAAATCCCCACCAATCAGGAAGGGGACATTTTCTTCCCGGAGCTTGGTAAGGTGTTGGCGGAGTCGATCCATCCAGGCAAGTTTATAGGGAAATTTTTCACTGTCGTTGCTAACAGGATTCCCATTCGGCAGATAAATATTGATGACACGGATGTTGCTGTAATCAATTTCCAAATATCGCGCTTGTTCATCACGGTCATCCCCAGGAAGTTTATCCAGAATCACTTTTTGTGGTTCTTTTGAAAGAATCGCCACGCCATTATACGCTTTTTGGGTGACAGCATTTGATTGATACCCAATTTCTTTAAATAGATCAGAAGGAAAGTCGAGCCCTTTCAGTTCTTGAATAAGCAATAGATCGGGCCCGTTTTGATCGAGCCAGTGTTTGACATGATCCAAGCGAGCGTTAATAGAATTTACGTTCCATGAAGCAATTTTCATGGATATAGTATTAAACAGAAAAACCTGCCCTGCAATAACGGGATAAATTTAATCAAAGGGAAGCGGGAGTGTTTTAATCGAGAGCGACAGTGTATCTAAAGAATATCTTACTGTCATCGCCCACAGAGCCTTTTAATTTAAAGCCTTCCAAGTGTCCCATAAATGGAACAATATCGCTTTCAAACGAGAATTTCATTTCTTCCCCTGCGGAAAATTTTAATTCAAGCCCATCAACATCACCCATGAAGGGAATTGTGTTTGTGGTGTAGGATAGACCTTTATTTTTTCGGTCACCACGCAAATTTTTGACGTAAAATAAATCCACATCGCCATCGACAACAGTCCACATATACTTGGCTTCTTCAGCGTAGGGAATAACTTCCATCAGGCGTTTTTCTATATTGGTATCACCAGAAAATTTTGCCTTATATTTGCTTTCGCCTGTTTCATAAGGGATTAGCGCTTCATCGCGGATGCTTGCGGTGGTTGCTCGTTCCAGTTCTTCTGCAAAAGCAGTTTGAGGGAGGACAGCAGGAATGGCAAAGAGAATACTAAAAAAGGCAAGACCAATAATCTTTGTTTCCATTCTCTAATATTACCATAAATATAGAGTATTTGCCAGTTTTGCAGGGATGTTTCGCCTATAAAACGGTATTATTTTTAGTAAATTTGCAATTAAACGGAAAAACTGGTGCCGCAGCCACAGGAGGAGGTGGCGTTGGGATTATTAATTTTAAAATGTGCGCCGATCAAATCATCGACATAATCGACTTCCGCCCCTTCTAAAAAAGGCAGGGAAATTTCGTCAATAATGACGCAGACGCCATCCTTTTCAAAGACATGGTCATCATCGTTGTGGGTGGTTTCAGGTTTAAAGCTATATTCGAATCCCTGACAACCACCGCCATCAACCTGAATACGTAGGTTAAGAGCAGGCGAATTTTCTTTTTCGCGCAAGGCTTTAAGACGTTTTACAAGGCTGTCAGTTAAGGTAATCATGATGTTTTTTAACACGAAGTTAAACAAAGTGAAACGAAGTAATTTTTAATAGAAAAAGGCAAAATAAAACTTTGTCTATACTTTGCCTGACTTTGTGTTTTAATAACGAAATGATAGAAAAAGCACCCAAAGTCGAACAACCTCAAGAATACAATTATTGTGCGCTCCCTTTGGCAGTCTATGCTTGCCGTCCTGACCAGAGTAAGGGGCGGATTTACGAAGAACCTGATAGCGCCACACGGACCCCGTTTCAACGAGACCGTGACCGGATTATCCATGCGAGCGCCTTTCGCCGTTTGAAATATAAAACCCAGGTTTTTGTCTATCATGAAGGAGATCATTATCGAACCCGGCTGTCCCATACATTGGAAGTGGCGCAGATTGCCCGTTCCATCGCCCGCGCGCTTATGGTCGATGAGGATTTAACTGAGGCGATTGCCCTGGCTCACGATCTGGGACATACCCCCTTCGCCCATATTGGCGAAGATTTTCTTAAAGAATGTATGAAGCCCTTTGATGGATTTGAGCACAATGACCAGTCTTTGCGGGTGCTGACCAAGCTTGAGCGGAAGTATCCTGGATGGCCTGGTCTTAATCTTTCATGGGAGACGCTAGAAGGTGTAGTTAAACATAATGGCCCCGTCAAAATAAAAGCGGGAGAGAAAATGCCGACCACCTTGAAAGATGTGCAAACGATGACAGATTTGCGTTTGGATACTTACGCCAGTGTCGAAGCGCAAGTAGCGGCGATTGCCGATGATATTGCCTATAACAACCATGATGTTGAAGATGGTTTACGGGCAGGGATGTTCCGCCTTGAAGATTTAGAAAAGCTTGAGTTAATGAAGCCCATTATCGCGAAAGTAAAGAAAGACTGGCCAGGGATCGACGAGCATTACATTATTCAGGAATCGATCCGTGAAATGATTGGCGCGATGGTTGTTGATGTGTTGGCGGAAACAAAAGAGCGTCTTGCAAAACTCGCCCCCAAGAGTGTCGAAGATGTGCGCAAGGCAGATCGTCAAATGGTTGCTTTTTCTCCCGCCATGTATACCAAGGTCGAAGAGCTTCGTGCTTTTTTGTATAAGCGCATGTACAAACATTTCACCGTCAACCGTATCATGATTAAAGTAGAGCGGATTATTCCCGACCTGTTTAATACTTTCATGAAGCATTACAAACTGTTACCCGATCATTGGCAGATTAGAGTTGAAGAAGCTGGTGGGTTGATTGATAACGTCGCCCAGGCAAGGATTGTTTGTGACTATATCGCAGGCATGACTGACCGATATGCGATACGCGAGCACGAAAAACTCTTTGACCTTTATTGGGATTTGCGATAATTCTTACAGCCTCATAAGTGTTGACTTATCCACAGAATTGCGATAATTACACCCACCAAACTTAAAAAACAAATAAATATAAGGTGTGTTATGAGATTACCAGGTATCGATATTCCTGCGGGTAGTTCCTTAGAGAAGGCGCTTGCAGCCATGTTTTCAATAGAGGCAGAGGGTTCATCAATATGGGGAAAAATTTCTTCAGCGCAATCTGTGGAAATCATAGTTGCGCCTAAAAAACCAGAAGCAGCACCTGCCTAACCTTCTCTCTTGAGGTAGAGCCGTTTTTCCCTTACTCTTAGACTCATGAATTATCGCGATGAATTTGATGATCCACGCGGAAGCGGGTTAGGATTTTTAGGGAGCGTTGGCCCAAAGGCCGCGTTCTTTGTGGTGCTGATTGCGCTGTCTTTTATGGTCGGCGTGGTCTGGAAACTTTATGTCGGCTCGGGCAGTGGTCCAGTTAGCCAAGATGTGCCGATTGTGCGCGCGGATGAAAATCCGTTCAAGGTGGAACCTGACGAACCAGGCGGGATGGAAATTCCACATAAGGACAGCACAATTTTTTCTTCCCTCAATGATGATGAAGCCAAGGTGGAGAATCTTTTGGCGGATGAAAATGGGGAAGAGCCGATGCCGCGTTCTCAACTTTTTTCAGGACTGAATACAGATCAGGCGGCTGATACTGAAGGGCAGGAACGGATCAACCAAATGACCGAAGACGCCAAAGAGGTGGTCGAAGGCATGATTGATGAGGGTGTTGAATCAGTGATGCCAGCCCCTCCCGATATGACGGCGGAAACAGAAGCGCCTGCAAAAGTTGAAGTTAAAGTGGAACCAGAGCCTGTTGCAGCCCCCCCCAAAGTTGAAGCCATTAAAGAAACAGCGCCGCCCGCCGCAGGAGATTATTATATCCAACTGGGGAGTGTAAAATCCGAAGATGGTGCAGAGAGCGAGTGGAAAAAAATTGTTGCCAAATACCCCTCCATTCTTTCTGGTTATGGTCATCGGGTGGAGTCTGCCGATTTGGGTGACAAGGGCGTTTTTTATAGAATTCAGGCAGGCCCTGTTTCTCAAGAAGCCGCGACAAGCGCCTGTAATGCCATCAAGAAAATTGATGCGAATGGGTGTTTGGTGAAAAAGAATTAGGAGGGCAAGATGCCTCATCCCGCCGCCATTATTTTGTCCTGTGAAGGACATCGCCTAAACGATTCAGAAAAACGTCTTTTTGCGAGTGCGAATCCGCTTGGTTTTATTTTATTCGCCCGCAACTGTGATACTCCCGAACAAATACGTGCATTAAATCATGAACTGCGCGATAGCGTTGGTTGGCATTGCCCTATTTTGATTGATCAAGAAGGGGGACGGGTGCAGCGGTTGAAACCGCCGCATTGGCAACAACACATGCCCGCCCAAAGTTGTAACAGCGCCGAGGATGCTGCGGGGATTGCCCGTTATATTGCGGGGGATTTGACGGCATTAAATATTGATGTGAATTGCGCCCCTGTGATGGATTTGTTGTGTGATGAAACGCACGATATCATTGGCGACCGGGCCTTTTCTGATAACCCGCAAGATATCCTTGAAAAAGGGGAAGCCGTTTGCCGCGCCTATCTGGAGGCGGGAATCACACCCATTATGAAACATATTCCAGGCCATGGGCGTGCGAGCTCTGATAGTCATTTGGAACTTCCTGTGGTGGATACGCCGATCAGCGAGTTGGAACAAACAGATTTTGAACCTTTTAGACAGCTCGCCAAATCACCTTTGGCACCGCAAATCTGGGGTATGGTGGCCCATATTATCTATTCAGCGCTCGATAAAGACTTCGCCGCGACGGTTTCAAAGACGGTCATAAACTATGTCAGGGAAGAGATGGGGGTTAATCAATTCCTTCTGGCAGACGATATTTCGATGCTTGCGCTCGAAAAATATGGGAATCTTGCGGATAGAGCCGTAAAAACACTGGAATCTGGCTGTGATGCCACGCTATATTGTGCGGGCAAACTAACAGAGATGGAACAGGTTTTGCGGGATGTCCCTGCGATGACCGATGTTGCCTATAAAAGATATGACCGAAGTCGCATTCGAAGAAGATCAGCCGCGTGATAATAATTTCCTGCCCGATGCAGGGGATGTTGATGCTTTACTCTTAAATATTGATGGCTATGAAGGCCCTATTGATGTCTTGCTTGATATGGCACGGACGCAGAAGGTGGATTTGCGTGAAATCTCCATTTTACAGTTAGTGCGGCAATATCTGGTCTTTATTGAGCGCGCGAAAGAAATCCGTTTAGAGCTTGCTGCTGAATATCTGGTGATGGCGGCGTGGCTTGCGTACCTGAAATCCCGCCTTCTTTTGCCACAGGAAAAAACCGATGCCGCAGAAATCTCTGGGGAGCAAATGGCCGAAGCCTTGCAATTCCAGCTTCGCCGCTTGGAAGCGATGCGTGAGGCCGCCCAAAAATTAATGAACCTGCCACAGCTTGGCGTGAATGTTTTTGCGCGCGGCATGCCCGATGGACTGCGGACAAAATACGAAACACATTGGCAGGTCAATCTTTATGATTTGTTAAAAGCCTATGGCGATATTAAACGCCGTCAGGAATATAATAATTACGAGCTGCCAACTTTTAATATTATGAGTATGGAAGCCGCCGCTGACAGACTTGCGAAGATGCTTGGTAATCTGCCTCGTTCTGGCCCGCATAGTGTTTGGGCAACACTGCAGAGCTTTATTCCAGAAGGTATAAAAGACCCGCTTCTTATTCGATCAACAGTGGCATCAACCTTTACCGCAGGGTTAGAGATGGCAAAGCAAGGGAAGTTAGAAATTCGTCAAGATGGCGCCTTTAAAACAATCTATTTAAGAACAACAAACCGTGAACCAGGGTTTGTAGAAAAGACACAAGAGGAAAATTAGAATGAACAATCCCAATATGGCCGAAGAAAAAATTGAAGAGATTGTCGATCAAATTGCTGAAGAAATGCAGGAGGAAGACAGTTACGATCAAGAACATGAAGGCGAGAGCGAAGCCGAAGAAGTGATGCACGATATGGCCGACAAGATGGAGCAAACCCAGAAACGGGATATGAGCGATGTCGATCCTTTACGAATGTTAGAGGCGATGTTATTTGCAAGTTCTGAACCGATTTCTCCGCAGGCAATGTTAGAACGCCTGCCTGAGAGTGCGGATTTAAATGTTTTGCTTCCCCAGCTACAGGAACTTTATAACGGGCGCGGTGTTGAGTTAACGCAAGTGGATGGTAAATATGCCCTTCGCACGGCGGCTGATGTTGGCGAAGCCTTAACGGTTGAAAAAGAAGTGTCCAAGAAAATGTCAAAGGCTGCGTTGGAGACGATGGCGATTATCGCCTATCATCAACCGATTACCCGGGCAGAAATTGAAAACATCCGCGGTGTGGCAACGCACAAGGGAACGCTCGACATTTTGATGGAAATGGGATGGGTGAAGCCAGGACGCCGGCGTGAAACACCAGGACGTCCGTTGACATGGATGACAACAACAAGTTTTCTTGATCACTTCCAATTGGAATCTATCATGGATTTACCGGGATTGGATGATTTGAAAGCATCGGGTCTTCTGGATCGCCGGGCCGCAATTGAAACCATACCAGACACACAAGACTTATTTGAAAATGCAGATATTGATGCAGAAGAAGTGTTGGAAGGTGAAGCGCGTGACTTAAGTGATGATGACGCGTATGATGAAGCCAGTTATAAGGAAATTCAGGCGGAGCGCCGCAATGCGGCAAACAATGTCTCGCTCAACAGTAATGAAGAAGGAGAAGAAGAATGAGTATCGGGATTTGGCAAGTTTTAATTGTTGTTGTGTTGGTGTTCTTATTGTTTGGCGCAGGACGTTTGCCGCGTGTCATGGAAGATATTGCCAAAGGCATCAAGTCTTTTAAAAAAGGCATGAGTGACGATGATGCGCCGAATAAAGATAAGAAGGACGATTAGGCGGATGGGGCAGGGTCTTTTCTTTGTCTATTTCTGAATGCTGAATACCCTACGCCAACACCTATTCCTGCTAAGCCAGCCATCGCTGCAAACACGCCAGTTAAAATTTTACCTCCGATCTTTTCACTGGTTCTGATTTTTCCTATACAATATGTGATAGAGCTTTCTGTTATTTGTATCTCTTGTGGGGCAATCTTTATGATTGCTCCGCCATCACTTTGATCCAAAACAGTGTAAGATAACTGGGATTTAGTTTGTATATTGGGAATATGGTTGTTGATACAATTATTTCTAACAACAGAGTCGGGTGCGGGTATATATTTAAAATCAACGGCCTGTAGAAAAGCCACCGTTGCGGCAGCGGGCACAATAGGCCATAGAAGATGTCGTTTTTTAAAACCCAGCTCATGCAAATTCGCTCTTGCATTGGCCCATGAGGGGTGTTCTGTTTTTTGCGGTTTAGACATTTCTTTTACTTCCTTATAATTCCCTGTAGTATCACTAGATATTAAGTTGATTTAACACAGAGTCAAGAAAGTTTACATATATGCTCGATTTTGGATGGGCGGAATTATTAGTTGTTATTGCTGTGGCGGTCTTTGTCGTCGGCCCGCAGGATATTCCTAAAATTATGTATTCGTTAGGCCGTATTTTACGGCGGGTGCAGTATATTCGTTATGCTGTTTCTCAACAATTCGATGATTTAATGAATGCAGGCGATATTGAAGAGCTGCGTAAGGGTGTTAATTTTGAAACGGCCCGAAAAGAGTCAGATGTTGTCACTGAAAAACAACAGGATGAAGAAGAGGGGAAAGAAGATGACAGCCCCACAAACTGATCTTGATGTTTCCAACCAAAAACTTCCTTTAACGGGTCATCTGGTAGAGTTGCGTAGACGGTTGATCTGGGTTTTTCTAACCATGGCGATTGGAACGGGGATCAGTTATCTTTTTAAAGAAAATATTTATGGTTTTTTGGTGCGGCCGCTTGCTGTAGCTATGGACGATAAAAGCTCTGGCCGGTTAATTGCCACGGGTCTGACAGAAGGATTTTTTACTTATCTAAAAGTTTCTTTCTTTGTTGGCATTTTTATCACCTTTCCAATGTTGCTTACTCAATTATGGATGTTTGTTGCGCCAGGTCTTTATAAAAATGAGAGAAATGCGTTTTTGCCGTTTTTAATTGCAACGCCCATATTATTCTTTGCGGGCGGTGCGGTGGTTTATTACGGCGTTATCCCGATGGCGTGGCAATTTTTCTTAAGCTTCCAAAGCAGTGGTGCAGAAACAGTTTTGCCGATACAGCTTGAGCCGCGGGTGAGCGAGTATCTAGATCTAATCATGACTTTGATTTTTGCTTTTGGCCTGTGTTTTCAATTGCCTGTTTTATTGACCCTGATGGGGAAGGCGGGTTTGGTTTCTGCAGAGAGCCTAGCAGCCAAACGTAAATATGCAGTGATTACAACCTTTGTGATTGCAGCCTTTTTAACCCCGCCCGATGTGATATCCCAGATAGGGTTGGCAGTACCAATATTGGGACTGTATGAAATTTCCATTCTTTTGGTCAGAATGTTCGAAAAGAAACGACATGGTGACTCTACAAACAAAATATAAAGAAAAATTAACAGCGCAGGGGTGGAGAGCAGACGCTGAGCAATTTGCTGCTGTGGCTGAGTTACAGCGTCTTTATTCTCAACTCTGTTATTCTAAGAGCCAGCAAAAGATATCAGGATGGTTCACAAGATTCTTCACTTCGTTCAGAATGACAGACGAAATTAAAGGTGTTTATATTTACGGTGGTGTTGGACGGGGAAAATCCATGTTGATGGATTTGTTTTTTGACCATGTGCCTGGGACAATTAAAAAACGCCGCGTACATTTTCATGAATTTATGATTGAAACCCATGACTGGCTTCATGCTCATCGCGGGAGCGAGATGGCGGATTTACTGCCTGCTTATGCCCAGCATGTTTCAGGTAATTTACATCTGCTTTGTTTTGATGAATTTCATGTTACTGATGTAGCCGATGCGATGATTTTAGGGCGTTTATTCACCGCCCTTATTGATCAGGGAGTGATTGTTGTGGCTACAAGTAACTGGGCACCCGATGATTTATATCAAGGAGGATTGCAACGAGAATTGTTTTTGCCTTTTATCGTACTTCTTAAGAAGCGCTTGGCGATTATTCATTTGGATAGTGATACAGATTACCGTCAGATAAGCGACCCAGATCAAGATGTTTATTATTTTTATCCGTTGGGTCAAATGACAGAGCAGAAAGTCCGTTTTCTCTTTGATGAATTGGTGGGCGGTGTTCAAGCACAAACAAAAAATTTAAAAATTAAAGGCCGTATGATGAAGGTTGAGCATGCAGGAACGGCGGCACGGTTTACATTTTCTCAGCTTTGTGAACAACCATTGGGAGCCGAAGATTACATTAAAATTGCCAAAGAATTTGATACGGTTTTTGTTGAAAACACACCTGTTCTAAAAGAAGAAAAACGCAATGAAGCCAAACGGTTTATTTTGCTTATTGATTGTCTCTATGAAGCAAAATGCCGTGTGATTATTTCTGCGGCAGAAAACATTCATAATCTTTATGACGGATCTGACCACGCTTTCGAATTTGACCGGACAATCAGCCGTTTGATGGAAATGCAGTCATCGACTTATCATGCGCAAAGAGGTTCGACATGAATTGGCGAAAGTGTTTTTCAAAAACCCTAGATCCAAAACAGCGGTATGAAAGAGATAAAATAACAGCCTTTCAAGGCACTCCGAAACAGCGACTATCCTTAGCAAAAAGAACAGATACAAATAAAGAAATTCTGTTTTATCTGGCCGAGAACGATCCTGACCCGAAAGTCAGAAAGGCCGTTGCCAAAAATATTGCAACCCCCGTTCATGCTTCGCGCAGTTTGGCGATTGATGGCAGCGCGGATGTGCGGATGGAGCTTGCCAACCGTCTTGTGAAATTATTGCCTGATTTATCGGTTGATACACAAAGCCAGCTTTATGCTTATGCCGTACAGGCTTTGGGAACGTTGGCCCTTGACGAAGTTTTGAAAATCCGTAAGTCGCTGGCGAGTACTTTAAAAGATCATGCTTACGCACCGCCTGCCGTGGCGGCTCAATTGGCGAGAGATATAGAACGCGAAGTTTCCGAACCTATTTTGCGTTTTTGTGTGGCCTTAAAAGACGATGATTTAATTGAAATTTTATCCAACCATCCTGCGGCCTGGGCCGCAGAAGCCGTGGCAAAACGTTCAAAAATCAGCGCTCTTGTTTCTAAGGCAGTGATTAAGACAGGGCATAAAAAGGCAGGGATACTTTTATTGCGGAACAAGGGTGCAGACATCAATGAAGATGTTCTTGAAACAATCATCGAGCGCGCCAAAGAGTTTCCTGAGTGGCATGAACCTTTAGTTAAAAATCATGCTCTGCCGCCTGAAATGGCAAGACAACTGTCACGGTTTGTTGATGCGCGCGTACGCAAATTATTGGAAGAAAAAGGTCAATATGATTTACAAACCACAGAAATTGTAGCCGACGCTACGCGGCGGCGTATTGAACTAGCCGATGAAATCAATAAGGACAAATCAAAAGGCAGCGACAATGTTGTGATTAAAGTCAATCAGCTTTTATCCGAAGGAAGATTAACCGAAGAAGTTATTGCCGATTATGTGGCCCTGCGTGATGAAGAATTTTTGATTGCGGCCTTGGCCTGTTTAACGGGGGCAAAACGTCAGGATTTGGGGAATCTATTCAAACTAAAAAAACCGCAAATGATTTGCTCCGTTTGTTGGAAAGCAGGACTTTCTATGCGTTTTGCTTTCAGGCTGCAGCAAGAAGTAGCGCATATTGCGCCAAAAGATTTAGTTTATCCGAGAGGAGGAACAGATTATCCTCTGGATATTAAAGAAATGAAGTGGCAACTGGAGTTTTTGGGTATAGAATAAAGGCGGGATGATAAAGTCGGTTTCTTTATTCATAATTGTCTTGTTGTTATCGGCTTGTGCAGCGCCAAAACCTGTCGATAAAGTTCTGGTGACCAAATCCGATAATAAAATGTATCTGATCAAGAATGACAAGATTTTAAAATCTTATGATATTTCTTTAGGAGCCAATCCTGTAGGACATAAAATGCAGGAAGGGGATATGCGAACCCCCGAAGGGAGCTACCTTCTTATTCACAAAAATGACAAAAGTAAATTTTATCGCTCCATCACCATTTCTTATCCAAATGAACAAGATGTTGCTCACGCCAAGGCTTTAGGTGTCGATCCAGGGGGCGGTATTGTCATTCACGGTTTTCCAAACGAGTTGGGGAATGTGACAGGTCCGTTTGAACCGTTGAACTGGACAGAAGGGTGTATTGCCGTTCGCAATAACGAAATGGATGAACTTTTTGCCCTGGTCGCGCTAGATACCCCTATAGAGATTAAACCCTAAAGAGGATATTTACTTTCTGGGTGGCTTCGCTTACCCTTCGCAGGGAATATCGATTGATAAATAAGGAGACTGAAATGGCACATGGCAGAGCAAAAATAGGACTGGTTGGCGCAGGAATGATTGGTGGGACATTGGCGCATCTGGCAGGTCTGAAGGATCTGGGCGATGTGGCCATGGTTGATATTGCTGAAGGTGTGCCGCAAGGTAAGGGGTTGGATCTGGCCGAGTCTTCACCCGTTGAAGGGTTTGATTGCAATTATGTTGGCAGTAATGATTACGATGTGATTAAGGATGCCGATGTTGTCATTGTAACCGCGGGTCTTCCACGTAAACCAGGGATGAGCCGTGATGATTTGATCGGCATCAATACAGGTATCATTAAATCTGTTGGGGAGAATATTAAAAAGCAAGCTCCTAATGCCTTTGTGATTGTGATTACCAATCCTTTAGATGTGATGGTAGAAGTGATGCAGCGCGCGACGGGGTTTGCCAATAACAAGGTTGTGGGTATGGCTGGCGTTTTGGATTCTGCCCGTTTTCGTTATTTCTTGGCAGAAGAGTTTGGAGTCAGTGTTGAGGATGTGACCGCATTCGTTCTAGGTGGACATGGGGATACTATGGTTCCGTCAGTCAGATATTCTACTGTTGCAGGAATTCCGCTTCCAGATTGTATCGAAATGGGATGGACAACACAGGCAAAAATTGATGCCATTGTTGACCGTACCCGTAATGGAGGCGGCGAAATTGTAGCTCTTCTAAAGACGGGATCTGCCTATTACGCACCAGCATCGAGCGCGATTGCTATGGCTGAGAGTTACCTGAAAGATAAAAAGCGCGTCCTTCCATGTGCGGCGAAATTAAACGGTGAGTATGGTGTTAAAGATTTATATATCGGCGTACCCGTAGTGATTGGCAAAAACGGTGTTGAAAAAATTATCGAGATTAAATTAAATAAGGATGAGCAGGCCATGTTCGATAAATCTGTTCAGGCCGTTAAAGACCTTGTCGATGCCATGGAAAAAATTTCTAAAGCAGCTTAATTAATTAGGCGTAAGCAGGTTTAAGCTCAGGCACGTAGTTTTGCACGATGCGTGGCGCGGGAGTGTGAACAACCTGTTGAGCCGCTTGCCGAAAAACTAGAACGGGGGTGCTTTGTAATCCGCCACCAAAAGCAGAGCGAAGCGTTTTAATGACGTCTTCAGACACGGCATATTGATCATATTGTTGAGAGAAATTGATCCCGCGAAGGAAAAGAGCCTCGCGTTGAAATTCGTAATCATTCACTTGTCCTGCATCGAAAGCCTCTTTAAGAGCGGACATTTCAGGGCGCAAGGGGCCAATAAAGCTACCATCTTGAACGCGGGTGACATCTTCCAATTGGTAATCAATTTGAAACTCTACAGCAGCGGCAACTTGGGTGCTGACACGATCAAATTCATAATCCAGATGAACGGTTTGAATTTTTGGTGTGTAGGGTGCGGGAGCAGCAATATGAGATGATTTTATGGCGTTTAAAGCCGTTAAAGCATCTTGAGCTGCAAGAGTCAATTCTTCCACAACAAAACTGGTCATGCCAGAAATATTATTCTTCAAAGATGCCAAGACAGTGCGAGATTTTTGACCGATGAAACGCGCCATCTTGTGACCAAAGAAACCTCTTTCAGCGTAACTGAAATCATTGAATGTTCTTCTGTGGGCGTCACTTGCCTCCTTTGCTTTTTTATAAGCAAGGAACGCGGCTATTTGGGGCGTTAAAACAAGCGTTTTCATTTATAAAGGCAACACTATGTCAAAAACGCCCCAAAGTCAATGATTTTAGGATTTTATGGCAGTGTAACCTGTGCTTAACTAAAGGTTTGGGTCTGTAGAGTAGGGGCGTAATTGTAATTTGCGGTTTGAGCAGGTTCTGTAGGAACAACATGATCATGGGCCTTCGCAAGGGCCTGACCAACTTCCACTTTACGGGCAATTTCAGAGCCAGAGGCAGAGGTTCCTGTTCGTTCTGCCGTGACCACGGCGGTATCAATTTTTTGAGCAACTTCAACAACACCATCACGTGTGTCTGTTAAAGGGCTATTGTCTCCAAGGTCACGGCCTTCAAATTGAGTGGCTGTTTTTGCGTCAACACCACTAGCGGCCAGTTCACCAGTTTTTAGGGTTCCATCGGCGAGCTGTTGTTGGACAGCTTGGGCAGATAATTCGTCTTGCGTTAATCCTGTACTGCCAATTTCTTCTGTTTCTAGTGTTGTACCACTCGGCGCATTCGGGTCATTGGAGGCAACAGCAATTTCTGCATTGATTGTTGGTGTGTGAGGCTCTCCTCTTTCAAGCGCATCAAATTCATCGTTCAATTGTTTCAATGTCTCTTCATTAATGTTGCCACTTTCTTTGTAGTCATTAATCTTTTTTTGTAATGCTTCGTACCCTTCAAGTGTTTCACCTAATTCTACACGAGTTTCTTGCAAGTCTTGTAATTGGGTTTGCAAGTCTTCAAGATCAACTTGAAGTTTATCACGCTCATCTACCAATTTTTTCATATCTTCTTCTGCAACCTGCAGAGAGTCTAAAGCATCGTTTCGTTGCTCTACTGCTATATCTGTTTTTTCTGCTTGAGCAGTAAGACGAGCATCCGCTTCGGCTTTTTGTTGCTTTAAAAACATCTGTATGTGAGAAACAGGTTCGCCTGTTGCTAAGTCATCATTAATTTGTTCAACGCGTTCTTGAGCCAAATCTGCTTCATAGCTACGCATAGAAAGGGCATCAGCCTCTCTAAATGCTCTAAGAGATGTGAGTTGTACATCTTCTTTTACATCGGAAAGAGTGTCAGCAGCTACCGCGATAGAAATTTCTTTATGTGCTAAAGCCTGACTAGTATCAGCAACAGCTAAATTTGTATTGTTGATCTGCTGAGCATTAATAGCAAGCTGTCCTTGGAAGAACGATATTTTAGTATCGACGCGCTGCGTTAACTCAGAAAGTTTTATTTCTAAATCACTTATTCCATCCAGAAAGGCTTCGGCGGCGTCACGCTTTCTTTCTTTTTCTTTTAACTGTTCTTCAGTTAGCTTAAGACCATCTTCTGCATGCCCTGCCAACCCCGCATGCATACCATCATTGCCCTGAGCGAGGAGGACATCATTGCCAAATCCAAAAATGTTTTTTGAGGTTTCTGGTGATGCCAAATCATCTTGATTTTCAACAAACATTGCCCGCCGTTCATCGGATCTGAACCGCATTTCTGGCATAGGTGTTTTTACATCTGTGTTTGACATACTAATATTATACCAAAATCAGGTTAACGAATGCAAAAGACGGGACTTTGAAAAACTGAATAAAATCAATATGTTAATTCTTCGCAAGCGTATAATCACCTTTGTTTAGATCAGTGGGTCGTTTTTTAGGGCGTAAAGAGGTTTCGACTGCCCCTGAGTTGCGAGTTTCTGGAGAGCTAGCGGCGGCCATAATTTGCCCCAATCCTTCAGGTCTAGGCACGGGTTTTGGGCTGTAAGAAACAGTTGTTTCTTTTTGAATATAGACAGGTTCAATCGCGGCCATTTTGGTCGAAATTTGTGCTTCTATTTTGTTCCAATCTGTGAAGTCAGGAAGAGGGGTATCTGAAAGCCCTTTTTCACTTTTTAAGAATTTAAAAAATTCTGTTACGGTTCGGGGATGATCGAAATCAATAACTTCTTTTTCGTTCCCATCATCGTCGGTTACTGTTTTTGTATGAAACAAAAGATTTTGATTGGTTGTGTTGGACACAGCTTCTTGGCTAAAAAAATCTGTTGCAGTCGCATTGCCATTATTTGATAAAAAATCACGAAGTAAATTTTCTCCTGCCCGACCGCCTGCAAAATGCGCGGTGTAGGCTTGAAGTTCTGTCACAGGATAATAGCTTAGTCCTTCAGGCGCAAATTTGGCAAGGTCACGTTGTAATTCACCAATGTCTCTGATTTGCATGACAGCGGCCAAACGTGTGTTAAACTCTGGATTCCAACAGGTTTCAACAAGGGTGTGTTGGGATAACGTGTCGACATAATCATAAGTTAGGTTGTAGAGAACTTCTTCTCCATTATCGATTTGCTCCTGCGTTCTAGGAATTTTTGTGCTTGTTCTTTCGATGAGTGTGTCGCGTATCCCTTCAAATCCGATAAGGGGGGAATAGCGATAAGCTTTTTCAGCCAGTGTCTCAGGAACAAATTGCGCTAAGCCACAGGCCTTAATACCGTTAAAAGCTTTAGGATCGAAAGAGCTTTCTAATGATTGTACGGCAAGTATATACGATAAAGGCAGGCTTGTGATTTGCGCCGTTTGAACATCTGCCTCATAAACTTCTTTTGGTACAAACCAATCATGATAAAAAATATTTCCGTCGGAATCTTCAAATAAGCCCTCGGCCTCTAAATTTGTAGTCTGTCCTAAGGCATCTTGAATGGCCTTATCAATCGCATGAGCAGGTTCATTTGGTTTTGCGGCTTGATCAAAAGGTTGGGCCGCGCTGGTATTGTCTAGCGAAGGTTGGGAAGGATTGAAATCATCTGAATGACCAGACAGCCCAACATACACCATAGCAACAATTGTAGATGCAGAGGTAGTTATGGACAGCCACTTACCCACGCGCTGTGTTCTCTCCCACAAATTAGGAGAGGTCTGTGTGTTAAAATCCTTGGGTGTTTTTGCCACCGTATCCTCTATCTTCTAAAACCGCGCTTTTTATGCCTTATAACAGTAGTTTATGGCAATTAAAAAAGCCTTAAAATCATAGCTCTTTCCGTATGTTTTTGTCCAATTTGACGCCTATTTCCTTGGAAGCTGTGTGCGGCTATGCTACGACATTAGGCGAAATACAGAATCACGCACCGTGATTTTTTGTTAACACATTGAAATCAAAGGATTAATCGATGAATATTCATGAGTACCAAGCCAAAGACCTTCTGGCCCAATATGGTGTAGCAGTTCCCAAAGGAATTGCGGCGATGAGTGTGGCAGAAGCGGTCAAAGCCGCGGAGCAACTTCCAGGCCCACTTTATGTGGTTAAATCACAAATCCATGCAGGGGGGCGCGGTGCAGGGCATTTTACGAACGATCCTAAAGGCAAAGGCGGCGTGCGTTTGTGCAAAACAACAGAGGACGTAAAAGCCGCGGCCGAGGCGATGATGGGCAATGTGCTTGTAACAAAACAAACGGGCCCTGAAGGAAAAGAAGTTCAGCGTCTTTATGTCACCGACGGTGTTGATATTGAAAAAGAATATTACTGTTCAGTTGTTTTGGATCGTGAAACATCCCGTGTGACCTTTATGGTATCAACAGAAGGTGGAATGGACATCGAAGAAGTTGCCGAGAAAACACCAGAGAAAATTTTCCGTACCAATATTGACCCTGCGACAGGGATATCAGGCTTCCATGCGCGTAAGCTTGCTTTTGCCCTTGGTCTGGAAGGGGACGCGAATAAATCTGCGGTGAAATTCTTTATGTCGCTTTATAAAGCGTTTGTTGAACTTGATGCAGCAATTGTTGAGATCAATCCGATGATTGTGACGGATAAAAATGAAGTGATGGCACTCGATGCGAAAATGAATTTCGATGAAAACGCATTGTTCCGCCAGAAACAAGTTGCAGATATGCGCGATGAAACAGAAGAAAATGAAAATGAACGCGAAGCCACCAACTGGGGTCTGTCTTATGTTGCGATGGAAGGCAATATTGGCTGTATGGTGAATGGGGCAGGTCTAGCGATGGCAACCATGGACATCATCAAGCTTTATGGCGGCGAGCCTGCAAACTTTTTGGATGTGGGCGGCGGTGCAACAGCAGAACGCGTAACAGCTGCATTTAAAATTATTCTGTCTGATCCAAATGTTAAAGGAATTTTGGTGAATATTTTTGGCGGTATCATGAAATGTGATGTGATTGCCGAAGGTGTGATTGCCGCCGCAAAAGAGGTTCAATTATCTGTTCCGCTGGTTGTGCGTTTGGAAGGAACTAACGTGGAGAAAGGAAAAGATCTGATGGCAAAATCAGGTCTGCCGATTATTTCTGCTGATGATCTGGAAGATGCTGCAAAAAAAGTGGTAGAAGACACACAAAAAGCGCAAGCCGCCGCATAAGAAAAGAATAAGGAAAAATAAAAATGTCAGTACTTGTTAATAAAAATACAAAAGTTATTTGTCAGGGCTTTACAGGGTCACAAGGCACTTTCCATTCAGAGCAGGCCATTGCTTATGGTACTCATATGGTGGGCGGTGTTACGCCTGGTAAGGGCGGACAAAAGCATCTTGATTTGCCTATTTTCAACACAGTGGCTGAAGCCAAAGAAAAGACAGGGGCAAATGCCACCGTGATTTATGTGCCGCCACCTTTTGCGGCAGATGCAATCCTTGAAGCAATTGATGCGGAGATTGAGCTCGCTGTTTGTATTACCGAAGGAATTCCTGTACTGGATATGGTGAAAGTGAAGCGCGCACTAACAAATTCTAAGACACGCTTGATTGGTCCAAACTGTCCAGGAATTATTACACCTGATGAATGTAAGATTGGGATTATGCCTGGTCATATTCACAAACGCGGTAAGATTGGTATCGTGTCCCGTTCAGGAACCTTAACTTATGAAGCTGTAGCACAAACAGGCGCGGCAGGTCTGGGGCAGTCCACTTGTATTGGAATTGGTGGAGACCCCGTCAATGGTACCAACTTTATTGATTGTATCGAAATGTTTATGGATGATCCTGAAACAGAAGGGATTCTGATGATTGGTGAAATTGGCGGAACAGCAGAAATTGATGCCGCTGAATTTTATAAATCCTTGAAAACAAAAAAACCAATTGCAGGATTCATTGCGGGAGCAACAGCGCCTCCAGGAAAACGTATGGGACATGCAGGAGCCATTATTTCTGGCGGCGATGATACGGCCGCGGCGAAAATGGAAGCGATGCGTGCCGCAGGATTTGTTGTGTCTGACAGCCCTGGCGGTCTGGGCCGTGCCATGAAAGAGGCCATGGCGGCTTAGTTTTATTAACTTTCTTTTAATTTTTACGGAAAATCATGCCGATGGGCAAAAAGGAGAGGGGAATAACCCCTCTTTTTTATTGCTAATCTATTGATTTCTTTAAGGTTATCTCTGGCATAACCGTTGCAACTTTATTCTATGTAGTTAACAAAAACGGAGAATAGATATGACAACAAAGATTTATTTAGCAGGAACAACCATCTGGCTCATCGCTTTGGCACAGATTGCTGACTTTCACTTATTTGATCATGTGCAAATGCTCAGCCTTGCAGGGCAAAGCATCGGTTTCTAAAGCCAAAACAACACCCAACACCCCATAACATTATAAGCCCCTTCGTTTCTTATAATGTTCCCTTATAGAGGGCAGATGATAAAAATCTGCCCTCTCTTTTTTTTTAGCTATAGCCGTGGCATAGTGTTAGTCGATTTAACAAAGAAGAATTATGGGTATTTATGACAAAATTATCTGAATTTTCCAATGAAGACCGTGCTTTATTGGTTTCCGTTCCGTATCGTGTCGGAATATGGATTTCCTCCTGTGACGATAATGAAAAAACAGGTCTAGATGATAAGCGGGAGCAGCAAGCTCTTGAACTTGCAATTAGAAGAATGGCAACCCTGCATCGTAAAATGCCGTTTGCGGCAGACATCATGAAGGAAGTGCAGGCTCATAAAAACATGTGGAAGGGGTGGCAAGATCAATCTTCCGAAGAACGGGTTTTGGACGATACGCAAAAAGCCCTTGAAGTCTGCCGTGCGCGTGCTGCGAAGGAGGAACTGAAACAATATAAGCAGGCGATTTGGCAGATTGGGTTGATTGTTGCACAGTCTTTTGGAGAGCAAGTGGATCCTGACAATGAAATGCATTTAGACCGTTTTATGTCCTGGATCGGCAGTTTTGTTATTGCCCCTAAATTAGCGCAAAGCCCTGAAAATATGAGTGAACGCGAAAAAACGGCCTTGAAAAAATTGCGGGCTGTCCTTAAACAATAAGAGCTTAATAACAATAGAGTTTTAGGCCTCTCGATAATCAATCAAAGGCCTTTTCAAATGGAGAATCTATGTCTGAAAATCTGTCTTTCCTTACGGGAGTTAATTCTGAATATATCGCGCATCTTTACGCTCAATATACGCGTAACCCTGCTAGCGTTGATACGAGTTGGAAGAAATTTTTTACAGATTTAAATGACAATGAAGTCTCTATTTTAAGGGAGCTTCATGGTGCAAGTTGGACTCCAGACGAAAATCGCCGCGATGGGAATGGTTTTGCCAATGAAAATAAATTAGGCGCTGTCCCTCCTGCACAAAAAGCACCTGTTACACAAACATCTGTGCAACCTGCGCAAGGATCACGTCAGGATGTTTTGGATTCAATCCGTGCGATTATGTTGATCCGCGCTTATCGTGTTCGCGGGCATTTAGAAGCGGATCTTGATCCTTTGAATTTACGCGAAGCAAAATACCACCCAGAACTTGATCCTGCACATTATGGATTTAGTGATACAGATTATGATCGTCCGATTTTTATAGATGGTGTTTTAGGTTTAGAAAGTGCAACATTACGCGAAATTGTTCAGGTCTTAAGAGAAACCTACTGTGGTAAGATCGGTGTTGAATTTATGCATCTGACAGATCCTGAGGAAAAAAGCTGGATACAGCAGCGCATTGAAGAGCCACACAATAAGACAGAATTTACAATTAATGGGAAACGCGCGATTTATCAGCGTCTGGTCGCGGCCGAAGGATTTGAAAAATTTCTGCACGTAAAATATCCAGGAACAAAACGTTTTGGTTTGGATGGAGGAGAGGCGTTAATTCCCTGCATCGAGCAAATCATGAAACGCGGCGGGCAATTGGGGTTAAAGGAAATAGCTGTAGGGATGGCGCACCGTGGCCGTTTGAATGTTTTAACCAATGTCATGGGTAAATCTTTTACCGCAATGTTTTCCGAGTTTCAGGGTGTGTCTTCAAAACCAGATGATGTTCAGGGATCAGGTGATGTGAAATATCACATGGGAACATCAAGTGATCGTGATTTTGATGGAAACAATATCCATTTGTCTTTGACACCCAATCCATCACATCTGGAATTTGTCAATCCTGTGGTGATTGGAAAAGTGCGCGCAAAGCAAACCATGGCGGATAAGAAGAGCGGCGAAACAGTAATGCCACTTTTACTTCATGGTGATGCGGCCTTTGCAGGACAGGGTGTCGTGCCTGAAACATTGATGATTTCAGAATTGCCAGGGTATCGCGTGGGCGGAACAATGCATATTGTTATCAATAACCAAATTGGTTTCACCACCCGTCCTAAATACAGCCGTTCTGGCCCATATTGTACGGATGTTGCAAAAATGTTGGCGGCGCCAATCTTTCATGTGAACGGGGATGATCCTGAATCTGTTGTGCATGTGGCGCGTATCGCAACAGAATTTCGTCAGGAATTTAAAAAAGACGTGGTGATTGATATGTTCTGTTATCGCCGCTTTGGTCACAACGAAGGCGATGAACCTGCTTTCACGCAGCCTCTCATGTATAAGCAAATTAAAGACCAACAAACGACATGTGAAAAATATGCGGCGCAATTAGTTTCCGAAGATGTGATGACTGAAGATGAAGCCAAGCAGATGGTCGATGATTTTAATAAATATCTGGAAGAAGCATTTGATGCTTCGCAAAACTTTAAACCCAATAAAGCAGATTATTTAGAAGGTGTTTGGAGTGGGTTTAAGGTTGCTCCCGATGGTGATCGCCGTGGTGATACGGCTGTTGATAGTCAAACATTGCAGAAAATTGGCAAGGCGCTGACAACTGTTCCTTCAGATTTCAATTTAAATTCAAAAATTGCCCGTCAATTAAAAGCCAAAGAAGACATGTTTAAAACAGGCGAAGGGTTTGACTGGGCAACGGGAGAAGCGCTTGCTTATGGTTCCTTGTTGTTGCAGGGGTTTAATGTGCGTCTGTCGGGTCAGGACGTAGGGCGCGGTACATTTTCTCAACGCCATGCCAAACTGTATGACCAAGTGACGGAAGAAAAATATATACCGCTTGAACATATTGAATCCAATCAAGCCTTGTTAGAGGTACATGACAGCCCGCTATCAGAGCTTGCCGTGATGGGATTTGAATATGGATATGCTCTCGCCGATCCCAAAACACTTGTCATGTGGGAAGGGCAATTCGGTGACTTTGTGAATGGCGCGCAGGTCATTATTGATCAGTTCCTTTCCTCTGGTGAAACAAAATGGCTTCGCATGTGCGGTCTTGTTTTAATGTTGCCACACGGAATGGAAGGGCAGGGACCAGAGCATAGCTCTGCCCGTCTTGAGCGTTTCTTGCAATTAAGTGCCGAAGATAACTGGCAGGTAGCGAATTGCACAACGCCTGCAAACTACTTCCATATTTTACGTCGCCAGATGTGCCGTGACTATCGCAAACCCTTGATCCTAATGACACCAAAATCATTGTTGCGTCATAAATTATGTGTATCAAAATTAGAAGATTTTGCAGAAGGAACCAGTTTCCACCGTGTTCTATGGGATACAGATTACAAAGAACTAGCAGAAGGCAAAGATATTAAACGTGTCGTTCTTTGTACGGGTAAAGTTTATTATGATCTTCTGGAAGAACGACGTAACCGCAAGATAAAAGACATTATGATCTTACGTCTGGAACAGCTTTATCCCTTCCCAGATAAAATTCTGTCAGAGGAATTTGCCAAATATCCTAATGCCGAGATAGTTTGGTGTCAGGAAGAACACAAAAACATGGGTGCATGGACTTTCGTTGATCCCCGTATCGAAAATGTTTTAATAGACGGCAAGCATAAAACATCGCGCTCTAGATATGTTGGGCGTGCCGAAGCAGCCTCTCCTGCAACAGGATCATTAAAAATGCATAATGCAGAACAGGCTAAATTAATTGATGAAGCATTGAGTTTGTAATAGTAATAAAGAAGAAGCATAATTAGAAAGACCTTAAAAGATGACACAAATACTCGTTCCAACCCTTGGTGAATCCGTCTCTGAAGCGACTGTTGCGCAGTGGCTGAAAAAAGAAGGAGATACAGTCGCGCTAGATGAACCGATTGTTGAGCTTGAAACTGATAAGGTAACGCTTGAGGTTAATGCGGCTGCTGCGGGAGTGATTACATCCATTGTTGTTAAGGAGGGTGAGAATGTCGAAGTTGGAGCTCTTTTAGGCGAAATTGGCGGTGAGGGGTCTGCGGCCAATGATTCAAAGCCTGCGGCAAAACAGGAGGAGGTAAAAGCAGCGCCTGCACCAGCAGCAAAAGTAGAAGATCAAAAACTTTCACCCGCTGTAACAAAAATGGTTGGGGATCATAAACTTGATGCTTCTAAGATTGATGGCACAGGTAAAGATGGCCGCATCACAAAAGAAGATGTACAAAATCACATCGCAGGAGGTGCAGAGCAATCTGCACCAACGACGGCCAAAGCGCCGAATCCTGCTCCTGTTATGCAGCGTGATAATGCACCTCGGGAAGAGCGTGTGCGGATGACGCGCTTAAGACAGGCGATTGCCAAGCGTTTGAAAGGCGCACAGGAAACGGCGGCTATTTTAACGACATTTAACGAAGTCGACATGACAGCTATCATGGAGCTACGTAAAACCTATCAAGACCAGTTCGTCAAAAAACATGATGTAAAATTGGGTTTTATGTCTTTCTTCGTCAAGGCGTCTGTTCAGGCGTTGAAAGAATTCCCTGCGGTGAATGCCGAAATTCAAGGCGATGAAATGGTTTTTAAAAACTATTATGATTTAGGCATCGCCGTCAGTACACCACAGGGTTTGATTGTGCCTGTTCTGCGGGATTGTGACCAAAAGAATATGGCACAAATTGAAAAGGATTTAATTGATGTTGGTGGACGTGCCCGTGATGGAAAAATTTCTATGGAAGAAATGCAAGGTGGAACATTTACAATTACCAATGGAGGAGTGTTTGGCTCCCTGATGGCGACACCGATTTTGAATGCGCCGCAATCTGCAATTTTGGGTATGCATAAAATTCAACAACGTGCGATGGTGATGCCCGATGGTTCTATTCAGGCGCGTCCTATGATGTATATCGCTTTATCTTACGATCACCGTATTATTGATGGAAAAGAGTCTGTTAGTTTCTTGGTGCGGGTGAAAGAGGCATTAGAAGACCCGCAGAGATTGCTTCTCGATCTTTAAGAATAATCCAGAATTCCTGCAGTTTTTAATTGTTCCATGGCCTTTAGTCCTTGGACATCGCGGGATTTTTGTATATCACCAATCGTAATGCGTTTTATGTTTGCGCCCACGAGATTGACTTGTTCTCGCGATGTTGGAACTTGCGAGCAATATAAAAAGTCATCGGCCATTTTGTAGCCGTGCCGCGCAATATGCATCATGAGACGGTTTACAGGTTCCTGAATAAAGCTGTATTTACCGATAGGGGTGAGGAGATCGAGCGCCTCTTCAGGTTTTTGTAATGTATAGCCAATCGCAGCATGAGCACGTACAGTTAGGCCAAATTTCTTCCCTGCTTTATTTTCAACCAAGGCAACAGAAAATTTACGACGTTTATTATTGAGTGTTGAAGTAGCAATAATTTCTTTAAAAACAGCCTCACTAAAACTTTCTATGGGTTCAACAATAACAGGGCTATCTTCAACAGGGTTGTAGGTGTTAGAAATTTCTAAAATTGATGTGATTGCTTCATTTTCCAAATCAATGGCAAAGACATTCATTCCAGCACGCTCGCAAATTTGCATCGACATCGCATCAAAATGATCGCCACGGCGACGGAAGAAATCTTTATCAAACCCATTTTTATCAATATAAATATTTTTTATACCTGCTTCGGCCATGTTTTTGGCACAGTTGGGACAAAATGGATCTGTAATGCAGATAGAAGCGCCTTCGGTCGCATGAAGACTATGAAGGATACAATCTGTTTCGGCATGGATGGTGCCTGAAGAATTACCTATTTTTGTGGTTGTGCCTATTTTTTCAAAAATTAAATCAGGCCAATGATTGGTACGAGAAAGAGAAAAGTTTCCCTTTCTTATCCACGCCAAAAATTGTTGCAGCAATTTTATTGGTGGGGTGCGGGCTTTTAGGAGCAATTTCCAACGTATGCTGCATGTGAGTCAAGGCAATCGAATTCATGAAAAAGATTGTACCTTATTTCAAGGTAAGTCCAAGTGGAAACTACTAAAATCCTCTGGCAGGGATGGCAAGTTGACGCGGCATGCTACGATTAATATCGTGAAGCATCCGTCCCATTTGCATGGCTAAATTTTCTAAGTTTATATCTTGAGGTTTCACTCTCTGCTTTAAAGAATATGCAATAGGACATAAAGCCCCCTTTCCAAAACTACTTATAAGAGAGTATTCGTGGTATGCTGCTCTTACAGCCTCTGCTCCGCGATCACTTTTTGCTAACTTATTGGCAATAACCGTAGAGGAACAATTTTCTATCAAACAACTTGTTTTTCTGAGGCTCGTTTCGGTTAGTCTCTCAAATTCATTTTGACTAATTTGAGTAGCACCATTCCCAAAAATTCCTTTTAGCTCCGCTTCTGCCTCTCGATCAAAATGTGTGGCAGGAACATCACAATAGGGTGTTGTAAATAAGTTGCAATCTTCAGTATGTGCATAAAGCGCAGCATAAGAGGTAGAAGGCAATAGATGGGTGCTCGTAAAATTACGTCTCCATGTAGAACCAACAGATTCAACAAAAAGTTGATCAGATAAAATACCGCCATTTCTAATCAAAGAGGGCACTTCTCTATCGTTTTTACGTGCTTTTGCATTCTGCCGAGGTATTTCAGAAAGTTCTGGTATTAAGGTAGGTAGTTCAGCTTCCCATTCGCCCCTTTCAGAATTTAGAAAAATAACATTACCATTTGATAGTCGTGTTTTTACACTAATATCAATCCGTTCGGGAGGTTTTTTTAAATCAGAAATATCAAATTCAAATCGTACTCTTGCGGAAAAGCCTGCTCTTCTAATTTTTTGATCTAATGTATCAATATTTAAAGTCACTAAAGGTCGTAGTTTTATTTCATAAGTTCTCGGATCTAGTACACGATTACCTGAAGAAGATATAGTGTGCCTTATTCTCTCAAAATCTTCAAAGCCATGCGGATCTACTAAAAATTTTAATTCTGTTTCTCTTCCTTTAGGAACAGATAAAAATTCTGTCGCGCCATAAATACCAATAGCAGCGGCCAACCGTTCATCAATAGGGAAATCTGGATCAAACATATTTTACAAATTGCATGATTAATAATTTTGGCAATATGAAGGATAAAATTAACTTTGTCAATTATTATTATGAAAATAAAAAGAAAGCCTTAATATGGGTATAGGCGCTAATTTCCCCTAGCCATTGAAAACCCTATGCGTTACAAAATGAGGCGTTATTTTTAATCATTTCAAACAATTGTGGGTAAATTTATGGCTTCTCCATCTTATGATCTTATTGTTATTGGTTCTGGCCCTGGGGGTTATGTTTGTGCCATTCGCGCGGCGCAACTGGGCATGAAGGTCGCCTGTGTTGAAAAACGCGATACACTTGGCGGCACTTGTTTGAATATTGGTTGTATCCCTTCAAAAGCGCTTTTAAGCGCATCTGAAAAATACCATGCGGCAGAAACTGATTTTGCCAAAATGGGAATCAAAACAGGTGGGGTAAGCCTCGACCTTGCAGGGATGATGAAATTCAAGGATTCCGTTGTTGAAGCGAATACAAAGGGAATCGAATTCCTGTTTAAGAAAAACAAAGTTGATTGGTTAAAAGGTGCAGGAAAAATCACAGGTAAAGGCAAGGTCGATGTTGCAGGTACAGTCTATGAAACCAAAAATATAGTCATCGCAACGGGATCTGATGTTGCGAGCTTACCGAATATTACAATTGATGAAGATAAAATTGTATCATCAACAGGTGCTTTGACACTTCCCAAAGTGCCGAAAGATATGGTGGTGATTGGTGGTGGCGTGATTGGGTTAGAGCTTGGCTCTGTCTGGCAACGTCTGGGCGCAAAGGTTACTGTGATTGAGTTTATGGACCAAATATTGCCTGGTATGGATGGTGAAATCCGCAAGGAAGCCAACAAAATTTTCAAGAAACAGGGCATGACATTTAAACTGTCAACAAAAGTGACATCAGCCAAACCAAGTGCAAAAGGCGTTGATTTAACATTAGAACCTGCGGCAGGAGGGGCTGCAGAAACATTGAACACAGATGTTGTTCTGGTTGCTGTCGGGCGTAAGGCCTATACCGAAGGTTTGGGTCTTGAGTCTGTTGGCGTGGCGACAGATGATCGGGGCCGTATTAAAACCGACGGCCATTTCAAAACCAACGTAGAGGGTATCTATGCCATTGGTGATGTTATCGCTGGACCAATGCTTGCCCATAAAGCTGAAGATGAAGGTGTTGTTTTGGCCGAAATGTTGGACGGCCAGTCAGGCCATATTGATTACAATCTTATTCCTGGCGTTGTCTATACATGGCCAGAGGTGGCGAATGTTGGCCAAACCGAAGAGCAGTTGAAAGAGGCGGGGATTGCTTATAAGGCGGGTAAGTTTCCCTTCATGGCCAATGGCCGCGCCCGCGCGATGAACGCCATGGATGGTTTTGTTAAAATTCTGGCCGATGCCAAAACAGATCGCGTGCTCGGTTGTCACATTATTGGTCCTGAAGCAGGAACCTTAATTTCCGAAGTTGTGGCTGTGATGGAATTTGGTGGCTCCGCCGAAGATATTGCGCGCACTTGTCATGCTCACCCAACCTTGGAAGAGGTGATTAAAGAAGCCGCCCTTGCCGTTGATGGCAGACCTTTACATGTTTAGGGTTTGGGTGGGTTGTCAACAGCCAGAGTCGGCCTTTTAGGACCAAGGACAGAAGGCGAATTTCTTAGAACGCTTTCTGTCTTCGCGGCTTGAGTTAAGCAATCAAGCGGCATTTTTCTTAGAGATTCAAAACTAAGTAGTTGTTCAGGATCAAAGTCACCAGAACGGATTTGATCATCAAAATTTTTTGATAAATCAAGAGAGAGAATGATTGCATGACCTGTATTAAGGCAGTCTAAAAACTGATTGACGTCTGCGATGTCATATGTTTTGGGTAAGATGTGGGATTGCAATTCATTGTTATCCGTAAGGACAATATATAAGTTATTATGAAGTGCTTTGCATCTTTGCTCATCAAAAATTCTATGAATCTGTTTTATTTTTTCTGAATAGGGGCTATTAGGATTAGCAGAAGCCTGCCAATCTCCTCCTAAAGTTTGTGGAGAAGGTTTTTCTCCTGTTATTTCTTCTAATCTGGTTAAAGGGTCAAAAGTCGGCAAAGGATCAGGAAAAAGTTCTGATAACTCGTCGTAAGGATTGTCGAAGGCTCTCTGTTCACCTTGTTCTCTTATCACTCTTTCGAAATCATCATGATTTTGAATTTCTTTCAAACGGCTGTCGGAAATATAATAAGAAAATGGCTTTGAGATATCTTCGAATATATAGGGCGATGCCGAGTCATCTATGCCAAAAATACTTTCGTAGTTATTCGTTGAATAACATTCCGCTTTTGGATGTCTATTATTCCAGACAACATAAAATATGCTTTGCCCCGCACGTTGAGCATCAAGATAAGCATTGTAAATTTTACGCATCTCTGGCGTAGAAAAAGGGGTAGAAGATTGGGGAGTGTCATTTACAGAAGCTAAATTCATGGCCCCCGCAGGGCGGTTAAACGCTTCTCCCGCTTTACGTTCTCCGCCGCCGTGAACAACACAAAGATGTGGCTCTTTTCTTTGATCTACCATGCTTTCATTTATAGAAAGCAAAGAAAGATTATGTCAACAAATTTTAGGCTCTGGGGTGAGCTTTTTGTAGATATTGCGCAAATCCTCGAAATTAACGTCGGTGTAGCGCTGTGTGGTGCTTAAGGACACATGGCCAAGCAATTCCTGAATTTCCCGCAAATTAGCCCCATTTTGCAAAAGATGTGTGGCAAAGCTGTGCCTTAGAGCGTGAGGTGTGGCTGTGTCAGGCAGGTTTAATTGCTTTCTCAAATCCCGCATGGCTTTTTGGGCGACTCCTTGGTGAAGGCGTTCCCCTTTTGCTCCCAAGAAAAGTGGGCGTGAGTATGTTTCAGGAAACGGACAATCGTGGCGATAGTCATCAATACTTTTTTCAACTTCTTTTAGGATGGGAACTTGGCGTTCTTTATTTCCCTTACCAACGACGCGTAAGAAACCATCACGGGGTAAATCTTCAATATTTAAAGATAGCGCTTCATTGATCCGCAAACCGCACCCATAAAGTAATGTAAATAAAGTTTTGTCGCGTTGGTGAATCCAGTTTTCAATCACCATATCATCAAGTAAGCGGAATGCCTGAACTTCCAATAACGCCTTGGGAAGTTTGCGTGGTAATTTAGGGGAGCGCACAGTTGCAATTGCTGCGTTATGGGCGATGCCTTGCTTATCCATCCATCCCATAAAATTTTTGATGCTTGATAAGGCACGAGCGCGGGTTCCATTGGCGGCACCATTTACGGCTTGACGGGAAAGCCATGACCGGAAGTCTGAAATACGTGCGCCACTGACATTATTAATTGATAGAGCCTCCCCCTGGTGCGTTGCTAAGAAATTGATGAACTGTGTGAGGTCTGATGTATAGGCACGGAATGTGTGTTTTGAAACATTTTTCTCTACGCGCAACCATGTTTGCCAGTCTTTTAAAGTTTTGGCAAAGTCGGCTTCGCATTTTTCAAGGGTTACATCAGAAATCATGATTTTATTTTACGTTAATTCCAGAAAAGTGTAAAAGGAAAGAATGAGTAATACGCCGTCAAATAAGTATCGCGTCTTCGTTTATGGCACCTTGATGAAAGGTGCGCGCAATGAACACTTTATGAATGGCGCAAAACTTATCTCAGAAAATGCGGTAACAAAAGAGAAATCTTTTCTTATGTTGCAATTTAATTCTTCTTCCAGTCCAGGAAAATTTTCTCCAGGCGTGAAGCGTGGGGGGCAGGGACATATTCAGGGGGAAATATATGAAGTTGATAAAGAAGGATTGGATAAGCTTGATGCTTTAGAACAAAATGGCGTTCGTTATCAACGCGAAAAAATTAGAATGCAAGATGGTTCAACAGCATGGATGTATGTATTGATTGCAAAGGATCAGGATAGCGGACAGTACGATCGTATTGATTTTGATCCGCGGACAGAAATTTATTCCTGGAAACGTGAAGAGCCGAAATTAACGCGGTAAATCAAGCCAGTTTCTAAAGGCGCGTTCAACCACCCGGGCCAGAAAATCAACGAGGTCAGTAGCCTGTCCTTCATGAAACATATTCGGATCACGCGATCCAAAGGCGAGGATGGCAGGGGGTGTCTCCATCGAAATATCAACACGAAGCAGTGCCTGTGATTGCACTAATGTTGCACCACCGCCGTAAATTGGTTCAATCCCGCTAATGCCAGATTGTAGCAACACGCGGCTACCTTGCATCCATTTATCAATTGTGCCTGCAGGTAAAACCCGTATGCCGCTTGTCATGACATGAGGGATATCATTACCATTGCTTTCAACAACCAGAACAGAAATATCGGTGTCTAGCATTGTTGAAAGATCCATTGTGATGATATGGATAAATTCTTCAAAATTACGCGCTTCGAGAAGACGCAAGATAACTTTATGAATCCGTTGTTGGTTGTTCATGTTTGATCGTGCGTTTTCGACAATGTTTTGAGTAGTAACCAAAACTTTCTCTTTGTCATCTTTAAGACGTTTGATCATGAAAGATTGAAAATCACTGACATTTTTTCCTGTACCATTCTTTGGCGGGACAAGAAGATCACAAGCCTGCGGATATTGTTCCAAAAATTTTGGATTGGCGCGCAAAAACGCCATAACATCTTCGGCGGTGAGAGGGGATATTTCAGCTTCTTGTGAATCGGTCATAAAAAATAATACCACAGAGTCCACGGAGTTGAAAAAAGAGTTCACGGAGTCTTTTAATCCTCTGTGAACTCAAAAGAGCTCTGTTTTTTCTGTGGTAGTATTTACAAAATACTCTGACCAGTTTTTTTCCAGTCTTCAACAAACGCAGCGAGGCCTTTATCGGTTAAGGGGTGTTTGTAAAGCGCCTTGATCACTGCAGGGGGGCATGTAACCACATCGGCGCCCATGCGGGCGCTTTCAAGAATATGTTGTGGGTGACGTACAGAGGCGACAAGAACTTCAGTATAAAAATCGGGATAGTTATCGTAGATGGTTAGAATATCACCAATCAAATCCATTCCTGTTTGACCAATGTCATCCAAGCGCCCTACGAAAGGGGAAATAAAAGTCGCGCCTGCTTTGGCAGCAAGAAGAGCCTGCATTGGTGAAAAGCAAAGTGTTACATTTACCATTGTACCGTTTGCGCTTAAATTCTTACAAACTTTTAAACCAGCTTCGGTAAGAGGAACTTTAACAGCAATATTTTCGGCAAGGCCTGCTAATTTTTCGCCTTCTTTCATCATCGTCTCATAATCGGTAGAGGCGACCTCTGCACTGACAGGGCCATCACAAATTTGGCATATCTCTTTGATAAGAGGCAGAAACTCTTTCCCTGATTTTGCAATGATAGATGGGTTGGTGGTGACCCCGTCTAACATACCCAAATCGGCAAGGTCTTGGATGGCGTCTAAATCAGATGTATCAGCAAAGAATTTCATGTGTTCCTCATATCTCCTATAATTTCATATTCTTTTTAAAGAAATGTGTTAAAGAGGCAAGAGGGAAGTTTTACATTCTCAGCTTTTGATCAGAATTCAATCGATTTGAATTTTGTACTTGAATAAAATGTGATAGACGTATGGTTCTTCTGTAAAGATTATCATCGTTCGCAGTAGCAGACATAATGGTCATACTGTTCTGAGTATAATTTTCCAATATGCGGTGATCAATTTTTATATAACTGCCTTTCCTATTCTCTACACAGGCTTGCAATTGGCCGAGTGTTAGTTGTGCATTATCAATATGAGTTAGGCTTTGAGGTTTTGGATTAGGAGCTATAAACAGACCACTTGCCATCAATGTCAGTTCTTGTTCGCATTCGACAAAATTTAGTGTTGGGTTTTCAGGTAAATAGGATAGTACCTGTTCTCTGACCGTTTTTAAAAAATCAATTATATCTGATGCTTTTGTGTTGTCACTTAAACCAACAGATTTTATATGAAAAAGAGCAGTATGCAATTCTTCTATAGGAACATAGATAGCGGATATTTGTGTTGGTATGGCAACGCCAAACCCATCAAATAATGCGGATAATCCTCTTCTGAACCAACCTTTAGCCATTTCATACGCCTTCTTCTTATGATTTAATGTAGGTAACCTAATAAAACCTATGCATTATGTCAACAAATAAAGCCGTTTTAACGCCGTTTCCAATTGATAAGGCCTATGATTATGCCCTTCCTGAGACAATGGAGGCACAGGCGGGTAGTTATGTCTGCGTGCCATTGGGGACGCGGGAGATTCCTGCCGTGGTTTGGGGGAGTGGCGTAGGGGATGTCAAACCAGAAAAAATCAAACCGATCATTTCAAATTACTCTCTTCCGCCGCTTCCCGAGGTACACCGAAAATTTATTGATTGGGTTGCGGGATATACCATGGCGGCCAAAGGGGCGGTATTGAAACTGACTCTCAGTGTGCCCAAAGCGCTTGACCCACCTGCGACAATTACAGGCTATGTTTTGGGGGAAGTAAAGGTGGACGAGACAGGTGTTTCACCCGCCGCAAAACGTGTGCTTGAAGTGGCGCAAGACAACTTACCGCGTCGTGCTTCGGAACTGGCAGAAGAGGCGGAGTGTTCAACGGGCGTTATAAAAACATTAGAAAACAAAGGCTTTTTAAAAAGTGTTCAACTTAAAACACCACCGCCTTGCCGCACGCCTGATGCAGAACGGGCAGGGGCTTTACTTTCCGCGCCGCAGCGTGAATGCGCGGATACGCTTGTCGATATGGTGAGGGCCAACAAATGTTCTGCTGCGCTCTTGGATGGAGTGACTGGGGCAGGAAAAACCGAAGTTTATTTTGAAGCTGTTGCACAAGCATTAAGGCAGCATAAACAAGTGCTTATCTTACTTCCTGAAATTGCGCTCTCAAATGCTTTTTTGGATCGGTTCAAGGCCCGTTTTGGGTGCGCGCCTGCACTTTGGCATAGCTCCTTAAGTCCTGCCAAGCGCAAGGTGACATGGCGCGGTGTAGCAGAAGGGCAAAGCCGTGTGGTGATTGGTGCGCGTTCTGCGTTATTTCTACCTTACCAGGAGTTGGGACTTATTATTGTTGATGAAGAGCATGACCCTGCTTACAAACAGGAAGAGGGCGTGATTTATCATGCCCGTGATATGGCGGTGGTGCGTGCCAATTTAGGCGCGTTTCCAATTGTTATGGTGTCCGCAACCCCCTCTTTGGAAACCATGCAAAATGCATGGCAGGGGCGTTACCACCATTTATCACTGCCCGCTCGTCACGGTGGGGCGGCATTACCCGACATTCACTTAATTGATTTGAAGGTGGATAAACCCGAAGATCGGCAGCATTTTATTGCCCCGACTTTGAAGGCTGCGATGGCACGCACGATTGATAGAAAAGAGCAGGTATTATTGTTTCTTAATCGGCGGGGTTATGCCCCGTTAACGTTGTGCCGCACTTGCGGTCATCGGTTTCAATGCCCACGCTGTACAGCATGGCTCATTGAGCATCGGCGCACGGGCAAGCTTCATTGTCACCATTGTGATCATTACGTTCGGATGCCTGAGAAATGCCCTGAATGCGGGGAGGGAGATAGTTTAGCGGCCTGCGGTCCTGGTGTAGAACGTATTTTAGAAGAAGTGAAGGAGAGCTTTCCCGTGGCAAGGGTTATGGTGTTATCAAGCGATACCGCGACCACGCACGATGATTTACGGGCGATGCTCGACCAAATTCAAAATTACGATGTGGACATTATTATCGGGACGCAAATTATTGCCAAGGGTCATCATTTTCCAAAACTGACCTGTGTAGGAGTGGTTGATGCAGATTTGGGTCTAACGGGCGGTGATTTACGGGCAACGGAGCGGGTGTATCAACTGCTTCATCAGGTGGCAGGCCGTGCAGGACGTGAAGATAAGCAAGGCACAGTGTATCTGCAAACTTTCGTGCCCGAATCGCGGGTGATGCAGGCTCTAGCCAGAGGAGAGCGGGATGAATTTCTGGAAATTGAACTGCAAGAGCGGGAAGCAGCCAATATGCCCCCCATAAGCCGTTTGGCAGGGATTATTGTCTCGGGCCGTGATGAGAATCAGGTTCGGCAGGCCGCACAGGCCTTGGGACGGGTTGCTCCCCAAAGCGCCAAAATCCAGACTTTGGGACCTGCGGAGGCGCCCATGTACCGTTTGAGAGGGAAATTTCGCTACCGTTTACTGGTGCGGGCCGAAAAAAATATTGATCTCCAGAAGGCTATTAAACATTGGCTTGATGCTGTGAAAACGCCTTCAACCATAAGGGTTCAGGTCGATATTGATCCGCAGAGTTTTTATTAATAAAAAACCCTCAATAATTGCCAAAAAACTGTTCTCTAGCGCTTGCATAGGGGGTTTTGGTGTGCTAAATCCACTGCAACTTAAACGACTGTAACATTATTAAGCAAAAGGGACCAAAAGTGGCCTCCAAACAGACTTCCGGCGCAGCCGCCTTGAGATACGCGACAGCCTTAGTTGATAGTGCTGAAGCAAGCAAAAAAATAGATGCCGTTGAAAAGGATTTAAACGACCTTGAGGCAATGATCTCTGATTCGAAAGATCTTCAAAATCTTATTCATTCCCCCCTCATTTCGCAGAGCGATAAAATCAAAGCGATACAAGCTATCGCACAGGCGGCAAAATTTCAGAACATTACGTCAAATTTTTTAGCGCTGCTAGCCCAAAATAGTCGTCTTAATATTGTTATGGCGATTGTTAAAGCTGTGCGTAAAGAAATATCTTCTCGCCGTGGTGAAGTTTCCGCAAATATACAATCTGCTTTCAAACTGTCGAAAGAACAGGAAAAGGCATTGCAAGAGTCTTTGGCCAAGGCAGTAGGACAGGCAGTCGCTATTCAGGTTGAGGTTAAAGAAGATTTGATTGGTGGCATGGTTGTAACCGTAGGATCACAAATGTTTGATGCGTCTGTAAAACGTAAGTTGGAGCGTTTAAAAATTGCGATGAAGTCAAATGCAAATAACAATGCGGCAAATTCAAAAGTCGCAAACGAAAACTAATTCATACCCATAACAAAGTTATAAAAAGAGGAAAATAAAAATGGAAATTAAAGCCGCAGAAATATCAGAGATCCTGAAAAAACAGATCGCAGATTTTAGCGCCCAAGCAGATGTTGCTGAAATTGGTCAGGTGCTGTCTGTTGGAGACGGGGTTGCTCGCGTTTATGGTTTGGATCAGGTTCGCGCTGGAGAGATGGTTGAATTTCCAGGGGGTATTAAGGGGATGGCTTTGAACCTTGAGCTTGATAATGTCGGGGTTGTTATCTTCGGTTCTGACCGTGATATTAAAGAAGGGGATATTGTTCGTCGTACAGGGGAGATCGTTCAGGTTCCTGTAGGTAAAGAATTGCTAGGCCGCGTTGTTGACGGTCTTGGAAATCCAATTGACGGCAAAGGACCTTTGAAAGCAAAAGAATTTAGCCGTGTGGAAGTTAAAGCGCCAGGTATTATTCCACGTAAATCTGTGCATGAACCCATGCAATCTGGTATCAAAGCGATTGATGCTCTTGTTCCTGTTGGTCGTGGTCAGCGTGAACTTATCATCGGAGACCGTCAAACAGGAAAAACAGCGGTGGCAGTTGATACGATTATCAATCAGAAATCAGTCAATGCAGACAAAGATGTCTCAAAACATCTTTACTGTGTGTATGTTGCTGTGGGACAAAAACGTTCAACTGTGGCGCAGCTTGTGAAAGAATTAGAAGATAATGGCGCCATGGAATATTCCATTGTTGTAGCGGCAACAGCTTCTGATCCTGCGCCGATGCAATTCTTGGCGCCTTACACAGGCGCTGCGATGGGTGAATATTTCCGTGATAATGGAATGCACTCCCTTATTATTTATGATGACCTGTCAAAGCAGGCTGTGGCCTATCGTCAGATGTCCCTTCTTCTTCGCCGTCCACCAGGTCGTGAAGCATATCCAGGGGATGTTTTCTACATTCACTCCCGTTTGTTGGAACGGGCGTGTAAATTAGGCGAAAGCTTAGGATCAGGTTCTATGACAGCTCTTCCTGTGATTGAAACACAAGCAGGGGACGTGTCCGCTTATATTCCAACAAACGTAATTTCCATTACGGATGGTCAGATTTTCTTGGAAACTAATTTATTCTTTAAAGGTATTCGTCCTGCAATTAACGTTGGTTTGTCTGTATCTCGTGTGGGATCTGCTGCGCAAACCAAGGCGATGAAACAGGTTTCTGGTTCCATTAAACTGGAACTTGCCCAGTACCGTGAGATGGAAGCGTTTGCACAGTTCGCCTCTGATCTTGATCCTGCAACGCAGAAGTTGCTTGCACGTGGTGCGCGTTTGACACAAATTTTGAAGCAGCCACAATATTCTCCATTAACAATGGCAGAACAGGTGTTCGTGATTTATGCAGGAACTAAAGGTTATGTGGATGATGTGGCCGTGGCTAATGTTTCCGATTATGAACATAAATTGTTGGATGATGTTCGCGCGAATGGTCAAAACATCTTGGCAACAATTACACAGCAACAAAAACTGGATGATAAAGTAGAAGCAGATATGAAGGCTTTCTTGGATAATTTTACCAAGTCTTACATTTCTGCTCACAAGAAAGCGGCTTAAACCTTAAAGGTTAGGATTATTATCAATGCCAAGTTTAAAAGAGTATAGAGACAGAATCGCCAGTGTGAAGTCGACGAGGAAGATTACGTCGGCGATGAAGATGGTTGCTGCCTCTAAATTAAAAAAAGCACAGGATCAGGCAGAAGCTTCTCAACCTTATGCCAAGGCTATGGGAGAGATGTTGGCACGTGTTGCCAAAGGCGTGACAATCACGGATGCTTCACCAAAACTATTGATTGGAACAGGATCAGACAACATTCACCTTCTTGTGGTTGTAACGTCTGATCGCGGGCTTTGTGGTGGATTTAATGGTAACCTTGTCCGTATGGCGCGCTTGGAAATTGCGCGTTTAGAACGTGAAGGTAAAACCGTCAAACTTATTACGGTAGGGCGTAAAGCGCGCGATCTTCTAAAGCGGGCACACAGTCAAAAAATGCTTCACAGCTTTGTCGGTGTTGGGGCAGGAAGCCGAGTTAATTTTGCTGAAGCTAATGCTGTATCACAGATGATTCTGGAGCAGTTTGAAGCGGGTAATATTGATGTTTGTTCTTTAATTTATAACAATTTCAAATCTGTTTTGATGCAAACACCAACAGCACAGCAAATTATTCCATTTAAACTGCCTGAAGCCGCAGAAGTAAATGATAATGACACAGAAGAGGTTTTGACTTCTCCATACGCATTTGAACCTGAAGAAAATGAAATTTTGGGACAACTTTTACCCAAAAATTTAGGAGTGCAAATTTTCCGTGCGTTGCTTGATAGTGCTGCGGGAGAGCAGGCTGCCCGGATGACAGCAATGGATAATGCGACCCGTAATGCAGGCGAGAAAATCAACGATCTAACACTTGAATATAACCGTGCCCGTCAGGCTGCTATCACTAAAGAATTAATTGAAATCATTTCTGGAGCGGAGGCAGTTTAACATGGTGTTATCGTTCCCATACCGCAGCAATAAAAAGATAATGGCAATTTGTTTTGCTGTTGTTTTGGGCGTGTGTGTATTGGGACAGGCGGTAAAAGTTTTAGCCAGTAATAATGATGTCACATTTCCTGATGAAAATTGGGACGTCGAGCTATTGAAAAAAATCGAGGTAGGTCCCGTACTTCTTCCTGCTAACTTTGATACAGGAATAGAGGCTCCTGCTGCCAATGGTAGTGTTGAAACAGTAGCGGAATTAAATTCTCTAATGTTTTTTAAAAAAGAAAGAACGCCAGATCAATTAACAAAAATAAAGAATGAAGATAACGCGGATTCAGTTTTAAGTATATTTGAACAGGAAGGGCTTTTTGACCCCCACAAAACACCAAAAACAAAAATGTTTTTTGACCAAACAAGACAGGACGTTGAATATTTTATTTTGAGAGATAAGAAAAAATTTTCACGGGTAAGGCCATCAATGCTGAATTCTGATCTCGAATTGGTGGTGCAAAATCCGCCTTATGCTGCTTATCCTTCAGGACATGCAGCGCAAAGTTTCTTTGTGGCTTACACGTTAGGGCACTTGAACCCTGAGCGAGCAGGAACTTATGAACAATTGGCAAGAGAGATTGCTCATCGCCGGGAAGTAGCGGGGATTCATTATCCTAGCGATAGTGAAGCGGGATTTCGATTAGCAAAAAATGTTTTTAATGGCTTGATGCAAAATGAAAAAGTGAAAGCGCTTTATAATCAGGCCGAAAAAGAATTTGTAACGAATTAATTTAGAAAGTTTAAAAAAGAGGAAAAGTAAAATGGCTAAAAATACTCAAATGGCTCAAGGAACAGTAACACAGGTATTGGGCGCGGTTGTTGATGTTCAGTTCAATGATGGTGAAGTTCCTGCAATTTTGAACGCGCTTCATACAGAAAACGAAGGTAAAACACTCGTGTTGGAGGTGGCGCAGCACCTTGGTGAGAACACAGTTCGCGCGATTGCGATGGATACAACGGATGGTATGGTGCGCGGGCAAGCCGTTAGTGATACGGGCGCTCCTATTTCTGTTCCTGTTGGACCAGAAGTTTTGGGCCGTATTTTTGATGTGATCGGAAACGCAATTGATGAAATGCCAGACCCTAAAGCATCAAAAGCTTACCCTATTCACCGTGATGCTCCTGCTTTTGCAGATCAGGCTACAGAAACAGAACAGCTTGTAACTGGGATCAAGGTTGTTGACCTTCTTTGTCCGTATGCGAAGGGCGGTAAAATTGGTCTCTTCGGTGGTGCGGGTGTTGGTAAAACCGTGACAATCATGGAGTTGATTAACAACATTGCAAAAGGACACGGCGGTGTGTCTGTCTTTGCAGGAGTTGGAGAGCGGACCCGTGAGGGGAACGATCTATACCATGAAATGATTGAATCTGGCGTTATCGTCCCAGGTGATCATGAAAAATCCAAAGCTGCATTGGTGTATGGTCAAATGAATGAGCCGCCAGGTGCGCGTGCGCGTGTGGCGCTGTCTGGTTTGTCTATGGCAGAGTATTTCCGTGATGAAGAAGGGCAAGACGTTCTATTCTTTATGGACAATGTGTTCCGTTTCACGCAGGCTGGAGCTGAGGTGTCTGCGCTTTTGGGCCGTATTCCTTCTGCTGTGGGGTATCAACCAACATTGGCAACTGATATGGGCGCGTTGCAGGAGCGTATTACATCGACCAACAAGGGATCTATTACTTCTGTTCAGGCCGTTTATGTGCCTGCGGACGATTTGACAGACCCTGCACCCGCGACAGCATTCTCTCACTTGGATGCAACAACAGTTCTATCTCGTCAAATTGCTGAGCTTGGTATTTATCCTGCTGTTGACCCGCTTGATTCAACATCACGTATTTTGGATCCTCGTGTTGTAGGTGAGGAGCATTATAAATGTGCTGCTGATGTTCAAAAAACATTGCAAACTTATAAAGCACTTCAGGATATTATCGCGATCTTGGGTATGGATGAACTTTCTGAAGAAGATAAGCTTATCGTGGCCCGTGCGCGTAAGATTCAGCGTTTCTTATCACAACCTTTCCATGTGGCAGAGGTCTTTACAGGCTCTCCTGGGGTGTTTGTTGATCTGGCTGATACTATTAAAGGTTTCCGCGCGATTGTGGATGGTGAGTATGACCACCTTCCTGAATCTGCCTTCTACATGGTTGGAACAATCGAAGAAGTGGAAGCGAAAGCAGCAAAAATGGCTGCCGAGGCTGCATAAGAAGTTACAAGCGAGAAGTTACAAGTTTCAAGGACTTCTTGTAACTTGTAACTATTTAAGGAAATAAAATGGTTGAACAAAACGTAGATAATTTTGATTTTGAACTGGTATCACCAGAAAGAAAGGTGATGTCTGAAAAGGCATGGCAGGTAACAATTCCTGGTTATGAGGGAGATTTCGGGGTGCGTGCAGGACATAGTTCCGTCGTGTCTAATATTCGCCCTGGGGTTGTTGAAATTATCACAATACAAGGGGTAGCGCCGACAAAGATTTTTATCGCGGGTGGCTTTGCTGATGTAACAGCATCTAACTGCACGATCTTGGCAGAAGAAGCAACAATGCTTGATGATTTGAATCAGACTGAAATTGAAAAAGATATTTCCGATCTAGAAAGTAAACTTTCTGGTGCAAAAGATGCTGTTGAAACTATTCGTTTTACAAAACAGCTTGCTCTTGCAAAGGCAAAACTTACGGCTGTCACAGGTGTTCTCGCGGCTTAATTTACTAGGCTAACAGGTCGTAGCCCAATAAAACTATTGGTTAAGAAGATATTATCTGCGCTTTGAAGACGTTCTAACGAAATACTTTCTTCCCGCACATCGCGCTCTTCTATGAGTTTGCGGCGTGTAACGCCTGCCAGAACGCCATCGCTTAACGGGGGTGTAATCAATATACCGTTTTCTTCAATAAATAGATTGCTTGTTGTGCCGCAGGCGATATTGCCATCTGTGTTCATTAGAATAGCTTCATTTCCACCGTTTTTTTCTGCCTGTCGGCGTGCAGCGTAGGAGCGAGAATAATCAAGCCGTTTGCAATTTTCTAGAACACATCCTGCAATGCGTGGAAAGTCAGTGACAATGACACATCGTGCAGGTTCTATCTTTTCAGGTGAAGGGCAGGCTGCGACCTCGATCAAAACGGTTGCAGTATGTGCAGGTAAAAGAGGTGCCTTAACAACACCGCCAGTGACGGTTGATCTCACGCGTGCAAATCCATGGGTAACTTTGTTATCTTGTAGTAGTTTTAGGCAATTTTCTTCGAACTTCTCAAAACCCATAGGGCAGGTAAGACCCATCACGGTTCTTACATCATGGATGATCCGTTCATAATGCTCTTTCCCATGAACAAGCGTTCCTTTATCAGCCAACATAGAATCAAAAATACCAATACCTGTTGTAAACCCAGAATCGCGATAGGTAATAACAGGAGGTTTGTCATCTATAAATTGACCATTTAGGTAAATAAGGCTCATGCGGCGCTTTCTTTTCTTTTGGTATCAAAACTTTCAAATATTTTCTGCGCCTTGTCCAGTGATTCCTGAAGTTCTTGCGCAGGTTTTGAATCGCTGACGATACCACTACCTGTTTGAAGGTAGGCTTTATTTTGAGTATAAATCAATGTACGAATAATGATGTTTGTATCCATATTACCGTTAAAATTAATATATCCCATCGCACCACAATAGGGACCACGGCGGGTTTCTTCTAGTTCTTCGATGATTTCCATGGCGCGAATTTTGGGGGCACCCGTAATCGACCCGCCAGGGAAACAGGCCTTCAGAAGATCAAGCGCTGTTTTACCTTTTTGTAGAGTTCCTGTAACGGTGGACACCAGATGATGCAATCCTTCAAATGTTTGAAGTTCACAAAGTTTTGGCACTTTAACTGAATGGTAATCACAAACCTTGGAAAGATCGTTGCGAAGCAAATCGACAATCATCGTATTTTCGGCGATGTCCTTTTGACTGTTTTTTAGGAATTCAGCAGGGCAAGAAGAGGGTAGTGTTCCTTTTATCGGCTGAGTTTCAACGAAAGATTTGGCACACTTTAAAAATCTCTCAGGAGAAGACGAAGAAATATGCACTTCTCCAAAATTCATATAGGCTGAAAATGGTGCTGAATTTATCTTTCTTAATTTTTTGTAATGTTCAAAACGGTTAAATTCTTTGGGTAAATCTGCTTCAAATCGCCTTGATAAATTAACTTGATAAATTTCTCCGGCATAAATGTAATCAATAATTTTTTGAATTTTACCTTTGTAATCTTCATCTGATGTTTGCGTATTCCATTTTAAATCAGCACTATTATAAGGCAATTTTTTAGTGGTAGGAAAACAGGGTTTATCGCCTACGAGCCATGTTTTATTACTTTTATGATCATGTGCAAGAACATTGGTATAAATACCAACCATCATGTCGGGAACGTTTATGTCATCAATTGTATTTTCAGGTATAATTTCTAACTCACGGCCTAAATCATACCCCCAGTACCCTGCAAGCCCGCCTGTAAAGGGGATATCAAGATGATCTCGAAAACTATAACGATCAAGGCGGGTTTGAAGAAAATGAAAAACATCACATTTATCAATGTTCTTACCGTTATGTGTAATGATACTGTTTTTACTTGTGATGGTCTCTATGGGATTCCAACACAGGAAACTCCATTGATTTTCAGGGTGTGAAAGTCGGTTACTATCAAAGAATAAGCTATAGGGTAGGGATGATAGTTTTTCTGCACATGTCAGAATATCCTCTCCATTCCATTCTTTTATAACCAAAGGTTTCATCTATAAAAATTCTTTTATTTTTGTTATGGCTTCAGCCAGCCCAACGCGTTCAATATCAACCCCTTCAGGAAAAGCACCGTTTAGGCGTGAGGGCATACCACTATCCAGCATCACAAATACGCCTTTATCATCGTTGCGGCGGATTAAGCGGCCATAAGCCTGTTTTAATTTAAGCCGCGTGAGCATATCATCATATTGTTTTTTACCAAACATATTGCGACGCGCTTTGTGTAAAATTGTAGGACGTGGCCAAGGAACGCGATCAAAAACAATCAAGCGTAAAGACTCGCCAGGCACGTCGACCCCATCACGAATAGCATCAGTTCCCAATAAACAGGCATGAATATCATCACGGAAAATATCAACAAGTGTACCCGCATCCATTTCATCCATGTGCTGCGCATAAAGATGAATATTTTTGTCGTTCAGTGATAATTTTATTTTCTCATGCACGGCGCGTAGACGTGAAATGGCTGTAAAAAGACCGATAGCGCCACCACCTGCGGATTCAAATAGTGTTTGATAGGCACTGGAAACCTGATCAAGATTATTTTTGTTAACATCATTGATAACAAAAATCTTAGTTTGCTGTGAATAATCAAAGGGGGAGTTGAACGCTTCTTGTACAGGATTTTCTGATAAATATGTTACGCCTGTGCGTTCGCGCGCGACATTCCAATTCATTAATGGATCATCGGTTCCATCACGTAATGTCGCAGAGGTTATAACTACTCCATGAGCTTGTAGTTTTAGAGCTTCGCTAAAAGGAATCATGGGATCTATCCAATGGCGGTAGAGTCCAATATCAACGGCGCGACCATCAACGCGTTCAATTTCCATCCAGTCTACAAAGGCGGAGTTTCCTTTTCCTTCCTGTAGTGTTTCTAGCATCGAAATCCATGCACCAATATTGAGTTGGGCGCGGCGTTCCAACGCAGATTGCACGGCATCTAGGCGTTTTTTGGTATCGCTTTCTAATGTATCGGCATGATCATTTAGTTTTTTTCTAAGGCGCGCGGCAAGAGCCAACATAGGTTTTTGCAAATCTTTGAAAGAAGATTTTAATTTTTCAATCGACGGTAGGATATCTTCATGCAGTGGGAAGGTTTCTGTTTCTAAAGAATAAGGGGTGCTTCGTCCTTGTGCACGGCTGTAGACTTGATTATAGACAGCCATAATAAAATCCTCGCACGCCCCTTTTGTCTCACCATCTTTAAGGCGTTTTTGCCATCCATCTGCTGTCAAAATGCGGGAGTATTCAATAATATCCTGTAATTCTTTCTCTCCCTCATGATCTCCGCTGACTAAATCTTCTGCACGGGATTTTAACCCGCGAATACGTGATTTTTGGGAAGTTTCAGCACCGCGGATCCATCGCCGTAAATCATAAGTTTCGCGGGCGGTTAAATGCCCTGCAAAAGCACTGTCAGCAGCATCAAAAAGATGATGTCCTTCATCAAAAACATATCGTAGAGGAAGTTCATCTTTATTGGTGTTAATCGCTGTTTGAATCATCACTAAGGCATGGTTGGCGACAACAATATCTGCATGTTTAGATCGGCGGATAGATTGCTCAACAAAACACCGATGATAATGATCACAGGCCGAATAAATACATTCGCCGCGACGGTCGGATAATCCACTGGTGTATTGAAAACCTAATAAACCGCTGAGCCACCCTGGAAAATCGGCACCACTGACCAGATCACCATCTTTTGTTACTGCTGCCCATCGTGCCATAATCCCTAAAGCTATAGCTTGCCCCACATTGCGGGACAATGACGCACCTGCGGCGGCCTCTTCGAAATTCAGCAAGCATAAATAATTTTCACGCCCCTTACGAATGGCGACTTTATTATCCTTAAGTTGTTCATCAGGATAAACACGCGAAAGTTCCTGATCAACCTGACGTTGTAAATTTTTGGTGTAAGTAGATACCCAAACGGTACCCTGATTTTTTTCTGCCCAAACAGATGCGGGAGCGAGATACCCCAAAGTTTTTCCTACACCTGTACCAGCTTCAGCCAAAACCACATGAGGGAATGCATGAATTTCACCAAACTCATCAATAGAGTCATCACGGGGAGAGAAGGCGGCGCATAAAGTGCTAGTATAGTCCGCCTGTTGTTCGCGCGCTTCTGATCCTGTTCCCAAAAGCTGTTTTAATCGTGCTCGTGCTTCTTCACCTGTGACAGGATAATGGGATGGCGGCGGTAGAGGAGCATCTTCAGCCCATTCAGGTAAATTTTTCCAGATATTTAAATCATTTTTACTCACGACAGGGATACGAGGATCATATTTTTCACCAAGGGCAGAAAAAATAAAGGGTGTCCAATTCCAACCTTTGCCTTGTTGACCCATAACGCTTGCAATTTTCAAAGGATTGGCTTTTGCCTGCCATAGATCAGACTGTAAATCTTGTAACAGTGCTTTTGCGCACTCGATGAGAGCCATTGGATATTCATCAAACTCTTTGGGAGGCGTGATTTCAAGTGCTTTGCTTACCCCAAACGGTGTTGGCACACAAAATTTTGTAGGATGAACAAAGGCAAAAAGTTCTAAAATATCAAATCCTAAAATATCATCAGCGCCTAACTGTTTACAGGCGTAAGGGGTATGACAAAGAAGAACGGGTTTATCATGAATGATCTGCTTTGCCGTTTCGTGATTAACAATACGGATTTCTCCTTCGGTTGTTAATATCGCTGCTTGTCGTGCATTAACGCAGAGGGCAGGAACATCAGGAAGCATAATAGGTGCCCGAGATGCGGGGATTGAAGCAGGATGAGTCATGCCTTAATTACTAGCATATCTGCTCTTTGAGCAAAATGGTGAAAGTGGCTTAATCCCTGTGATTCAAGACGTAAAATGCCATAAAACTGTCTTCATCATCAGGACGGGTACAGCCACTATCAACGTTTGTAAAAACATTGGCGGCAGGGTCAGATCCATTACCATCAATATCGCTTCCCAGGGTAAAGGCACCTGTAAATTTGACCTTAAAATTTGCCGCATCTGTATCATCTTCTTTGGGGGGATTGGTGGAAGCAATCGCTGCTTCAGATAGAAGATTAACGCGCTGACATATTGTCTGATTGAGATAGGGGAAAATTATTATTAAATCTTTTTTACGAAGGGTATTACCCGCAACATCCGTTTTTGTCGGTTTATGGAGATTTCCAGTAAAAATAATATTACCGTAATCAGCGCTCGCAGAAAAATTACTATCTAACCATTCTGTTTTAGGCGCAGCATAGGCCAATCCCGTTCCTTCTGGTTTGAAAATGTGACAGGAGTGATCGGTTGGGGCGCCCGCATTATAGTAATCATCACTTCCATCTTCTGTGCCATCACCATTGCTATCATGCCAGAAAGAAATGCTATTTTCACCACATCCTCGTGCGAGCAGATTTTGCACAGCAATTTCTATAGACTTGGTATAATTTAAAATATCACTCGCGATAATTTGTTGACGTTCAAAATCCCCTGTTTCATTGCTGTCAGAAGAGGAGCGGGACAGGGCCACCGTCAATAACCCTAATAGAGCAATAGCGAGAAGAATAAAGATAAAAACATTTCCTTTTTCGGTATGGTGATCCATTTTTTACCTCGAAATCAAAACTTGATAGAAGTGGAATCCACCTGCGGGGGCGGTGTCCCCTTCAAAACATCCAGAGTGATGTCCGTCCAAAATTGATGCTCCTCCATCTAGGATGTTGCTAGTGGTATAAGTTCCTGTAAACTTTCCTGTTGTGTAATTAATGGCATTGGCCAAATCTTTAGGTGTGCTGTTTATGTTATTTACCATTTCATTTAATTTTAAGCACACATCTTGAGAGACAAACGGATAAAAAGCGACCAGATCCTGACAATCACTATTCGCGGCGTCACATCCCAATCCTACAACACGCATATCTTGGGAAAAGAAAATTTCGCCATATCCGTTTTGAGCGCTAAAATTACTGTCTAAAAACTCAGGGTTAGGTTTCCTGTAAGATAGGCCTGCGCCATTAGGGTCAAAAACATGACAACTTTTATCGGCGGGAGCACCAGCATTGGCATAACCTGCGACCGTAGTATTTTCAAAACTGATATCAGTATCCTCGCATCCCTCAATTTTTAAGACGCGGACGGCTTCTTTTAAGGTTCCCATATGTTCCAAAATCTCCGAAGCGGCCAAAGAAAGCTGATATTCGCTTAAATTCTGCTCTCCTGTTCGTGTTCCTTGCGAAAGGGCATAGCCCAGGGCGGCAAACAAGACAATCATGATAAAAATCCAGACAATGATACTTCCTTGCTCATCCGTACGGGGATAAGTGGTAATTCCTTGATTTTTAGTCGTTTTTGGTTCAAAAAGTGACATATATTTACTTTAACACAGAATAATTATTCACCAATAGACCATGAAGGCAAAAAAATGACGGCACTTTCTGAAAAAGCTCTCGACCTCACAGATCCAGCACAGGCAAAAGAACATAAACTGGCTGAACTGAGAGCAAAGGGTATCAACCCTTACCCCGCAAAGTTTGATCGTACGCATCAGGCTGCAGAAATTCAGGGAAAGTACGAGGGGCTTGAAAATGGTCAAGAAACCACTGATGTTGTGCGCGTCGCAGGCCGTATCATGGCTATTCGTAATAATGGGATGTTCATTGACCTGATGGATGCCAGTGGAAAGGTGCAAATTTTCTGTCATAAAGATTCAATGAACGCTGACCAGCTTGATCTTCTTAAATTATTTGATTTAGGCGATATCATTGGCGCGGTAGGAACAATGCGCCGTACGCCGCGCGGGGAACTTTCCGTGCGTTGCAGTGAGGTGGTAATGTTGACGAAATCTCTTCTTCCACTACCTGAAAAACATCATGGTCTCAGCGATATCGAACAACGCTATCGCCAACGTTATCTTGATCTTATTATGAATGAAGAAAGTCGTGAGACGCTTCGTATGCGTTCAAAAATCGTTAGTTTTATTCGTCAATATATGGATGGTATTGGCGCTATAGAAGTTGAAACACCAATCTTTCATTCCATTATGGGCGGTGCGTCGGCGAAGCCTTTTACAACGCATCACAACGCGTTAAACGCTGATTTTTATTTGCGTGTAGCCACAGAGCTTCCCTTAAAACGTTTGATTGTTGGGGGATTGGCAGACTGCGTTTATGAAATTGGAAGATGCTTCCGTAATGAAGGAATATCAATCAAGCATAATCCTGAGTTTACTTCTATAGAAGCCTATCATTCCTATATGGATTATTTTGATATCATGGATTTGATTGAAGATATGGTTTACAAAGCAGTGATGCATATTCATGGCACACCTAAAATCACCTTTGGTGATAAAGAAATTGATTTTACAACACCATGGAAACGCCAATCTATGTGTGATCTGGTAAAGGAAAAAACAGGTGTTGATTTTATGGCGATCAAAACAGCTGAAGAAGCAAGATCTGCCGCAAAAAATATTGGAGTTCATGTTGAACCAAGTAGTAACTGGGGTCAGGTTGTTGCCGAAGTTTTTGATAAACGGGTTGAAGATGATTTGATTCAACCAACTCATGTTACAGAATTACCGATGGATATTTCTCCATTGGCAAAGCAGCATCGTGATGATCCGCGTTTGGTTGAACGTTTTGAAACTTTTATTAATGGATGGGAAGTCGCCAACGCGTTTTCTGAGTTGAATGATCCTAAAATACAGCTACAACGCTTTGAAGAACAAATGTTACAGCGTGAGGCAGGGGATGAAGAAGCGCAAATGCTTGATGAAGACTTTGTTACAGCATTGGAAGTGGGACTTCCACCAACAGGTGGATGGGGATTGGGGATTGACCGCTTTGTAATGTTGCTAACAAACTCTTCGAATATTCGCGATGTTATCTGTTTTCCAACTTTGAAACCCAAGAAAAATAAATAACAACAAAGATGAAGTACGCCCACCTCCTTCAAGATAGAAAAATCGTTGCAGGGGGTGCGCTCGCCTTTGTTTTTTTTATGATTATTTTAGGCCTTATAATGGGCGGCCCTAAGAATGCTGGGCGGCCTGATCAAGAATTTAATATTCCTGCCTTTGGTAAATTGCCAACAATCCAAAAGGCCATGAAACAAAATGGTGAAATAAAAGACATAGCACAGAGGCTTTTATCTTATGATGAGGCATATATCTTTGTGAACTACCCTCAAATAAACAACGATGTTGCTTTATTGATGTTTTTATGGGCAGGCATAGACCAGGAGCAATTAAAAACGTTGGGGGGGAAGGGCGCAATTCCTGTTTTCTTACGCTATGTATACGATATGCCCGAAGATGAGATTCTTGAAGGAAACCCGCTATTGGAAGATAATCCGTGGGGGGATCTTTTAAACCGGTACAAGGCAATTATCCTTATGCAGGGACAGGGGTATAAAATTTATGATGGTCTTGCCTATTACGATAATGAAAAAGATAAAATGGTTATAGAAGGAAGTTTATCAGAGAATTTTGTGCAGGGTTTTGCTGAATTTTTAAAGACGCAGGCAGTTGAAAAACGCAAGAAATATCTTAATAATTTCTTTTTGTTTATTCGTGATACCAAAGGGATCAACAATCTTAGTTCAGAAGAAAAATCTTTGATCAGAATGCTTCAAGGTATTCAGTAATGTTTCTTATCCATTAGGGGTGCTGAAAAAATCAGGATTATAGTGATACTTGTATAGCTTGGTAAGCTGTGTTTCTGCAACAGATATAATTTCGTCTTTTAGATTTTGTGGGGCGTTGTTTTCTTCTGTTTTGGAAATAATATCTTTATAAAACTCAATATTTGATTTTAAGACAATATCTTCAGCACGGTAAACTTGCTCAACCAGGAATTCTTGAGAGGCATTTTCACCAATAAAGCTTCTCATGATAATCATTAAAATTCGGCGCATGGATTGCGGGAAAGATATGGCAGGAATAAATAAATAAGAAATAGTAAACTTATCGCTACTTTCTTCTTTTGTTAAAGTGGGCACAAAGGATTTTAAATCCTCTAGCTGTGGTGGAATTTCATGTTTTGTTGGGCGTATAGCTTGGCTTTCAATATTTAGAACACCGTGTCCAGGGATATCGATAATCAACGGGATGGAAAGAACGAAAGGAGCATTTTTATCAGGAAAACCGTAGGCTAAAAAAGTGTCCAGGGCATCATAAGTGCCGTAACGAGCATAACATTGGCGACTATAAACATAAGGCTGTTTATTTCTAACATATAGAACTTTCTTATCTTTAAAGAAAAATGGATCGCCTTGTGAATCATGATCAAGACAATCGACCAAAGGAAGAATATATAAAGTAACATTGCCTTGAGGATCGGACCTGCCAAGGATACGTGTTTGAAAATAACTCCAACACACAAACTCATCTTCTGACATTGAGATTTCTTCTTTTCTTAAGAAGCTTTTCTTGATTTTAAACTGATCATGGATGCTTCTGCCATCCATTAACATTTCTAAAAGCTCTGGAGATTTTTGATATTTAATAAAAGGATATTCATTTCGGTGAAATTTTAGTTTTTCTGTTTCATTAAATAAATCGACGACAGCTTGTCCTATTTCACATTGTGCGGGGGAAAGGACGTTTTTATCGGGAGTGCAACAAAGTTTGTCATTTTGGTTAAAAACATTGAGTCCCTCTAATGGGATCAATAAGTCCTCAGGAACCATCATGATAGGCTCATTGACCGTTGTAGGGCCATCCATTTCCATATGCATAAGGCCATTTTTGCAGATAATGGATAAATTATCATGAAACCAAGCACCATGTCGTGTGAGAGAGGTTTCAAGGTTTTTTAAGGCTTTGGAAACAGAAGGGGTATCGGCTTGAATAATCATATTATCCTGAGTATCTCATTGTTGATGATTATTGATAATATATTTTCCTATTATTTTCGACCAAAAAGACCCATCAAGATGGATTTTGTTGATAACCCATAAGACTATGTGTTGGTTTTATGAATAGAGTTGATTATAAATTTCTGTAAGGAGATTGTATGAAGGGCGTTGTTGAATTAAATCAGGCCGCAAGTAAGCCTTTAGAGGATTCGCCACCATTTAAAATTCACTCGAGCTTTAAACCCTCAGGTGATCAGCCGCAGGCTATTGCCAAACTTACGGAAGGGTTAAAACAAGGATTGACGGACCAAGTTCTTCTTGGTGTTACAGGATCAGGTAAAACCTTTACCATGGCGCATGTCATTCAAAACCTACAGCGCCCCGCTATTATCATGGCGCCAAACAAGACACTCGCGGCGCAGCTTTATGGAGAATTCAAAGAATTCTTTCCAGAAAATGCAGTGGAGTACTTTGTCTCTTACTATGATTACTATCAACCCGAAGCCTATGTGCCCCGTACAGATACTTTCATTGAAAAAGACAGTTCTATTAATGAACAAATTGACCGTATGCGGCATTCAGCAACACGCGCTCTATTTGAACGGCGTGATTGTATTATTGTGGCTTCGGTATCTTCAATTTACGGTATTGGGTCGAAGGAAGATTATCTTGCGATGACATTCGATGTGCGCAAGGGAGATCGGATGGATCGTCAGGCGCTGATCGGCCGCCTTGTGGAACTGCAATATAAGCGTAATGATTTGGCATTTGAACGTGGTTCTTTTCGTGTGCGCGGTGATACAGTTGAGTTATTTCCATCACATATGGAAGATTCTGCTTGGCGTTTTTCCATGTTCGGTGATGAGATTGAAGAGATCACCGAATTTGATGCCCTGACAGGTGAAAAACACGCAAAACTTGATAATGTGCGTATCTACGCCAATTCCCACTACATCACGCCAGGACCTACAATCTCTCAGGCTATTAAACAATTAAAAATAGATATGAGAGAACGTGTCACTTGGTTTGAGAGCCAAGGAAAATTATTGGAAGCACAGCGCCTGCAACAGCGCACACAGTTTGATATTGAAATGTTGCAGGCTACGGGTATGTGTCAGGGTATTGAAAACTATTCCCGTTATTTAACTGGGCGGGCAATTGGTGAACCACCCCCCACACTTATTGAATATCTTCCCGATGATGCCATCATGTTTTTAGATGAAAGCCATGTCATGGTGCCTCAATTGGGGGCAATGTATAATGGTGACCGTGCACGTAAACAAACATTGGTAGAGTATGGCTTTCGTGTACCTGCAGCGCTGGATAATCGCCCCTTGAAATTTGAAGAATGGAATAATTTTCGCCCCCAAACTATTTATGTATCTGCGACACCCGCTGAATGGGAAATAAAACAATCAGGAGGTATTGCAGCGGAGCAGGTGGTGCGCCCCACTGGATTGACCGATCCTCCTGTGGAAATTCGTCCGACTGAACATCAGGTTGATGATCTGATGAGCGAATGTCATAAAGTTAAGGAAAGTGGCGGGCGCATCATGGTTACAACACTTACCAAGAAAATGGCAGAGGCGCTGACAGAATATTTAAATGAAAATGGCCTTGCCGTGCGGTATATGCATTCTGATGTGGACACGTTGGAACGTATCGAAATTATTCGTGATTTACGCTTGGGAGAATTTGATGTGCTTGTTGGAATTAACTTATTGCGTGAGGGGTTGGATATTCCTGAATGTCATTTGATGGCTATTCTGGATGCGGATAAAGAAGGGTTTTTGCGTTCTAAAACATCTCTTGTTCAAACTATTGGTCGAACGGCGCGCAACGTTCATGGTCGTGTAATTCTTTATGCAGATAAAATGACAGGATCAATGCAGTATGCCATTGATGAAACAAACCGCCGCCGTGAAAAACAAATCACTTATAACAAAGAACATGGCATTACACCCGAAAGCGTCAGCAAAAAAATTGGTGATGTGATGGAGGGGATGAAGGCGCGTAATATTGCTGAAAATACCCATCGCACGATTATATCTTTATCTGATCGTTCTCAGGCGGCATTGGAGGGTACTCCCGAAAAACTGATGAAGCATATCGAAAAACTGCGTGCTGAGATGCGTGATGCTGCTGCAAATTTAGAGTTTGAGCAGGCTGCCAAAATTCGTGATGAAATCAAGAAGTTAGAGGCCCTGGATCTAGGTTTTTCTTGACTTATAGACGATATTACTTGACATAATAATTAATTCCTGTATAACTCTGCCCATGTCGCAGAAAGCAAAAACCAAGATATATCTTAAAAAAGCCCAGGAAGCGCTTGGTGCCATTCAGAAGGCGTTAACTTCTTTAAATGCCGCGTATAGCAAAATAACTTCGCTGAAGTCTTTGGACCATAACTTCTTAGCCTCAGAGAGTGAATTTGACCATCTCTTTTCGGATTTGGCCCAACGCCTGACGGATGAACAAAAGCAAACAATTAGAGAACATGCGAATGAAGCGGCAATGTTATTACTACGCAATGAAGAAAAAACTTTTTCAAAAAATCTGCAGGCAGTTTTTTCAGAAGCTATCCGAAATTTATCTGATTACAAAATTTTTTCTCGTAAAAATAGAACGGTAAATGAAGTCACAAATGCTTTACAAAATGCACTGATGGTCAGGGAAGGAATGGGTGCTGTCAGAGAAAATTTGTCATCTATTTTTATACAGCAAGGTATTACTATTCCAGAAGAATTGATGAAGGCATTTCATGAGTTAGAACATGCTGCAGACCAACAAATTCCTAAAATTGTGACGGCCTTAAATATAGAAAGCGCAGAATTTACAGCACGGAAAACTTTGGCATTAAAGGACCTGGAAAAATCCAGTAACCTTTCTTATATTGCACCGCTACCGTCAGTGTTTTAGCCTCTACAGGTCACTAAAACACAGGGCAAAAGCAAAAAGCTTGAGGCTACAGCGTTATAGGAGTAGACTCTAAGGATGGGGCAGGAAATTTTGACAGGGCGCGATTTAATCCAACAAGCTGAAAAACTAGGGGTTTTTTATCAGGATCTTTTGGTCGCTTCAGGTTCTGTGAATGAGCCTGAACTTCAGAAACGTGTTGATAAGGCAAGAAGGGATCTGCGGGATCGGATCTGGCTTGTGGCCGTCACGTTTATTATGATCTGGGTTATGGTGGCTTTTACGGCCTGGACAAATATCGTAGAAAAATTTGAAGAGCGATTTGCTTCTGTAACTACTTCTGATACGGTCAATGATAAAACACCTGAAGAAAACTCTAAAAATTAAATCTAAAATGAGTGAGGCTCAAATCCGCATTGTTGCAATTGTGGGTATGATGACTTTGGCTTATATGGCTCTTATTATTGGTTTTTATATTGCGGGCTGACACTCTTTTTAACATCTACTTTATTATAATATGAGGTATCTTAAATTATGATTATTCGTTTCATTTTATTTTTTCTGGGAACTGTTGTCTTTCTATCAACGGCGTCACAGGCGCAGAACAAAATAACGGTTATTCATGATGATGGAACAAAAGAGGTCATTATTTTAAATGAAAATCCTATAGCAGAGCCTCAACCAACACCGGAAATTGTGACACCTGCCCCTGAACCTGCATTGACAGCAGAAGATTTGATTTCACCGCCGTCTCAACCAATGATTGTTGAAGACGCACCCAAAATAGAAGAAATAAAAGCGCCAAAACCTAAAACGAAAGCGGTTGCGTCGCCGCCGAAAAAGAGAACTGCGCCTAAAGTAAAATCTGTAGAAAAGCAGGAAAAAACAAAAGCCCAAACGCCTATACCTCTAGCCAAGCCGAATGAAGAGGAAATTATAAAAGCGATGAATGCAAAACCATTGATTGATCACATAGACCCAACCAATATTCCTGAGGGAACTCCCATCACGCAGGACTTGGCTGTGCGTGCGGCGCTTGAAGTGGCGCCGCCTTCAAGTGGTTTTGATGTATATGGCGTTGTGTATGAAGGGCGTCCATCATTTCAGGTGCGTTTCAAGACAGAAGGCGGACCGCACGACATTGTGATTGATGGTTATACGGGTGACGTTCTCAAGAAATAATTAAAAGAACGGCAGTGAATCAAAAAAAGGCACTTACGGGAACCGTAAGTGCCTGCCTAGTTTGGGGGGAGAAATACGACTATTTACACTTTACTACTCTAAAACACACACAATATCGCTATTGTCCTTTTAATATTTTTAAACTTTTAATTGATCTTGTTACTTTGTTCGTAATGACGACGTTCCCACACAGCCTGTAATGTTGTTGCACAAGCCATGAAGCCAAAAATTTTATAAATCTTGGGTAGGTTATAATTTTTCTGTCTTACAGATTCTTTATGGGTTTGAATACGCGCAATAATGTCGTCATCGTCAGGTTCGTTATCGTTGGCGAGATTGTAAACTTCGCGCATGGCATATTCATGATGAAGTTCAGCCAAATTGAGTAATGTGCCGTTAATATCGCCAGATGCTCCAAAGGTTTCATAAATGCCTTTGTAGCTAATACGGTTTAGTCTCATGAAATCTTCAAGCCAGTACCACGCCCAATAGGGAAGAGAGACAATCTGGTATTTGGCACTGAGGCCAGGGATGACGCGTGTTGTGATATTATCATTCGTTGGCTTGTTGTTATACATCGTTCTCCTTTTCTTATCCCCGTGGCTATCTTGATAATGTATGATTCCATTTTAGGCAGGTAAAAAGCAAATTTGGGCCAATCAACCCCTTGTAATTACATAATAATTTTAATTAACCTATTAAATTCAATATGTTGGGTTTTTGCAGAGAGGGTGCTTAACTGTTTATTGTTTTATCTAAAAAGTGACAGAGCGTCGCGATTCAGGGTAAACTGAACTTATGAAGTGAATTTTCACGCCTTTCTAAATAATAATTAGGGGTTCGTCTTGTCTTTTTGGTTTTTTGTTTGGTTTGTCTTGTCGTTTTTGCTGTTGGGAACAATGGCATGGTCGACCATTATTTTGGTACAGCAGAAAAAAACTTGGAAAGCTTTTGCTGAAAAAAAGGGTTTGAAATTTACACCGAATAAGTTTTTTGAACCTGCAGAGGTCGAAGGAATTTTAGAGGGGTATAATATATCTTTCTTTACAGCGACACAGCAAAAAGAAGACACTCGAAAAAATCGCCAACTAACGGTTTTACAGGTTATAGGTAACCAGAAATTTGTTGATGGAATAGGGGCGGGAACCTCAGAAATGATTCCGTTTTTGAAATCATTAGAGTCTATCACACCGCATGACATTGCAGAAGAAAGGTGGGACAAAGATTTTGAACTGCGTTCCCGAAACAAAAAGGCCGTTGATACTTATCTAACGGATGAGCGCGTAAAAGTCCTTAAAAGCATTCTGGGGATGCCAGGTGCAGATGTTCTAATTCTGATGGATGATAATGAGGGTGTTTTTCGTTTTGAAACATCTAATCCTTTACATGATCTTCCGCAAGTCGAAGCAATGGTTACCAAATTACTATCACGGATTGAAAAACTAAAACCAGATGAAAAAGAAGAAAAGAATTTAACCAAGTTAGAAGACAAAAAGAAAACGAAGAAAGCTAAAAAGAAAGACTCCGAAGACGCTGAAGAATAAGTTTTATATATAAAATTTCCCAACCATATAAAGCACTGCCTTTCCTGTGATATAAAGTCGATCTCCATCAGTTTTTAAATCTAAATCACCACCACGTTCGGAAACCTGACGGGCTTTCAATTCGTGCTTGCTAAGTCGCTTGGCCCAATAGGGGGTCAGTGTGCAATGCGCAGAGCCTGTTACAGGGTCTTCAGGAATGCCCATGTCATAAGGGCAAAAGAAGCGCGATATAAAGTCATAATTTTTATCTTTTGTTTTTGATGTGATGATAACAGCATCTGGGTATTGAATAAGCTTTGAAAAATCTGGTTTAGCATTTCTAACAAATTCTTCGTTATCGTAAACGAGCATCAAATCTCTAGCTTTGTAAGCTTCAATCGGGGTGGGACTACCCAGACTTTCTAAAACGAGGGCGGGGATATCCTTGATATCAATTTTCTCTCCCGCGCGCACGGGAAAATCCATGGTAAGGGCATCACTATTTTTTCTAACAATTAAATCCCCTGCAACATTGGTTTTAAAAGTTACACTTTCGCGTTCAGGATAGAGCTGCGTTAAAATGACAAAGGCTGTGGCCAATGTTGCATGACCACACAAATCTATCTCATAAGTTGGGGTAAACCACCGCAAATAAAAACCATCACCATCGGGAATAAAAAATGCTGTTTCAGATAAATTATTTTCAATGGCAATGTTTTGCATTACTGAATCAGGAAGCCATGCCTCCAATGGCACAACGGCGGCTGGATTGCCGCCGAAGATGTGCGATGTAAAGGCATCGACTTGATAAATAGAAAGGGCAGGCAAGGCCTTACTCCGCTGCTTCGGCTTTCGCGTCTGAAGCCACTTGTAATTTTACAATTTTATCTGGATTTTTAGGTGGTTCACCGCGGGTGATGGCATCGACATGTTCCATCCCTTCAACAACCTGTCCCCAAACCGTATATTGTTTGTTCAGGAAGCTGCAATCATCAAAACAGATAAACCATTGTGAATTAGCACTATCGGGTGATGCGGAACGTGCCGCACCAATTGTACCACGGCCAAAATTATAATCATTAAATTCAGCTTTTAAATCTGAAAGTTCAGATCCGCCCATACCTGTTCCTGTTGGGTCGCCTGTTTGTGCCATGAAACCATCAATAACACGGTGAAAAACGATACCATCGTAAAAACCTTCACGGGTTAATGTTTTGATACGCTCAACATGGTTAGGCGCGATATCTGGCATTAACTTGATTGTGACGCGTCCATCTTTCAAATCAAGATAAAGTGTATTTTCTGGATCTAAATCTGCAGCAGATGTTTGAGCGGATGGTGCGGTCATGATAAGTAAGCTCCCTAGTAATAAAATAAAAGTTTTTAGCATAATTCCGTTTCCTTAAAAAGGTTGATGAACATGAAAATTGCCACAGGATTGTGGTGATTACAAGGCAGGCGATAAAGTTATGCCTATACCATTTTTAAAGGGCGTGGATCACGGATTTCAAAGCGGCTCGTCTCTGTGACGGGGGTAACAAAAGGTCCTTTGCGTTCATTTATTCCCATATCTTGCCATCCCGCATTGACGGCTGCAACCCAGTCTATGATGTTGGCATGCAGGTGAGCATCACGCCCCCGTTCTAAAGAGTCTTTGTACATACGACCAACGACTATGTTATGTTGTTCAGGAATAAAGGTAACAACCTTTCCATTATTTCTTTCAGATTGCCCGCGATTGCTTTTTTTATGCTGAAAAACTTGTCGGGAGAGATCGTGTCGTTTGCAAAGTTCTTCACATAGTGCAATAAACTCTTCCCTTTTATCCGTCCCATGATCCAGTTTTCGGGAACAAGTAATCCCCTTGTCAGTTATTTTTAGAGCTAAGAATAGCGAGACACCCGCAAATAACTCAATTGGCGTATTGGTTGTGACGGCTAAATCTTTAACTTCTACTGGGAGGACTACGCGGGATACCATCTCAGTTGTTGGAAGAATATTGGGGTTTTTTGCCGCCCTAAAAGGGTTTAAGGACAATGATATCTCGTGATCTACCTTTTTTATTTGGTCACGAACGCTCTCTAGTGGATCAACATGAAAATTCATTTTTTACTCTTTCAAAATCACTATGATTTCGAGTCATACGCTTCTAAAAAATGATTTTCAATAACTAATTATGAGTTTTTCGCAGATCTATTCTGCGGCGAGAAGAAGGGCCTCGTTATTGTGCTCGTCAATGCGTTCACGAATCTCGCAGATACAGGTGCCGCAGCAGGGTTTTACCCCGCCAGAGCACGCTTTATACACATGAGAGGCCTTTTTCAGGACATTGTCATCCTTTAGAGCCTGTTCTAAATCTTTATCAGTAAATGGATTGCAACTGCAGATATACATGCGTGATTCCCTCTATATGGGATCAGTATAGTGAAACTGAGAACTATTCGCAAATAGAAAATAATCAAAAAGCCCCAATTATTTTTTTAAAGGGACTTTTCTCAAGATTATTGAAAAAGAGATATTATTGAGCAGCTTCGGGAGCTGAATTTAGGGCGAGGAAGTTTTGCAGCCCCATATCCTCGATCATCTTAAGTTGTGTTTCCTGATGATCCAAATGGACTTCTTCTTCGGCCAAAATAGCCTTGAATAAATCGGCCGTGACATAGTCACCTGCTTTTTCTGCTACGGCGATACCTTCACGGTATCCTTTGATGCCATCTTTTTCTAAAGCCATGTCAGATTTAATCACTTCGACAACATTTTCGCCGATTTTCAATTTTCCAAGGTCTTGAAGGTTCGGGAGTCCTTCAAGGAGGAGAATGCGATCAATCAATTTTTCAGCATGAACCATTTCCTCAATGGACTCGGCTTTTTCATGCGTGGCCAATTTTGAAACGCCCCAATCTTCCAACATTTTGGCATGCAGGAAATATTGATTGATGGCGGTCAATTCGCCTTTCAATGCTTTATTTAACTCTTGTATTACTGCTTTATCGCCTTTCATGGGATGCTCCTTTTTTTATTTAAGAATTTAGCGCTCTATTAATAATTGATTCAACGTGGCGTGTATAGGCTTTGTAATCAAAGATGGCCTTGATGTCACCTTCGCTTAATTTTGCAGTGACATCTTTGTCTTTTAACAGAAATTCAAGTAATGTTGTTTTACCCTTGGTGGCCCACACCTCCATAGCGTTGCGCTGAACGATACGGTAGGCGTCCTCTCGGGATATCCCGTTTTGAGTGAGGGCGAGGAGGACACGTTGAGAAAAGACAAGGCCGCCCATCTTCTCCAGATTTTCCATCATCGTGTCAGGGTAGACTAAAAGATTTTCAACAAGCCCGACCATACGGTTCAGCGCGAAGTCCAAAGTCACGCAGGCGTCGGGGCCAATATTCCGCTCCACAGAGGAGTGAGAAATATCACGCTCATGCCATAGCGCAACATTTTCAAGCGCAGGAACAACCGTCGCCCGCACCAAGCGTGCCAAACCCGTTAAGTTCTCGCTTAGAATAGGGTTGCGCTTATGAGGCATCGCGGATGAGCCTTTTTGACCCGCAGAAAAAAATTCTTCAGCCTCACGCACTTCGGTCCGTTGTAAGTGCCGCACCTCTATCGCAAAATTTTCAATTGAGCTGGCGATGACGCCAAGGGTGGAGAAGAACATCGCGTGACGGTCACGGGGAATGACTTGCGTGGCCACCGTTTCAGGGCGAAGGCCAAGTTTTGCACCCACATATTCTTCCACCTGCGGATTGACGGTAGCGTAGGTACCAACCGCGCCAGAGATGGTACACACGGCGATCTCCTCCCGCGCCCCCACTAAGCGTTTGCGCGCCCGGGAAAAGGCCGCATAGTGACCCGCAAGCTTCAGCCCGAAGGTCGTTGGTTCGCCATGAATACCGTGAGAGCGACCAATACACAGCGTATCTTTATGCTCCATTACGCGTTTCTTCAGCGCCGCAAGCAACCTGTCCAAATCCCCAAGCAGAATATCTGCCGCCTGCGTCAGTTGCAGGGCAAAGCAGGTATCTACAACGTCCGAACTGGTCATCCCCTGATGCACATAACGCGAGGCTTCAGGATCGTTAATATGTTCGGCCACGCTCGTCAGGAAGGCAATCACGTCATGCTTGACCTCAGCCTCAATCGCATCAATGCGCGCGACATCAAAACCACCTTTCTCACGCAAGGCTTTGGGACAGGCTTGCGGAATGACACCAAGCTCGGCCATCTTCTCACAAGCCAGTGTTTCAATCTCGAGCCAGATTTTAAAACGATTTTCGGGCTCAAAAATATCGGCCATTTCTTTGCGGGTATAACGAGGGATCATCTTCTTTTTAACGCTTTCTATCCTGCTGTCATCCTTTGGCTTGACCAAAGGATCAGGCAAATCTAAGGAGATTCTTCGATCAAGTCGAAGAATGACATGAGGAGTTTTAGCACCGTTAAACACAATATGCTAGACCCGAAACAGCGTTTTTTGCCTCTTTTTAGGCATGTAACCTGTTGTTTTTAATGGTGAAATCGATTTTCTTCTTTTTGTTCCGTATGAAACGGGGGGTGGGGGTGCCTATGGAAAGAGGGTGGGTTCACGTTCTCTGCGCTTTGGGATGTCTTTCCCAAACCGTGCCGCCTCATTTAAGGGTCGCCATACGCACAAGCGCAAGGACGCATCCCAAACGGACATCAGAGGTGAGTATAGCATAGAATGAAATAAATAGGAATAAAATCTTACAAATCAAATTATTTTTATGACAATAATATTGACGTGCATTTTATAATGCGCTTTATAGAAGGGGTAAAAAACATACGGAGTATAAATCATGACAAAATCACCCCAAACCATGAAGCTCGATTTTGAAGCGGTCGCAAAACATTATGGCGTGCCTCCAACGCGTAAAATGGAGCGCGCAGTTTTACGAACAATGATTACTCATGATTATATGACACCCATTAAGGCCGCTCAGCAAAATGTTGAGTTAGTGAATGTCGCCCATACGACATTAACGAAAACAATTTCTGTCCTAAAGGGAAGAGGCGTGCCAATTGAATCGATCACGCAACGCGATAGCGGCAATCGCCGTTATACGGAGTACCACCTCGACAAAGCAGAAGTATCAGCAGCTTTAAGCGCCGCGCCTTGAATTAACCTGAATGTCTTAGAATATGTATTTCATAAAATCGGTAAAAAAACTTGCTAAACAAGCTAATCCTAAAAAGTTTATTGACCATCTAACTATATTATTTTTAGTGCCTTTAATTTCTATTATTGGGTAAGCCCATCTGATACTCCAAACTAAAGTGCGCAATAATGCAAATATTAATAGAAACAAATAGACATCTATTATAGCTCTTAACCCAGTTCCGACATCATCTAATGAGTTAACTATTAAAGGGTCTAGCCTGTAAGTTGTCCACAGAGCTACAGGAACTAATATTAACCAACTTAATAATACGAATATAATTCTGCTGTGTATTAAATTAGTTTTTGTACCTCTTTCTTTAAAAAAGTTTTTAATTAAATCTGATACAGCTATTGCCCAGTTGCTATCTTTTCCATTAACAAATAAAGAGCTTTTATTGGGAGTTGAACTATCAAAAGGATTGTACTCATTAAACCCAGGAGGTTCCGAAAAATCGAGCTCTAAACGAAATTTATTATCTAAGATAATATTAACTTGTTTATTTTCCAATCCAACAGCACTATCAAATGCAATGAAAGTAATTTTGTCAGGTAGGTTTTCTTTTTTTAAATCTTCTTCTGTTTGGCTAACTATTTGTTCACCATATTGATTATTTATTATTACAGTTAATTTTCCAAGCTCTCTAACATTTTGTCTTAAAGCTTCATCTTCCTCTGGAGTCTTATCTTCTAATCTAGGTATTTCTGATAAATGTTTTTCAACAGCAACAGATGTTTGTTTGTCTAATATTTTATAAAGTTTAAGCAGGTCTTCTTTAGAAATGCAGCAACTTTCTATAGGTTCATATTTTGATGTACCTTTGTAGCTAATTAGAGAATTTTTAGATTCTACTTTAGTCATTTATTTGTCCTCTTTTAAATCAACCCTAAAGTCTTAAAGCTCGCGGTGCCGTTACGAGAGACGATGAGGTGATCGTGAATAACAATATCAAAGGGCGCGGCGGCGGCAATGATTTGTTTGGTAAGAGCAACGTCTGCTTGGCTCGGCGTCGGGTCTCCACTGGGGTGGTTATGCACCAGAATAAGAGCGGTCGCGCCGAGCTCTAAACTGCGTTTCATAATTTCCCGTGGGTAGGCGGGGGTGTGATCGACCGTGCCGCTTTGTTGCACTTCATCGGCGATAACTTCGTTTTTCTTATTGAGAAACAGCAGACGAAAATGTTCTTTATTTTCATTGGCCATCGCGGCTTCACAATAATCAATCAGGCGTTGCCAACTATTTAAGACAGGGCGTCCTATCATATCCTGTTTCAATAAACGAAGTCCTGCGGCGCGGATGGAACGTAGGGCAATGGCAGAGTTTTGTGAAATGCCGTCCACGCCCATCAGGTCATTGGGCGACGCATTGAGCACGCCATTAATGTTTTTAAAACGCGCGATTAAATTTTTGGCGATGGGTTTAACATCCTTGCGCGGGATCACCATGAAAAGCAGAAGTTCCAACAGTTCATAATCAGGCAGGCTGTCAGGGGCGTTTAAAAATCGTTCCCGCAGGCGGTCACGATGGCCAGTGTGATGGGGTTTTGGTGCCTTTTTTGCTTCCATATTGTTTTTTACCACCAAGACACCAAGACACCAAGATTTTATTAATTTTCTCTCCTCACTCAGTTACGGATAAGCGCATTGCATTCGCTAAGCCTTCTCATCCCGCTCCCCGTGGGAGAGGGTGATCGACTGTCAGGAGATCGGGTGAGGGGTTAATAAGGTGGTTTTGTGTACCCTTTTTCAGACAGGGTAAAAATTTCAAACCCATCTTCTGTGACGGCGAGGGAATGTTCAAACTGTGCGGAAAGGCCGCGATCACGCGTGACGGCTGTCCACCCATCGGCCAAAACTTTTGTGGCGTAATGGCCTGTGTTAATCATCGGTTCGATCGTGAAGAACATGCCAGGTTCTAATATTTCCCCTGTATGCGGTTGGCCAAAATGCACGACAGAAGGCGGGGCGTGAAAGGTGCGTCCTAAGCCGTGCCCACAAAAATCCCGCACCACAGAAAAACGGTTTTCTTCTGCCAGTGTTTGGATGGCGTGAGCGACATCCCCCAGAGTATTACCAGGTTTGACCTGTTCAATTCCCGCCATTAAGCAATCATAGGTTACATCGCAAAGCTTACGCGCCTTCACTGAAATTTTATCTCCCACCATATACATGCGGGAAGTGTCGCCGTGCCAACCATTCAAAATAACCGTGACATCAATGTTGACAATGTCACCTTCGCGCAAAGATTTTTCTTCAGGAATACCGTGACAGACCACATGGTTGATGGAGGTGCAGATAGATTTTGGAAACCCTTTGTAATTCAGCGGAGCGGGAATAGCCCCGTGTTTTGTGATAAAGAGATGGCACAGGCGGTCAAGTTCCTCCGTCGTAACGCCAGGTACCACATGTTCGGTAATCATGTCGAGGGTTTGCGCTGCGAGCTTTCCTGCCGCGCGCATACCGTCAAAGTCTTCGGGCGTATGCAGCTCAATCCCGCTGCCGTTATATTTTGGTTGTGCTTGTGTCATCATGAGGAACACTTTATATATATAAATCACCAAATCAAGGGCGCAAAATAAGGATAGAGCACATTATGAGCGAGAAGATTTATACGGCGGCGCTGGTTATTATCGGGGATGAAATCCTCTCGGGCCGCACGCATGATAAAAACATTCCTTATACGGCTGAAAAGCTAGGTGCGGCGGGTGTCAGGTTGATGGAAGTTCGGGTCATTCCCGACAACGGGCAGAAGATTATCGAGACTGTCAATGAATTGCGCGCCATCCATGATTATGTGATGACCACGGGCGGAATTGGCCCGACACATGATGATATCACCGCCGAAAATGTAGCCAAGGCATTCGGGGTGGAATTGGAGTTGAATAAGGCGGCCTATGCCGAACTTTTGGCTTATTATAAGGACGAAAGCCTGATCACGGAAAGCCGCAAGAAGATGGCTATGATCCCGAAAGGGGCGACGTTAATTGACAATCCCGTCAGCGGCGCGCCAGGACTTAACATTGGCAATGTCTATGTCATGGCAGGCGTGCCGCGCATTATGCAGGCGATGCTGGATTCTATTGTTCCCACGCTGAAAGGGGGTAAACCTGTGGAAAGTCGCAGCGTCAGCGCTGATTTGGCCGAAAGCTATATTGCCGATGGTTTGAGCGCTATTCAGGACCGTTATCCCATGCTCGCCATTGGGTCATACCCGAAATATCAAAACGGCAAATTCGGAACAACGCTTGTTCTGCGCGGGATTGATGAGGAGGCACTAACCAAGGCAACCCAAGAAGTTGCTGATCTTGTGATGTCTTTGGGAGAGAAAAACCCCATTATCGCCTAGGTTTTATGGCATTTCATTAGGCGTTGTCGCATTAATAAAAAGGTAGTAAAATATTGTTATAATTGTATTTTCTAACAATATTTCGCCCGTATGCCTTATAAACTTGATGATATAAAAATTTTGGTCGTGGAAGATTTGCTTCCGATGCTGACGCTGACCAAGTCGATTTTACAGATATTCGGTTTTAAGAATCTACTCGGCGCCCGTAATGCCGATGAGGCCTATGAGTTATATTGCCAACATGATCCGGACATCATCATCACGGATTGGTTTATGACCCCAATTGATGGCCTAGAACTTATCCAAAAGATTAGAACAGATCCCAAATCCCCCAACCCGTATGTGCCTATTATCTTAATGTCAGGCTATACCGATAAGCGCCGCGTTGAAGAAGGACGCGATAACGGGATGACAGAATTTTTAATGAAGCCGTACACAGCCCGCGACATGTACAAAAAAATTGTTCAGTTGATTGAGCGGCCCCGCCAGTTTGTGAAGGCGGAAGGATATTTTGGCCCCGATCGCCGGCGCAAGAGAGAAGAATATGTTGGCCCGATACGCCGCATGAAAGATTTATATAACCAACAAAATAAAGAGCTGCATGATGCAGCCGATATTGTCATGATCCCGAAAAAAGACGGGGTTAAGGATATAACGTCAAAATAGGTATAAAACGAAAAGATGAGTCACGACGATAATTTTTTTGATCATTTAGACGAGATGCCGAAGGTGGAGTTCATCCCGCCATCACAGGGTTTAAAGAAAAAAGCGGGAAGCGGTGGCATTCCTGATCATTTGATTGAACGCGGCGAGTCTTTTATCAAAGACAATAATGTTGATTTTATCCCGTTTGCAAAAGCCTATATTGAAGATATACGGATATATATTGAGCAATTAAAAAAGACACAAAGCGCGTCCAAACAAAAGAAAATCATGCATAACATGACGTTATTGATTATGCAGCTCAAGGCCCATGGCGGAATGTTTAATTACCCCTCTATGAGTCTTCTTTCTAATTTAATTTTAAAGTTTTTGGAAAAAACCGACCTGATCAACGACGATCTTATCAAAATTATCGAAGCGCATAATAACGGTATAGACATCCTGATTAATGGAAAAGTAAAAATAGAAAACGACGTTCGCACCATTGCCCTTGAGAAAGAATTGCAAAAGGTGATCGACCGTTATCTTAAAAAATACACTTAGAACTTTACTTGTGATCTTGTTAGAAAGATTGTCGGATCATCATCAGATGTTGTGGCATTATCATCTGTATCAACAAAAATAATATTTCCCATCAGGCGCATATAATTATTCAAATACCAGTTTGCTCCAAGCGTAAGGGTATCCATTTCACCACCGTTTAAACCCCCATCATTTAAGTCTAAATGAGAGTAACGCGCGGCGAGTTCCAAGGCGCCCCATCCATTATCTTTAGGATTAAGAGGGTGATCAGGCTTTATGCCACCAAAGGCACCTTTGGCGATGGAATAGGGTCTAGTTTCCCCAGTGACAGTCCATGCAACCTGACCATAAGCACCTGTATAAGTTGGGTTTTGTCCCGCACGGTTTTCAATATCTGCCATGACATATTCGCCCTGAACAGATAGGGGGCCTGAAACAGCGGCGGCTTCAACGCCGTAAATGGTAGAATTTTCACCGTCATTTATAACAGAGGAAACGGAGTCAGTTGTTTGTAGTCGATTTTCTGCAAAAGAGTCGTAATCAAATCGGTCATTGGCCTGATCTGGTTCACGGTAAGAGACTGATCCGCCGAGGTGAACAAGATTTTTATCTTTTTTGTAAGGAGTGCCCGCAATACGAGCGGAAGTAGAAAACTGTTCGTCGTCTGTGCTTTGTTTTCCAGCATCATCATTAAACACACCTACGGCAATATGATGATTGTCTCCATGATTGATGATACCTGCACCAATTTGTTCTGAAAGTGAAAAAGGTTCAATTGCCGCAGATCGTTCAATAAAGGTAATATCATTAGAACTGGTCATATCATCAAGAGAATAACCTGGTTTGAAGTGACCAATACGAATTTCTGTGTTTTTAACCCCTGTATAATTCATATACATATCTTTAATTGCAACATTTTCGTTAGCGAAGTCTACTTCAGCTTTATAGCCAAAATCATCGGTGATTTGTCCCTGCATTCCAAGGCGAGCACGCCGAAATTCCGCGCCATTAGGGTGGTCACGCTTATCATCACTGATGGATCCTGCGTCAAGATGAATGCGACCTGTGGGTTGCCAAGAAAATTCTCCCTTACTGATTTTAGGAGTGGATCCCTTCATAGAAATTTTTACATCATCGTCTTGTCCTGCGGCAGGGGAGATGGCAGCAACTGCGGCCTCTGTTTTGGTTTCAATGGCAGATATTTTTTGCTTAATTTGAGCCTGTTCGGTTTTTTCAGCCGCGCGTTCTGCTTTTAAAGTTTCGATCTCCTGCATCATGACTTTCATTTGCGCCTCCATGGCGGCGATGCGGTCATCTTTGGCATCGGCAAAAGCAGAAGTATTGCAGACAAGTATAAGAGCAGATGAAAGTAACAAAGTTTTGTAATTTATCATTTTATCCTCTTATTGATCTGGATTGATGAGATAGTGAATTGTCAGAACCATCGCAACAGAAACAAGCAAGCCGATCATCATTTTTCCAAAGTCTTTTCCTACAATTGGGAAAACGTAGCTAAATTTGTAATTTTCTCTGTGAGCTGTAGCAATGGCAAGTTCCCGTCCTGTAAGAAGACCAACAAAGACCCATGTTGTAGACATTGGAATGCTGTTAAGTTCCTTGAAGTACCAAAGAATAAGAGCATAAACGAGGTCAATAATAGTTGCGGAACGGATAAAACGAGATCCTGTTTTTTCAAGGACAATATTTTGAATTTTCCCGCCATGTGAATAGAAAATAACCCCAAGCCAGAATATTAAAATGGCAATAGCACCACATAATAAGTTTAACGGTAGCTCACGCGGAAGGAATACGGCAATGTTAGCCATATCGTGTGAAAGCCACGAGAACCAAAGAAAGCCAGTTGAGAGCCATTGAGCCGTGCGCCAAATACCGCGCGTTCCTTGCTTAACGGTATTTCGTTTTTCATTTATGAAATGGGCCAAAACCATCCAAAGGATATAGGCTACAATGGCAGCCAAACCATAACCGACTATGGATTTCACCAGCATTTTTTCAAGGACAACCGTAGAAGCAAAAACAGAAAGAACCAAAAAGGTTGTTGATACAGGAATGCCGATGCGTGTTAGGAGAACCAAAACAGCGGGTGCGGCAGCATGATACCATTCAATTTGAACAGGGGGGATTTTTGCCAACCGACCATAGGAAATATCGCCACCATTGATGTGCCAACTATAGGCAAGAGTACAGGCAAGAACAACACTTGCGGCAAGCCACAACCAGTACCATTTAATAACTTTAATATTTGAGGCTATAAACGTCCCGAGCGTTTGAACAGAATCATTCCCAATCACGGCATAGGCCGCAAGCATAAAGCCGATAAAGGCGTAAAGTGTATGGATATCCATAAAATTCCCTAATTTTAAATTTTGAACACCCCTCCGTAACAGAGGGAAAACTATAATACCAGTCTTGTAATTAAGTTATTTGGCGTTACTAATAATAGGTTGTTTATGCCTTTAGGGAAAAGAAGCTGCCATGTTAAAATTCTTTATTGTTTTAATAATTTCCTTTGTCTTTCCTGTTTCTGCTTTTGCGCAGGAAACCAGAAGCGATAAGTTTATCAAATCCATGACGGTTGAAGGGGGGCCCATTGCCTCTAAACATTTTCAATCAGATGATGAGAATTTTCGGGAAACGCACAGCCTGGTGATTGCAAAAGTGCATACCCAAGGCTATGGCAACTGGGGCGTTTATTATTTAAGCCCCAACAGTGTGCGCGACACATCTGTAGGATTGGGGTATGTCACAAACCCCTGGACCATCCCGATAGGACCAACAGAGTTGGAGTTGTCAGGTGCTTTAGGCCTTGTGACAGGATATCAGGATTACCCTGTGCCGTTATTGGCAGGGCAGGCACGGATCAGGCTCTATGAAAACGGTCCGTGGAACGTTGGCCTGTCTGCCGCCGCCCTTCCTTATATCATTGAGAGTGATGTCACAGGCGATAATGATTTCGGCGTCGTCGCCACAACACCGTTTTTGAGTGTGAGATATCAGTTTAATTGATAAAGAAAAATGGTGGGGCTGGGGGGACTTGAACCCCCACGTCCATACGGACAACAGATTTTAAGTCTATTGACATCTTGCTATCCTATTGATTTAATTCGGTTTTTTATTTTTCTCTAAAAAAGTGTGTAAGGGTTTGTGTAAGTTTTAGGGTAATTTAAAGCTTGAAACAAAGCAATGAAATAACCAACAGCCTTACACACTTTGAATATATCAGTTCTTTCTAAACATGTAAGAGTAATTAGTAATTCTTACTAGGCCGTTCGTTGTTTCGTTTGTATAAATGCATGAATTATAATTTTAGGTAAAGAGTGATGATTTTTAAAGAACAATCAAAGTTACATTGTACTACAGAACTATTATTACCGTCGGTATATTTGATATGGGCTGGGTTGATCTTAGGCGTATCATTTCTTGCTACACCTATAAAATTTCAAGCACCTAATTTAACGATTCCTGTTGCCTTAGAAGTAGGAAAGGCGACTTTTCATTTATTTAATAGTGTTGAATGGGGCGTTATAATTCTTGTTATAGTTTTAACAAAGACCTCTCCCGCCATACGGAAAAAATGGTTGATGTGTGCATTAATGTTTATTGCATTATCTGTTCAAAGTTTTTGGCTTCTTCCTGCTCTTGATATTAGAACAGTGCGGTTATTGCAGGAGGAGTAGAGTCTTCAGGACATTGCATTGGTTTTATATCTTAATAGAATGTTCTAAACTATTTTTAACGTTAATAGCTTCTTGGATTTTCTTCGTTATAAGTTGCTTTCTATTAATTCAAAATAAAACTAGAAATATAGTAAGTTATTCCTGCGGCAATATATGCTAGCGCAAATAGGTATAAAAACATTATTGTAGGCCAAGGCCATCCGTTTGTTTCTACTCGTCGTGCGACAGCCAGTGTTGAGATGCATTGTGGTGCAAAAACATACCAAGCTAAAAAAATGCAAGAGCTGTAGGGATGCTCAAGCGCCTTGTAATGTAGCTGCAGGCTGAGCTATCTCATCTTCCGAACCTTGTAAGGCGTATACTGTTCCTAATGATGAAACACAGCTACTTCGCGCCGCATTCCAGGTATTAACGCGATACATATTTCCCAACCAAAACCGATTGGGCAAAAATGGCACAGCCAATGGCCTAGAGTGGCCTGCCCCTTATAATGTACCAGTTTCAGAGTTAGTCTGGTCGTGGTTAATGCTCTCCATCAAGGAGGGCTGAAGCTTAGCGTAACCATTCTTGATGGGTTAACAAAAGGCGTTTGTGGAGCTGGTGGTTTGTATCCCAGTGAGCTGTGAGGTCGTTTTGTGTTGTAATGCACGCGCCAGTTTTCAACCAGCACTTGCGCCTCAAACAACGTATCAAACAACTCACGATCCAATAACTCATCCCTAAGTTTACCGTTAAAGCTTTCATTATAGCCATTCTCCCATGGACTGCCCGGTTCAATATAAGTTGGTTTTACCTCCATCCTTTCCAGCCAACTTTGAACGGCTTTTGCTGTAAATTCAGCACCGTTATCGCTGCGGATATGATCGGGCACACCACGCTCAATGAATAAATTCTCCAGTGTCTCCAGCACATCACCACTTTTAAGTTTACGCTTTGTCGTGATCGCAAGACATTCTCTTGTATATTCATCAATCACGGTCAGCATCCGAAACGCTCTTCCATCTTTGGTACGATCATGCACAAAGTCATACGCCCAAACATGGTTCTTCCATGACGGACGCAGACGAATGCACGATCCATCATTCAGCCACAAACGGCTTCTCTTTGGTTGTTTTATTGGTACTTTTAGCCCTTCACGTCGCCAGATACGCATCACACGCTTGTGATTAACATGCCAGCCTTCTACATGCAGCAATGCCGTGATACGGCGATAGCCATACCGACCATATTCACTAGCCAGCCTGATAATTGCCTGCGTTAACGCATCTTCATCATCACGTTTAACTGGTTCTCTACGCTGTGTTGAGCGTGGCTGTTTAATGATCGAACAAGCACGGCGTTCTGATACGCCGAGCCTGTTTGTAACATCATCAACACACATCCGGCGCGCCGAAGGGCTTAATACTTTCCCGACAAAGCTTCTTCTAAAATCAATTTATCAAGTGTCAGGTTAGAGACAGCTTTGCGAAGCCGTTGGTTCTCTTTCTCCATTTCCTTGAAGCGCTTGGCTTGATCAATATTAATCCCGCCATATTCTTTGCGCCAACGATAATAGGTCTGCTCCGTGATACTACAACGACGGCAACCTTGGGCAACCGTCTCGCCTTGACCCGTATAAATCTCAACCTCACGTAATATCTTGATTATTTGTTCCGCTGTATAGCGCTTTCCTCGGCTCATTATAGTCTCCTTCCTTTAAAGACAATATAAACCAAATACTAACTTATTAAATGGACCGATTTTTGGGGGCTGGGCCAAAAATTTAAAACAAGAAAAGATTTTCGCACAAAACATTTTAGCATTTATAATGCAATCTATAAGAATAAGTGGAATGCTGAATGCTTTTCTCACATGAAATATTTAAACTCCCCCAATGGTTTTTGGACGAAAGAGAAAATCTTAGAAGAAGCAAAAAAGTATGATTCTTATTATTATTTTCAAATTAACTCACCATCTGCATATAATGCTGCAAGGCGTATTAATTGTTTGAATCAGATTTTGAAACGACTTCCTAAGAAAGGAAGAGGTGGTGATGCAACTAAAAGTAACTAAGTGAAGAGCGAATTTTCCTTAATATATTAATTATTTTTCAATTTTATTGTGCTATGCTGATAATATGGTTATCTCTTTGATTTGTTTGAATAAATCATAGATTAAGTAAGGGGTCAGGCAGCATGCCAATGTATACGTTAGAAATAGAGGCTTTTGGAATATTCACGACGAATATGCCGTCGCTTGAAATTTGGGAAGATGGTGTCCTAGATTCAACACACCCTATTTCATCTAACGGTTCTACAATTTCAGTTTCAATTACTTACGGTGGGGCTCTTCCTACTTCTTTAGCTCTTACTTTTAATGATGCTTTTGCGGCCGCAGGACGCACAATCGAAATTCGTTCTGTTAAAATTAACAATCAGTATGTGAATACGGGTAATTATCTTTCTAGCGATAGTTTAACCAAAGGCCAAAGTGCAGCGGTTGATATTGATAGCATCAACACCAACGATAGCGATTTTATTTTTGATGCTTCAGATCCTGCAGCATCTGAATTTACAACAGGGGCAACAGAAACCTTTACAGCAGGAAATGACACTTATAGGCGTTACAACGATAACGATGACGAAGTCTTTAATATGTTAGCGGGGCGCGATGTTGCTCATTTAGGCTCTGGTAATGATAAGGTGAGCGGTGGCGCAGGTGATGATATTATTCGCGGCGGCGCGGGGGCTGATCTTCTGTATGGTGATGCAGATAATGACCGAATTTATGGTGGTGATGATAATGATACTATATATGGCGGCACTGGAAATGATCGTCTGCACGGTGAAGGCGGTGATGATGAAATTCACGGCGGTGATGGTGATGATCATTTAAACGGACATGCGGGTGATGATGTTATTACGGGCGGCATTGGTGACGATAAACTGAATGGTGGTGATGGAGATGATTATCTCTTTGGCGGTGACGATGACGATCAACTTGTTGGCGCGGATGGGAATGATACAATAGATGGTGGTGATGGGGATGATCTTGCTTATGGTGGATCGGGTGCTGATCATATTGACGGTGGGGCTGGCAATGACGTTCTTGTTGGTAATTTAGGGGATGATGTAATCAATGGTGGTGATGGTAATGATGATTTGCACGGTTTACAGGATGATGATGAACTTTATGGTGGTACTGGGAATGATTACATACTGGCGGGAGACGGAACAGATAGTTTAAGTGGGGATGCAGGAGATGATATTTTAGATGGTGGTGCAGGAACAGACACAGCCAGTTATATATCGGCGACAAGCGGTGTTACCGCAGATATAGGTTCAGAAAACCATGCTCTCGATTTTGCTGGTGGAAATGATACTGTTAATCTCACGGGATTAGGATTAAATACAGCCTCAGGCTCAAAAGTAACGGTTGAGTTCTGGATGGAGTGGGATGGCACAAATAATATGATGCCCTTTGGCTTCCATTCATATGATTTATGGTTTCAAAGTGGTAGCTTTGGATTTAATACGGCGTCTAGCGATATTTATGGTATTAGCTCTGCGGGGTTAGCCAATGCACCAGTACATGTCGCCGCTGTTTTTACAGATGGTGATGTTTCTCAAAATAAGCTTTATATAAATGGCGTTCTACAAACTTTAACGCAGCCAACGAGGAACCATAATAATTCTAACGCGCAGATTCAAACAACGGCCAAAATTTCTGGTTGAGAGGGATACTAACTATAAATTTGATGGCACCTTAGATGATCTAAGGATTTGGAATACGAGAGAACTTCAACTGAAATTAATCAATATATGAACTACTCTATTACAACGCCACAAACTGACTTAGAAGCAAATTATACATTTGAAAGTATAGCAACGGGCGCAGGCGGTGTTATTGATTTAAGCGGAAATAATAATCATGGAACACTGTCTGGTATGACAACAGGGAACCAAATCACATGGAATAATAGCGGTGTTAGTAATGGTTACGCTACAGGCGGAGCTGGCAACGATATTGTTTCTAATGTAGAGGAATTTAATAGGCTCAAACTTTGACGATATTTTGAGCGGTGATAGCGGTGCCAATGTTATTGAAGGTAGAGGGTAATGACACAATCAATGGTGAAGGTGGAAACGATACACTTTCTGGCGAGGCAGGGAAATGATATAATTGCTGGCGGAACTGGCGCGGATACAATAGATGATGGCGGAACGGGCAATGGCGATTAACCTTGCTAATGGCGATTTTGCTGCAGGTGAGTCTTTAACGGGTGGAGCGGATACAGACAATATCACTTTAACCAATGCCACGACTGTTAACTTTACTACAGGAACATTGGCGACAATTGAAACACTCAATGGCAGTGTAGACATCGACAATGTGACGATGACTGGTGCGCAGTTAAATGGATTGACTACCTTATCTTTTAATGGTGGAGCAGATACCCTCTTTATTACAACAACGTCAACGGGGTTAAACGCACTTGGAAACGGCGCATTAACAGGGTTAGAAACAGTCTCTGCCGCTACAGCCGCCGCAGGCGTAACAATTGACATGACCAATCAAGCTGAAGCTCTTACAATTATTGGTAGTGCTTCTAACGATACCCTTACTGGTGGAGGTGGTGCTGATATTGTTGAAGGTGGCGCAGGGGATGACATTCTTCTCGGTGGTGATAGTGATGATGAGCTATATGGTGATATTGGTGCTGATACTTTTATATTTGATTCAAATTCTATAGACACCGTTACAGATTTTTCGGAAGCTCAAGGCGATATTCTTGATATTAGTGACATTGTATCAGGAACTGTAGCCGTTAATGACATTGATGATTTTTTACAATTGAATGTTTCTGGATCTGATACGAATGTTTTGGTCGACAGGAACGGAACAAATGGGGGCGCTAACTTTGTGCAAGTTGGTGTTTTAGAAAATGTTACAGGTCTTAACGCTCAAACTTTATTTGATAATGGTCAGGTGATTGAAGGCGGAAAAGTCCTCTGCGGTCACTACTTTAGTAGAGGAATGCTCTCTATTGAGATATATGAGGGCGATCTAGCCTTTGCTGCATCGCAATTCAATGAGGCAACAAGACGCGGTTATCGTTTATGGGCCGTACCATTGACCGCTTATCTTAATAAAAACCCTGGCGGATGGGTGGAGAAATTTGTTAAGCCGTTTGTTGTTAGCTGGGCAACAGAAATGGCTTATCGCGCAGGTGTTATCAAGAGAGGAAATTTATTTGGACGCGCCCTTCTTCTTTTTGTAGAACCTGTAGTTCAATTTGTTGGCCGTTTTTCTGGAGAGACGGATTGCGCCCATCTAACATCTGAGAAAATGGCAAAGCAAATAAGGTGCCTTAGTGGGTAATATGAACGATGATGCTTCGTGTTGGAACTAATGGATTTTAAGTCTATTGCCATTATCCTATACCTTTGATTTAACTAAATATTTTATTTTTCTCTAAAAAAGTGTGTAAGAGTTTGTGTAAATTTCTATGCTTTTTATATTAAAATTATTTATTTCAAGATTCCTAATTATTACAAACTTCCAATGTACACATATTTTTAAATTACCTTAAGGTTTTTTGTAGAATGATTAAGTATAACTAGCTTAAAAATGTTGCGACATAAATCAAAATAACTGATATTTAAGAATATTTTATTACGACCTTAGATGGTTCCTGAATTAATATGAGAAAATGCTTTAGTTCTAATTATAAAAAAGAATATTTAACTAATGTTGATAAATATGATATTTCGGTTTGTTTAGATACCCAAATTTTAGAGTTTTCTAATATCAAAAGAGATAAATCTGAAAATATTTTTGTCCCTCAAAAAACGTTAGTAGCGTTTAATGAATCTGTAAGGTGCTATGAAAATAAATGCTTTGTTGCTTCTTTTGTTATGATTAAAAGAGCGCTGGAAGAGATTTTCAAAGATAAGTCTATTAAAGGGTATACTTTAAAATCAAAAATAGAAAATATTAGCCTTGAGATTTCTCTGCCTAGAGAATTAATAGAAGCTATTAACGAAATAAAAATACTAAATGATGTTTTTTTTGATATTGAGTCAAAAAATTTTACAGATACAACAGAAATTGAAATTTGGTTAATTATAGATTTAACTAAAGAAATAATAAAAAACTTATATTAATATTTCGATTTATTTTTAATTGCACTATTCTTGTTTTGATAATGCTTCGATAAGTGCAGAGTTTTTACTTTGATAATAAAGCGCGGCTTGATATAGCTGTCTGTTTAAATATTGTCTTTGGTTTTGTTTACTTTTTTCTGCGATGCCATCCTCTTTAGATTCTTCATCGCTATTTACATCATCTGTACTTTCTTTATTAAGCTCGACTAAAGCCTTATAGATGTTATTTGTTTCATAGATAATGTTTTCATCATCTGATTTATCATCTGCTTCCTCAAGTACCTCTGCGTCTTGTATATCGTATAGCAATACATCTAGACCAAATATTTCAGCGAGTTGCTGTGGCGTAACTGCGGCACCTGTATCTTCTAATATGTTGGCGGCTAAGTCTTGTAACCTTGTGATAATGCTACGTTTGATAATTTCATCAATACCATTACCATCTGTACCATAAAACACGTCTTTCATTGGCACGTCAGACGTAGACAGTGAGGAGTCAATTAACCCTTGGTTGCCGTATCGGAAAATTTCACCATTGCGAATTTCTTCCATAAAGTCACGAATATAAAATTCTAACTTAGGCTGAGAAATATTTGATGCGTCAGAAGATGTGCCAGTATTAATTCTATTAAACGGCTCTGCTGGATCATTATTTTCAATGATAACAGGTTCAGGAATAAGCGTGATTGTGAAAGTTTCATCATACGTTAAAGAGCCATCACTAACACGCAACGTAATTGAATACGTATTCGGATCAACACCAAATGTTTTTGTTCCGTTATTTGTTAATATGTTTCCGTTGGTAATAGAGAAGGATGGGTCTGCTGACACAATTGTATAAGTTAATGATGGTCCATCAACATCAAAACCTGTAATTGTACCAATATTCCATGTGCCAATTCCTTCTGGAAGGAAGTTTGAGCTTAAGGTTAGATCAAATGGTGCGTCGTTAACTGGTGTAACATCAAAGGTGATTGTATTCGGTGTTGTGTCAAAATCAACACCGCCATTGGCCGTACCGCCATCATCTTGTACTTGGAAAGTAAAGTCAGCGTAACCAATTCCGTTGCCATTTAAATCAGGCGTGAAGGTAAGGAATGGAATATCAGCAAGGCTAATGACTTGTCCTGCGCTCACTAGTCCAGGTGCGCTTGCTCCAGCAGCTAACCCTATTGTTCCATTTGTTGGTAATGTTGAAATACGCACAGCTTGAAAATTATTCGCAGGTACATCATTGATATCGCTAAATCCAAAATCACCAACATTAAATCCATATAGTGTATCTTCAAGAATTGTGATGGTGTTATCTAAGCTGTCTGGCGCGTCATTCACAGGTGTAACATCAATCGTCATGGTGTTTGGTATGAGATCAAGGTCTGCGCCGGCATTGGCTGTACCACCATCATCGCGGACTTGGAAGGTGAAGCTATCGTAACTGACACCACTTTCATTGAGGACAGGTGTGAAAACTAAATTTGGTATGTCAGTAACATTAATCTCTTGCCCTGCGGTGACGGCAACACCAGAAAGCTCTAATGTTCCTGTTGTTGGAATGGTTGTAATAATAACAGAGTTAAAGTTATTGGCGGGTGTATCAGCTGTATCAGTGAAGCCAAAGTCACTCGCAGTAAATGTAAGTGGTATATCTTCATTTGTTATGACAGTGTTATTTGTTCCCTCTGGCGCGTCATTAACGGAGACAACATCAATTGTTACTGTATTTGGTGTTTGATCTGTATCTTCTCCACCGTTTGGTGTGCCACCATCATCACGCACTTGGAATGTAAAGTTATCATATCCTGCACCATTGTCATTAAGAGCTGGTGTGAAGAATAAGTTTGGAATATCAGCAACGGCAATTTCTTGCCCTGCGGTAACAGCAACGCCAGAGAGCTCAAGAATACCATTCGTTGGTAAAGATGAAATAAAGATTGAATTAAAGTTATTCGGCGCGTCATTGACGTCACTAAATCCAAAGTCTGCTGCCGTAAATCCAAGCGGTGTATCTTCAAGCGTTGAAAGCGTTACATCTGTACCAGATGGTGCATCGTTTACAGAATTCACATCAATCGTCATAGTATTTGACGTTGGGTCTAAATCAACACCACCGTTGGCTGTACCACCATCATCACGAACTTGGAAATCAAAGCTAGCGTAACCCGTTCCAAACTCATTTGCAGTTGGGCTGAAAGTTAAGTTCGGGATATCAGCAGCGGAAATCTCTGTCCTGCGGTAACGGCAATACCAGATAAGAGAAGCTGCCCATCAGCAGGAGTGTATTGATAATAACAGATTGAAGATTATTGGCAGTGGACATCATTTACGTCAGTTAAGCCAAAATCTGCAGCAGAGAAGATATAGTCGATATCTTCGTTTGTTGTAACTGTATTATCAGTTCCATCGGGCGCGTCATTGACTAATGTGACATCAATTGTCACAATATTTGGAATTGTGTCTGTATCTATTCCGCCATTCGCCGTGCCGCCATCATCAACAACTGCAAAAGCAAAGCTATCATATCCCGCACCGCTATCATTAAGGGCAGGTGTAAAGAAAAGGTTTGGTAGGTCTGCCACGGCGATTGTTTGACCTGCTGTGACGGCAACGCCTGAAAGTTCTAATACACCGTTCGTTGGTAACGTCGTAATCACTACACCTTGGAAGTTGTCAGCAGGGGTGTCATTTACATCACTAAATCCAAAGTCTGTCGCAGTAAATCCGAGTGGGGTGTCTAAAGTGGTTAGGTGATATCAGCGCCATCAGGAGCATCATTCACTTCAGTGACATCAAGCGTCATTACATTGGGTGTCGCGTCTAAATCAACCCCACCGTTTGTTGTGCCGCCGTCGTCACGAACTTGGAAGGTAAAGTTATCATAGTTATTGCCAAATTCGTTGGCAGCAGGAGTGAAAACTAGATTAGGGATATTCGCCGCAAGAATTTCTTGTCCTGCGGTGACGGCAACACCTGAAAGTTCTAATACACCGTTAGTTGGTAAGGTCGTAATAATTACTGATTGCAAGTTGGTTTGCGGAGAGTCGCTTATATCTGTAAGACCAAAAATCAGTTTCACTACCACCTTCAAGAACAGTAATCGGGTTATTCGTATTTAATATTGGAGGATCATCAACAGGCGTGACATCTATAGTCATCGTATTCGGTGTTTGATCGGTATCTTGTCCACCATTCGGTGTTCCGCCATCATCACGAACTTGGAAGGTAAAGGTGTCATATGCCAAACCATTTGCATCTGAGGCAGGGTCAAAGGTGAGGTTTGGAATATCAGCAACGGCAATTTCTTGCCCTGCAGTGACCGCTACACCAGAAAGTTCTAATGACCCGTTAACGGGTAACGTTGTGATAATGACAGATTGTAAATTATTTGGTGCATCATTCACATCACTAAAGCCAAAGTCTGCTGCAGAAAAAGTGAGTGTTGTATCTTCTAATGTAGTTAGAGTGTTATCTGCGCCTTCCGGTTCATCATTCACAGATAAAACATCAAAGGTAATTGTATTCGGGCTTTGATCTGTATCAATTCCTGCGAAGTTTGTACCGCCATCATCTTGCACTTGGAAGGTGAAGTCAGCGTAGCCTGTACCAAACTCATTCAATGTTGGTGTGTATGTTAGATTTGGAATATCTGCTACCGCAATAACTTGTCCAGCCGTGACGGCAACACCTGAAAGCTCGAGTATGCCATCAACAGGAAGCGTTGTAATAATAACATTATCAAAGTTATCAGGCGGTGTATCATTTGGATCAGAATATCCAAAGTCTGCTGCACTGAAAGTATAAGGAACATCTTCATTTGTTGTTAAGGTCGTATCAGTTCCCTCTGGGGCGTCATTCACAGAAACAACATCAATCGTGATTGTGTTTGGGACACTATCTAAATCAACACCACCATCAGCCGTACCGCCATCATCACGCACTTGGAAAGTAAAGTCTGCATAAGCAGGACCATTTTCATCTGGTACTGGCACGAATGCTAAGTTTGGAATATCGGCTACAGCAATCTCTTGCCCTGCCGTTACGGCAACACCTGATAATTCTAATGTTCCGTTAACAGGAAGGGTTGTAATAATAACAGATTGTAACGCATTAGCGGGCGTATCATTCGCGTCAGTGAAACCAAAATCTGCCGCAGTAAAGTCGTAATTGATATTTTCATCAGTAGAAACAAGCGTATCTGTTCCGTCAGGTTCATCATTCACAGATGCCACATCAAAGGTAATTGTGTTTGCCGTTTGGTCTAAATCAACACCACCATCAGCCGTACCGCCATCATCGCGCACTTGGAAGGTAAAGTCAGTATACCCAACACCATTTTCATTTAGGGTAGGTGTAAAGGTGAGGTTCGGAATATCAGCAACCGCAATCTCTTGCCCTGCCGTTACGGCAACACCTGAGAGTTCTAAAATACCATTAGCGGGAAGTGTTGTGATAACAACCGATTGTAAATTATTTGATGGGGTGTCGTTAACATCCGTAAAACTGAAGTCTGTTGCATCAAAATTATAAGGAGTGTCTTCTAATGTTGTAAGCGTTATATCGGCTCCATCAGGCGCGTCATTAACAGATGTCACATCAATGGTCATTGTGTTTGGCGTAGCGTCCAGATCAATACCTGCATTAGCCGTTCCACCATCATCGCGAACTTGGAAATCAAAATTGGCGTAGCCAGTACCGTTCTCATTGGCAGCAGGTGTAAAGATAAGATTTGGAATATCAGCGGCTAAAATTTCCTGTCCTGCCGTCACCGCGACACCAGATAGCTCGAGCGTTCCGTCGACAGGAAGTGTTGAAATAATAACAGAAGCTAAATTATTGGCAGGAACATCATCCGCGTCGGTTAAACCAAAGTCTGCTGCACTAAATGTAAAGCCTGTATCTTCTAATGTAGTTACAGTATTATCTGTCCCATCAGGGGCGTCATTCACGGGTGTCACATCAATAGTGACCGTGTTTGCTGTTCCATCTAAATTAATACCACCATTAGCTGTACCGCCATCATCACGAACTTGGAAGGTGAAATTATCATATCCTGCGCCATTCTCATTCGCGGCAGGTGTGAAGGCGAGGTTTGGTATATCAGCTGCGGCAATTTCTTGGCCTGCTGTGACTGCAACACCTGAGAGTTCTAATATGCCGTTTGTTGGCAGTGTTGTGATAATAACAGATTGTAAACTGTTTGCAGGTGTATCATTTGGATCTGTAAAGCCAAAGTCTGAAGCGGCAAAACTAAGAGGTGTATCTTCTAATGTTGTTAATGTGACATCCGTACCATCAGGAGCATCATTCACAGGTGTCACATCAAAGGTGATTATGTTCGGGCTTTGGTCTGTATTCACACCATTGACTATCTCGCCATCATCAACAACCTGGAAAGTAAAGTTGGTATATCCAATGCCATTTTCATCTGTTGTTGGTGTAAAGGTTAGATATGGAATATCGGCTAGTGCGATATTTTGTCCTGCTGTCACGGCAACACCAGAGAGTTCTAAAATACCATCAGCGGGAAGTGTCGTAATAATAACAGATTGGAAATCATCTGAAGGTACATCATCAGGATCGCTAAAGCCAAAGTCAGAGGCATCAAAGCTATATGGTGTGTCTTCAAGTGTTGTTAGTGTGTTGTCTGTTCCATAAGGCGCACTGTTCACGGCCTCAACATCAAACGTGATTGTATTTGGTGTGCTGTCTAAATCAATACCACTGTTGGCTGTTCCATCATCGTCACGGACTTGGAAGGTGAAGCTGTCATAACCTACACCGTTACCATTTGGCACGGGTGTAAAGGTGAGGTTTGGAATATCTGCGGCCAATATTTCTTGCCCTGCGGTAACGGCTACACCAGAGAGCTCCAGCGTTCCAACAGTCGGGAGTGTTGTAATAATGACGCTGTTCAAATTATTAGCCGGTGTATCGTTTGGATCTGTTAACCCAAAGTCAGTTCCTGCGAAGGTGTAAACATCATTTTCTAAGAAATTAATTGTATTATCTGTTCCATCAGGCTCATCATTAACCGATGTAACATCAATTGCCATTGTGTTTGGTGTTGGATCAATATCAACACCGCCATTCGCCGTGCCGCCATCATCACGGACCTGGAACGTAAAGTTTCCGTAGCCTGTTCCATTTTCATCCGCTGTGGGGACAAAGGAAAGATTTGGAATATCGGCAACGACAATTTCTTGCCCTGCTGTCACAGCTACACCTGAGAGCTCTAATGTTCCATTTGCAGGCAATGTAGTAATAATCACGGATTGGAAGTTATTTGGAATAGAATCGTCTGGATCGGTAAATCCAAAATCTGCTGCCGTAAATCCAAGCGGCGTGTCTTCAAGTGTTGTTAGGGTATTATCTGTGCCGAGGGGCGCATCATTCACCGGCAGAATTGTAATATCAAAAGTTGCGGATCCAATATTTGTTGTTGCGTCACTAACTTCAAAAACAAAGCTATCAGATATTGTGCTTGTATTATCATGGGCATAAACTACAAGGCCATTATCTAAGTCTTCTTGGGTGAAGCTCGTAATGGCAACACCTGGAGCACTTGTTAGTTCAAGTTGACCGTTCGTTGGCGTAGCCGTAACTGTATAGGTTATATCTGCTGGTGCTGTATCAATATCACTACTCGATAAGAATGCTGTTGTGATCGGTTCTACATTGCCTTCAAAAGTTGTAAGTGTTGCGTTGGTATCCAAGATAGGAGGGTCATCTACAGGTGTGACATCAATGGTCATTGTATTAGGTGTAACATCTGTATTGTTCGTAACCGCGTCATCACGAACTTGGAAAGTAAATGTATCGTAAGCTAAGCCGTTTGCATCTGCTGCAGGCGTAAATGTTAAGTTCGGAATATCAGCAAGCGCAATATCTTGCCCTGCAGTCACGGCAACACCAGAAAGCTCTAACACGCCATTTGTTGGCAAGGTTGTAATAATTACGGAGGCAAAGTTATCGGCTGGTGTGTCTGCTGTATCTGTAAAGCCAAAGTCAGCATCTGAGAAGGTATATGGTGTATCTTCAAGTGTTGTAACTGTATTATCCGTACCCTCTGGCGGATCATCAACTTGTGTTACATCAAACGTAATTGTGTTTGGTGTACTGTCTAAATCAACCCCACCGTCAGCTGTGCCTCCATCATCGCGAACTTGGTAGGTAAAGTCCGTATATCCTGTTCCAAATTCATTTAATGTTGGCGTAAAGGTTAGATTTGGAATATTAGCTGCTGTAATTTCTTGACCCGCCGTAACCGCAACCCCTGACAATTCTAAAATACCATCGGCAGGAAGTGTCGTAATGATAACCGATTGTAAAGCATTAGCAGGTGTGTCTGTTGCATCTGTTAAGCCAAAATCTGCTCCGCTAAAGCTATAAGGCGTATCTTCTAAAGTCGTTAATGTATTATCAGTCCCATCTGGTTCATCATTCACCGATGTGACATCAATTGTCATCGTGTTTAGTGTGCCGTCTAAATCAATACCACCATTGACTGTTCCGCCATCATCACGAACTTGGAAGGTAAAGGTGTCATATCCTGCGCCATTTTCATCAGCCAGTGGTGTGAAAGTTAAGTTAGGAATATCAGCGAGTAGAATTTCTTGCCCTGCTGTTACCGCAACACCTGATAAATTTAAAGTTCCCGTTGCTGGTAACGTTGTGATAATCACTGATTGTAAATTATTTGCAGGTACGTCATCTGCATCGGTAAAGCCAAAGTCAGTGGCGTCAAAGACATAGTCCGTATCTTCTAATGTTGTAACCGTTGTGTCTGTCCCATCCGGCGCGTCATTAACAGGTGTAACATCAATGGTCATTGTGTTTGGTGATTGATCTAAATCAACGCCGCCAAATGCTGTTCCACCATCATCACGAACCTGGAATGTAAAATCAGTATAACCAATACCATTTTCATTTAAGGAAGGTGTGAATGTCAGATTTGGAATATCGGCTAAAGCAATATCTTGTCCTGCTGTCACAGCAACACCTGAAAGTTCTAAAATACCATTGGTAGGGAGTGTTGTAATAACAACAGATTGAAAGTTATTTGAAGGAGCATCCGCAGGATCGGAAAATCCAAAATCTGCCGCTGTAAAGGCAAGCGGCGTGTCTTCTAATGTTGTCAGGGTATTATCAGTGCCTTCAGGCGCATCATTCACTGTGACAATAATAATATCAAATGTTTCAGTTGCTAAAGTTGTTGTGCCATCTTCTACTGTAAATTCAAAACTGTCGCTGGTTGTCGGTGTGTCATCATGAACATAAGTTACAAGATTATTGGCGATATCTTCTTGTGTGAATGTTGTGATGGGGACTGTTGGTGCAGAAGTCAGTGCGATAAATCCGTTCACAGGCGGTGTTGTAATTGTATAAATAATATCTACATCAGCTGTATCAATATCACTGGTTGATAGCTCTGTTGTATCAATGATTTCACTACCACCTTCAAGAACAGTAATCGGGTTATTCGTATTTAATATTGGAGGATCATCAACAGGCGTGACATCTATAGTCATCGTATTCGGTGTTTGATCGGTATCTTGTCCACCATTCGGTGTTCCGCCATCATCACGAACTTGGAAGGTAAAGGTGTCATATGCCAAACCATTTGCATCTGAGGCAGGGTCAAAGGTGAGGTTTGAATATCAGCAACGGCAATTTCTTGCCTCTGCAGTGACCGCTACACCAGAAAGTTCTAATGACCCGTTAACGGGTAACGTTGTGATAATGACAGATTGTAAATTATTTGGTGCATCATTCACATCACTAAAGCCAAAGTCTGCTGCAGAAAAAGTGAGTGTTGTATCTTCTAATGTAGTTAGAGTGTTATCTGCGCCTTCCGTTCATCATTCACAGATAAAACATCAAAGGTAATTGTATTCGGGCTTTGATCTGTATCAATTCCTGCGAAGTTTGTACCGCCATCATCTTGCACTTGAAGGTGAAGTCAGCGTAGCCTGTACCAAACTCATTCAATGTTGGTAGTATGTTAGATTTGGAATATCTGCTACCGCAATAACTTGTCCAGCCGTGACGGCAACACCTGAAAGCTCGAGTATGCCATCAACAGGAAGCGTTGTAATAATAACATTATCAAAGTTATCAGGCGGTGTATCATTTGATCAGAATATCCAAAGTCTGCTGCACTGAAAGTATAAGGAACATCTTCATTTGTTGTTAAGGTCGTATCAGTTCCCTCTGGGGCGTCATTCACAGAAACAACATCAATCGTGATTGTGTTTGGGACACTATCTAAATCAACACCACCATCAGCCGTACCGCCATCATCACGCACTTGGAAAGTAAAGTCTGCATAAGCAGGACCATTTTCATCTGGTACTGGCACGAATGCTAAGTTTGGAATATCGGCTACAGCAATCTCTTGCCCTGCCGTTACGGCAACACCTGATAATTCTAATGTTCCGTTAACAGGAAGGGTTGTAATAATAACAGATTGTAACGCATTAGCGGGCGTATCATTCGCGTCAGTGAAACCAAAATCTGCCGCAGTAAAGTCGTAATTGATATTTTCATCAGTAGAAACAAGCGTATCTGTTCGTCAGGTTCATCATTCACAGATGCCACATCAAAGGTAATTGTGTTTGCCGTTTGGTCTAAATCAACACCACCATCAGCCGTACCGCCATCATCGCGCACTTGGAAGGTAAAGTCAGTATACCCAACACCATTTTCATTTAGGGTAGGTGGGTGAGGTTCGGAATATCAGCAACCGCAATCTCTTGCCCTGCCGTTACGGCAACACCTGAGAGTTCTAAAATACCATTAGCGGGAAGTGTTGTGATAACAACCGATTGTAAATTATTTGATGGGGTGTCGTTAACATCCGTAAAACTGAAGTCTGTTGCATCAAAATTATAAGGAGTGTCTTCTAATGTTGTAAGCGTTATATCGGCTCCATCAGGCGCGTCATTAACAGATGTCACATCAATGGTCATTGTGTTTGGTAAGGCATCTAAGTCAACACCACCATCTGTTGTGCCGCCATCATCGCGAACCTGGAAGGTGAAGGCATCATAGGCCACTCCATTTTCATTAAGAACCGCGTAAATGTTAGATTTGGAATATCTGCAGCCAATATTTCTTGACCTGCTGTGACGGCAACACCAGAAAGGTTTAGTGTTCCTGTAGTTGGAAGAGTTGTAATGATAACGGATTGTAACGCATTAGCAGGCGTATCATTAACATCAGTAAAACCAAAATCACTTGGATCAAATATATAATCAGTGTCTTCTAATGTAGTAACTGTATTGTCAGTCCCATCCGGTTCATCATTGACAGAGGTTACATCGATTGTGACAGTATTTGGTGTCTGGTCTGTATCTTGTCCACCATTTGGTGTTCCACCATCATCACGCACTTGGAAAGTGAAATTATCATACGCCAAGCCATTATCATTTAGGGCAGGGGTAAAAGTCAGGTTTGGAATATCAGCAACTAAAATTTCTTGTCCCGCTGTGACGGTAACACCGGAGAGTTCAAGAACACCATTTGTTGGTAGCGTTGTGATAAAGACAGAATTGAAATTATCAGGTCCATCATTAACATCGGTAAATCCAAAATCAGTTGCTGAAAAAGTAAGAGGTGTGTCTTCCAATGTTGTTAAAGTAATATCTGCCCCATCAGGTGCATCATTCACCTCTAATACATCAAAAGTAATTGTATTTGGGCTTTGGTCTGTATCAATACCGGCAAAGTTTGTTCCGCCATCGTCTTGGACTTGGAACGTAAAGTCAGCGTAGCCTGTACCAAACTCATTTGCGTTTGCTGTGTACGTTAGATTAGGTATATCAGCGACAGAGATAACCTGTCCGGCTGTCACGACGACACCTGAAAGCTCCAATATCCCATCAACAGGAAGTGTTGTAATAATAACATTATCAAAGTTATCGGGAGGTGTATCATTTGGATCAGAATATCCAAAATCACTTGCGTCAAAGACATAAGGAACATCTTCACTTGCTGTTAATGTTGTATCTGTTCCTTCTGGCGCATCATTGACGGAAATAACGTCAATTGTGATTGTATTAGGAACACTGTCTAAATCAACACCACCGTCCGCTGTTCCACCATCGTCCCGAACTTGGAAGGTAAAGTCTGCATAGGCAGGGCCATTCTCGTTTACGCCAGGTGTAAAGGTCATATTTGGAATATCGCCAACTAAAATCTCTTGTCCTGCGGTGACTGCAACACCAGATAATTCCAGAATTCCATCAACAGGCAGTGTTGTAATGATAACTGATGCAAAATTATCAATAGGCGTATCATTGACATCGGTAAAACCAAAATCAGCATCAGAAAATACGTAAGGAATGCCTTCGTTTGTGGAAACAAGTGTGTCTGTTCCATCAGGCTCATCGTTGACTTCAGTCACATCAAACGTGATTGTATTTGGTGTCTGGTCTGTATCTTGTCCACCATTTGGTGTTCCACCATCATCACGCACTTGGAATGTAAAGCTGTCATAGCCAGCTCCAAAGTCATTCGCGGCAGGGGTGAAAGTAAGATTTGGAATATCTGCAACAGCAATTTCTTGTCCTGCCGTTACGGCAATACCGGAAAGCTCAATGATACCATTAGTCGGTAATGTTGTGATAATAACAGACTGAAGTCCATTTGCAGGTGTATCATTAGCGTCTGTGAGACCAAAGTCAGCATCACTAAATATGTACGGTGTATCTTCAAGTGTTGTGAGTGTTGTATCTGTTCCATCAGGTTCGTCATTAACGGATGTGACATCAATGGTCATCGTATTTGGTGTACCATCTAAATCCACGCCCCCATCTACTGTGCCCCCATCATCACGCACTTGGAATGTGAAGTTATCATATCCTGCACCATTCTCATTCGCAACAGGCGTGAAGGTCAGGTTTGGAATATCGCCAACTAAAATCTCTTGCCCTGCCGTCACGGCAATACCAGCTAGATTTAACGTCCCTGTTGTCGGCAGTGTCGTGATAATAACAGATTGCAGATTGTTAGCGGGAACATCATTTACATCAGTTAAACCAAAATCTGTTGGGTCGAATGTGTAATCAGTGTCTTCTAATATGGTGACTGTATTATCAGTCCCATCTGGTGCATCGTTCACCGATGTTACATCAATTGTTACTGTATTCGCAGTTTGATCTGTATCAATACCACCATCTGCCGTACCGCCATCATCTTTTGCTTGGAAATCAAATGTATCATAAGCCAAACCATTATCATGTAGAGCCGGTGTGAAGGTTAAATTTGGAATATCGGCGACAAGAATTTCTTGTCCCGCTGTGACGGCAACGCCTGAGAGTTCAAGAACACCATTTGTTGGAAGTGCTGAAATAATAATTGAAGCAAAATTATCAGGTGGGGTGTCATTGACATCCGTAAAGCCAAAGTCAGCTGCAGTGAAATTGAGTGGTGTATCTTCTAATGTTGTTAGAGTAATATCTGCGCCATCAGGTGCATCATTCACCTCTATCACATCAAACGTGATTGTGTTTGGCGTGCTGTCTAAATCAATTCCGCCGTCAGTTGTGCCGCCATCGTCGCGTACTTGGAAAGTAAAGCTATCATATCCAGCGCCAAAGTCATTGGCGGCAGGGGTGAAGGTTAAGTTTGGTAAATCAGTAGCTAAAATTTCTTGACCTGCTGTTACCGCAACACCGGAAAGCTCAATAATCCCGTTTGTTGGTAATGTTGTGATAATAACGGATTGAAGCCCATTAGCAGGCGTGTCATTAGCGTCTGTTAAACCAAAGTCAGCATCATTAAATGTATAAGGTGTGTCTTCAAGCGTTGTAAGTGTCGTATCTGTACCATCGGGTTCATCATTTACGGGTGTCACATCAATGGTCATGATGTTGGCGGTACCGTCTAAATCAACGCCACCATCCGCTGTACCGCCATCATCGCGAACTTGGTAGGTGAAATTATCATATCCAGTGCCATTCTCATTCGCAACAGGCGTGAATGTTAGGTTTGGAATATCGCCAACTAAAATTTCTTGACCTGCTGTTACCGCAACACCGGAAAATTCTAAAGTACCATTTGCCGGTAAAGTTGTAATAACAACAGATTGGAAATTATCTGGTAGGGTGTCATTGACATCCGTAAATCCAAAATCTGCCGCTGCAAAGGTATAATCTGTGTCTTCTAAGGTTGTAACAGTTGTATCTGTGCCATCTGGCGCATCATTTACCTCTGTCACATCAATGGTCACTGTGTTGGCGGCTGGATCAGTATCTATTCCGCCATCTGTTGTGCCGCCATCATCTTTAACTTGGAAATCAAATGTATCGTATCCTGTTCCAAATGCATGAGTTGCCGGAACAAAGAATAAATTTGGTAAATCAGCAAAGGTGATTTCTTGTCCCGCGGTTACCGCAACGCCAGATAGTTCTAAGGTGCCGTTTACGGGAAGGGCACTAATTATAATTGATTGAAAGTTATCAGGAGCATCATTGATATCCGTAAAGCCAAAGTCTGTAGCAGTAAATCCTAGTGGCGTGTCTTCTAACGTGGTTAGCGTAACATCTGCACCATCTGGTGCATCATTTACTGATGTGACATCGATGGTCATTGTGTTTGGCGTGGAATCTAAGTCAATACCACCATTGGCTGTACCGCCATTATCACGGACTTGGAAAGTGAAGGTGTCATATCCTGCGCCATTTTCATTCGCAACAGGCGTGAAAGTCAGGTTTGGAATATCGGCGGCTAAAATCTCTTGCCCTGCAGTAACGGCAACGCCGGATAGATTGAGAGTGCCTGTTGTTGGCAAGGTTGTGATGATGACTGATTGTAAATCATCAACAGCAGGGGCGTCATTTACATCTGTAAACCCGAAGTCTGCTGGATCAAAAGTGTAATCAGTGTCTTCTAATGTTGTGACTGTATTATCTGTCCCATCAGGTTCACTGTTAATTGGTGTTACATCAAACGTAATGGTATTGGGGGTTTGATCTGTATCCTGCCCGCCATTCGTTGTTCCACCATCATCACGGACTTGGAAGGTAAAGTCCGCATATCCTGTTCCATTTTCGTTAAAGGCAGGCTCAAAAGTTAAATTAGGAATATCTGCAAGCAAAATTTCCTGTCCCGCGGTAACCGCAACACCCGACAACTCAAGTATTCCGATGGTAGGAAGGGTAGTAATAAATACGGATTGGAAATTATCTGGGGCATCATTAACGTCTGAGAAGCCAAAATCAGCATCACTAAAAGTGTAAGTGCTGTTTTCGAATATAGTTAAAGTGTTATCGGCACCATCCGGTTCATCATTCACTGATGCTACGTCAATAGTCATGGTGTTTGGCGTAGAATCTAAATCAACACCACTGTCTGTCGTACCACCATCATCGCGCACTTGGAACGTGAAGTCTGCATATCCCACACCAAATTCATTTGCTGTTGGCGTGAATGTTAAATTAGGTAAATCAGTTGCTAAAATTTCTTGTCCTGCTGTCACTGCTACGCCAGATAATTCTAGGATGCCATCAACAGGCAATGTTGTTATAATGACTGATTGCAAAGCATTAGCAGGGCTGTCATTACCATCTGTTAATCCAAAGTCAGCCCCTGAAAATGCAAATGGTGTATCTTCTAAAGCTGCAACAGTGTTGTCTGTACCATCAGGTTCATCATTTACGGATGTCACATCAATGGTCATGGTGTTGGCGGCACCGTCTAAATCAATACCGCCACCAGCAGTTCCCCCATCATCACGCACTTGGAAAGTAAGGTTGTCATACCCAGCGCCATTGTCATTCAAGCCGGGTGTGAAAACTAAGTTAGGGATATCAGCAACAGTGATTTCTTGCCCTGCAGTAACCGCAACGCCAGACAATTGCAATGCGCCAATAGCAGGTATCGTTGTGATAATAACGGATTGAAAATTATTAGCAGGAGTATCACCCGTATCTGTAAACCCAAAATCAGTTGCTGCAAAAGTATGCGGCGTATCTTCTGCAATCGTTATCGTATTGTCTGTTCCATCGGGTGCACTGTTAATGGGGTCAACGTCAAAAGTAATCGTATTTGGTGTTGGATCAGTATCAACACCACCATTTGCCGTACCACCATCATCACGGACTTGGAAGGTGAAGGTATCAAATCCTACACCATTACTATTTATAGGTCAGGTTTGGAATATCTACCGCTAAAATTTCTTGTCCTGCTGTCACTGCAACGCCAGATAATTCTAGGACACCATTAGCAGGAAGGGTTGTAATAATAACGGATTGCAGAGCATTGGCAGGGGTGTCATTACCATCTGTTAATCCAAAGTCAGCCCCTGAAAATGCAAATGGTGTATCTTCTAAAGCTGCAACAGTGTTGTCTGTACCATCAGGTTCATCATTTACGGATGTCACATCAAACGTAATTGTGTTGGCTGTACCGTCTAAATCAATACCGCCACCAGCAGTTCCCCCATCATCACGCACTTGGAAAGTAAGGTTGTCATACCCAGCGCCATTGTCATTCAAGCCGGTGTGAAAACTAAGTTAGGGATATCAGCAACAGTGATTTCTTGCCCTGCAGTAACCGCAACGCCAGACAATTGCAATGCGCCAATAGCAGGTATCGTTGTGATAATAACGGATTGAAAATTATTAGCAGGAGTATCACCCGTATCTGTAAACCCAAAATCAGTTGCTGCAAAAGTATGCGGCGTATCTTCTGCAATCGTTATCGTATTGTCTGTTCCATCGGGTGCACTGTTAATGGGGTCAACGTCAAAAGTAATCGTATTTGGTGTTGGATCAGTATCAACACCACCATTTGCCGTACCACCATCATCACGGACTTGGAAGGTGAAGGTATCAAATCCTACACCATTACTATTTATAGGTGGGGTATAAGTAAGGTTAGGGATGTCAGCAAAAGTAATTTCCTGCCCCGCGGTGACAGCTACGCCAGACAGTTCTATAACACCGTTCGCAGGTAATGTTGTGATAAATACTGATTGAAAATTATTAGCAATAAGGTCATTGGCATCTGTAAATCCAAAATCAGCATCTGCAAATGTGTAAACATTATTTTCTAATGTTGTGATTGTGTTATCTGTCCCATCAGGGGCATCATTCACATCATTGACATCAATGGTCATTATGTTTGCCGTCTGATCTGTATCTTCACCACCATTAGGTGTGCCGCCATCATCGCGTACTTGAAAGGTAAAAGTAGTGTAACCAGATCCACTTTCACCTGCTGCTGGTGTGAAGGTCAAATTTGGAATATCCCCAACGGCAATCTCTTGACCTGCCGTGACAGCAGTACCGGAGAGCTCTAAAATTCCATCTGCTGGTAATGTTGTAATAAAGACAGATTGAAAATTATCAGGGCCATCATTGATGTCACTGAAACCAAAATCAGCAGCAGAAAATACGAGCGGGATATCTTCATCTGTTGAAACAGTGTTATCGGCACCGTCTGGTGCATCATTTACTGAGGTAACATCAAACGTAATCGTGTTGGCTGTTTGGTCAGTGTCTCCGCCACTATTGGCTGTTCCGCCATCATCTGTGACTTGGAAAGTAAAGCTATCATATCCTGTTCCATTAGCATTAGCAGCAGGCGTGAATGTTAAATTAGGAACTTGGGCTACTGTAATAACTTGGCCAGCCGTTACCGCGACACCAGAAAGCTCTAAAACACCATTAGTTGGCAGAGTTGTAATTGTTACGGATTGAAAATTATTAGCAGGTGTATCATCTGCATCCGCAAATCCAAAATCAGATAAAGCAAAAATATGGGAGTTATCTTCATTGATCGTAATTGTGTTATCAGCACCATCTGGTGCGTCGTTGACAGCCGTGACATCAATAGTCATTGTATTTGCGACACCGTCTAAATTAATACCACCATTGGCTGTACCGCCGTCATCACGCACTTGGAATGTGAACGTATCATATGTTGTTCCATTTTCGTTTGCGACAGGTGTAAATGTAAGATTTGGAATATCTCCAACAGTAATTTCTTGTCCCGCCGTCACGGCAACACCAGAAAGTTCTAATGTGCCATTTGTCGGTAATGTTGTGATAACGACGGATTGAAAATTATCTGCAGGTGTATCATTGACGTCTGTGAAGCCAAAGTCACTTGGATCAAATGTGTAATCAGTGTCTTCTAATGTAGTGACAGTATTATCTGTACCATCTGGCGCGTCATTTATATTTAATACATCAAAAGTAATTGTATTCGGTGCGGCATCAAGATCAACACCACCATTCGCCGTACCGCCGTCATCACGCACTTGGAAAGTGAAGGTGTCATAGCCTACACCGCTCTCATTTGCAGCAGGTGTAAATGTTAGGTTAGGAATATCAGCGAGCGCAATATTTTGCCCTGCCGTCACGGCGACACCTAATAATTCAAGAACACCGTTTGTTGGGAGGGTTGTGATAACTACAGACTGTAAATTATTTGCTGGTGTATCATCTGCATCGCTAAAGCCAAAGTCAGCGGTTGCAAATGTATAAGCAGTATCTTCGTTTGTTGATAATGTGTTATCTGCACCATCAGGAGCGTCATTTACTTCAGTAACATCAAACGTAATTGTGTTTGCTGTTGCATCTAAATCAATGCCACCACTCGCTGTCCCGCCATCATCTTGTACTTGAAAGGTAAAGCTTGCGTATCCTGTTCCGCTTTCATTAGCCGCTGGCGTAAAAGTTAAATTTGGAATTTGTGCGGCTGTAATAACTTGCCCTGCAGTGACTGCTGTTCCCGATAATTCTAATATTCCATCAACAGGTAATGTTGTAATTGTTACAAATTGAAGATTATTAGCGGGTGTATCATCTACATCGCTAAAGCCAAAGTCAACGGCTGCAAATGTATGGATATTATCCTCATTAATGGTAATAGTATTATCTGTTCCATCTGGCGCATCATTAACAGGTGTAACATCAATGGTAACAGTATTCGGTGTGCCATCTAAATCAACACCACCATTGACTGTTCCGCCATCATCACGGATTTGATAAGTAAAGCTAGCGTATCCTGTTCCATTTTCATTCGCAGCGGGCGTAAACGTAATATTAGGAATTTGTGCTGCTGTAATCTCTTGTCCTGCTGTGATTGCAACACCAGAAAGTTCCAATACTCCATCGGTAGGTAATGTTGTAATGATAACTGATTGTGGTAAGTTGGAAGGGGTATCATTTGTATCTGTAAAGCCGCCTGCAAAATCTGCAAGCGCAAAGGTGTAAGTTGTGTCTTCATTTGTAGAAATGGTGATATCTGCCCCATCAGGCGCATCGTTAACAGAATTAACATCGAAAGTTATTGTATTTGGTGTGGCATCAAGATTAACACCACCATTGGCTGTTCCACCATCATCGCGCACTTGAAAAGTGAAGCTATCATAGCCAACACCGCTGTCATTTACTGCGGGTGTAAATACAAGATTAGGAATATCGGTTGCCAAAATTTCCTGACCTGCTGTGACGGCGACACCTGATAGCGTTAGAGCTCCATTTGCTGGTAATGTTGTAATCACAACAGACTGAAAGCTGTTTGCTGGTGTGTCATCTGCATCCGTAAATCCAAAGTCAGCGGCACTAAAAGTATGTGGAATATCTTCATTTGTTGTAATAGTATTGTCAGTGCCGCTTGGTTCCTCGTTTACATTTTGAATATTGATTGTCAGCGTTAATTCATCAAATTCATTCCCTACACCGTCATCTGTTGCCCGAATAACTAAAGAAAATGTATTGGTGCCTTCAAAATCTAAATTTGTATTATCGGCAATAGTGACTTGTCCATTAAACGGATTAACTTGAAATATTCCTAATCCATTTCCAGATTCAATTGTGTAGGTTAAACCATCACCATCAGGATCTGTTGCGCTTGCTGTATAAATTAAAGTTCCGTTTGTTGCATTTTCAAATACATTAACAGCGGCAGGGTCAGGTCCTATATCGGGCGGGCTATTTGAAACTACGCCAAAGTCATACGTGTTTCCTGTAACATTTGTGTTTCCATCCGTAACATCAAAACCAATTTGTGCTGTTGCTGTTGCAGATCCATCATGCGTGAATTGGACTAACCCAAAGTTTATATCTTCCTGAGTGAATGTATCACTAACAGATAAGGCGACCCCGTTTCTAAAAACAGTGCCGTTTGTAACGCTGGTGATGGTATAAATGAGCTCATCAATACTGTTATCGGGGTCAGATGTTTTTAAATTTGTATTGGTTATAAAGCGAGACCCAGCAGTGTTAACAGTATCACCAGTGTTAACAGTGATAACAGGTGGATCATTTCCAGCACCACCTGGGAAGGTCACATTAATATCTTTTGTTCCACTAATTGTTGTTGTGCCGTCTGTAACGTCAAAGTCAAAGCCTGCAAATCCATTAACAGTTCCATCATGATCAAAGCGTATAAATCCGTTATCAATGTCTGCTTGAGTGAATGTTGTTACAGTAGTGGCCAGGTTTGTATTAAATACAGATCCATTAAGAGTGCTTGTAACAGTAAAATCTAGATTCGATGCAGTAGTATCGACATCAATGATTAATAGATCGGCAGATGTAATAGTTACTGATGCACTTTCTACGACAGTTTGTGTTGTGTTGTTGCTTATTGCTGGAGGATCAGAACCGCCATCATCAACGGGTATAACATCTAAATAAAATATATCTGTATCTTGCGTTCCGCCATCAGTGACGCGGTAACTGAAATTAGCAGTGATGGTCTCTGAGTCATCATGAATAAAATCAATAAGTCCGTTATCGATATCATCCTGTGTAAACGTACCATTGATAGCGAGAGCAACACCACTACGTTCAATGAAACCATTGGAATACCCTGTAACTTGGTAGGTTAAACTTGCAGGACCTGTATTACGATCCACAGTATATAATTCCGTCGAATCAATATTGGTAGAACCACCCTCTAAAACCGTATCACCTGTATTAAATTGAATAGCAGGACTGTTTGTCCATTTATGTACAAGGTATGCATCAACAGCGCGGACTTGATTGTCATCCAGTGCCGTGTTCCATGACATTATTTGTCCTATAGCACCCTGAAAAAAATTAACATCACTATTATTTGTTAAGGCAAGAGTAGAAGGTCTAACAGTTCCTCCTTGTTCTGCGCCAATACCATCATTACCTGAGTGATTGGCCTGGGATCCAACTTCATCTAATTGAACAAAGGCCCCCCCATTTAAATTAGCTTTAATAAAACCATCGCCAACTGTTGAGTCAAAAACCATAATGACGCGATAAGTTGTATTGGCCTGAACGGCACCAAGGTTCATAATTTTGTAACGGTCTGCACCCCATTCACTTCCCGTATTGTTATATCCAGCAGCGTAAATATTGCCGTTATCAATAGAAATTTGGAAGCCACGTACATTTCCACCTTGTTCAAATATCATTTGAAAGCCGGACGTATCTGTACCAGTTCTAAAAACTGCTGCGAATGATTTTTCAGGGAAAGGGCCAGCTACGTTGATCGAATTTTCTGGATTGACTGTATAAGTATCATTGCCATCAAAAACAAGCCCACCAATTCCTGTGCCAAAAGCATTATCCTGATATGTTGCGCGACGACTGGCTGTATTTTCAACAGCATCATTATCTATACCACCAAATTTATCATGCCATGTTTGTACTGTTGATCCATTTGTAGGTTGATCTCCAGCAGAAAAATCACCATCGCCATCAATATCTTGAGCATCTAGATTTAAGACGCCATTCGGAATAGCATTCACAGTTGATTCTAGCGTAGAGGCATCCAAAAGTAGACGCTTCTCAAGAGGCTGCATTAGGGTGCGTATCGTCGTTTTTTTATCTTTTTTGCTGGTCAATTAATCTGTCTGCCCATCAGCTTGTTGCATACTATAGTATTCTTATTTAGCTAAAAAAATTACTCTCAAATAATTATCCCAGAAAAATCCTAAAATTTGTTAAAATTCATTAATTTTTTAATCATTATTTTAAAATCCACTATCTTTTACAAAAATAGAAATTACCTTTTGAATCAATGATTTGACTAATATTTCCCGTTTACCTGTCATCACTACCGTGCCACGCGCGATAAAATTTGGCAACAAATCTTCTTGTTTATTAAGATTTAGATCAAATTGTATTGGGTAAACTGTAAATTGCGGCAATGTGGCTATACTGCCATCAGATTTTTTTCTGTTGGGATTGCCCACCGTTTATTGAAGATAATTCAACCCAGTAAATTGTGTCTGCCGTTGATTGATCTAATTTTTTTAAAGTAACGTCATATACCTCGAAAGGTGAGTAATCAGCATAAAATTTTCCATCTTGTAAATCTGATATTTTTTCTACATCTGTTTCACGAATATATCCGCTTAATATTTTTTTATTATCATTGGCTAAAAGTGTGAGCATGGTACGATTATTTATCCATTGCCCTTCTTGCAGTGAAGAATCTATAATTTTAATTGTTCCAGAAAATCTCGCTTGAACAATTAAACTATTGGATATTTTCTTTAAACCTTGCAGTTCGTCTTCGGTGTTTTCAATTTCTGTATTGATAAGGCTGCGTCTATTTGCAAGCTCTACAGTTGCTTGACTACTCGCACGAATAGCTTTGAGATCTTCTAATCTTTGCGTAACAATTTTAATATTTTTATTTAAGTCAGACGAAGACAAACGAAATAGAATGTCACCTTTTTCTACTCTTTGACCCTGTGAAACTTTTATTTCTTCTATTTTTGATGAAATAGGGGGAAAGTAACGCTCATAATCTTGTGCGTGCAAAGTGACTGGAATTTCGACAGTCTTATGCATGGGCATAAAAAATAAAGAAAATAAAACTATTAGGATAAATAAAGCAATTTTTCCCCTTAAAGGTGATAGTATTTCATGGATATTTTCTCCCCACACCTTTAATTCTCTTATAATAGGCAAACCTATAAAAAAGGCTAATTCTACGGTCATAAAAATAAGACCAAGAGGTTGAAAAAAGAAATGATAGACAAGGAGTGCAATTCCTAAATATAAAAAGAATCTATACACCCAGACAGCAAAACCAAAATAGGTAAGAAGCTTTTGTTTGTCTGTGCTTAAATTTTCAGGTTTTTCTGTATCCCATCCCCATATAAATTGGCGCAAACGCCATTTGGCAAAGGCGAAAGACCTATCTTGTAGATTGTCAATTTCTATCAAGTCTGAAAACAGATAATAGCCATCAAACTTCATAAGGGGGTTCAAATTGACCAATAAAGAAGAAAGCATTGAAACGATAGCAACCATAAAACACAGGCTTTGTAGCATTCCAGGTGGTAAAAAATGCCACAAAATTAATGTGACAGAGGACAAAGCTAATTCTGCCATCATGCCACTTGCTGCAATTAGAAGGCGATGTTGTCTGTTTTTTAGTTTCCAAGCATTCGTGGTCTCTGTGTATAAAATTGGATAAAGAACGATGAATGCAATTCCAATTGTTGTGACAGGAACGTCATATTTGGTTGCAGTATAGGCGTGCCCCAATTCGTGAATAATTTTTACAATAACTGTGGCACCAACAAATAATATAACACCTTCAAGGCTTAAATAATTTAAGAAAGTATTCGCAATCTCATCAAATCTTTGAACGCTTAAAAATATTCCGTAAGTAAGTAATAAAAATACGCCCGCCATAAAAGGCTTGGTCAATAACGGTCTAATAAAGGGGTATGTTGCTTTTAAAAATTTTTCTGGCTTAAACAGAGGAATTATAAAAAATAAATAACTATGAACTGCTTTTTTCCACCACACTTGTTCTGTCATTTTTCGTCTATCTTCAAAATGATGAACACTCTCATTAGCTGTGGCATAAACAAGATTGTGCGTAATAAGAAATTCAATTAATTCGTTAATTGTCTCTTCATCTGGATTAAGGGTTGTGTCCTTCTTTATTGATTCAATAAGTTCATCAACACTTTCATATTTTTTAAACCGCATCAGGCATTCAAATTCTAACCAGCCAATTTTGTAATATTTATTTGCCGCGGGGTCATATAAGGTCCAAGTGGGTGTGCCATCAGGTTCTGTTGGGGCGTCATTTAACTGAATATCGTTGCGAAGGGCCGGGAGGATAAGGCTTTTTTCAAGCATATTTATATCCCCAATTTGCGCCGTAATGTGGTTATGGGGCGTCTTAAAATGTTAATCCCTAATATTGTACGTTCGCCATAAACCTTGCCTGTGCCTGTCCAGCCAATTCTAATGTTTTCTTCGGGGTCGATAAAACGACCGCGTACTTTATAGGTTAATAAACCCCCAGAATCTTGGCTCGCTTGATATCCAATAGTTTCATACTCCACTTTTTGTGAAGAGAAAGGATTAACATTAAGAAAAAATTTAGCTGGCACATCTTCATTAATCCTAATCATTGAATTTACAGGAATACGGATCATTAGTTCATGATCATTTAGGTTTGCAAGTTGCATGACTTGCTCCCCTGTTTGTACTGGCTTTCCTTTAAGAGAGTTTACCTCATCAAAAATAACAATTCCATCACGCTCTGCAGTAATATCTGCAAGCTTGAGCATTTCTTGTGCAAATTCTACTTCAATTCTTTTCTGTGCTAATTGTGCTTTTAAAATAGAAATTTCAGCAAGTTTTGAGCGATCTGTCATCGACTCACGCTCTGTTTTTGCAAGGGACATTTCGGCGGCCCTTAGCTCTCCAGATGTTAAAGATAGTTTATTTTCCAACAAGGTGCTGTCCATGCGTACTAAAACATCACCCGCCGCTACTTCTTGACCAGGGGAGACTTCAATGCTGTCTATGACGCCGTCAAATGGGATGTTTATTGAAATGGGTTTTTTCGCTATCACTTCTGCGGGCGCTGTTGCGCTCATCCTCACAGGTATAAACATGAGTACAAGTAAGCCTAGAAAAAATAATTTTGTTTTAAATCCTGAAATGCTGAAACCTGATGTACCGCGTGTATTTTTTTTGTTATCAAAGCTCTGTAAGGCATGGGCGTAACCGTCTCCTAAATCCTCGAAGATAGCTTTTTCAAGTGAATTAAAGTCTTTTTCTTTATCAAGCCACAGCCCGCCAATAATTTGATCTTGATCATCGCGCATGACCATTAAGTAAGCATTATTTGTAACCCACTTATTCCAATCTTCTTGATCGCTTTGTGTACAATCTTCTTTTGTTACTTTTTTAAGTTTAGAAAAACTTACTTGCTGATTTTCATTTTCATCTTGCACAAATAAATGTTTCTTATTTTGACCAATGTAGTTTTTGATAACACGGTTAAGCCAAAGGGTATAAGGGCCATCTGTATCAATTTGAACCAGCCCTGAGATATTCTTTATAGTCAGTTTATTTTTCTGATATTCCCAATAAACGCAGTTGCTATATGGCGTTAGATTAAAGGTCTGATTGACCATTAAAAATTCAAGTTCAGTCTTTTTACTTTTGTGGCGAGCATTTTTTAGAAGGGTAATGAGAGTCAATAATAGCTGAAATTTATTTTCAGCCTCGGAAGAGCCAGATTGTTTTTTAGTATTCTTTGCCAAGATATTTACCTAGTCCCATTTTCTGACAGGCTTAGTCCTAAAAAACCGTTTCTTTCCCCTTGCTCGATAGTATTTTTTGAAAAACTAGCAGTGCCGCTCATTCCTGGAAGTAAATCTTCATGATATTTTTCCATTTCAGCAATAATTTGAATGGATTGACTGACGGGGTCAACTTCTCCAAAAACATTAATTACTTCGGCTGAATAAGTGCGGTTTGTTTCGCCTATATAAATCTCAACAGGCGTATTAACGTTTAACCATTGCAACCAACGTGATGGAATAAGAAACTCGGCGCGTAATGGGTCTTTTGATGTAATTTCCATTACAACACGACCTGTTTGAACATATTCATACTGACTTGCCATTTTACGCATAACACGACCATTCCACGGTGCGATATGCTGGCAGGATTTTAATCGCCCTTTAATTTGCGAAATAACCGCTTTATTTTGTTCATTATTTTCTTTGGCCAATACCAGTTCAATATCTGATGCAGACCCAAGGCTTGTTAACTTATTATAAGCATTAAGTTGTTTTTCTGTAACACGTTGGCGCGATAAGGCTTCTTTTAAACGCGCCCGATCAACAGAACAGTCATATTCAACAAGAACATCACCTTTTTTGAAGCTATCACCACTTTCCAACTTGAATTTTGTAATTTTTGCATCAATACCGCTCGCAATAACAATTTTTTCTTTAGTCCCTAAAACAGCCTGAACAGCATATTCATCATCTTGGCTTTGTAAGCTCGCGTTTACAGAAGATCTATTCTCGATTGGAAGTGGTGGAAGCGGATTATCTCTCGTAATAACCATGGGTGCAGACTCGCCTAGGGCAGCATTACTAAAGAGAACATTATTTCTTTTTTCAGAATTATCGGTAATAAATGATATTAAGAATAATAATGTAAATATTGGAATAAAGCGCTTATATAAGGCTTTGCGATAACTATAATCGCGAATATTCTTAAGCAGATTTTTATTTTGAGATTTATTTTTCATCATGACTCCGCCAATTCATTTCGTGTTGCCGTCGTCTTTACTAAATTTGATGCATCTAGGTTTTTACGAATCTGATTTGCATAGTTCTCGATACTAAGATCAGGATTATTTTCATCCCATAAATCAATACCCAAAGTATTAATAAAGCGTCCATAGGCATCTTGGGCATCGGCAAATGCAAATGCTCTATTAATATTGGCAATATTATAATCAACTTCAGTATTCAGTAACTCTGCCTTGGACATCAAACCAACATCTTTATAATCTGTCGCACGCTTTAGTATTTTTTGTGCGTGCCCAACAGATTTCGTTTGCTCTTGATACGCGTTTTCTAATGTGTTGTATCGTGATGCAGCAACATGGACTTGCGTAATAATTGCCGCAACTAAAGCCTGACGGCGTTGATCAGATAAGGCATCAATGTTTTTTGCCTTTTTATATCGTGTTGGGGCAGTGAAGATTTTATTGATGGAGGCTGTTAAACCAGCAATTCCATCAACCCAATTATTATAAACCAAAAATTTATTTGAATCGTAATTACCTGTCAGTAGTAATTCTGCACCAGGGATTGTTTCAACAATAGAGAGTTTAATATCACGTGTGCTTATGCGCTTATTTAAAATTTCTTCTCTTATCTCTGGTCTGCTTGTTAACGCTTTTAACTCATAATCTTCGATAGATGCCGTGATTGATGGTAGAGACGCACTGCCCAGAGGATCTTGATTTTCTAAGTCCAAAATAAGTTCTTGATCTAACGGATAAGCAATAAGTGTCTTTAATTCAATTTGCGCTAAGCTTAATCCATTTTTTAGACGATTAAGCTGTGCTTTTTGGTCAAGTAATTGCGTTTTACGTGACTGTGCATCACCTAAGGAAACCAGACCTTGAGCAGTCTGCTGTTCATCTTTTTCCAGACGTTCATCAATCTTATCTATTAACGAATCAATATTTGGTAAAGTCTGCTGAGCAACGGCTGCACGCCAAAAGGCGATATAACTATCTTGTACAACGCCCTGATAAATTTTACGTCTGCGCTCTTGTGCGATTAACATTTGATCCAAAGCTGTTTTACCGCGCCATAAATTAATACCCGTATCTAACAAATTCCATTCTGTGGTAAGCTGCGCTACATTTCTATATTGCTCTTGCGAAATGGAGGGCTGTAATGATTCAGTGTTTGTTAAAACGGAGAAACTAGAGGACCCACCTTCGTTGTTACGGCCCTGGCGTTGTATTTTCGCATTGATAGAGGGTAATGCATTTAACATCTGTAAATTAACATCATCCGCGGCAATTAAAGCGTCCAGCTCTGAAACTTTTGCATCAAGATTATGTTTGATCGCCCTCGCAAGCACTTCTTCAACTTTTAATGGTTGTTGTTCGGGCTGTGGGGGTTGATATATTTTTGTACGATCGTCTTCAATCGTATTGATGACGACAGCATTATCCAGCGGTGTTGCCTTAGGGCTACAACCAGATATTAAAATTAGTCCCAATAGGGCTAATGAATTTAACTTCGCATAATACATAATATTGAGAATCAATCTTCGGAATAAGAATGATTTGTTATCAACATTCTATATGAAAAAAAATGTTATCCAAACAATTAATTAATAATTAATTATGTAATTTATCATTTAACACTTTCGTAATCCTTAATGAATATCGTGGCATGCATCAGCCTTGAATAAATTGCTTGGATAACATTTTGAAGAAGCTCCCGAAAAAGCGTAAGAGTTAAAAATAACTTTAATTAAACGCTATTTATCAAAAATTGTAAGCCAAAAATGAAATAATGGTGGGCCTGGGGGGACTTGAACCCCCACGTCCTAAGGACAACGGATTTTAAGTCTATTGCCATTATCCTATACTTTTGATTTAATTAACTTTTTTACTTTTCTCTAAAAAAGTGTGTAAGAGTTTGTGTAAGTTTTGGCACCATTTGCCGCAAATATTTTGCGGATTTAAATACTTATAACTTTACACATTTTGAATATATCAATTCCCTTAAAATATAAAAGAACAAATTCTGAATATTAAACTGTCGTTAGCGTTGTTTGTGGACTGTTTATTAGTTAGTTTTTGATACACGAGATTTTTGAGAAAGTATTAATTTTTCGATGGATGAAAAATCGTTTCTTGTTTTAATTAAAATAAAAGGTAGGTGGGTAGATAAAACCACCTCAATTATAAGTGTTGATTTTCAAGAGAATAAAGCAAACGTCACTTTTAATAACAACAAGCTTTATCCTTATAGCGTAAGAAATGTAAAATTTTTTGATCAGCCTGAAGTTATAGATATTTCTCGTAATATCATCACGATTTCAGATGATGCTCGCCATAAAAATTTTGAAGAAGTGATCAAGTTTGAGAATTATTTTTGTCTATTCCACGGAGGGCGAAAAAAACTAAAAGAGCAACGATATGTTCAAATTAATGATAATTTAGCCTCTGAATATAATTCTCAAAACCTCATTCAATACTACACCGCCATTGCCGATTTATCTAAAGGTGGAGATAAAAACGATGAAAGTGAGGGATTAGCTCACTTAAGTTATTATTACCAAACCAAGCTTTCTCAAATTTCTACGGATGCTGTTGACCCAGCCCCCTAAAATCGGTCCATTTTATAAGTTAGTATTTGGTTTATTATTGTCTTTGAAGAAAGGAGACTATTATGAGCCGAGGAAAGCGCTATACAGCGGAACAGATTATCAAGATATTACGCGAGGTTGAGATCTATACAGGTCAAGGCGAGACGGTTGCCCAAGGTTGCCGTCGTTGCAGTATTACGGAGCAGACCTATTATCGTTGGCGCAAGGAATATGGCGGGATCAATATCGATCAGGCTAAACGTTTCAAAGAAATGGAGAAGGAGAACCAACGGCTTCGCAAAGCTGTATCCAATTTGACATTGGATAAGCTGATTTTAGAAGAAGCTTTGTCGGGAAAGTATTAAGCCCTTCCGTCCGTCGGTGTTGTGTTGATGACGTTACAAACAAGCTCGGCGTGTCGGAGCGCCGTGCTTGTTTGGTTATTAAACAGCCACGTTCAACACAGCGTAGAGAACCAATTAAACGTGATGATGAAGATGCGTTGACGCAGGCAATTATCAGGCTTGCCAGTGAATATGGTCGGTATGGATATCGGCGTATTACGGCGCTACTTCAAGCCGAAGGCTGGCATGTAAATCACAAGCGTGTGATGCGTATCTGGCGGCGTGAAGGGCTGAAAGTACCCATGAAGCAACCAAAGAGAGGCCGTTTATGGCTGAATGATGGATCGTGTATTCGTTTGCGCCCGAGCTGGAAGAACCATGTCTGGGCGTATGACTTTGTGCATGATCGTACCAAGGATGGCAGGGCGTTTCGGATGCTGACTGTCATTGATGAATATACAAGAGAATGCCTTGCCATCACGACAAAACGTAAACTTAAAAGTGGTGATGTGCTGGAAACACTGGAGAATTTGTTTATTGAGTGCGGTGTTCCTGATCATATTCGTAGCGACAATGGCTCAGAGTTTACAGCCCGTGCTGTGCAAAGTTGGCTGGAAAGAATGGAGGTAAAACCGACTTATATTGAACCGGGCAGCCCATGGGAGAATGGCTATAATGAAAGCTTTAATGGCAAGCTTAGAGATGAATTATTGGATCGTGAGCTGTTTGATACGCTACACGAAGCGCAAGTGTTAATCGAAAACTGGCGTGTTCATTACAACACAAAAAGACCGCATAGTTCATTGGGATATAAGCCACCAGCACCGCAAACCATATTGCCAAAACTACTTGCCTATCCCTTCAATAATGGTTTACGCTACGCTCCAACCCTCATTGAAGGGATACATAAACCATGACCAGAGACTAACTCTGAAACTGGTACCATTATAAGGGGCAGGTCAAGGTCGTAACAAAAGATGCTGCTTTCTCACTTGCTGAGGAGGCGGCGAAATACAATACGGTGAAAGCTGGAATACGCTGCACCGTCTATAGGCGGTTACTAACTCCTCGGCTCCAGAGCAAATGCTCGGAGCCGTTTTCGTTTCGAAAATAGGAGTGAATTTGAATAAAACTGTTTCAAAAAATGAAGAAAACTCTAAAAATTTTGATAAAAATCAGCCTGATTTACCATTAGAAACGGCTAAAAACCGTCCCAAATTACTAAAATTTTTGATCTTTTTAAAAGACATTTTTTTCAAAATGGCTTTGTCTATTTTTATGTTTTTTGCTCGAAGATTAGAGTTTGCGCTCTATGGGTTTTTAACTTTTAACCCAATTCTTATAGGCCTTATTTTTCTTGAATGGTGGTTCTATTTTGAAGGTTTTTGGGTGCATGTACTCCCATTTTTTGCAGACAGTTTCTTCCCAACTCTGATCAAATTTTTTTGAAATAAAATTTCTAAAATAACTTTAGAGAAAAAAATGAGGGTAGAGAAAGCTACAAAATGGACTGATGAAAACTTACGCTTGGAAGCTCTAAAATATAATACACGCACTGAATTTAGCAAGTATAGTAAAGCGGCATATATGACGGCTTGGAAAAAAGGCATATTAGACGAAATATGCTCTCATATGAAAACAAAACCGAGAAAAAAGAAAGGTTTTTGGAAAGATTTTGAAAACCTTAAAGCCGCAGCAATAGAATGTAAAAAAATAAGCGTTTTAAGAAAACACCCTGCATATGCTCATATTTTGAAACATCCGAGAAAAGAAGAAATTTTAAGCTTTGTTACATATGAAAAAGAACATATCACTAATGAAGTTTTTAAAAAAAGAAAATTAAAAATCAAAAAAAAATCTAAATTAGAATGTTTAGAGAACAATTTTTTAGGTGCTGATAGCAAGCATGAATTTCAATGTTTGGATTGTAATTACAAATGGAAAGCCATTTGGACAAATGTTTATTCTGGTAAATCAAATTGCCCTAAATGTGCAAATTTAGCGAAAAGAACTATCGAAGAAATTCATGAAAAAGCAAATGAACAAAATTGGATATGCTTAACTAAAAAGTACACTAATATTACAAGTTTATATGAGTTTATATGTTCAAAAGGTCATCGTTTTACATTGGATGGTCAAGCCATTTTATATAGAAATTCATACTGCCCTGACTGCTATGAAAATCCATTAAAGGGGAAATACAAAAAAACTATAGAAGATATTAGAAAAATTGTTGAACAGAATTCAGGAACTTTAAAGTCTAAGACTTATGGCGGAATGAATAAATATTACAAAATTATTTGTGCGGAAGGGCATCCTTTTTCAGCTTTAGGTTCAAATTTGTGCGGGGGAAATGGTGTCCTACATGCGCGGGTAGAGGAAGAGATATAAGTTATTGCCAAGAGCTTGCAAAACATAAGGGTGGTGAATGCTTAGAGCCTATATTTTTAGGAATGGATAAAAAACATAGGTGGCGTTGTGCAGACCGCCATATATGGCCAGCTACTCCAGCTAAGATTTCTCAAGGTCAATGGTGTCCATATTGTAAGAATCCTAATGAAAATTTTTGCCGTACTATCCTAGAACAAATGTTGGGCATAGATTTACCCAAAAAACGACCTAAATGGCTTTATAAGATAACTGGAAAGCGATTAGAACTTGACGGCTATAACGCGGAATACAGGATCGCTTTCGAGTATAATGGAATACAGCATTACGAATTTACAAGGGCTTTTCACAGAAAGAATAAATGTTTGGAAGAGCAGGTAAGTAGGGACATTTTGAAGAAAAAAGCATGTAAAAAACATGGTATTATCCTAATTGTTGTACCTTTTTTTGAAGAAAACTTAACTATTCATCAAAGATTGGAATATCTTAAGGATATTGTTTTAAGTTATAATCTAAAAATCATTTCTAATTTTTATCAGCTAAAGAAAGAAAATAGATTAAAATTTATGACCTCTGAAATTGAAAGTTTATCAAAGATAATTAGTAGTAAAGGAGGTTTTCTAAAAGATAAAATTTACGTAGATACCACACATCCAATAACGGTTTCATGCAGTAAAGGGCATGAATGGATTACAAAAGCAGAATATATTAAGCAAGGTAAGTGGTGCAAGAAATGCCACTTGATATACATTAGAAAAGAAAATAGGTGTTAAATGCTTGCTAGAGGTCTATACAAATAATCTCACAAGCTTAAATGAAAATCATAAAAAGAACACATATGGAGACTATATATGATGGTGTTGTTTCAAAAGATATTTAGTGTTCAAATTGTAGGTAATATTGTTTTTTAAGTCCCAACTAATTCTAGCGGTAATGCAAGTTGTCCTTTTTTTAAAGTTCTTTCAAAAAGCTCTTCTTTAGTTTTAGGGCTTCTAAATAAAACATAAAAACCTGTGGTTTTCTTGTAATCCAGATAAGAGCGCATTATTTCTAGCGCGTCGTCTAATAAACGAGATTGATTAGCTTCTTCATTTATATCTAATCCGTTCTTTTCTGCGAGTAGAGACATTATGTATAGAATATGAAATTGGCCATAACTTAGAAATGCATCAAGATTACTTGTTGATCCTTTTTTCTTTAAATTGTTTACATCATCTTTTAATTTTTCGGTTAGCCTAAGCATTAAGAATATATTTTTTAAATATTCTATGTCGTGATTATTTGTAAATACTTCTTCGTACATAGAGCCAAATATTTTATCTGAATCTTTTTTAGACTTTTCGGGCTCTCTTAAATGAAATGCTACTATTGCTTGTCCTAATTTTAAAGCATCAATTCTAAGATCATTTGCTTTATCTTCGTGCTGATTTTTCTTTCTTTCGTAGTAAAACCCAATATTTTCAAATGCCCTCTCCAGTTTTACTTGAATTTCTGAGTTTGACATTAAATCACGGGGGAATATTCTAGTTTGAGAGTTTGTCGCTAAGGCAATCTCTTGTGGCAATAAAGAATTTTTTGTTTCAAATACTTTAATGAGTATTAATACATCCTCTAAAACGTCACTGCTTTGTTTAGCCGCTTCAAATATAGCATTTGAAGTTTGTGCGCCATTAACGATTTGTAAATTTTCTATATCAATTTGTGGAGATCTTATATTTTCTCTGTAATAAAGATTTGTGCAAACGGCTGTTATTCCATTGTTAAGATACCAAAAATATGTGTTTTTATCTGATAGTGCTGTCTTAATAATTGTTTCATTAACCGCGTTAGCTTTTCCTAAATAAACTCTAATATTTTTATCAAAGATAGTAGGATTAATTTTAGTAGGGTTGCTGGGGTCTTTTATCATCTCAATAAGATCCCTTGCGGAGATAGTTGCCACTAGTCCCTTGATATCACCATCTGATCTTCCCAAATACTGCTTTTCGACAGCATGAAAACTATGCTGAGTGATTTTTGGTTTTGGCTTAATTACAAGGTCTAAAATTTCTTCAAAACCGATTTCTTCTAACTCAATATTATATTTTAAAAGTGAATTTTTAGTTTTCGTGGACTTGTTTTTCTCAAGTGGTTTCCCATTAGAGCATAAGTAAATAGTAAACTCAGTTTTAGAGCTTTGATATAATGTCCATATTTCTTGAATTTTATCCCATAAATATGGATTGGCGATTTTTTCTAACTCTGCATCCTGATCAAAGAGCCTGTCTATAAAAGAAACAATTCTGTCAGCTTGGTTTTCTTTAAAATTACAATCTGCTTTTCTTAGGCTTTCATGAAACTTAAATTGGAAAATATGTATATGGCAATTTTCTCCTGCTTTTTCTATTTTTATAGCATCGACCCCACAGTCATTTCCACCTTCAGTGAGTAAATCTTCAAGTTCATCTTCTTGATCTGGAAAAAGTTTGTCTAATATGCAATAGCTGAAGGCTTTAGATGTAGATTCCAAATCATATTTTTTTTGATATGATTTAGCTGCGTTAATGACAGTTGTCCAATCAAGTGTTTTCAAAAGAGTTCCTTATAGGCGGGAGATTGGTGCGGCTGGGGGGACTTGAACCCCCACGTCCTAAGGACAACGGATTTTCTTACCATCTACGGTTTTCACCGCGCCCTCAATAAAGAGGATTTGTGGTCTGGACTATCCCTTTGCCATAGCTTTAAGCCTTAGGCACTGCCCATCTAGTCTCTACACCTTCCTGATAAATCAGGCTTGGCTCGGGATTGCCGTGTATTAGATACAGAAGGTTTCCCCGAATTTGAACAGTTCTACATCTCATGTTTCCAAGAGAGCACTCAAATTTGTTTAAGTCCGCAGCGTCTACCATTCCGCCACAGCCGCAATGGTGATATGTATAAAAGGAAATATTTTTCTTTTCAAGCTATTAGAAGTTTTATTCCTTAGTTTTTTTTCTTTTTTCGGACATTAATTGCTGACGCATCTAATGTGTTTTTGAGGTGAATTGCATAATAGCGTTCAATCATTTCAACACTTGTGCGGCAGTTTTTAGCAACCTGATAAATATCCGCACCTTCTAGAAGTCTTAAACAAATATATGTATGACGCAAGCTATAGGCTGTTCGGACGTTACCGTCGCGATCATGTTTGAGATTTAATTCCTCTAATACTTTATTGAGTAATCGAGGTGTCTTGCCGAATATTTTATCTAAAGGCTTGCCATGATGCCGTTTTTGCATCCGTTGAAAGGGCATAACGGCTCCTGGCATGCTTTTACAGAAACCTACGCCACGTTTTCCGCGTACTTCAATTTCTAAAAGGCGTTCGCCAGTGTCTTGGTCTGTCACCGTTGTGACATCCCGATATTCAAGGCGACCAGCTTCATCAGGCCTTAAGCCTGTATTCGCCATAAACAATACGTAATCATGTAAGTCTTCGCATACCGTTCGGTAATGCTCACGTTTGGGATGCTTTGCGCGTTCGCGCGTCGCTTCATATAGCATTTTATACTCTTCAGGAGAAAACCATGCTCTATGATTAACTTTACCAGACGTTTTATATGGAGGTGTAAGATCAGGGATTGCCTCAATCCAGCCATAACGATGTGCCGTTTTTAAAACCAAGCGTAGAGTTACGGTTTCATGGTGAAGTGTACTTCTTGATGGTATTCTTCCATTAAAGCCGTTTTGTGTTCGTTGAATGCGGTATTCTTGAACAAGACCCGCATTTATCTCTTTAACCCCCATCTCACCAAAAAACGGAATAAGGTGGTTTTTAATACGGCTTTCATGGGATTTTGCGTATCTCTCGTTTCTTTGTCCTGCAACACTTAATTCATATTCGGCAATGAATTTCTCAGCTGCTTTAGTAAAAGTTTCACCTTTAGGTTTTGTGAATTTTGGCTTTTTAACTTGAAATGGAGAGGGAGAATTTAATGGTATTGCAGAGCTGGTTTCTGCGCCTGTATATCGGGTTACAAGTTCGTCTATACGTTTTCCTCTAGTAACTTTTTTTGTTTCAACATATACGGCTGTGTACCATTCGCGTGCAAACTCAAGTGCAAGTTTTAGATTTTCTTCTTTTGTCGAAACGCGGTAGTTGCGCCCATCCATGTAAGAAGAACATTGCCAAAAACGACTATTAGGTCTCTTGTAAACGTGGACTTTACCATCAAGGAGGGAATGCTTCTCATTAAGCATACGAACCTCCTTGTTTATTCTCTAAAAACTTACACATTTTAATCTCCGTAAAGCTAAAAATCTTTTTAGGCTTACACAGCAAAAAGTGTGTAAGACATGTGTAAGTGTAAAACAAAAAGGTTAACGAATTTAACCTATTGATTTTATTGTATTTTTTGAGTTCTGTGTAAGTGTAATCTGATTTTAAGTCTGCAGCGTCTACCATTCCGCCACAGCCCCATCTAAACACTATCATTTGCTTTGGGACTTCGTTGCGTCGTCGCTTGCGTAGTTGATCTACGCGGCGCTCCTAGCGCCTAGTCCAAAAACAAAGCATAGTGCTTATATGTAACAAACCTTAGTAATTACAGAATGATATTTTTTCAAGTGGCTTTCGGCATTTTTTATGCGTTATAAATAGGTTATATGAGCAAAAACCCAGAAAAATTGACCCCTTTGGAACGCGGAAGCCAGATCATCCGTGATTATGTGGCCAATTTGCCTGCAACCCCTGGGGTCTACCGCATGATTTCCGAAACGGGAGAGATCCTATATGTTGGGAAGGCCAAAGCCCTAAAAAAACGGGTTATCAGCTATACCCATATTGATAAATTACCGATGCGTCTGAAAAGAATGGTGGCGTTGACCGCAAGCATGGAATTTGTACATACGCATACGGAAGTCGAAGCTCTACTTCTTGAATCTAACCTGATTAAAAAATTAAAACCGCGCTATAACATTCTGTTACGCGATGATAAGTCGTTCCCTTACATTTTAATTACGGGTGATCATGATTTTCCGCAGATCAAAAAACATCGCGGGGCAAGAAAACCCAAGGGAGAATATTTTGGCCCGTTTGCTTCAGCAGGCGCGGTCAACCATACCATTCATATTTTACAACGGGTTTTTAAATTAAGAAATTGTTCCGACAGTGTTTTTTCAACGCGCGAACGTCCCTGTTTGCAGTATCACATTAAAAGATGTACCGCGCCATGTGTGGCCAGAGTCACGAAAGAGGAGTACGCCGAACAAGTCGACCAGGCGCGAGCGTTTTTATCAGGACAAAGCCGTGTCATTCAAGAAAAGTTTGCCGATGAAATGCAAGTCGCAAGCGAAGCGGAAGAGTTTGAGAAAGCGGCGGAATATCGTGATCGGATCAAGGTCCTCTCGACCATTCAATCCCGTCAAGACATTAATTTAGAAGGGGTTGGTGACGTGGATGTGATGGCTCTGGCGCAAAGTGAGGGTAAAAGCTGTGTGCAGGTTTTTTTCTTTCGGGGAGGGCAGAATTTTGGAAACCGTGCTTATTTTCCGCGGCATGATGTAGAGGAAACACAAGAAGATATTATGTCGGTTTTTATGGCGCAGTTCTACGAGAACAAACCCGTACCAAAGCAAGTTTTTGTTAGCCATGACCCAAGCGAGAGAGGGTTGTTAGAAGAAGCGCTAACAACGCGCCGTGATCGGGGAAGGGTAGAAATTTTAAAGCCATCCCGAGGAAAAGGGAAAAGAGTTATAGATTTTGTAATGCGCAATGCACAAGACGCCTTAAAACGACATTTAATTGAACGGGCAGGAGAGGTCAAATATTTAGAAGCGGTGGGAGAGATTTTTGGAATGGATGAGGCGCCTAAGCGGATTGAAGTTTATGATAACTCCCACATCTCTGGCACCAATATGGTGGGCGCGATGATTGTCGCAGGGCAAGAGGGATTTCACAAAAATGCCTATCGAAAATTCAATATTAAAGAGGCCAAAGCCGCCGATGATTACGGCATGATGCGGGAAGTTATGACGCGGCGCTTTACAAGGGCCTTAAAAGACGGTGTCGATACAAACAGTGAGGATTGGCCTGATCTGCTGTTGATCGACGGAGGAAAAGGCCAGTTCGGCGTGGTCAAAGAAACATTGGAAGAGCTAGGCGTTTATGATGATTTAACGGTGGTGGCCATCGCCAAGGGAGAAGACCGTAACGCAGGGCGGGAGGAGTTTATCATGGAGGGGCGTGCGCCATTCCAACTGCCTGTGAATGACCCCACGCTTCATTATTTACAGCGTATTCGAGATGAAGTGCATCGTTATGCCATCGGCGCCCATAGAACGCGGCGAAAAAACGATATATCAAAATCACCACTCGACCAGATTACAGGGATAGGGGCGCACCGCAAACGGGCGTTGTTACTACATTTTGGTTCTGCCAAAGAGGTTGCCAAAGCAGGAATAGACGATTTAAGAAAAGTGGATGGAATTTCAGAAGCGATAGCCGAGAAGATTTATAACTTTTTTAATGAAGGTTAGGTGCTGCATGTGCATTCAGGTTGATAGGGAATATGAGGCGGATGAATGACCATGCCATTTTCCAAACAGATATCAAAAACCAGTCCTTCTAATCTTTCAACAAAAGGTTGTTTTCCTTCTTCAAGGTGAAGATCTTCACTTAATTTTTGGAGAGCTTCTTCTGCTTTTCTACCCATTTTAACAACAGCATATTCAGGGTAGTCCATCTCATCCTGTTTAAAGGGACCTAAATACTGGCCATCGTGGGCAGCAAGAAAATCTTTCAATAATGACAATGATTGCGTGTAAGTCAGTTGTCTGTGTCCTATTTTGTGATCTGGAACCAATCCCACTGCATAAGTAAATTGTGCTTTAGCCATTTCAATTACATTCCCATTCATGAGGAAAATATGTAGCGGATATTTATTCTTATGTCAATTAATTTCCAGAATGATTTTTGTTGTTCAAGCCAGAATTACGAGAACAACCGATATTCTAAACTGCAGATTTATCTGGGGCTAAAATTTCTATTATTCTCAAAGACATAGTGATTTTTTCTGTTTTTTAAAAAGAAAAATAGTAAGGCGTATTTTTTGTTCACAAGTCAAGGGAGACAAAAAATTCAATGATTTCAAATTATTGGAAAATTTATTGTTTTTCTGCAGATTCAAGTCTTGCAGGACAGTCAAGGAGGTGGTAGTTTTCGACCATTCACACAGTTATAAGTATTGAAACGAACAGTATCGTTTTAATGATGAGGAGTAATATTATGTTTCATCGTGCCGTTAAGGAAGCGGTTAAGCCTAAAACAACAGGTGAGGAAAACCGAGGATCTGACGGCACATAATAATAAAACTGGTCGTAGTGGAATGGACCAAAACCGCGGTACAGCGGTATGCAAAATCTCAGGAAGAGATCACACAGCAAGTTCCTTCTGCCAACCAAAATACGACAGTGCCGTATGCTGTGAAACAAATTGAGAGTAAACCAGAAACCGTAACATTGAAGGAAGCAAAACAAATGAACAACGCATTACAAAAGACGATTCACAACAAGAGGGCCAGTCATCGACAGCAACACAGCCACAAGGCCGCGTCGATATCCCAGGTCAAAATTTTCAACGTCCAGGACAGGTGTCTCGTCCAGCTTATCCAGGTGCTTCATATCCTGGTGCTCAGAATTCAGGGTCTTCTTATGCAGCCCGCGCAAATGACAGAACAACTGGTCCTAAATTGGTTATTGGTCAAGGCATCACCATGTCAGGTGAAATTGAATCTTGTGACCATTTGATCGTTGAAGGAACAATTGAAGCAAGCCTGAAAGGCGCAAGCATTTTAGACATTGCAGAAACAGGATCTTACTTCGGTACAGTTGAAATTGAAGAAGCCAACATTGCAGGCCGTTTTGAAGGGGACATTACTGTAAAAGGTCGTCTGACAATCGAATCAACAGGAACAATTATTGGTTCAGTAACTTACAAAGAACTTTCAATGGAAGCAGGTGCGACATTGGATGGTTCAGTTAGCCCAATTGGTTCACAAAACGCGATGAAAAACACAAAGTCAGCGCCATCAAAATCCAAAAAAGTAATGGGTAATAATGGTGCAGAACTTCCTTTTTCAAGCCAAGCGGCAGAGTAAAATAAAAAAAGGTAATTAGAGAGTTAAAGCTTCCTAACTAAATATTCGCAAAATGCATAGCATACTGCAGATCGCGAAAAATTATATGAGCCAGATTGAGAGATCTGGTTCATATTTTTTAGACGCAAGATTAATGCCTCAGCATAAATCTATAATACGGCGCATGGCGTCGGTTTTAGTGCTGTCTTTTTGCCTGTTGTTAATTGGCAGCTGTAACGAACGTGCAAGCTTTCTTGATTTTTCTTCATCAAAACCAGAGTTAAGTACATTGGATAAAGGTGATCTACTGCGCTATGCTTATGCGGTTCAAGCGAGCCTTATGAACACCCCGCAGAATATAGAGAAGTTACGTACGGCGGATATTCAACTCGCTCTCTCCAAGCCCGACATGGAACGCCGCGATGGTATAACACGGGTCTGGCAATACCGTACAAAATCATGTGTCTTAGATGTTTATTGGCGCGAGGGAAAACCACAAAACAATATAACGCACCATGAATTTAGAGCGCGTCAAAAATTATCACCAGGTGTTGCAATGCAAAAGGAAGAGCCAGAAAAGTGGGCCTGCATTCAAAATATTATTGAAGAACATCGCGCAGAAGTTGAGAAGACGTTCTATGAAACTTATGCGGTTTTATCCTTGAACGCGCATAAATCATAAACAGGACACTTGCTACACTCTGGCTTGCGTGCCTTGCAGATGTAGCGTCCGTGTAAAATCAACCAGTGATGGGCATGAAATTTGAATGCATCAGGAATATTTTTTTCTAATTGCTGTTCAATCTCATCAGGTGTTTTTCCCTTTGCCAAGCCTGTGCGGTTTGAAACACGAAAGATATGCGTGTCCACGGCAATGGTAGGAATACCAAAAGCCATGCTGAGGACAACGTTAGCCGTTTTGCGCCCAACACCAGGAAGGGTCACAAGGATGTCACGATCTTGAGGAACCGTGCTGTTGTGCTTTTCAATTAAAATCTGTGAGAGTTTGTAGATATTTTTTGCTTTAGCATTGAAGAGGCCAATGGTTTTAATGTGGTCACGGATTTTATCTTCACCAAGTTTTACCATTTTTTCTGGAGTGTCAGCAGCTTTAAACAGGGCAGGGGTCGCCTTGTTTACGCCGACATCCGTGGTCTGCGCCGAAAGAACAACAGCAACCAGTAAAGTGAAGGGATTTGTGTAGTTTAGTTCTCCTTTGGGCTCTGGGGTTATGGCCTGTAAGCGGGAAAAGAATTCAACTATTTTTTCTTTTTTCATGAAGCTTTTTTATATTCAAAGCGTGCTATTTGAAAATTTTTCTCAGCTTCGCCAGCTTTGAATATATTTCCGTGCATGGCAATATAGACCCCAGATGGAAGATTCTGAAGTTGACCTATAGCATAGCCGAGATTAAATCCACCATCGGTAGGACAAAATCCATCCATGGGAATCATAGCTCCAGTTAGAATGATTGTTTTTTTAGTTCCAAATAATCTTTTATCTAAATATTCAAGCGTTTCAGACATAGTGTTTGTGCCATGCGTGATCAAAACTTTATTTGAATTTGTTTCCTGAATTTTTTGAGCAAGTGCGGCGCGGATATCGTCGGTGATATCGGAGCTATCTAACATAACGAACTGATCAAAAGTGAAATCAAAATGGTTGTTAATAATATTTTTTAAAAAATCAGGAATACCACTTTTATCTTTCACTTTGCTTCCTTCTTTGGGAGCAAAAAATTTAGAATCAATCGTGCCTCCTGTGGCGATAATGTGAATATTTTCTTGTTTATCAGTCATTTGAATACCCTTGATCTTACTATCAGACTCTCTTTATACTCAATCCCATGGAAAAAATCACCTATGGATTACACGATACCCCGCTTGGGCAGATTGTGATTGCCCAAAGTTGTAAGGGACTCTGTTGGCTTGGCTTCATGGTCAGTAAAGAAGAAGGAGCCTATAAAGGTGATGGTTTTACCCGGATGCAAGAGCATTTTCCAAATTCTGAGCTCGTGCGTGATGATACCCAGACCAAAAAATTAATGAATGAAATTATGCAGGCGTGGGATCACGATACATTAAATGATGTGGCGTTGGATTTACGAGGAACAGATTTTCAGTGCGCGGTATGGAAAGCGCTTTTGAATATTCCGCGCGGACAAGTGATTAGTTATGGCGATGTTGCCAATGATATTGGACGACCGAAGGCGTCACGTGCTGTGGGCTCTGCGGTTGGGGAAAATCCAGTATCGTTGATCGTGCCGTGTCACCGCGTGGTGCAGGCCAGTGGCGGTCTTGGAAATTATGGTTGGGGCGTCCCTCTCAAGAAGAAAATTTTAGAAGCCGAAGGCGTTGTCTAATTCAAGCGCCGATCGTTAGGTTCTCATAAGTCTAAAACATCTTTCATGGAATAAAGCCCCGCCGATTTTCCTTTGGTCCAACGGGCAGCGCGTAGCGCCCCTTGTGCAAATAGACGGCGGTCTGTGGCTTTATGACCGAGAATGATCCGTTCCCCTTGAGAAAAGAAGGTTACATCATGTTCCCCGACGACGTCGCCGCCGCGCTGAACCGCATAACCGATATCACCAGCATTTCTTTTCCCTGTGCGATCCGTGACAAAATCACCGCCGCCGCGTCCTTTGCGCGCGGCTTTACCCAGTGCCAAAGCCGTGCCTGAAGGACTGTCAATTTTTTGGTTATGGTGAGTTTCAAAAACTTCGATATCCCAATCCGTTCCTAAACGCGCCGCGGCTTGTTCCACAAGAGCCATGAGGATATTGACACCCACACTCATATTCGCGGCATAGATGATAGCTGTTTTTGTTGCGGAGTCCGCAATTTGCATCTCCTGTTTTTCACTGAGACCTGTTGTGCCGATCACGAGAGCGGTCTGACAGTTCGCGGCAAGACGGGCGTGCGTAATAGTGGCATCAGGAACGCTAAAATCAATTACAACATCGGCCGCGTTAAACAGAGCTTCGGCATCATCGCCCATATCAATACCACCTGCGAATTCTAAATCTGCGGCAGCCTCAATTTCACGCACAAGTAATTGCCCCATGCGTCCTTTATATCCTGTAACTCCTACTTTTAAGCTCATTTTATTTATCCTACTTATTTTTATCTTTTATGGCGCAAGTCAGGCGAGAGGTGCAGGACATCTTGCCATCATCTTTAAAAATTTCAGTATTCCAAACATGGATTGATTTACCAACCTGAACAGGTTTGCAAATGCCTGTTACAAAACCATCTGTGGCGGGACGCAAATGATTGGCGTTGATTTCAATACCGACAGCCATCTGCTTGGCAGGATCAATGCACATCCATGCGGCAACAGAGCCCAGAGTTTCAGAAAGAACACAAGAGGCACCGCCATGGAGAATGCCGAAAGCCTGTTTGGTTTTCTCATCCACAGGCATACGAGCCTTCAGGTAATCATCACCAATTTCAAGAAATTCAATCCTCAAATGTCCCGCCATGTTTGCATTACGCAGGCCGTTCAGCATCTCAAGGTCATAGTCTTTAAACCAAATTTTTGTCATGCAGAGGTTTTAACATGTGTCTTCAAGAGTTTACAGTGTTTTGAGTAATAATATTATTGACATAACTTACAAAATCTTTAAAAGAATTTTATGACACCTGAAGAATTACAAAAGATGAAAGATGAATTTGCGGCCAAAGGAGGGCAGACGACAAAACTTGACCCAGCAAATCCTGGTGGTGTGCGTTGTGGGTTAGGGCAATTAGTTAAAATTGAAACGGCTGAACATGGTGAAGGTAAAAGAAAACAAGAACGTGTGGTTTTTGTTGTTTATCTTTTTAATGAAGAAAAGACTGTAAGGATGTTAACGCGCGTTGAGGATAGAGTTGGAATTCAGGTAGGTGAAAAATATAACTTTACTTATAAAACGCATCTAGAGGGTCGGAGACAGGGGAACATAGATTTTGTAACGCGTGGTACTCCTACAGAAATAAAAAAATCCCAAGAAGTAAGACCAAGCGCTTAGTTTTTTTAATCCTTCAAATCTTCCCAGAGGTCTTTCATTCTGTCAAAAAATCCACTGGACTCAGGCGAATATTTTTTACCATCTTTTCCAGAGAGGTCTTTATCCAGTGTCTTAAACATGTCTTTTTGTTTGCTGTTCAAATTGACAGGCGTTTCAACAAAAATTTCAATATACATATCCCCTTTGGTCGCAGAGTTAATGACGGGCATGCCTTTTTCTTTGAGGCGGAATTGTTGCCCTGTCTGTGTTCCACCAGGAATTTTAACGCCTGTGCGTTTGCCATCAATAGTAGGGACTTCTATTTCACCACCGAGCGCGGCCTTCGTCATGGCAATAGGCACACGGCAATGTAAATTAGCACCATCCCGTTTAAAAAACTTATGTGGTTTTACGCCGACAAGAATATAAAGGTCCCCCGCAGGGCCGCCGCGCACGCCTGCTTCGCCTTCACCTGTTAAACGAATACGGCGTCCGCCTTCGATCCCTTTGGGGATACTGATTTTCAATGTTTTTTCACGACGAATACGGCCAGAGCCAGAACATTTTTTACAGGGGTTTTGAATAACCTTACCATCACCATTACAGGTTGAGCAGGTGCGTTCAATAGTGAAGAACCCTTGTTGTGCGCGCATACGGCCAGAACCCTGACAGGTAGGACAGTTGTCGACTTCTTTGCCTTCTTCTGAACCCGACCCCTTACATTTATCACAAGTGTCATTGATAGGGACGGTTATTGTTTCGGATTTTCCCTGATAGGCATCTTCCAAGGTAATGTCCATGGCATATTGCATATCCGCACCACGCATGGCACCGTTTGAACCACGGCGCGCTCCACCGCCCATGAAGTCACCAAACATATCTTCAAAAATATCGGAAAAGTTTCCGCCAAAGCCACCTTGGAAGCCACCACCTGCAGAACCACCGCCGCCCATAGAGCCATCAAAAGCCGCTGCGCCAAAGCGGTCATAGGCCGCGCGTTTTTGATCATCCTTCAAGACGTCATAAGCGGCGTTGACTTCTTTAAATTTATTTTCAGCCTCTTTGTTGTCCTTGTTTTGGTCAGGGTGATATTTCATCGCCAATTTACGGTATGCTTTTTTAATTTCATCCGCACTGGCGTTTTTATCAATACCGAGGGTTTTGTAGTAGTCTGTGCTCACTTTGATCCTTTAATAAAAAGAAAAGAGGAGCAAGAAATTTTGCTCCTCTTTTAAATATTTCTTAGGCGGATTTTTCATCCTTATCATCATCTTCAAGTTCAATATCAATAACATCGGCATCAGCGACATTGTCAGAACTTTGAGATGAAGGGCCTTCATCAGGAGAAGAGCTTCCTTGAGCTGCTTCTTCTTCCTGTCTTTTCTTATAGATAAGTTCGCCCAATTTCATAGAGACCTGCATTAAGGCATCTGTTTTGGATTTGATATCATCACTTGAGGCATCATCATTATCCAATGTGGATTTGAGTTCAGCCATAGCGGAATCAATTTCAGATTTTTCATCAGCAGGAACATCATCGCCAAGATCTTTTAAAGTGGTCTCTGTTTGATGAATCAAGCTTTCAGCGCTATTGCGGGCTTCTACAGAGTCGCGGCGTTTCTTGTCGCTATCAGCGTTGGCTTCGGCATCTTTGACCATTTTTTCAATGTCTTCATCGGTCAACCCGCCAGAAGCCTGAATACGGATTTGTTGTTCCTTATTCGTAGCTTTATCTTTGGCAGAAACCTGAACAATACCGTTGGCATCGATATCAAAAGTTACCTCAATTTGTGGCATACCGCGTGGCGCAGAAGGAATACCTACAAGGTCAAACTGTCCTAACGGTTTGTTGTCAGCGGCCATCTCACGTTCTCCCTGAAAGACACGAATGGTCACAGCAGACTGATTATCTTCTGCCGTTGAGAACACTTGTGATTTCTTTGTCGGGATAGTAGTGTTACGATCAATTAAGCGTGTAAAGACGCCGCCCAATGTTTCAATACCCAAGGATAGGGGGGTCACATCAAGGAGAAGAACGTCTTTAACGTCACCTTGAAGAACGCCGCCCTGAATAGCCGCGCCATCCGCCACAACTTCATCAGGGTTCACGCCTTTATGTGGTTCTTTACCGAAGTAATCTTTCACGACTTCGATAATTTTTGGCATACGGGTCATCCCACCAACCATCACAACATCATCAATGTCAGAGGCTTTAAGTCCTGCATCTTTTAGAGCTGCTTTCAGTGGGTCAATTGTACGTTTAACCAGATCATCAACAAGGCTTTCCAATTTTGCGCGGGAAAGTTTAACATTCAAGTGCTTAGGGCCAGATGCATCTGCCGTCACGAATGGCAAGTTTACTTCTGTTTGTGTTGCGCTAGAAAGTTCAATTTTTGCTTTTTCTGCGGCTTCTTTTAAACGTTGCAGCGCAAGCTTATCCTTACGAAGGTCAATGCCTTGGTCTTTTTTGAATTCGTCGGCTAAATACTCAATGATCCGATTATCAAAGTCTTCCCCGCCGAGGAACGTATCCCCGTTGGTTGATTTCACTTCAAATACACCATCACCAATTTCAAGAACGGAAACGTCAAACGTCCCCCCCCCAAGGTCATAAACGACGATGGTTCCTGATGATTTTTTGTCCAGACCATAGGCAAGGGCGGCGGCGGTGGGCTCGTTAATAATACGGAGTACTTCCAGACCTGCAATTTTACCTGCATCTTTGGTTGCCTGACGTTGTGAGTCGTTAAAATAGGCGGGCACAGTGATAACGGCCTGCGTGACAGTTTCACCCAAAAAGCTTTCCGCGGTTTCTTTCATTTTTTGCAAGATCATGGCCGAAATTTGTGAAGGAGCCATTTTCTCCCCATTAATTTCAACCCAGGCATCACCATTATCACCTTCAACAATGTGATAAGAGGCCTTTCCTGCCATTTCCTGAACATCAGTGTCTTTAAAGCGGCGTCCAATCAAACGTTTAATGGCATAAACGGTATTTTCAGGATTTGTGACAGCCTGACGTTTTGCAGGTTGTCCCACAAGACGTTCATCGTCTTTTGTAAATGCAACCATAGAAGGCGTTGTACGGGCACCTTCAGCATTCTCAATAACACGGGGTTCTTTACCGTCCATGACGGCGACACAAGAGTTTGTGGTTCCTAGGTCAATACCTATTACTTTAGACATGCTTATTCTCCTTATTTGTAAGCGAGTTATAGCTTATCCTGTTGATTTTTCAACCAGAAAAGCCGTTTTTTCCAATGTAAAAGCCCATTTTTCACAGCACCTTTACGACTCCATTTATATCAAATAGGGAACAAAAAAATCAAGTTTTTTTGAAATATTATTGCGCGAAACAAAAAAGAGGTTGATTTTTAGCGGGTTTAAAGTTATGTAAAAATATAAAGGATAACATTATGGCTGCGCAAAAGATTTATAGAGGCATACACTCATTGAAAAGTGACTCCAAGGGGCGATTAAATTTGCCTGCTAGCTTAGGGTGCAAAGATCTTGATGGACTCGTTCTTATATCTCATCCAGAGCAGCCCGCAATTATTGCGAGAGAGCAGTTTATTAGTGACGAAGCAACAGATACGCTCACCGCGATGTTTTCTCAATTTAGTAAAATTGATCCAGATGGGCGTATCCTTCTGAACGCAGAACAGCGTGACAAGATTCAATTGAAAAGAGGTGAAGCCGTAACGATAGTGGGCATGAAAAATCATTTTCAAATATGGTCTACAGCGAATTGGAAAATAGTTGAACCATTATATGCCGACGAACTAGTTCGAAGACTGACTTCTAATTTAGATGTCTTTGTTCCAGGAAAGAATAGAAGCCCTTCTTAAGCTTCCTGATCTATTTGATGCTCTCCAGAGGGAGTGTTAGACTCTGCTTTCGCGATACCAACTTTTGCAGCCCGCAAGAGGCGATCATTTAAAACATAGCCAGGTTCAATAACCTGAATGATTGTTCCTGCGGTTTTCCCAGGGGTAGCAACTTCAAACATAACTTCATGATAGTTGGCGTCAAAGGGTTCATCCAAAGGCTCAATCTTACGCACGCCGTGGCGTTCAAAAGTTGACAGAAGCTCCTTATCCATCGCGTTTAACCCTTCGGTCACAGCAACAGGGGTACTGTCTGGCAGGCTTTTTAAAGCGCGGGCAAAGTTATCACCAAAGGCAAGCATATCACGCGCGAAATTTGCAACCGCATATTTCCCAGCATCTTCGCGATCTTTTTGTGCACGTTTGCGTGTGTTTTCAGCATCAGCCAGAGCGCGCATAGTGCGGTCACGGGCGTCCAGTAATTCTTTCTGAAGCGCAGCAATTTGATCCTCGGGGGTTTGTGAGGTTTGTTGTGCAGGAGCATTTTCTTCTAAATTCACGACATTCTCTTCAGCGTTCTGCGCTTCAGAATTTTCGTTTTCATCATTATCAGTATTAATGTGTTCTGGTTTTTCAGTATTCATTGCTTCTTACAGTTTAATTTATTTTTTTAGCAGGCTTTATTTATAGAGTTGTTTCGGGGCGTGTTGCAAACACTTTTAAAGGAACAGCAATGGCCTGACGTCCTTCGGGGCCGTCATAAGGGCGTGAAACAGTGATGGTGCCGAGCTCTACAAAATTTTGATCCCCTAATTTGTCTAAAGTTGAACCATTTTGATCCATAAAGAAGAAGACATTATCATCAGGGTCTTCATCCTGTGCGTCTGTTGTTAAAGCCCGTTTATACGCAAAATTACGAACGGCCTGTTCGAGATCATCACCATTCTGAGCCATAGGAACATGAAGAGCGACGATTCCCTTACCACTGAAATTGTAAGAAAGAGTTTTGCTCGTGGGTCTGAAAACAAACACACGATCAGGTTTGAGCTCTACACTGTTTTCGGACAGGATGACATCATAGGTATCCTCAACATTGCCATTGCTGATACGGACTTGGCGGATACCCCGTGTGCGTAGATCTTCCGCGCTTGTTACAACCATACCTGAAACAACTTTGTTTCCTTTGTTGCATTCGTAAGAAGGGTTAACCCCTTTCATGGGTTCGCGGCGAAATCCGTTTACCTTGATATCCATGAAATTGCCTTCAATAAAACTGGTGCTGTAGTCAAGGCCGCTAATCTCATAACATCCTGAGGCAGCGTGAGGAGTTTTGATAACAATCCCGAATTGATCTGGTTCCATCATATGGTTATGGGTTAAGGAAACATCAGCGCGGCGCACGGCGATTAGATCTAGCATCTCCTCTGCCAAGACAGGTGAGGAGGTTAAGAAAAGCGTAGCCATAAGCAGGGGGGTAATATTCTTCATCATGGCTAAATCATAACCTTATCTATAATGATGTGCAAATAGTAGTATGAGACCCATGGGGGACTTACCCCAAGCCATTCAGGCGGCGGGACAGAATTTCCGCCATATAATTAACGCTTGGGATGATTTTGGCATAATTCAGGTGAGTTGGGCCAATCACGCCAATCGCCCCGATAATCTGTTGGGAGGCGTTATGGTAGGGGCTTAAAATAAGCGACGTGCCACTACCTTCAAAAATTGAATTTTCCGACCCGATATAGATTTTAACGCCTTCGGCTTCAGAGGCGCTTTTTAATAACTTGGAGACCACTTCTTGAGATTCTAATTGTTCCATCAAGGTTTGAAGACGGTCAATGTCATTGAGCGCTTTAGGATTTTTTAGCAGTTGAGAATGTCCCCGAACGATGAGCTTGCCATTATTGAGTTGGCTCGCTAGTCCTTCTTCAATGACTTTTGTGATAAGGGGAGCGAGTTCATTTTTACGTACCTTGATTTCTTCAAGAATTGAATCACGCATTTGTGAAATGGTTCGCCCGTGAAGTTTTTCCGATAGAAAAATCCCAGCCTGACGAAGCATTTCAGAGGTGATACCGCTATCATGTTCTAAAATGCGGTTTTCAACAGTGCCATCGGCACTCACCAGAATGACCATTGTTTTTTGAGGCGACAGTGAAACAAATTCAATGTGACGAATAGCAATGTCTATTTGTTTCGGCACAACCACAAGTCCTGCACTGGCGGATAAACCAGACAGAGCCGCACTCGCTTTTTCAAGGAGCGTATCACTGGAAAGGTTTTTATCACTATATTCTTGATCCAGGGCGGCGCGTTCTGTAGCGCTGAGGGAGCCTTTCTCAAGAATACCATCAACAAAATACCGCAATCCTAAATCTGTGGGTAGACGCCCTGCAGAGGTATGAGGAGCCTGTAATAGTCCTAAATATTCAAGGTCTGACATAACGTTTCGAATAGTTGCGGGGGAGGCAGAAATACTGCGGGATAGAGTGCGAGACCCGACAGGGTTTCCATCCGTCATAAAGCATTCAATCACCTGTTGAAATACGGCGCGGGCGCGATCATCAAGTTCTTCGAAGACGTGTGTATTCATAATGACACTATAAAGAGAATAAGGGAAATTGACAATTCATCTATAACTTCTAAAGTGCAACCACCATAATAAGAAGGAAAAGAATAATGAACAGACCCTCAGGACGTGCCCCGACAGAGCTTCGTAAAATCGAGCTTATTCCCAATGTCTCCAAATATGCTGAAGGATCATGCTTAGCAAAGTTTGGTGATACGCACGTGTTATGTACCGCCAGTATCGAAGAAAACGTTCCAGGTTGGATGCGGGGAATGGGAAAAGGATGGATCACGGCGGAATATGGGATGTTGCCGCGTTCTACGGGATCACGCATGGACCGCGAAGCGGCAAAGGGAAAACAATCTGGCCGTACGCAGGAAATTCAACGTTTAATCGGCCGTGCGTTGCGCGCTGTTGTGGACATGAAAACTCTGGGAGAGCGTCAGGTTAAAGTTGACTGTGATGTCATTCAGGCCGATGGGGGAACACGGACAGCTTCTGTCACGGGCGCCTATGTTGCGATGCACATGGCAATGCAGCATCTGATAGATTTAAAACTAATTAAAGAAATGCCCATCAGCGATACAATATCGGCGATTTCCTGTGGGATTTACAACGGCATGCCAGTCTTGGATTTAGACTATGATGAAGATTCAAATGCACAAACCGATGCCAATTTTGTGATGACAGGGAAGGGCGGTATTGTTGAAATTCAGGGGACGGCGGAGAAAGATCCGTTTACCGAGGAAGAGTTTCATCAATTATTTTCTCTGGCTAAAACAGGGTGTCAGGATTTAGCCAATCATCAAAAAAAGATTTTGGGTTTATGACGTGAAGACATTACTGCTCGCAACACATAACACAGGTAAGGTTTGTGAATTTGAGCAGATGCTTGAAGGGTTGAATATCAAGATTCAGTCAGCCGCTGATTTTAATTTAGCTGAGCCAGAAGAAACAGGAAAAAGTTTTGCGGATAATGCTTTATTAAAAGCACGCGCTGCTTGTCAGGCAACAGGTTTGCCGAGCTTGGCAGATGATAGCGGTTTATGCGTGGATATTTTAAATGGAGCACCAGGTATTTACTCTGCTGATTGGGCAGAAGTATCAGGACGCGGACAAAAAGGGCGTGACTTTAATGTGGCCATAGAGCGTGTGCATGAAGAAGTTGGGGGAATTGACGGAACGCAGACAGCGCGTTTTATGGCGGTGTTGGCGTTAGTCTATCCTGATGGAACCGAAGAGTTATTCGAAGGGCGAATGGAGGGGCATTTAACATGGCCCAAACGAGGAGCACAAGGACATGGATATGATCCCATTTTTATTCCTGAGGGGCATAGTGTGACGTGTGCTGAAATGCAACCTGAAGAAAAAAACGCGATAAGTCATCGTGCCAAGGCCGTTATAAAATTTAAAGAATATCTTTTGCAACATGTCTGATCTGTTTGGTGTTTACATCCACTGGCCGTTCTGTAAAGCAAAGTGTCCCTATTGTGATTTTAATTCCCATGTCAGTCAGGCGATAGATCACGAACGTTGGGCAGAAGCTTATGTTCAGGAAATCGATTATATCGGCGAGATGACTAAAGGCCGTAAAGTCACATCTATTTTTTTTGGAGGGGGCACGCCTTCTCTTATGAAGCCTGAAACCGTTGAGAAAATTCTGACAGCAATACGTAAGAATTGGCATTTAAAAAATGATGTTGAAATTACATTGGAAGCCAATCCAACCTCCGTAGAAGCAGAAAAATTTGAATCTTTTAAAGCGGCAGGGATAAATAGAGTTTCTGTTGGGGTGCAATCTTTACGCGATAAAGATTTAAAATTTCTAGGGAGGGAACATTCCGCAGAGGAGGCCATTAAGGCGTTAAAAATTGCCAATGATGTTTTTGACCGTGTCAGTTTTGATTTGATTTATGCGAGACCTCAGCAGACGATTAAAGACTGGGAAGTAGAATTAACAGAGGCCGTTGCGCTGGCAAAGGGACATTTATCGCTGTATCAATTGACGATTGAGCAGGGGACACCATTTTATGCGATGAGTGCGCGCGGCGATTTTAAAATTCCCGAAGCAGATCAGGCGGGCGAATTTTATGAAATCACACAGCAGATTCTGGAGGCAGCGGGATTGCCCGCTTACGAGGTGTCTAACCATGCGAAGGCAGGGCAGGAGTCCCTTCATAATTTAACCTATTGGAAATATGGGGATTACGCGGGGATAGGGCCTGGAGCGCATGGAAGATTAACAATAGAGGGTCAAAAATTAGCAACCCGTACGCACCGCGCACCAGAAATTTACATGAATAAAATTGCAGAACAGGGGCATGCTTATCATCCGTTTGAAGAAGTGAATAAAGAAGAAAACTTGATTGAAATGATGATGATGGGGCTTCGTTTACGTGAGGGTGTTGAATTCAGGCAGATTGAACAGCTAACACATCAAGATTGGCGCATGGTGTTGCCGCAGGATAAGATTCAACATTTGGTAGATGAGGGATTGTTGAAGATCACAAAAACGCATGTTCAACCGACACAAGGTGGATTACAGCGTTTGAATGCCGTTTTATCTTACTTGTTATAAATTATACTTACTAGTTTTTAGAACTTGTTATTAAGCCACTGGCGTCTTTTCCATTGACCAAAATTTTTGCATCCTCAGTCAATGTTATCGCATAACTATTTGTATCACCGTCTTGATCACTGATAAGGCGGAGAGCTTGAATGCGCTGTATTGCGTCATTGATTTTAGCGAGTTCCTGAGTTGATGCCGTTGATTTTTTTGCTTCTAAGGTTTTAAGGATATTGTCCAATCCAACAATTTTTGTATTTAAAACGCCCGTTGCACCAACGGCGGAAAGAGGGTTTGCTTTTATATCCGCATTCATCATGACATTGTATTGCGCATTACCAAATTTGGTGTCCGAGATTTTAAGCGTTGTTTTTGCGTCGGAAAGAACTTTAGGTAAGGTCATCATCGCCTGAAGGGCAGCAACTTTTTGTGCGTTGGGGTTTATCGAGTCATCTATCACAGATCCCAAAGTTGTAAAAATTTCAGCCAGTGGAATATTGTTAAAAGCCAAATTAAAATCCATTTGGGTCGGCAGTAGATCATCTTGAGAGGAGGTGTTTTTAAAACCGTTATATCCAAACGCCATGGTGTTGTTTATTTTGCCATTGTCTAGAACATCAAATCCCATCATGTAATAGGCCTTATCTAATGAAAAATTTTGTGGCGCGATATCTTTTCCTTTGACGGCGGGAATAGCGCCATTTATGCCATTTAGTTGCGCAGAAACATTTAATTTTTCTCCAGAAGAATTAATCAAGTTCGATAAGATTTGGTTGGTTTTTTCTGATGGGTTTTCTTTGATTTTTTGAATGGCAGCGCTTTGTCCTTGGGGTTTGTAACCGTCAATTTTAGCGTCGATCTGAAGAGTGTTTACTTTTAAAAAAGTTTTTTTCTGTGCGTCGCTAACGTTAATATTTTGAATATTGAATTTTGTAGGGCCAGACCATTTATTTTCATCGCCTTTTGTTAAATTGCTTTCAATATTAATTTGACCTAGGTTGATAATGGATTGTTTATCAGCATGACCAATTTTTATATCATTGTAACTGGCGATTAGTTTTGAAAAACCATTAAGCTCAGTATTCCAAACCCCTGTCATATTCTGTTTTCCAATATCTATCCGCATCGTAGGTTTACCGTCTTTATCGGTATAAGTGATGGGGGTTGGTAAGGCGGCGGACATTTTCCAATGATCAGGTTGATCTGTGGGGGTGGCATTAACGGCAATAAGCCCCAAATGAATTGTGACACCATTGGTATCTTTGATCGCAATTTCTGGTAGGGTTGCGGCGTAATAGGTATCCGCCTTTTCAATGGTAATATTACCTTTCGTTTCGATAGAACCGCCTTGAGCCTCTATTTTTGCTTTTTGCACGTCAATCAAGTCTGTAAAAAGAATTTTAAGTTTTGCTGCGCCAGAATCATTGATTTCTGAAGCAGAGCTAGGGTAGGGTAGCGACAGCACGAAAAGGGCTAGTAAAATGATACGCAGGCAAATCATAGGAAATTCCTTTAAAGGTTATTGTTTGGGGACTTTATCAAGTTTTGTAGGTCTCCAAAAGGTTATTTTTCCTTTATAATGCGGCAAAGTTAAGGTAATAAAGCGACATGATTTTAAATTCTCTCGATAAACAGCTTCGGTTAAGCGAAGACGGCCAGATTGCTTGGCAAAAAGATTTAACAAACCCGCTTCCTGGTGTCGCTGTCGCCACTATCAAGAAAGGGCAAGGGGTGTTGTTTCCTGCGTGCGCTTTAATAGACACGCCTATAATCGCAGATCAGGATCAAGGGGAAGTTCTTCAATTTATTCAAGGGTGGTTGGAGCGATATATCCGCGCCTCGTTAGAGCCTTTATTTAAATTAAAAGATACGGATATTGCTGAAGGTGCGCCGCGTGATATTGCCGAAAAGCTTTTTGATGCATTGGGTATTTTGCCGCGCGAAGAGTTAGAGAATTTGATTTCCCAAATGGACGAAGAAAAACGGGCGACATTGAGATCAAAAAAAATTCGGTTTGGGCCGTTGCTTGTTTACTTACCAGAGCTTAACAAGCCTGCCATGGTACGTTTGCGGGCCTTATTATTAAGTCTTTGGCAGGATAAAGATTTACCTGCGGAAGCGCCTGCTGATGGTATTGTTTCTTTTTCTGTTGCGGATAAAAATATTGACGGCGATTATTATCGTGCCATTGGATACCCTGTATATGGGCCGCGTTCTATACGTGTTGATATGCTCGACCGCGTTGTTTGCGCGGTTTACGATTCTGCGAAGGAAGGAAAATTCCAAGCGCAACATCAAATGGCAGAATGGCTAGGCAGTAACATTGCCGACCTTTATGCCGTATTAGAGGCAATGGGTCATAAAAAAGATTACGATCCTGCAGAGAATGTAAAGGAAGAGGTTTCTGCTATAGAAGATGCTAAAGAAAGTATCAGCGCAGAATCTGATACAGAAAAAAACCCAGTGTCAGAAAAGAAGCAAGAGCAAGTTAAACCCGAATTAGCCACATTCCGTCTAAAAAAAGGAAAAGCCATTCGTCAAGGGGAGCCTAAGGCGAAGCCGCATCAAAAATTTTTAAACACAAAGAATTTCTCTTCAGATAAGAAAAAATTTACGTCAAAACAAAAAAAGCAATCCAATAAGCAACCTACTGGGCAGCGCGTTTATAAAGCGGAAGCAGAAGTGAAGCCTGAAGATTCACCTTTTGCGATTTTAGAGACGTTAAAAGTCGGGAATAAAGATTCTTAAAAAAATTATGACGCGTTACACTTCTTTTATACTGGTGATTTTATTTTTGCCACTTTGTTTGCTTCCAACTCAAACGCGAGCAGAAGAATCCAGAATATTTATCTCGGCGGCCTATCTTTACGAAATTTGTGCCAGAGATGAAGATGGAAATGAGGTTGTTCAAGGGGGACATACTGCCTGCCAGGCCTATATTGCAGGCGTGATAGACTATCACAATTTGTTGGAAACGCTGGGTACAGCGCCGAGCATTCATGTTTGCGTCTCCAATAATGCTGCATTAGGTGATTTGCAGGACATTGTGTGGGATTATCTAGACAGAAATGCACAGCATGATGCCTTTGCAGCCGCGCCTGCCATTACATTGGCATTGAGTAATGCCTTTCCTTGTAAAAGAAAGAAGAAGTAAGTTAACTTTTAATCTTCGTAACGCTTAAAGATTTCTTTTATTTCATCAATTTTCTTTTGTTGTTCTTTTTTGCTGCCGTCCTGTATCGCTTTTGTAATACAGCCAGCCAAGTGACGTTCTAAAATATTGGCTTCAACAGTTTTGATGGCAGAGCGCAGCGCCTTGAGCTGCGTTAATATGTCAGGACAATAACGATTTTCCTCAATCATTTTTTTTACACCACTGACCTGTCCGCCAATGCGGTTCAAACGGGTAAGTTCTTCTGTGTGATCTGGATGATTTAGTTTGGATTTATTGCAACACTTACTCATTACTTTTTCCTTTAAAAAAACACGATAGGGGCAATAAAGGCAAAAAACGAGCCGATTATATAAGCCACAACAGAAACACCCCAAATCCACCAACTGGCTTTGCGCAGTAAAGTGCAAGTTCTGGCTTGTTTGGGGTCACTTGGGCAGGGCATATTACGGGCACGAAACATCATAACGCCTGCCAAAATAATCATTAGGGCAGCAATGCCAAAAACCCATATCTTATATTGCGATAGCCACACAATTGCAGGAAAATTACTTGTTAATCCTGCCAATGTTGCACCCATACCCAATGATACAAATAGAGCAGGCAACGCACAGCAGACAAGCGTTCCTGCCGAAGTGAACAGGCTTAAACCAGAGGGAAGCAAGTGTTTAAAACCAAAACTTTCAGGCATCTAGTTACTCGGCATTTTCTTCAATGATGTCAGTAACGTTGTAACCCGCATCTGTCACAAGAGCGGTTATGGTTTCATGATCTATCTTCTGACCATCTTTGAGGTCGATAATAATTTCACCTTTATCCAAATCTACATCAACGGCAGCAACAGAATCCTGTTTTCCAAAAACTTTCTTAATGGATTGGGCACAGAAATCACAAACCATACCGTTGACTTTAACGACAACGTCGCGCTGTATCCCTTCAGTTTGATCCGCCAAAACAGGCGAACTTATAAACACAAAGGCTGTTAAAAGAGTGAGTATTATTTTTTTCATTATTAAGCTCCTTAAAATTAAAAACGTTGAATAAAGTTAAATAAAATACCGTTATCCAGATTGTATCCTGCCTCTACCATCGTGGCGTCTTTAAAAAATCGTACCAGGGGCGTGGGGGAAAAGCTGTCTTTTGCGCCAGCATCATAATCAACCTGAAACATCAGCCAGGTGTGCAAATCACCATAATTTCCAACATAGGGGGCAATGCCAACGCGCGCTTTATGTTTGATATGTTGGTCAATATCATCGGCATAAAGCAGATGATTTTCATACGAAGTAAAATATCGCCGTGTTTCCCAATCCAAAGCGATTCCTGTGAAGGCCGCAGGCTTAAAGTTGTCATCGTCATAGGCAACACCCAAGCCAGATTTTAGATAAAAATTTGCTTGTTCGCTGGGTAAGTTCCATCTTTTTAACAAGTTGTTCAGTTGAACAAAATCCATATTGACGTCTATATCGCCTCTGTAGTCATGTTTCCATCCCACAGAATATTTTGCCGTTGGGGAATAGTGAATATGGGAAGAGTTTGTATCCTTGTCATTCATAAACATGGCCGTCCATCCCCCAGGGTAGGAAACAGGCCGCGCCTGCGCCGTCAGGACAGGAAAAACCAAAGCAATTATTAAAATTAAATATCTCATATCTTTACCGTATACCCATAGGGGGTATATGGTCAATTCGCAAAGGAGAGATAATAGTTACAATTTTTTTTTTAATGATCGCGTTCAATTGTAAAAGAAACAAGGTTTTCTAACGTGTTACGAAGGGGAGATGTGGGAACTTTTTGAAGAGACTGGATGGCCTTTTCTCCATATTTGCGCGCTAAATCCATACCCTGATTGAGTGTGTCGTATTTGGTCATGAGTTCGAGTGCGGTTTCCAAGTCACCTTCTTTTTGATCCTTGTTACCAAGGGTGCGTTGCCAAAATTTCTGTTCTTCGGAGGTCGCCTGTTGAAGGGCGAGGATAACAGGCGCTGTCATTTTACCTTCGCGGAAGTCATCACCAACAGTTTTACCAAGTTTGGCGCGATTGGCGTTATAGTCCAAAACATCATCCACAATCTGGAAGGCAATACCGAGATAAAGTCCATATTCACGCATGGCTTCAATGGATTGAGTATTCTGATTTGCAATCACAGGACCAACCTCGCAAGCGGCAGCGAAGAGGGAGGCTGTTTTCCCTTCAATCACCTTGAGGTAATCCTCAAGGGTGGTGTCCAGATTATTTTGAACGCTTAGTTGTAAAACTTCTCCTTCGGCAATGACGGCAGAGGCCGTGGAAAGAATACGAAGAACATCCAAAGACCCATCAGTAACCATTAATTGAAACGCACGTGAAAATAAAAAATCACCGACTAACACACTGGCTTCGTTACCAAAAACAATATTGGCGGACTCTTTTCCACGGCGTTGATCGCTATTATCAACGACATCGTCATGCAAGAGCGTCGCGGTATGAATAAATTCAACACAAGCCGCCAAGCGGTGGGCGCGGGTCATATCACCATCAAATAAAGATGTTGAAGCCAAAGTCAAAAGAGGGCGAATGCGTTTACCGCCTGCAGCAATAAGATAACTGGCGAGATGGGGGATAAGTGGGACTTCGGATTGCATGTGATTGAGGATCATCGCATTAACAGCCTTCATATCGGCGGCCATATCCCCCTGAAGCCGATCAAGAGGGCTTTGCTTTGTGTCATCTTTCTGCTGTAATGCGGTCATATGAATGGTTTAATAGAGTGACGATGGCAACTCAAGAGATTTATGTTCTGAATAAGCGTTTGAAGCTTTTACATACAGAAAAAGGCTTTAAAACCTCTATTGATTCAGTGTTGCTCGCAGCGGCTTGTAAAGTCAAAGCGGGGGAACATATTCTGGATCTGGGGTGTGGAGTCGGTGGTGCAGGGTTATGTGTTTTAAGCCGGGTTTCAAATGTACATTTAACAGGTGTTGAAATTCAGGAAGATCATGCACAATTGGCCCGCCGCAATGCGGAAATAAACCTGTTTCAGAACTATGCTGAATTTATACATGCGGATATTCGGACCTATCGTAATGAAAAGGCGTTTGACCATGTCATTTGTAACCCGCCCTATCTGGACGCGGGAGCACATTTGCGCTCCCCTTCCAAAGAAAAGGCCACGGCGATGGGTGGTCTTCCTCCTACGTCATCCTGCGACTTGATCGCAGGATCTCAAGAAGGGGGAAAAGATCCTTCGGTCAAGCCGAAGGATGACAGTGTGTTTCTTAAAGACTGGGTTGATTGTGCCCATTTTTGTCTGAAATCAAACGGAACCCTGACAATGATTCATCGCGCCGACAAAGTCGACCGTATTATTTTGGCGATGGGAAAACGCTTTGGAGCGATTGAAATTATTCCTCTTTGGCCCAAGAGGGGGGAGCAGGCAAAGCGCGTGATTGTGCGGGCGATTAAGGACCGGAAATCTCCTGCAACGCTTCATGCAGGTCTTATTCTTCATCAGAATCATGGCGAATACACAGAAGCTGCAGATAAAATATTAAAAGATATGAAGGCGTTATAATGGATATTGAAATTAAACAAGCAGGTGAAGACGATATTTCAGCGCTTTACAAGTTATATGATCTTCTGGGTAAAAAGGATGCAGGATATTTTGAATCCTGTTTTAAAAAAGATTCTGTGATTTTAATCGCAAGTAAGGCAGGCCACGATGTTGGCTTTGGTGTTTTAAATTTCGAACCCAAATATGGTCTTTATAAAAAACTCGCTATTCCAGAAATTCAGGATTTGAATGTTATTCCTGAAGCAAGACAGCAGGGAATTGCCACAAAAATTATAGAGGCATTTGAACATATCGCTCAGGATCAAGGGGTAGAACAGATTGGAATTTCCGTTGGATTAACAAAGCCTTATGGTCCAGCACAAAGATTATATGTGAAACTTGGCTATATGCCAGACGGGTATGGTATCACTTATGACCGTGAAGCCGTTACGCATGGCGCGTCATGCCCTGTTGACGATGACCTGGCATTGATGATGGTTAAAAAACTGTGATTTAAAGCGCTGTTTACCCTAGATTTTTGGCTGAAATCCGCTAAATTCATAGACATTCAGGATTCATGAAAAGTATAGAGGGCTTCGCAATGACCAAATGGGTTTATAATTTCGGTAAAAATACAGATGGTAAGGCAGAGATGCGCAACCTTTTAGGCGGAAAGGGCGCCAATCTGGCAGAGATGTCGAGCCTTGGTCTTCCAGTGCCGCCAGGTTTTACAATTACGACGGAAGTCTGCACAGCCTTCTACGAAAATAATAAAAACTATCCCAAAGAATTAAAATCCCAAGTGGAAGATGCTCTTCAAGCGATTGAAAAACAAATGGATATGAAGTTTGGCGATGCCAAAAATCCTTTACTTGTTTCCGTGCGCTCAGGAGCGCGTGTATCGATGCCAGGGATGATGGACACGGTTTTAAATCTCGGTTTGAATGATACGACTGTTGAAGGTCTTGCCAAGAAATCTGGTGATGAGCGTTTTGCCTGGGATTCTTATCGCCGCTTTATCCAAATGTATGGAGATGTTGTGATGGGTTTGGAACATCATGATTTCGAAGACATTATGGAACAGCATAAACGTGATATGGACATCACGGAAGACACAGATGTCACCGCGGATGGATGGAAGATCGTCGTTAAACAATATAAGGAGATGGTACAGCGTCAGTTGAAGAAACCTTTTCCTGAAGACCCGCATGAGCAGTTATGGGGTGCAATAGGTGCGGTATTTGGCTCATGGATGGTGCCGCGGGCCATCACCTATAGAAATATCAATGATATTCCGAGCGATTGGGGAACGGCCGTCAATGTTCAATCCATGGTATTTGGTAATATGGGCGATGATTGCGCGACGGGTGTGGCCTTTACGCGTGACCCCGCCACTGGGGAGAATTTTTTCTATGGTGAGTACCTTGTGAATGCTCAAGGGGAGGATGTTGTTGCAGGAATTCGCACACCACAATCTTTGACAATCAAAGGAAAAGAAAAAGAAGGATCAGACCTTCCCGCGATGGAAGAAGTGATGCCAGAAGTTTTTAAACAACTGGATGATGTGCGTCATAAATTAGAAAAACATTATCGCGATATGCAGGATATTGAATTTACGGTGCAGCAGGGCAAGCTGTTTATGTTGCAAACCCGTAACGGAAAACGTACCGCCGCCGCCGCTCTTAAAATTGCTGTTGATATGGTGGAAGAAGGCGTCATAAAATCCGAAGAAGCGTTGTTACGTCTTGATCCCTCAGCGCTTGATCAATTGCTTCATCCTACACTTGACCCGAAAGCCAAGAAAACAATTTTAGCGAAGGGCTTGCCTGCGTCTCCTGGGGCGGCGTGCGGTATAGTGGTGTTTAATGCCGATGATGCAGAAAAGCGTGCCCATGCGGGAGAGAAAGTTATGTTGTGCCGGGTAGAAACATCGCCAGAAGATATTCATGGGATGCACGCGGCCGCAGGAATCCTTACCACACGCGGTGGAATGACATCTCACGCGGCGGTCGTGGCACGCGGTATGGGGCGCGCCTGTGTAGCGGGTGCGGGCGCGATAGCTATTGATTATAAAGCCAAAACTTTGAGCGTTGCAGGACATGTTATCAAGGAAGGCGATCTGTTGACCATTGATGGATCAACAGGAGAAGTTATGTTAGGGGCAGTGGATACCATTCAACCGACGTTGTCAGGTGATTTTGATAAGGTTATGAAATGGGCCGATAAGGTACGCCGTATGAAAATCCGCACCAATGCAGAAACCCCTCTTGATGCCAAAACCGCCCGCGAGTTTGGTGCAGAAGGTATTGGTCTGTGTCGTACTGAACATATGTTCTTTGATCCTGATCGTATTCAACATGTCCGCGAAATGATTTTTGCGAGTGATAAAAAGGGCCGAGAGAAAGCCTTGGCCAAGTTATTACCTGCACAGCATAGTGATTTCAAAGAGCTGTTTGAAATTATGAATGGTTTGCCTATCACTATTCGTCTTCTTGATCCTCCACTGCATGAATTTTTACCGCATGGTGAAGCAGATATTGCCCATTTCACTAAGACAGCAGGATTAGATGCGGCCTATGTTGCCCGCCGTCAGGCAGAGTTACATGAAGCCAATCCGATGCTTGGCCATCGTGGATGTCGCTTGGCGATTACTTTCCCTGAAATTTGTGCGATGCAGGCGCGCGCCATTTTTGAAGCGGCCGTTGAAACGGGCGCAATCCCAGAGGTAATGATTCCCTTGATTGCGACAAAAAAAGAACTGGCCATTTTGAAAAAAATTGTGATTGAACAGGCCGAAGCAGTCTTTGCCGAAAAAGGCAAAAAAGTCGAATATTTAATCGGAACAATGATTGAGCTGCCCCGCGCGGCATTGATGGCCGATGATATTGCGACAGAGGCAGAATTTTTTAGCTTCGGTACAAATGATCTGACGCAAACAACACTAGGCATGAGCCGCGATGACGCCGTCAAATTCTTACCCGATTATGTGGAGCAAGGTATTTTAGAAAAAGACCCGTTCCAGACATTGGATAAAGAAGGGGTAGGGCAGCTCGTGGATATGGCGTGCCAACGCGGCCGTTCTGCACGCCCTGACATCAAGCTCGGCGTATGTGGGGAGCATGGGGGAGACCCATCCTCAATTGCATTCTTCGAAAAATGCGGTCTGGATTATGTGTCCTGTTCGCCGTACCGCGTGCCGATTGCACGTTTAGCGGCGGCGCAGGAGGCCATCAAAGCGGGAAAGTCTGGGGCGGTTATGCAGGCCGCCAAAAAAGCGGCGTAATGTAGTATTGACGCGTCATTTCATTCCTCGCAATGACGGGGAGGTTTAGGAGATCAGTAAATCAAACGGTTGATCATCTCCCATCGGGCGGTGGAGAACGACCATGCCTGCGGCCTCTCCTGCTTGGACACCAAGGGGGTCGTCTTCAATCACCAGACAGCTATCAGTAGAAATTTTTTCACCTTCCAGCTCTTCCATTTTCTTTAAGGCGGCCAAGTAGGGAGCAGGAGAGGGTTTACGCCCTGTATAATCTTCTTTGCACAAAATAAATTCAAAAAATGGTGTGAGCTCCTTTGCTTCTAGCGCGCTCATGACCGAGCGTCTACGGCCGTTCGATACCACGGCTTGTTTAACATCATTGTCTTTAAAATATTGTAGAGCCTCTAAAACCGATGAGCGAATTTTTATTTCATCAATATGATCAAAATACCACGCATCAATTTTATTAAGATAATCCTGACAGGGAATTTCTAAACCCAATTCTTCGCTAATCCATTCCCAGTTTTGGATACCATTATTCTCATAAATTTTTTGACGGTATTTTTTATCCAGAACGATGTTGTGTGTTTTCAAAACTTCAACATGCTTGCGCCAGTGGTGTTCTGCCGTTTCAACGAGGGTATTGTCACTATCCCAAAAGACGTATTGCACTGTCGTCATATTTTAACCCTTCTAAATCTTCGTCTTTGACGACCGCCAAGCCCACATCACGGCATGAGGAACGCATGTTACCGACAACCTTACCATTGATTTCGATGTCACTAAAGGGTGGCGGCGGTGAACCTTTAATAAATTTAACAACGCGTAAATGTTTTTTTCCTAAGTTGCGGTGATGCATACGCGCAGTCAGTTCCTGCCCCATGTAACATCCTTTATCAAAATCAACACCGTTTACTTTATCAATGTTCATTTCGAGAAGCGTCGAACGTTCGACCTCCATATCACGTGAACCATCGGGGATGCCGAGGATAATGCGCTGCATATCCCATTCTTCAAAACTTTCTGCTTCCATATCCTGTGGTTTTTCAAAAGAGCGACTTCCCATTTTAAAGTGACGGGGATCAGGCAGTCCTTCATCAGCGTTGAAAAGGGAATAGACAGCATGATGAGGTTCAAGCGAGATTTGAACCCTGGCACGCAAGCGATATTTATTGAGGCGGTTATATAAATCTTCTGCGCGGTGCCCGCCTTCACAATCAATCAGAATAAACTCATCCCCGTGATGGAGAAAAAAATCATGTAAGAATTTTCCCTGAGGGGTCAAAAGACAGCCGTAGAGAATATGGGAATTTTCAAGTCTCATAATATTTTGGGAAATAAGTCCCTGTAGAAACGAAAGACGGTCTTCCCCTTCTATATTAATAAGGCCGCGATGGGGAAGGGGGACATAAAATGGCTTTGACATAGGCAAATCTTAGCTTTCTAATAGGAGTTATGAAAGTTCTTTTTATTACCTCTACGCGCCTTGGTGACGCCGTTTTATCAACGGGATTGCTAGATTACCTGCTTCGCACATATCCAGAGGCTAAAGTAACTGTCGCTTGCGGCCCTTTACCCCAAAGTCTATTTGAAGGGTTTGCAAATGTTGAGCGCATCATTCCGCTTCAAAAACAGAAACGGCATCGTCACTGGATTAAGCTTTGGAAGGCTGTTGTAGGAACACGGTGGGATATGGTGATTGATTTGCGCGATAGTGCGGTGTCGCGCCTTATCCGTGCCAATAAACGATTTGTTTTTGGCAAAACCATCGATAAATCTAAGCATAAAGTAGAACAGGCGGCGCAGGTGATGAAGTTATCAGAAGTGCCAGCACCCAAATTATACTTTACCGAAAAGCAGAATAATTTTGCTAATGCTTTAATAAACAATACGTCATCCTGCGACTTGATCGCAGGATCTGAGAAAAAAGAAGAAGATCCTTCGGTTAAACCGAAGGATGACCGTTTTAAAAATTTTCCAATTATTGCAATCGGACCATCGGCGAACTGGATTGGTAAAACATGGCCTGCGGAAAATTTTATAAAGCTTATTCAATGGATGACATCTGAAGAGGGAATACTCCCTCGAGCTCGCGTTGCGATTTTTGCTGCGCCAGGAGAAGAGGCACAAGCTTTACCTGTTTTGAATTCAATTCCTGAACACCAGAGAATTGATGGTATTGCCAAGGGTAATCCTGCGGAAGTTGCAGCCTGTTTAGCACGATGTGATTTTTATGTGGGAAATGATTCAGGCTTGATGCACGCGGCGGCGGCCTGTGGGGTGCCTACGGTAGGACTTTTTGGCCCCAGTTACCCGCATCTTTACGCCCCGTACGGCGTTCATACAACCTATGCCCGCACACCTGAAACATTTGATCAGCTTATTGATTTTGAAGGTTATGCGCCTGAAAAATTAACCCGAACGCTTATGCAAAGCCTAAGTGTAGAGCAGGTCATAGATACCATTAAGCGGCACAGACAGAGCAGGATAGCCTGTTAATCATTTACATTTTTATAAGGCGGCGGCTTTTGTACAGCAGGGTCTAAGCTCGTCACGTTTTCACGGGGGTCATATTTTTTGCGCTTGGTTGATCGTTTTAAATAATCTTCGCGCGCTTTATCGGCATCGGTGAAAGGTAAATACTCTGCCCGTTCCCACCCTTTTGAAACCATGCAGGTTTCAAAGTCAGCATAATCTTTATGTTCAGCATAAAGATATCCATCACGCTGCGGAGTGTCCCACTGATCTAATGTTGCTTTGGGTGTAGGGGCGCGATCATTCAGGTTGTTGCCTGTATAATAATTCGTTGGCATTTCGCGACGGATCTCGCCCAAATTTTCAAGCTCACGCACCTCAACAACGCAATCGGCGATGTCTTGGTGAAGAATTTGTTGTGCTTTTGGTCCTTGCATGTAGATGGCTGAGCTCGCCTCATGGCGTTGCCAATATTCCGCTTTTTCCATGTTAGGGGTGTTTCCTCCACAAGCTGTCACAGCCAAGCAGGAAGTAAGTAGGATATATTTCTTTGTTATCATCAAAAAGCTCTGGTTAGGTAAGAATCAAAAATTATGCATAAAGAGTAACAGGACAGCCGATGCTTCTCAAGTTTGTTAAGGGGTATTTGGGGGTTCTGCCCACCAGGTTTCAAGGACAATCCCGTATAATGGCGTATTTTCTGGGCGTTTTAGAGTTTTCCAGTAGGTCACATAGTCATTGGGGTTGTAATAAAGAGGGATGAAATATAGCCCCATCCATAGCTTGGAATCGAGTTTTTGGGTGTATTCTAGCAATTCTGCACGGCTTTTGGCCGTGGGAATGGCCTGAGCAAGGGAGTCGATTTCGGGATCACAAATTCCTGCATAATTCCATCGGGAGGGCATATTGGCCGATTCGCATGACCAGTAGAGATATTGTTCTGTCCCTGGGGAGAGGGTGGAATGCCAGAAATAGAGAGTCATATCAAAGTCGTAATCATTCATGCGGCCTCTATAGGCGGCGCTATCCAAAACACGGACATTCGCTTCGATACCCATTTTTTTAAGAGTTCGTGTGAGGGAAAGCGCGATTTTCTCATCTGACGGGGTGTCCAGAATAATCTCGAAGCTCATCACGTCGCCTGTTTTGGCATTGATGCGTTTTCCGTCTTTAATAATCCATCCAGATTCTTTCAACAAATTTTCTGCTTCGCGTCGATTTTCACGCATATTATTAGAAGGGTCTTTTTCCGTTTTTCGGGCTAAATCTGTATTGGGGTAAAAACTATTGATCTGTCTGTATTCATTATAAAAGAAATTTTTATTCATCCAGTCAAAGTCAAAAACCAGATTTAGGGCTTTACGGACTTTAATGTCATTAAAAGGCGCGCGGCGCGTATTGAAAATAAATCCCCGCACCTTATCAGGGCGGCCATGTTTGATTTCCTCTTTTATAACACGGCCATTCGACAGGGCAGGGAAATCATAAGCATTGTTCCATGTTCCCGCATCCCATTCGCGGCGAAGGTTTAAATCACCTGTCTTAAAGCTTTCGAATGCAACGGTATCATCACGGTAATAATCATAGATAATTTTATCGAAATTATGATGCCCTTTATTGGGAAGAAGGTCCTTTGCCCAGTAATTTTCAACGCGGGTTAATTCAATGCGTTTTCCAGGTTCTGCAGAAGTGATTTTGTAAGGGCCATTTCCAAGGGGAGCGTTTAAGGTTGTTTTGTCAAATTCTTTATCCTGCCAGTATGTTTTGGATAGGACAGGCATTAGGCAAAATATAAGCGCTGTTTCACGGTCATATCCTTCACCAAATTCAAATTTTATGCTTTTAGAATCTAATTTAGTGGCCTTTGCCAACTGATAAATTCGCCGTTGATTTGGACGTCCTTTTTCTTTTAGGGTTTCGTAAGAAAAAAGAACGTCATCGGCAGTGATTTTGGAGCCATCATGAAATTGTGCTTTAGGGTTGATGTGAAAGGTGATGGATGAGCGATCCTCAGGAATATCAATGCTTTCCGCGATAAGGGGATACATTGTAAAAGGCTCATCCCATACACGGGCCATGAGGCGATCTGTTACAAGATCGAGCCCCAGGGCAGCCTTTCCTTTGATAGAGTAGGGGTTAAGTGTATCAAACCCGCCAACAGCGGATTGTTTTAAAATACCGCCCTTAGGGGCATCAGGATTGGCGTAATCCAGATGAGTTCTTTCTGCGGTATATTTGGGTTCCCCCACCATGGCCAAACCAAACTTTGTTTCAGCTTGGGCATACTGAACGCTGATAAGTAGGGATGCAACGACAAGGGTAAAATATTTCATATATTTATTATGCTGCCTTTTTATGAATTAAATTTGCCAAGTTTGTGGCGGGACGAGGACCCATTTGTTGAATGACTTCAGCCGCAGCAACTGAACCCAAACGCCCACATTCTGCCATGTTCATTCCTTCAGTGAAACCGTAAAGGAATCCTGCAGCATAGGCATCGCCTGCGCCTGTTGTATCTACAACCTCTACATTTTTTTCGGCTTCAATAACTGTGCGGCGGCCGCTGTTAATAATGATAGATCCTTTTTCACTACGCGTTGTTGCAGAGATAGCACATTCCTTGCTGACAATATCGAGCGCTTTTTCAAGATCATCGGTTTCATATAAAGCTTTTAATTCTTCTTCATTCGCGAAAAGGATATCAACATGGTAGGACACTAAATCCTTAAAGGCTTCACGATGCCGATGAACGCAAAAAGAGTCAGAAAGAGTAAGGGAAGTTTGCCGCCCTGCTTTGTGGGCGATGCGTGCTGCCTTAATAAAAGCTTCCATCGCCTGAGGCGGGTCAAATAAATATCCTTCTAAATAAGTAACCTGTGCATCTGCGATAAAGTCTTCATCAATATCTTTCGGTGTTAACTCAACGGCGGCGCCCAAGAATGTATTCATTGTACGCTCCCCATCAGGGGTTACCAAAATCATACAACGTCCTGTGGAAGGGCCTTTCTTTAATGGCGCTGTATTATATGCCACACCCATGTTTTTCAAATCTCGAGCAAAAGTATCACCAAGTTCATCATCAGCAACTTTACCGATATAGCCTCCCTTACCACCGAAAGAGGCAAAGCAGGCCATGGTATTTCCAGCCGATCCGCCAGACATTTCAACAGGGTCTTTCATGTCGCCGTAAAGGGCGAGAGCGCGATCTGCATCAACAAGATTCATGGAACCTTTTTCCATGCCTGCCTCGGCTTTTTGTTGCGCAATATAGGTATCATCTGTTTTTGACAGGACGTCGACAAGGGCATTACCAATAGTAATGAGGCCGTATTGAGCTTTGGACATAGTAAACTTTCTCTCGTTTTAATGTGAATTGCTTTTTATGCCCCTAATCTCTATAAATTTGAAGGGAAAGGCAAGGTTTATGGCCAAAAAGAACACGGAAAAATCCTTAAAAGACACAATTATTGAGGCGAGCCTGCGTTTGGCCGCAGCGGAATCGTGGAGCAATATCTCTTTTGAGCAAATTATACTGGCGGCTCAGCTAGATAGGCTTGAGGTTCAGGAGTATTTTGATGATAAAACGGATATTCTTGTGGCTTATGGACGGCGCATTGATGCGCGTTTGTTCAAAGAGCTATCGCTTGATGAGGGGATGAGCGAGCGGGAGAGAGTATTTGATATTCTGATGGAGCGCTTTGATATCTTAAATGAAGATCGTGAAGCGGTACTGTCAATACTAGGTTCTATCAAATATGACCCAAAAGAAGCGATTTTGACATTCCCCCATTTGGCCAAATCCATGACCCGTGTGTTAGAGGCGGCAGGTATTGATACGGAAGGTTTAAAGGGTGCGGCCCAAGTAGCGGGACTGGTGGGGGTTTACCTATATGTTGTGCGGACATGGAAAGAAGACGAAAGTTCTGATATGGCCAAGACCATGGCGGCTCTTGATAAAGCCCTAGATTATGCCGAAAGCACGGCTAATAGTTTATTGAATGGCAATGTTCTATCTGGGATTGGCGGTATATGTTCAAAATTCAAAGGGGATGAGAATTAAGACAGGCATATTCTTGCCATTTTTGATGGGCACTCTCTTGTGATGCTCGCAATTAAGAATAACATTTTTTCAGATCCGCGACATTTCCAGATTATAACGTTGGGGTGTTTGTTGTTCCTGTTATTGATCTGGAATGATTTTGCACCCACGCTAGATGTTGTTGCCTTAACTATGGCGAGCACAGTTATCACACAGTTTTTATTTTTCAAGTTTTTAAAAGTTAAATCGAATGATTATCGCTCACCATTTATAACAGCGCTATCTTTATGCTTGCTGTTTAAAACAAATTTAATTTGGCTTTATCCTGTGATAGGGGCAGTGGCTATGGCTACAAAATTTTTAATTCGGGTAGAAAACAAACATATTTTTAATCCTGCGAATGCGGCGATTGTTCTGGGGTTGTTTTTTGTCCCACACCACGTATGGGTGTCACCTGGACAATGGGGGAGTGCGATCTGGCTCAGTTTTGCTCTCATTAGTTTTGCTTTTATCGTTTTAAACCGTGCGGGACGGGCCGATATATCTCTTTTCTTTCTGACGTGTTGGTTTTCTTTGTTATTAGCGAGAGCCTTATGGCTTGGTGATCCTTTATCTATACCACTTCATAACGCACAAAGTGGAGCATTACTTATTTTTGCATTTTTTATGATTTCAGATCCCATGACAACGCCCAATCACCGTGGGGCAAGATTTTTATTTGCCTTTATCGTCGCGGTGATAGCGTTTATCCTGCAATATAGTTTTCAAGTACGTGAAGCAATTTTCTATGCTCTGTTTTTTACATGTATGGGAACACCTGTTTTAGATTATTTTTTAAAAGCAAACCAATATCAGTGGAGAAAGATATGATCAGATTACTTTTAACGACCATGGTTTTAATAACGATGAGTACACCAGGGGCTCAGGCTTTTTGTGGTTTCTATGTCGCAAAGGCCGATGCTGATTTATTCAATGAGGCGTCGAAGGTTATTATGGCCCGTCATGAGAACCGCACTGTCATGACAATGGCGAATGACTTTAAGGGTGATGTAAAAGATTTTGCAATTGTTATTCCTGTGCCGACCGTGATTACAAAATCTCAAGTCAATGTTGGTGATAGTAAAATTATAGACCATTTGGATGCCTATACTGCGCCGCGCTTAGTTGAATATTATGATGAAAATCCCTGTAATCGTACACTGTATGAAACGGATATGATGACGGCAGGAGCGCCAATGGCCTTGCGACAAAGTGCTGAAGCAAAAGAATCTGCGCAAGCTTTGGGTGTCACCATCGAAGAAAGTTACACCGTCGGTGAGTACGATATTTTGATCCTTTCTGCAGAACAAAGTGATGGTTTAACAAAATGGCTTAATCAAGAAGGATATAAAATGCCGAAAGGTGCAGAAAAGGTTTTAGGAAGTTATATCAAACAGGATATGAAATTTTTTGTGGCGAAGGTGAACCTCGATAAATTCGAAAGCTCAGGTTACACCTATCTAAGACCTCTTCAAGTGGCTTATGAATCAGAGAAGTTTATGTTGCCTGTGCGGTTGGGAACATTAAATGCCAAGGGTGATCAGGATTTACTTTTATTTACATTAACGAAACAAGGTCGGGTTGAGCCTACAAATTATCGTACAACGAAAATTCCTACAGGAGATGATATTCCCCTGTTTGTTGCAGATGAATTTGGTGAATTTTATAAGGCCATGTTTGCGCATAATGTAAAAAAAGAAAATATGAAAACGGTAATGTTGGAGTATGCCTGGGATATGTCATGGTGTGATCCTTGCGCGGCAGATCCATTGCCTGCATCGGATTTGCGTAAACTGGGGGCGTGGTGGATTGAGGGTGCGAACACTTACCCTCCTGGTCGGCCTGTTCCTATGCAACGGCGCATGATTATGCCGCCAGGGGGTGGCGCAGTAGACACTTATGTCACCCGTATGCACGTACGTTATAACGCCGAGACTTTTCCTGAAGACATTATGTTGCAGGTCACTGAAGATCGTGAAAACTTCCAAGGGCGATACGTGATGCGCCACCCTTACAAAGGGGAAGCGTCATGTGAAGAAGCAGGCAGTTATTACAGCGAGCTTCAGGGTCGTTTTGAAAAAGAGGCAAAAACATTGGCAAATTTAACGGGATGGGATATTTCCACTATCCGCCGTAAGATGGAAGCGAATGGGCAATCTTTTGATATCAAGGCGAAAATCGACAGCACTCCATGGTGGGAGCAAATGTGGGATTAGAAATTTTTTAAAGAGCCTTTTGAAAAGCAAGGCTGTGTTCTGTATAAAGATAGGAGAGGACGTCTACCATACGGTTGATGTCCTCTTTTGTATGGGATGGCGTTGCGGTTAGGCGCATACGTTCTGTGCCTTTGGGAACTGTTGGGAAATTGATGGGCTGAACATAAATGTCATGCTGTTGAAGTAAAATATCAGTGACGGCTTTACAACATTTTGAATCCCCAACGATCAACGGAACAATGTGACTGTCACCTTTAAGATAAGGAAGATTATTTTCATCCAATTTATTTTTGAGGTAGCGTGCATTTTGATGGGCACAGGCACGCTCTAACTCTGATTGTTTTAAATAATCAACACTGGCTAAGGCGCCAGCCAAAACAGCAGGCGGCAGAGAGGTTGTAAAAATAAACTCAGAAGAAAAAGAACGAATGGCATCAATTATGATTGATGATCCTGTAATGAATCCACCCATGATACCATAGGCTTTGCCAAACGTACCTTCCAAAACATCTATCTGATCTAACAGGCCATCGCGCTCTGCGATACCGCCGCCGCGCGGGCCATATAGTCCTACGGCATGAACCTCATCAAGATAAGTCAGGGCGTTGTATTGTCGGGCAAGATCACAGATTTTTTTGATGGGCGCGATATCACCTTCCATCGAATAAACAGATTCAAAAGCAATAACTTTAGGCGCATGAAGAGGGGCTTTTTTCAGCAAATCTTCCAAATGATCGACGTCATTATGATGGTAAATATGTTTGGTACAGGCGTGGGAGCGAATGCCTTTAATCATCGACGCATGATTAAGTTCATCAGAAAAAATAATAGGGTTGTCGAGTAATTTAATCAGAGCACTTAAGGCACCTTCATTGGCAACATAACCAGATGAAAAAACAAGAGCGGATTCTTTATGGTGAAGATCCGCCAAAGATTTTTCTAAATCGACATGCAACTTTTGCGTTCCTGAAATATTTCTTGTCCCGCCTGCACCAGCGCCGAATTTTTTGATCGCGTCTTGCATGGCTTGTAAGACAACAGGATTTTGCCCCATACCCAAATAATCATTCGAACACCAAATAGTGACTTTTTTGGATGATCCGTCAGGGGCATGGTATAAAGCTTTCGGAAATTCCCCGCAAATTCTTTCCAAAGGTGCAAAAGTCCTGTAATTTCCCTCAGATTTCAATCTGGTCAGATGATTCTCAAATATTTGGTTGTCATTCATGCTTTTAAAGCCATTTTACCATGATGACGCGTTATATATTTCCTTCATAGCGTAAGATGTCTATAATAAACAAACAAAAAAGGTGAAATTTATGATAATCGTCTTTGGTTCTATCAATATGGATTTGAGTATTAAGGTAAAACGTTTACCCGAAGAGGGGGAAACGGTCTTATCACCTTCTTATATTATGGCGCCAGGTGGTAAAGGAGCTAATCAGGCGATGGCTGCGGCGCGGGCAGGGGCAAAAACAGCAATTATTGGCAAAATTGGCGATGATGGGGCGGGAGTACGTATCCTGCAACATCTTAAACGTAACGAGGTTATTACTTCGGGTGTAGCGATATCAGAAGATTACCCAACGGGAATGGCTATGGTGGCCAAAGAAGCAGGGGCAAAAAAACGGACCATTTTGGCGTCGGGCGCGAATGCAGAGGTAAATGCAGAGCAAGCCCCCGAAGATATTTTTCATGATAAAAATTTATTGTTGGTCCAGATGGAAGTGCCGATGGAACAAAATGCCATTGTCATGAAAAATGCCAAAAACAAAGGTGCAAAAGTGATTATGAACTTGGCGCCTGCCTTAACGGTTCCTAAAAACCTGCTCTCGCTCGTAGATTATTTGATTGTTAACCAGATTGAAGCGCGCCAGTTGGCTCAAAAATTGAAAATTAATATTGATGATGATTCCACAAAGTTGGCACAAGCCTTGGCTAAAGAAGGGAAGTTAACCTGCATTGTAACGTTAGGGCCAGAAGGAATTGTTGCTATTAATCCAGATGGAACAGGATTAAAAATCCCTTCCATGGAAATTGAAAATGTTGTTGATACAACAGGAGCGGGAGATTGTTTCTGTGGTACTTTTGCAGCCTGTATTCATGAAGGTCAAAATTTGAATACGGCATTGCGTATGGCAACAGTTGCATCAGGATTATCTTGTCGTTATGAAGGGGCGCAAGAATCCTATCCTTATCTCGCCGATATAGAAGAGGCGATGGAAGGTTTTCCCCAAGCCACAGAGATTTAAATTTTTAGAGTTTTTAAGCTTTAACGTTGACGTTCACACCCCGTACAGGAGAGCCAGGAACGCTTGAGAGAGCAGATTGCAAGATGTTAGCAATTTGCTTTTCAGCATCTGCGTTCGCTTTAATCGCTGAATAAGCGATTTCCGTGCGTGTCTGCGCAATTTGCGCGGCTATACCTGATGCTGCATCCATAAGATTTCCCTCTCGAACAACCATAATATCACAGAATTTCTTAAATATTTATAAATAAATCTGAAACAGGAGGTCAGAATTTGGTTTTTTCTGAAAGATCATTGGCAAAAGGCTGTTTTCAGCGTAGATTTATATTACAGAATCATTTTTATCATTCGCTTGCCTGCATTCAGGCAAACCGCAAGAAGGGGAGCTTTGCGATGAGTCATCATATTGTTATGAATTTTTCTGCGCCACCAAGTGCGGATGATTTGGCCGTGATTGCCAACGAACAAATTGAAAGTATGCCAGACGAGTTACTGGAGCATTGTGAAGATTTATTAATCCAGATTGAAGAATTTCCGGATGAAGCAACGGAGGCCGATTTAGATCTTGAGGACTCTTATGAGCTTCTTGCTTTGTATAAAGCAGGAAAAGAAGTGAGTCCAGGTGTTGAGAAAAAAGTCGCAAATGATGATGATGTTCTAATCCTCTTCCGCCGTCCCTTGTTAGATGCGTGGTGTGAAACAGGCGATGATTTAGTACAAGTTATCCGTGAAGCCATGATTGAAGAAATTGCCAATCATTATGATTTTCCTGAAGAAGATATCGAAGATATGACCCAACGTCATTATCAGGGAATGTTATAACAATCCTTTTTCTATGAACTTCGCCATACGTTTTGCAAATCCACTCGGGTCGGGGAGGGGGTCACCCTGAATGATTAAAGCCTGATCCATCAAAAGTTTGGCGCAATCATTCAAAATTTCCTGATTCATATCGTTATTGGCCATGTCACCAAGTTTTTGAATAAGGGGGTGGCGGGGATTGATTTCCAAAATCCGTTTGGTTTCAGGATTGTATTTTTGATGTATTTTTAAAACTTTCTCCATATTCATATCGACGCCATGATCACTTGCCACAAGGCACACAGGAGATTCTGTTAAGCGGCGCGACAAACGAACAGACGCAATCTGATCAGCAAGTTCGGTTTGTAAAAAAGCAATTAAATAAGTGAGGTCATTTTCTTCTAATTGTTTATGTTCACTCGCGGAATTGTCATCTGATTGTTTTTGGTCAAACGCAGAAAGATCAACATGTCCTTTTGTAACAGATTGAAATTTTTTACCTTCGAATGTAGGGATTTGTTGAAGCCAAAATTCATCAACTGTATCAGTCATGATAAGTACTTCAATTCCTCGGGAGGTAAAACCTTCAAGCTGTGGTGATTTACGCAACCCTTCGGCCTTTTCTCCCGCGATGTAATAAATAGTATCCTGTTCTTCCTTCATACGAGAAACGTAATCTGAAAGACTAGTTTGTTTTTCAGGATCGTTCGTTGAAAAGAAGCGGCATATTTTGAAAATATTATCGCGATGTTCTATGGCATCATATAGCCCTTCTTTAATAACGGCGCCGAATTGCAGCCATAACGCATTAAAAGCTTCAGGGTTATCATGGGAAAGGGTATCAATTTCACCTAAAATTTTCTTGGTGATGCCGTTGCGTATTTTGTGAACAATTGCATTATTTTGCAACATCTCACGACTGATATTTAATGGAAGGTCTTGGCTGTCGACAATTCCCTGCACAAATCTCAACCATGGGTAAAGAAGGGTGTCGAGCTGATCCGTGATATAGACGCGTTTAACATACAGGCGCAGCGCGTTTTTACGCTTAGGGTCATATAAATCCCAGGGCCGTAGAGAAGGAATATAAAGAAGGGCGGTATATTCAATAACACCTTCCGCCGTCCAATGGGTTACAAGAATGGGATCATCAAAGAAGTGACCAATATGATGATAGAACTCTTTATACTGCTCTGGTGTGATGTCATTTTTATTTCGGGTCCATAGGGCAGAGGCGGCATTGATCGGCTTTTTTGCTTCTTCATTATTTTTATCTTCAATCATTGAATGAAGGTAGATAGGAACTTCAATGTGATCGGAATAAGATAAAACAATATCTTTTATTTTATCGTCTAAAAGATAGTCAAACCCATCACCTTTCATGTTTAGAATAATGGATGTTCCGTGGTTATTGATTAGGGTTTTCGATTCTTCGTCACTTGCTTCACGGATATTAAACCCTGTGCGCCCATCGGAATGCCAATACCATGTCTGGCTATCGCCCGCTTTTCGGGAAATTACAGTTACATCTTTGGCCACCATAAAGCTGGCATAAAATCCAACACCAAATTGGCCTATCAGATTGATATCTTTTTCTTGTCCTGAATTTTTTAAATTTTCTAATATTGCGGCAGTGCCTGAGCGAGCAATAGTTCCTAAATTTTCAATTAAATCATCACGGTTCATACCGATACCGTTATCGGTAATGGTGAGCGTAGTCGTTTTATTGTTAGGCGTTAGCGTGATATTGAATGGTTGGCTGCCTTTTATAAGATCAGGATTTTGGAGAGCGTCATACCGTAGACGGTCACAAGCATCGGCGGCATTTGATATCAATTCCCGCAAGAAAACATCCTTATTGGAGTATAAGGCATTCGCGACAATATCAAGTAGACGGGAAACGTCTGTCTCAAAAGGGCGGTCAAATTTTTCATCTTTTAGAGATTCTTGAGCTTGTGTCATTTTACTCTTTTGTTTCTTGTAAAGTTTTTTTACGGATATAGCATTCTTATTGCCCATCCACCTTGGTCATTGGGAGTGTACAAATAACGTTGGTGAAGACGGTATTCACCATCAATCCAGAATTCAAAATAACTGGGTTTAAGGCGAAATCCCTTCCAGTACGGAGGGCGTGGAATATTTTCCATGTCTTGAAATTTAGCTTCATATTCTTCAACAAATTCTTTTAATTCCTGATAACTGCCCAAGGGTTGAGATTGTTTAGAAGCCCACGCCCCCACGCGGCTGCCACGATGACGGGTGTTGTAATAAGAATCGGCTTCTTCTTCGCTCACTTCTTCTAGGATGCCTTCAACGCGTACTTGCTTTTTTATAGATTTCCAGTGAAAACAAACGGCGGCGTTTTTGTTATTGTCGATTTCCGTTCCTTTACGGCTTTGGGCGTTTGTATAAAAAACTAAACCTTTGTCATCTAATCCTTTTAAAAGAACCATCCGCACGCTGGGTTTTCCATCTGGTGTGCATGTCGCCAAACACATTGCATTATGATCATTAATTTCGTGTTCTTCAGCCATCAACAACCAGGTTTTAAACAAGGTATATGGGTTTGAGGGAGGCGTAAAATCCTCTGGTTTTTCAATATCTTGCGTATTTTTTTCAGTCATTTTGTCAATATTAAGGGCAATGCCCCCGAAATAGCCTTTTTTTTGTCGAACTTTGGTTCTAGATTAACGTTTAATATTAGAATCGCAACACTAGAAAGGTGCAATGATAATGAAAAAAATTATTCTTATGACTGCTATGGTTTTGTCTGTAGGGCTCGCGGGGTGTGAAACCTTACAAAATTCAGGCACGAAACAAACAATTGGAACAGCAGGGGGTGCCGTCGTTGGTGGGATTCTTGGCTCTAATGTTGGTAAAGGAAAAGGGCAGCTTTGGGCGACTGGTGCAGGTGCTCTTATTGGTGCATTGGTCGGGAGTGAGATCGGAAGATCTTTAGACCGTGCCGATATGCAATATGCGCAACAAGCAAACCAAAGAGCTTATGATGCTCCTCTTGGTGAGACCATTAGTTGGAATAATCCTGAAAGTGGTAACCACGGAACGGTAACACCAACACGTGATGGCAGAGATTCTAACTCAGGGGCGTATTGCCGCGAATATCAACAAACAATCTATGTTGGTGGACAGCAAGAATCTGCTTATGGAACAGCCTGTCAGCAACCTGACGGAACATGGAAGATTGTGAGCTAATAAAGAATTGAATATCTAAAATTAAAAAAACCGCTTTAGAGATGAAGCGGTTTTTTATTGATCTAAATTTGAATTTTCTTCTTCCTGCTCTTGCAGAAGCTCCTGCTGTTTTTGCAACATCATCTGCCGTTGACGCATGAGATATGCAGCGCGGTTACCACCGCCCATCCCTGGAGCAGCCGCAGGCATAACGGGCGCTGTAGGCACAGGGGCCTGAGGTGTTGGCTCAGATGGTGCAGGACCTTTAACGGAAGGCCCATCCATACTGGGGGCTTTCGGCGCCATTTCTTGTGTTGGCGCGGCGCTTGGCGTTCTTGGTGCAACACTAAGATCATTCGAAGCCTGAAGTTTTTGAATGTAAGACGGGTCGTTCATCGTAATCTTAATGGAATCCAGAATAGGGGAAAAAGCAGGATGGTTGTGACAAATTTCAGCAATATGCCCCATAGTGACAGCAAATCCTTGTTTACGCTGATCAACAATTTTGTCACCCAAATCTTTTAAATCATCCCATTCCGCGGTATGTCTACTTCCTTCGAAAACCATTCTGGCGGCCTGTATAGGGGACATTCCTGTCGATAGGGCGCGTTCGAAAGCTTTGGCTGCCTCTTGCAAGGCGTTGGCACACCATCCAAGAATACGCCCTTCGGTTAAATCTTCATTCTGTTTGTTAGCTGCATTCACAAGTGCCTGATGACTCGATTCTTCTGCCCCCTTCGTGATGGCATCTTCAAAAATAGTATCAATCATTTCACGATGAAGACTCTTATTAATTTCGGGGTCAACAAAAGCGTTATATTTGTTTTGTAGCATTTCGGCGCTAGCAGGTTTGATTTGCGTGACCTCTTCAATAAGATAAGCAACAGAGCGCACATAAGGATTCTCGCTTGTATTGGAGGCGGCACCTAAAATTTCTTCTGGTGCGTATCCTCTCCATGCCATGTCTTGCGCGGGGATACAGAAATCCCACCATTGTTGAATATTGTTTTGGTTGTAGGTTTGCCCGACATCTAAAGAGATTTTACGGGCAATGATCATAAAGTCTTTTTCTTCCATAAACTCAGCCTTTGCTTCCTTTAAGGCCAGATTACAAGAATCCATCGCAATGACAGATGGGAAGTCTTCGGCTTTATAATTATTGATAGGCGTTAAGGCCATGCGTCCGCGTTTTTGTGACATGGGAATGAGTATTTTTTCATTAAAGTCCTGTCCCTTATCTTTTAACGCCAAAAGAGCGCAGGCAAAAATATCAGCCTGTAAATGTGCTTTACTCAGATTAAGCGCCGATCTTTTGGGCACCATCGGACCGTCTTTGAATTTTCTGGCATATGTTGGGTTGTTACGAATTTCATAAAGATCAATCGCGTGCCAGATCAAGTGGTAAATTTGTGCCCGTACTTCTATTTCATTTTTGTAATGATCTTTGTTGATATTAAATAATCCTAAAAGATGCGCTTTATTCTTGAAACCCATCATGCGAATCTCGGTGGCAATTCCTATTCCTAGAAAACCAGATCTTTCAGTGCGGGGTGTTTTTTGGATAATAGCACGTGCGGCTCTTGCGGCGCGGTGGCCAACAATATCATGTTCGGCGAGGGCGGCAGCTTCGTTAAATTTTCCTGTTCCGTGCAAGATAAAGTAAAGCGACAGGCCTTCATAAACCTGTTCGACTTCACGTGTGACTTCATCACATATTGCTTGTATGCTGTCTATTTCTACAGCCATAGATCGTTTGCCCTTTAAGTGTGATCCCTTTTCTTCACCCTATCAGTATAAACCCCAATGGTTAATGAAAGGTCAAAAAACACAGAAAATGGCGGCTTAGGGCTATATTTTCGCAACATTTTGAAACATAAAGATACTAGACGGTTTTACGAATTTGTGTAGGATACAGGTCATAATTAAAGGAAATTTACAAAAATGACTGAAAAAACAAAGAATTGGCTCGAAGGTAAGCGTGGATTGGTAATGGGGGTGGCAAATGATCGCTCCATTGCATGGGGAATTTCCAAGGTTGCGCACGAGGCAGGAGCAGAATTAGCCTTTACATATCAAGGGGATGCGCTGTTGAAGCGCGTAAAACCTCTGGCTGAAAGCTTAGGGTCTGACATCATTCTTCCTTGTGATGTAACAGATGAGGGCAGTATTGATGCCGCTTTTGCTGAAATTGAGAAAAAATGGGGCAAAATCGACTTTGTTGTCCACGGAATCGCTTTTTCCGATAAAAATGAGCTTGATGGGCTGTACGTTGACACAACACGCGACAATTTTCTGAAAACAATGGATATTTCCGTTTATTCGTTTACGGCTGTGGCAAAACGCGCGGCGAAATTGATGAAAGACGGTGGTTCACTCGTGACGCTGACTTATTACGGTGCAGAACAAGTCATGCCGCATTATAACGTGATGGGCGTTGCAAAGGCAGCTCTTGAAGCGTCCGTAAAATATCTGGCGAATGACCTCGGTCCCCAAAACATTCGTGTGAACGCCATTTCTGCGGGCCCGATTAAAACATTGGCAGCCTCAGGCATTGGCGATTTCCGTGCAATCCTGAAATGGAATGAACTCAACTCTCCTCTGCGTCGTAACGTGACCATTGAAGATGTGGGGCGCTCAGGTCTGTTCTTGCTCTCTGATCTCGGCAGTGGTGTAACAGGGGAGTGTTTGCACGTCGATAGTGGTTATCACACTGTCGGCATGTGCGCTGTCGATAGTGCTGCCGAAACTGCAGAGCTCCTTAATTCTTTTGCTCCTAAAAAAGAAGAAGATAAGGCCGCTTAGTATGAGCGGTAATCGTTTCGGAACACTCTTTCAGTATCAAAGCTTTGGTGAAAGCCATGGACCAGCCATTGGCTGTATCGTGGATGGCGTACCGCCGCGTATTGAATTAAGTGAATTTGACATCCAAAAATATCTCGATCGTCGTAAGCCAGGGCAGAGTAAATTTACAACGCAGCGTAAAGAACCTGACGAGATTAAAATTCTTTCTGGTGTTTTTGAAGGGCAAACAACAGGGGCGCCGATTGGGTTGCTGATTGAAAACGTGGATCAAAAATCAAAAGACTACGGTGATATAAAAGATAAATTCCGCCCAGGCCACGCGGATTATACTTATCATGAAAAATATGGCATCCGTGATTATCGCGGTGGTGGCAGATCATCCGCTCGTGAAACGGCGATGCGTGTGGCAGCGGGAGCAATAGCGCGAAAAGTATTAGAACACGAACTATCTTGTCATCCTGAGCAAAGCGAAGGATCTCATAAAATCATGAAGATTCTTCGTCGTAAAACTCCTCAGAATGACAGTGGAATCTTTTCTATTCGTGGCGCAGTGGTGCAGGTAGGCCCTCATAAAATCAACCGTGATAATTTTGACTGGGATCAGGTTGATCAAAATCCTTTTTGGTGTCCAGATGTTGAAGCGGTTAAAATCTGGGAAGATTACCTTGATGGGCAACGTAAAAAAGGTTCAAGCGCAGGCGCGATTGTTGAGATTCATGCCAGTGGTATTCCTGCAGGATTGGGCGCCCCTGTTTACGATAAGCTTGATGCGGATATCGCCAAGGCGATGATGTCGATTAATGCCACTAAAGCGGTGGAGATTGGTGCAGGGTTTGAAGCTGTTGAATGGGGCGGAGAACAAAATGCTGATGAAATTCGCAAGGATGGATTTCAATCCAATAATGCAGGAGGCATTTTAGGCGGCATTTCATCAGGGCAAGATATCGTTGTGCGCGTGGCCTTCAAACCAACAAGTTCTATTCTTATGCCCGTTAAAACAATTGATAAAAGCGGTAACGAAACTGATATTATTACGAAAGGCCGTCATGATCCCTGTGTCGGACTTCGCGGAACGCCTGTGTGTGAAGCGATGATGGCCTGTGTTTTGGCAGATCATTATTTGCGTCATAAAGCACAGTGTTTATAAAGCAAGTACTTGCAGCTTAAGTCCAAAACGCCTGACAAATTGCTCCATTTTATCTGGTTCTTCAGGCGCATTATAATTAAACTCATATGAAAGGCACTTATCTATGTCAGCTTGCGTTCGACATTTTGCTAAGGAACTTGCTGTTCTATAATCTATAACGGCTTGAAAATATGTGTCGTATCTACCTCCCAAGTAATCTTGGTAGAACCAAAAACTGACACCTATTGCAGAATTTGGTCGTATTGCATGAAGTGCTTCTAATGCTTTATCAATATTCTCCGCGCCTCCTTGCAAATGAAGTAAGAACATTAACATAAATTGAGGTGATCTGCCTGCACCTGCAGCACAATGAATAATAATTTTTTTACCTTGATGAAGGACAAGAAGCTCCTCTAATTTTCCAAAATTTTCCTGCATAGTATTAATACAAGATATTTGTTTTTCGAATTCACTTCCCGAACGATATTTATCTAATTCTTTTAAGACAATACGATCAATATGATCGGCAATTTCAATGTCTTGAAATTTAAGAGATTCTTCAGAGGAACTATCGACAGAAACAATCGCGCCAATTTCTCCAGCTTTGAGATGCTCTCCAATCTCTTCAGCACCACAAACAATAATTCGTTTTGCAATATCTTCCATACGTTGGGTCATGAATAACTCTTAAAAAGGATCTATCATTATGTCAATAAAAACATTCGTGACTTACGGCAGCTTACGGGTATTATCTTCACATGAAAAATATTGGATCATTGTTTTATAAGCCAAAGAAAAACGATAGAGAGACTAAGGTAAAGCGTTGGAATGTTTGGCGCATTCTGGGGAAGGCCATAAAACGAACCTGCACAGCAATTGGGGCGATGGTTTTGTTTTCTATTGTGCTCTCCACAATTTTGGTAAGCGGGATGGCAGGAAAGGCCTCCCCGCCGTTGCCAGATGACATGGTCTTGGTTTTTAAAATAGATAACGGGGTGACGGAGGTGCAATCGCGTCCCACTTTGATGGACCCGTTTCCATTCGATCAACCGAGCATCCGCAATGTTATTGATACACTGGATAAGGCAAAAGACGATCCGCGTGTTCATGGCGTCGTGGTTAGTCTGAAGGGCGAGAGCATGAGCGCCGCGCATATCCAAGAGCTGCGCACAGCCATCGCCAGATTTAAAGAGAGTGAAAAATTTGTAAAAATTTATGCGAGTTCCTACGACAGTCCCATGGGAGGACTGAGCCAGTATTATCTGGCTAGTATTTTTGATGAAATATGGATGCAGCCTGTCGGTATGCTGTCGATTTCTGGGCCAAACATGGAAATGCCGTTTGCGCGCTCTGTCCTTGATAAGGTCGGGGTTGAACCTCATTTTATGAAGCGCGAGAAATATAAAGGCGCAATGGAAAATTTCACGGATTCCAAAATGTCTGAGGCTAACCGCGAAATGTGGAGTGCCATTGTCGGCAATATGTCGACCCGTATGATAGCGGATATATCCAATGATCGTGGGTTGAACATGATTGATCTCGGGCAATATATCGACCAGGGCATTTTGACAGGTCAGGAAGCGCTGGAAGAAAAACTGATTGACCGTCTGGATTATGCCGATGTGATGGTCTCTGAAATTCGTCAAGAGGTAACGGGTGATCCCGATGATAAGAGCCTTGAATTCGTTCCTTTGAGTCGATATTCGCACAATAAGAAAAATACCCAACACAAAACCGCAAGCCATAATAAAAAAAGTGACGTTGCCCTGATCTATGCGGTGGGGGCCATTGTCGACAGTGCAGGCACAGAAGGCAGTGCAGGGGCGGACAAGATTGCAGGAGCCATCACAAGCGCCTATGAAGATCAAGATATTCAGGCGATTGTCCTGCGGATTGATAGTCCGGGAGGGTCTCCAAGCGCATCCGAGACCATCCGCCGCGCCATCGTGAAGGCGAAGGAGAAGGGTAAGAAGGTCGTCGCCTCCATGGGCCCCGTTGCCGCGAGCGGTGGGTACTGGATCGCCACTGACGCGGATGAGATTGTCGCCTTGCCCGCCACCATTACGGGGTCGATTGGTGTCATCATGGGTAAGTTCGAGGGGAGCGCCCTGTGGGAGAAACTGGGCATCACCTGGGAAGGTCCAAAGATGGGTGCAAACGCCGATATCTGGTCCATCCACCATCCGTTCGACACCGCCGAGGAAGCGCGCATGAACGTTCTGATTGATGATGTCTATGACCAATTTCTGACTCGTGTCGCTGAAGGCCGCAACATGACCAAGGAACAAGCCCGCCAAGTCGCGCAGGGGCGCGCCTGGACAGGAGAGCAAGCCAAAATCAACGGCCTTGTTGATACGCTCGGCGGTTTGGATGTCGCCCTCGACGAAACCGCCAAAATGATCGGCCGCGAAACCCGCGATGATTTGAACGTCATTTTGATGCCTAAAGAGCTAAACAAATTCGAACAACTGATCGAAATGTTTGGCCCGACAGCCTCGCTCGGTCATTTTCTGGGGCTCGACAGCAGGCTCGTCAAACAATTCAAAGCCTATATGACACAGGCAGAATTGACGCATAACGCCACAGGCTCCGCCGTTTATAATGCTGAGCTAGAGGCGTTTCGCTAACACCGCCTTCACATAGCGTGCCTGCGCGGTCAAAAGCTTGGACAGTGCCAACATTTCTGCCGAATATAATCCATGCTTCAGCGCATTCAGCCGTACCGCGGCCTTGCCCGCCGCCGTCTTCGGCCCTGTAGTTTTAAGCCAAGGTTTTTGTTCTTTCATCCGCGCACTTTGGGCGGCGCGGCGCTCTGGTGTCCAAGACTTTGATTTACCTGCCATTTATGCCCCGTCTTCTTTTTGTTCGGGCTCAATCGGGGGGTGGGGGTCACAGGAGCCTGGGAGAGAAAGCTGCGCCTGTTGCCCATATCTTTCCAGATGGTTCATATAGGACATCTGGCTGAGCGCCTTGGCGGTGTTGACGGAGTGTTCCTGCAAACGTAGCGCCCATTGCAAATAATTAGTGTTAAAATAAGGTTCCAACACATTATTGTTGTTACGCACCAGTGTTCCAGAAACTTTATTGGCCGTGATTTGAAACAGCGCGTGCAGGACACCCAATTGCTGTTGAAGCTTTTGATGCGCGTCATTATCCCCCGTTAACAGGGCGTCTGACAAATCATGCGCCAGATAGGAAATGGTGTCCCCGTCAAACCCCTCTTTTTGCCGCAGTTGGACGAGGGGAGGCAGGGAAGGAAGCGGCGTTTTGTCTTCTGTCGTCGCCAACAGGTTTTCGTTATCATATGTCATAGAGACAATATAGGATTAATTTCCTAATTTGTCAAGGTTAAAGAAAATTCTCCCATTTTTCAATTTTATCATAAATAAATGAAAAACCAGATTGACGATCTATTTCACCAGACCCATTCGGATTTTTGAATCTTATTAAACGTGAAACTATTTCACGTTTACTCTCCTCATAAGGCATATCCTCTCTTGGAGGATCATATTTTAGAGCTAAGTTAATAAGTTTATCATGCTTGCTATCTTCTTCTTTAAATGATGTTTTCAAAGAGAAGCTTATAAAAAGTAGTACTAGGTATCTTGCATTAATTTGTAACTCTTCATCATAGCTCAAACTTAAAATATAAGAATCGACTTCATCAATATTAAAGTTAGAATTCCCTAATTCTTTATAAAGCTTTCTGTTTTGTATATAAAAAGCGATTAGCAGTATGGTAGCTTTTACGTATTGAGTGATAACAAATTGATCGGTGTTTTGTACAACAGCCATCAGTTGCGCAAAAATACGAAATAAAAGCTCTACTTGACGCGGTCTAAACTGAAAAATTTTGCAAATATCTGTTATAAAAGAGATTATCTCATTTTGATCAGACTTGTTAAAGGAGAATTCTATGCCAATATCTCTTTTTTCATCAAAATAGTGCCCAGATAAAAACTTTATGTACCCATGGTAATTTCTACTTTCCACGGAAGGTAGGTTAGTTTCTCTGGTGTAGAAGCGTAGATAATAGTTTTCAAAATCAATTTTTCCATACAGTTGTTGTGTTGCTACTTTAAGTTGTTCTTTGTCTACGGCTAAAACAAAACATATACCTTGTATTCCAAAAATATGTTTTATTGCCTCCAAAAATTTTATGGCATAATTGGGCCTAACCCGATCTAGCTCGTCAACAAATATTATTAAAGGTTTTTTTTCTAATTTACTTACATAGTCTTTTAAATTTTTTTTTAGATTTTCGTATGCAGCTTCCTTGTAATTGTAAGTGTTGTAAATTTCTCCACCAATTTTTATTAAATCTTTTGTATCTTTTTCGCTTTCTTTTATCGTTTCTGCGACATCTATTCCAGTAGTATGTTTTAGTAATTGATTTGTTGTTAATGCAGAAGCGCCTAAAACCTTCTTAAGAGCGTTTTTTGTCTTTTTTAAACCAGTGCCAGTTTTAATGTTTTCAAGTAAAGAACCTACAATATGGATGATAGGGTCTTCATCAAAATCTGATTTCCATGCATTAATGTGTATTACCTTATAGCCTTGTTTTTCTAGGTTATGCTTCCACATTTTAAGGAAGGTGCTTTTTCCGCTGCCAAAAGTGGCGTTAAGGCTTAGTACATAAGATTCCTCATAAAATGGATAAAAGGTAGATATTGCTTGTGTTAGGCTGTCGGCAAAAGGTTTACGATCAAATTTATCGAAATTGTCAAAAGTGATATTTTGTTCGGGGTTTGTTATATCCATTTACAATAATCTCTCCGCTATATCCTTCGCCATTAACTGCGCGGTTTCATATTGTTTTTGTGGCGCGTCTTGATCTTGGAAGAGATCTGGTAGGTGAAGGATGCGGATTTTGAGATTGCCGTTGTCTAATAATCCTTCACGGCTCAAAAATTCTAACACGAAGGAGCCGAAACCACCGATCGAGCCTTCCTCGATTGTGATGAGTTGTGTGTGTGTGGCCGCGAGAGTTCTTATCAAATCTTCATCCAAAGGCTTGGCGAAGCGGGCATCCGCCACGGTGACGGATTTGCCTTGGCTTTCCAATTCTTTCGCGGCGATCATACATTCTTGCAAACGTGTGCCGTAGGAGAGAAGGGCGACATTGCTTTTATTGTCATCCCGAGCATCGTCGAGGGATCTTGGATGGGGAGACAGAGAGGAAGATCCCTCCATGCGCTTCGCTTGGTCGGGATGACAAGAGAGGAACGATTGATAAACAATTCTGCCCTTGCCGATTTCTAAAATCTCGGGTGTTTCAGGAACACTCGCCCCTGTGCCTTCACCGCGTGGATAACGCAGGGCAATCGGTCCATCGTTATAGGCGGCCGCGGTGGCGACCATGTGGGTGAGTTCAGCCTCATCGCTTGCGGCCATCAGCACGAAATTCGGCAAACATCCTAAATAGGCGATGTCAAAACTTCCCGCATGGGTGCAGCCATCCGCCCCGACGAGGCCTGCCCGGTCCATCATAAAACGCACGGGCAGATTTTGAATAGCGACATCATGCACGACCTGATCATAGGCGCGTTGAAGGAAGGTGGAATAAATGGCAACAAAGGGTTTAAACCCTTCGGCGGCGAGCCCAGCGGCAAAGGTCACGGCGTGCTGTTCGGCAATGCCAACATCAAACATACGGGTGGGGAATTCAGCGGCGAACAAATCCATCCCTGTGCCATCGGGCATAGCGGCAGTGATGCCGATGATTTTATCATCCTTGCGCGCTTCATTGATCAAAGCGAGAGCAAAGCTTTTCGTATAAGTGGGAATAGTGGATTTTGGTTTAAATTGGTTGCCTGTTACCACATCAAATTTTGCTACGCCGTGCATTTTATCAGGCGCGGTTTCGGCAGGCAGGTAGCCTTTGCCTTTTTGGGTTTTGACATGGAGCAGGACAGGGCCTGTGCGGTGATCCCGAATATTGCGCAGGATAGGGAGCAGGGCATCTAGGTCATGACCATCAACGGGACCAATATAATAAAAGCCCATTTCTTCAAACATCGAGCCATCGGAGGTGTGGATGCGAAGGCTCTCTTCCGCGATTTTGGCAGCATGACGAAGCGGCGGCGGCAGGATTTTCTTCCCCATCTCCCGCGCGCCGATATAGGGTTTGGAAGAAACGATTTTATTCAAGTGGCGGCTCATAGCACCCACGGGCGGGGCGATCGACATTTCATTATCATTTAAAATCACGATCAAGTTGGACTTCATCGCGCCTGCATTGTTTAGCGCTTCATAGGCCATGCCTGCGGACATGGAGCCATCCCCAATCACGGCGATCATGTTTTGGGCAGGGTTTGAACCTTTTAAATCACGTGCCACGGCCATACCAAGCGCGGCAGAAATAGAAGTGGAGCTGTGCGCCGCGCCGAAGGGATCATATTCGGACTCGGCTCGTTTGGTAAATCCAGATAGCCCGCCGCCCTGACGGATGGTGCGGATGAGATCTCTGCGCCCCGTTAAAATTTTATGCGGGTAACATTGGTGACCAACATCCCAGATCAGTTTATCCTCGGGCGTGTTAAAGACAGCGTGGATGGCAGTGGTCAGTTCCACCACGCCAAGTCCCGCGCCCAGATGTCCACCTGTGGTGGACACAGCATCAATAGTCTCTGTACGGAGCTCATCGGCGAGCTGTTTCAGCTGTTCATCGGTGAAACCGCGCATATCCGCAGGGATTTGAACCTGATCCAAAAGCGGGGTTTTGGAAGGGGTGTTGGCAGGTTTGGGCTGCGGTTTTGCCGTAGGATTTTCAGTCTTTTTCAGCGCTTTGGTCATGATCTTCCCGTTTTAGCGCTCAAGGGCAAGAAAAGCTAGGGTTTTTTGGAAATTAAATGTTGAAACGGAGGGGGGAGTTTGCAGGAAATAACCTCAATATCCTGCCAGACATTGCCTGTGACGTAGGCTTCGGTTTTGAGCCAGTTATCAAGGGTTTCACGGTTTTCAAAGTCAACAATCAACACCGAACCACACATCTGGTCTTTATCGTTGATCATGGCGGCGGCGATTAATTGTTCCCCCGTCTGCGCGGCCTGAGTGAGGTGAGCCATGTGGGCTTCGCGTGCGGCAAGGCGGCGGTTTAAGGCATCGGCATCTGTGCCGTCTTTGGCGATAATGATGAATTGCATGGCTTTAAGCTCCTTTTGCAGTTTTTTAGCATGGGGATGTCGATAGAGACAGTTTTTTATAAGTTGACAGAGAAAGATTTAGCATTTATGAAAACTAAAAAACAATCGAAGAGTGGACTATGTCATCTGCGTTAGAGCAATTTGTAAAAATGGGTCGTCAGATCTGTGCGGATAATAATGGATTTTTACCTGTCGACTTCAGACGGGTGAAGGGTGACTATCTTCACAAGGAAGCACCACACACCGCTAATGGATTGGGGCGTTGCATTCCGACATCAGGAATGGGGACGGGTGGAAGATTTGTTTTTCAATCAGGAACACAAACGGCCGAAATTTATTTTTCAAAACCGTCAGGAAATTCAAAAATTTTAATTCGCGGAGAAAACGGAAAAATTATTTCAAGTGGAGCAGGTCTATCCATGGAAGGATTTCGCGCGGCATGTGATGCAGCAAATTTGGATCAAAGAAGAGAATTTTTAAAAACAAAAAATCCCCATCAACCAACAAAAGTCGTCAAAGTTTTTGATTATTTGAGTTTGTTTTAAAATATAAAAATAGAGGAGATATAGAATTATGAGTTGTCACTTTGTTATTAATTTTGCGAAAGGCAATCACATCCCTTTTGATAAAATACGCCAGGTGTTTTCTAGAGAAGTTCAAACGGGTGTATTGAAAGTTGATACAGGCACAGGCGGAAATGCCTTTTTCAGATATCAAAATCCTATGGCGGTAATTCCCGAAGAAGACAGCAGAAAAATACGGGAATTAGGTGGCGAGGTTATAAGTGGACCTTTTCCACGAAACGGTTAAGCCCGGCGTTGTAGAACATACATCGCAAGTTCTTTCAGCATTTCAGCGCGGCCATCAAACACATGAAGATGGCGAATGGCTTGGTGAACGAGCATCTCCGCGCGCATTTTGGCTTGCTCTTTCCCCATGGTGGAAACGAAGGTGGATTTACCAGCCTGTTCATCTTGATTAGCAGGTTTTCCAGTTTCATTCGGGTCGGCTTCTACATCAAGCACATCATCTGTGACCTGAAAGGCGAGGCCAAGATCATAAGCATAATTGCAGAGCGCTTTCTTGTGAGGCTCATCCGCTTTACCGAGAATTGCACCAGCTTCACAGGCAAACGCAAAAAGATGGCCTGTTTTCATGCGCTGCATACGGGAGATTGTTCCTAAATCAAATTCTTCCTGCTCCCCGATCAAGTCGAGCATCTGTCCGCCAACCATACCATGTCCGCCAGCGGCGACGGCTAGTTTACGCACAAGCTCAACCCGCACATGCGGATCGGAGTGGGTATCACGATCGGACAAAACTTCGAAAGCCAAAGTCAGCAAAGCATCCCCCGCCAAAATGGCGGTGGCTTCGTCAAATTTACGGTGAGTGGTGGGTTTCCCACGGCGTTTATCGGAATCATCCATCGCGGGCAGGTCATCATGCACCAAGGAATAACAGTGAAGAAACTCCACAGCGGCGGCCACGCGCCGGGCACGGGAAGAATCAACATTAAAAAGTCCTGCAGAATACATCACCATAAAAGGACGCAGGCGTTTCCCGCCGTTCAAAACGCTATAGCGCATGGCATCGAACAAACGACTTTCAGCCAAATCTGTTTCAGGAAGCAGGCGTGTAATGGTCTTATTAACGCTTTCGACGGTTTTATCGAGAGCGTCTTGCAGGCGGGGAGAGGCATCGCGTGGTGATGGCATAAAATAAAGCTTTCTTTTTTATGAATTATCGAAAGGCACTGCTGTAGGGGTGCCATCGGGTGAAATTGTTATTTTTTCAATCTTTTCTTGAGCCTCAGCGAGTTTTTTCTCGCAGTGTTTTTTAAGGGCGATGCCGCGCTCATAGGATTGAATGGCTGTTTCCAAAGGCGCAGAACCGCTTTCAAGCGCGCCGACAATGCTTTCTAGCTCACTTAAGGCTTCTTCAAAGCTCATTTTATCTGGCGCGGTTGCCGTTGTCATATCTCATTGATTCCTTTGTTTTAGCGGGCAAAGTCTATGTGAAAAATCCTTATTTCTCAAGTGCTTTGTAAGACGCCATGCGCGTGAACGCGAGATCTTCCAGATGGGTCTGCACGCATTCTTTCAAGGAATCAAGGTCATAGCCACCTTCCAAAATGGAAACCAGTTGGCCGTTGGCGTGTTTGTCAGCGATGGCACATAGATGGGTGGTCAACCAGGCATAGTCTTCCGTCTCCCAATTAATGGGGGCGAGGGGATCGTTCCTGTGCGCATCAAACCCGCTGGAAAGCAACAGTAAGTCAGGCGCAAAATTATTCAGTGCGGGAAAGACCTGTTCTTCATAGAGGTCACGAAATTCCGTAGAGCTGCAATTGTCAGGCAAACGGATATTGAGCGTTGTGTCATCATTTTTCGCAGGGTCGCCTGTCATCGGGAAAAGCGGATGGCCATGCGAGGAGGTGTAGAAAATAGGGGTATCAGGGTGGGTAGTATTATGACGGCGGCACATGGTTTCCGTTCCATTCCCGTGATGGACATCATAATCCACAATGGCGATCTTCTTGATGTGATGGGCGATTTGCGCGTGACGTGCGGCAATAAAGATATTGTTGAACAGGCAAAACCCCATGGCGGTATTTGGTTCTGCATGATGGCCTGGCGGGCGCACAGCCACAAAGGCCCGTTTATTGGGTTCTTTCAGAACGTGATCTACAGCTTGGCAAGCTGCCCCCGCAGCATAGAGGGCGGCATCATAACTATCGGGGCAGAGAATCGTATCACCATCAAGGCTCCTCAAATTGTCATCAGGGGTCAAATCCTGCAGATTAAAGACGTAATCTTCGTCATGCGCGAGGAGGATTTGGTCTAGTGTCGCAGGCTTACTTTTGACTTGAGGCCAGTTACAAAAAGGAGCTTCAGCAAACAATTTCTCTAAAATTACGATACGACCCGTATTTTCAGGGTGTCCTGCGCCTGTATCATGTTTTTTAGAATAGGGGGAAGTAAAAAGAACAGGCGAGGCCGTCTTCATCAAGGGTTACTTCGCACCGTTATAAGATATTTGTTCAGGTGATAACTGAAAGCCAATATGCACTTGGTACCCAGGGATTGTCCCATCCTTATGAAGGGGAAGTTTCTGGCGAATAGTTTCGACAAGCTCAATCTGGCTTTGGTCTTTACCATAGGTCACAGAAGCGGCAAACAACTCCTCCGCCAGTTTGTTTCCTTGATCATCCGTGACAGCAACATAATAAGGGTAGGCAAAGAACGGTTGATCCCCTTCCTTCCGTTTGGCTTTTGGACCAAGAGCACCCCTGAAGGTTAAATCAGCGCGCACTTCAAGCTTGTCTTCTTTCAGACCGCATTCGGTCTGCGTGCCCATAAGCTGAACATGGGAAATTTCAGTGGCGGCGCTTGGTTTTTCCATATCTTCAAATTCGGCGGCCTTTTCATGACCAGGGTCGATAATGATGGGTGGGCAGGATTCATTGTTGAATGTGACGGGCGCAATGGCCTGTGGCTCTTTTGAGTCGTCAGAGCTAGTCATGGATGATACGCCAGAGCTGACATTATTGCTCAATGTACTAAAGTCTTTCTTTATACCTTCAAAGGTTTGACAGGCAGAAAGGCTGAGGGCGGAAACAACCAGGAGGAAAGGGATGCGATGTGTCATGGCGCACAGGATATGAGAGAGCGTTTGAATTGACAAGAGTTTTTGCTTATAAAAACACAGCACTATGCGTAAAGAGATATTATGACTTCTACATTCAAACCCGAAATGAAGATATTGTTAGCCAATCCACGGGGATTCTGTGCAGGGGTCGATCGCGCCATCCAGATTGTGGAGCGGTCTTTAGAAAAATATGGCGCGCCTGTTTATGTGCGCCATGAAATTGTTCATAACAAATATGTGGTTGAGAGCTTACGCACCAAGGGAGCCGTATTTGTGGAATCTTTGAGTGAAATTCCCAATGATGGACAGCCTGTCATTTTTTCCGCCCATGGTGTGCCAAAACGTGTGCCTGAAGAGGCCACCAAACGCGAAATGTTTTTTATTGATGCAACCTGTCCGTTGGTGAGCAAGGTACATAAGGAGGCCGAGCGCCATTATGCCAAGGGCAAGAAAATTATCCTGATAGGCCATGCAGGACACCCTGAGGTAGAGGGCACAATGGGCCAACTGCCTCAAGGTGCCGTGTTATTGGTAGAGACAGCCGAGGATGTAGGCCGTCTTCAGGTTGAAAACCCTGACAATTTAGCATTTTGTACACAGACAACGTTATCTGTTGATGATACGGCAGGGGTGGTTGAAGTGTTAAAAGAAAAATTTCCAAATATCGAAGGGCCGCATAAAGAAGATATTTGCTACGCCACAACAAACCGTCAGGCCGCCGTCAAACATATTGCGGAAGAATGTGATGCTTTAATTGTGATAGGCGCGCCAAACTCTTCGAATTCAAACCGCTTGGTCGAAGTGGGCAAGGCCTATGGGTGTACTAAATCCATGTTAGTGCAGCGCGGGATAGACATAGATTTTGATTGGTTGAATGGGGTAAATGTTTTGGGTTTGACGGCGGGTGCATCCGCCCCCGATGTTTTGGTTGAAGAAGTTATTGATGCGATTGCCCAAAAATATAATGTAAAGGTCGAAATTAAATCCTTGGTAGAAGAAAACGTCGTGTTTAACATTCCAAGAATTTTAAGAGAAGCGGAAGCAAAAGCAGAAATAGGAGCCGCAGAATAGATGCCAATTACAAAATCAGATTTTAACAAAATAGATCATAAAGTGATTACCCTGATGGGGATGTCAGGGGTTGGAAAAACGTATCTGTCTTTGATGTTATCAAAACAAGGGTGGTTTCATTATTCCTGTGATTTAGAAATTGGTACAAAATATTTAGGACAAGAAATTGAAGAAACGCTAGGCGAGCCCAATCGTGTGAAGGCGGAAGATTTATCACAGTTATCCAATTACGTTAGCCGATTGGGTGCAAAGCAGCATGGCGGCCTGCCGTATGATGAATTTAAACGCCGTCAGCAGAAATATCTGGCCGCGGAATGTCAATCTTTAAGAGAGTTGCAAAATGTCGTGAAGCAAGCGCATGCAAAAGGATTTCAGCATGTCATTAATGATTCAACAGGCAGTCTGTGTGAAATTGATGATGAAGTGTTACTGGATAGTATTGATGAAAATTCATTAATTGTTTACATCAAGGCCAACGCAGAACAAGAGCAAAAAGTTTTAAAACGAGCGCAAGAATATCCAAAACCTTTATTCTATTCCCCAGAACGTTTTGAATATTGGGTTGAACAATATTTGGCCGAGAAAAATCTGAAAGACGCAGATGAAATTGTAACTGATGATTTTTCTCGGTGGGTTTTTCCACGGCTTTTCGAAAACCGTCTGCCAAAGTATCAAGCGATTGCCGATAAATATGGTGTGACCATTCCGTCTGAAGCCTTTCAAGATATTACTACGGCCAATGAATTCTTGGACATTGTTGTGAAGCATTTGCCAGATGAGTATTAACCCATTTTCGTCATCCTGCGACTTGATCGCAGGATCTAGATAAATTCGAGGAGATCCTTCGGTCAAGCCGAAGGATGACAGTAATAAGATGAGTATTAAGATTTACACAGACGGGGCATGTAGCGGTAACCCAGGACCAGGCGGATGGGGAGCAATTTTGCTATGGAATGGTCATGAAAAGGAACTTTCAGGCGGGGAAGCGGAGACGACCAATAACCGCATGGAAATGATGGCGGTGGTTCAAGGCTTGCAGGCATTAAAGAAAGAGCGCGCTGCCGTAACCCTCTATACAGATAGTAAATACGTATTACAGGGAGCCACGGAATGGTTAGAAGGGTGGAAAGCGCGCGGATGGAAAGGCGCAAACAAGAAACCTGTTAAGAACCAAGATTTGTGGGAGCAGATCGATTCGCTGATTCAGCAACATCAAGTCACTTTTATCTGGGTTAAAGGCCATAATGGAGATGAAATGAATGAGCGTGTGGATAAGCTAGCCGTGTCAGCGATTCCAAAGACTTAGAAATTTCATCCCATAGTTATCCACAGACCCAAAAATTTTTCTTAAGATTCCATTAACTTTCTCAGCCCACGATAGTTGGTAAGGCGGACGTATTTTTGTTCGTCGTTATGAGAAGGAGGAAAACATCATGACTGACATTCTGAAGAGTAATGATAATTTTAGGGCATCGAATATTGAACTCCCCTATGCCCCCGACAAGAAAGAAGCGCGTAGCGAGATGGAAATCTACGCACGGTTTATGCGGCATTTGCGTATGGTTCCCAATAGCAAGGTCGAGATCAAAATTTTATCTGCGATACAGTTTACGGCAGATATGTTGGATATTAGCGATGCGTTAATTGCCAAGACATTGGTGGATTTAGGACTGCGTGCACCGCGGGCATCCTTCCCAAGTGAGTATCTGGATTTTGTTGATAAAAGCTTACTACGGAGTGGTTGGGAAATTGGCGGCCCAACAGAAAGCGCCGCGGCTCTAAAACTCCACTGGGATAAAATTGGTGAAGATAAATTTGCAGCCTATAGACGCGAGCCTGTTTATATTGAACCCCCGATGTTTGTCGAGACGTAAAGCCAATTATTGACATAATATATAAGGTGTGATACATTCTACTCTCAATTTATTAGAGGAGTGGTTTATGAGAAATTTAACAAGAATTGGTGCTGTTGTAGCATTTTTGAACGCAAGCACGGCCTATGCGGAAGCACCTGTTTTAGGCAATGAGCTTCCTAATACTATTTCGCTACCTATTAATCAGCAAATATCACAAGTTATTAATTCGTTGCCTCAAATCTCAACTCCAAAACAGATTGAAATGGCACGGTGTTATCAAACGTATCCAGTTAATCCTTATACGGATAATGTAATGGCACAAGTGCAATTAAATGAAACTCAAGCATGCCTTGACAGGGTAGCAAAAAAATACGAAGGCCCTTCAGGTCCTTAAAAAAGGTATTACTCGTTCACGCTCCAACCATGGCCGAGCTCTCTGTTGCCAGTGTTTTGGGGATTAGGCTGTCTATAATCAGATGAACCATTTTGCATCTGTAGGCGCTGTAGGCGCATACGCTCATCCAGTTCGGTATTTCCCTCGCCATCACCAAATAATTGATTAAGCCAACCGCTAAATCCTGATCCGCCGCCATATTGTGCAACGATGCGCGCAAGCATGTCATGGAAACCAAATTCATCGTCTTTATTATAAGAGATGTTAGAGAACAGCCCGTAGGATTGTCCACCCTTGCTTTGCGCGGTGGTCATGACATCACGCCAAACCTGAGCAGGGGCAGAGCCGCCCGTTAAATTTTTAGTAGGAGAGTTATCATCATTTCCAAACCAGATAGAGGCCGCATATTTTGTTGAAAATCCGCTAAACCAGGCGTCACGAAATTCCTGCGATGTCCCTGTTTTTCCCGCAGCGGGGTAGGGGATCGCCGCCGCCGTTCCTGTTCCCCGTGCAATAACAGATTGCATCATGGCCGTGAGTTGCCCGACATTACCGCTCGCCACAACTTGTTCAGCCTCTCTTGGAGCGGGGCGCTCATAAAGCACTTTACCTTCTTTATCTGTTATTTTTGTAATGGAGTAAGGATCAACACTTAAGCCTCCCCGCCCTAATGTAGCGTAAGCGGTAACCATCTGAAGCATGGGAACACCATTACTTCCTAAAGCTGTACTAAGGTTGGGTTCAAGATCAGCCGTGATACCAAGACGGCGGGCGAGATTAATAACCTTTTCAGGCCCGACATTTTTCATGAGTTGAACGGCAACAGTATTGAGAGACAAGGTCAGTGCCTCAAACAACGTCACTTCACCGTAATATTTATTGCCGAAATTACGAGGACGATAGCGACCATAGTTTAAAGGTTCATCAACAATGACATTATTGATGTTCCAACCATTTTCGATGGCGGCGAGATAAACAATGGGTTTAAAAGAAGATCCAGGGGGGCGAAGGGAATCTGTGACGCGGTTAAACTCACTCATCCCGTAATCACGTCCGCCCATAAGGGCAACGATGGCCCCATCCAGACGCATGACAACCCCAGCAGCCTGTTCAACATGACGGTCAGGGCCATACCGAAGAATTGCTTTCGTAATAGATTCTTCCATTTCATTCTGAATATCTTTGTCGAGCATTGTTTCAACAGTGATATCCTGATCCACCGTTCCTATAAGGTCATCAAGTTGAGAGACGATATAGTCAGTGTAGTATCGTACTGATTCACCGCTGGAAGGTTTGCGGCGCGGAGCAGGGGGGAGATTTTTATAAGCCTTAATATCAGATTCAGTGATATACTCTGCATCAACCATACTTTGCAGAACGGTCTTGGTGCGCTGTGCAGAAAGCTCAGGATTGTTACTGGGTGAATAACGTGAAGGTGCTTTTAAAAGTCCTGCGATTGTTGCGGCTTCGCGAATATTTAATTCCTGCGCCGATTTGTTAAAGTAAACGTGAGCGGCTGCATCAATACCGTAAGCGCCAGAGCCGAGATAGACACGGTTGAGATACGCGCTTAAAATTTCATCTTTGGTGAGTTCATGTTCCAGTTGGAAGGCGAGCATCAATTCCTGAATTTTACGTTTAATGGTTCGTTCCCGTGTCAGGAAAAGATTTTTAGCCAGTTGTTGTGTAAGGGTGGAACCGCCTTGCACAAAACCGCCACGCGTAACATTGACAAAAAAGGCACGAAGAATCCCTTTTAAGTCCATACCGAAATGGTCATAGAAGCGGCGATCTTCAGTGGCCAAGATCGCTTGGATAACGTGAGGAGGGAGGTCTTTAACATCGACAATTTTCCCTTTAAGGTCACCATAGCGATCCACGATTTCGCCGTTACTTGCTTTAATAATGACGGTTGGGCGGCGCTCAAACACCATTGATTTTGTAATGCTTGGTAATTCTGAAGCATACCAAAAGAGCAATCCGCCTAAAATAATTGACAGCCACAGCCCAACAACGAGCCCCCATTTCAGGGTAAAGGCAATCAAACGCGCAAAAAAACCGCCCTGCTTTTTTGTTTTGCTAGAGCGAGATGACGTAGTTTTTTTAGAGATAGAAGACTTTTTCGCCATGGTTTCCGATTGTGCCAATTATTGTGGCTTTTTTATAACCGCAAAGGGATTTGGACACAAAGGTTTTTATAGAGTGGAGGCCTCTATTTCAAAAATTTGGGGCTTGGCGTAGAAGTCGTTGTGGGCGTTGCAATTTGTTGTTGCGGTCTTGTTGGCGGCGGGACAAATTCAGGCTTTTCTGCGAGCACCTGTTTTCCTCTTTCTGTTATTAAAAAATGAAGTTCGCCGTTTGCGCCTTTTGCTTCTGATTTGAGTAATCCAATATTTGTTAATACTCCAAGAACAGCATCTGCAGTGGGCAGTTTTTTATCAAGCACTCTGTTGACCATCGCTCTTATTTGGGTTTCTGTGGGTTTTTTAAGGCTAAATTCATGTTCTTGAGCAAGATTATTGACGGCTTCTAGAATCGCAAAATGAACGGGTGTGGTCTCTAAGCGACCATCTTGAAAAAATGTACTCATGTAAAAGGCTCCATAAATCTATTTCAAAATTATGTATAATATAAATTTGCGTGAGGTCAAGATTTTAATTGCCAATATGGAGGTCTAGTTTTTCACGCACAGCTCTTAAATGTGCCATTCTAGGGATTTGATAACGGGAAATCCCCAGAACGTCATGGCTCTGGGGTGTCAGATCATAGATCGGATCTTTTGGGCTTATGGTATCATAGATTCTTAGAAAGCCTTTTTCTTTAAGATCTGTCAGGGCCATTTGCAGGGCGCCCTCCTGAACCTGGAAAGTTTTTTCAAAGAATTGTTTGATGTGCTTTGCCCGAATATTTGTAAGAGGAAAACCCGTGGTATCTTCAGCCTGAAGGGTGGTTACAGCATATAAAATGCGTCGTTGGGTTATGGATAGGGCGTTTTCAGTCGTTTGAGTTGGGGCCGCAGAAGGGATTTCCGCAGTTGCAGAAAAGCTATCATGATCACGAAACATTTAGACACCACTCTATTGTAAGTTATGTCCAAAATTTATAAGTATTTATGGGAATTCGTCAATGAATAAAGTCACCAGGAGTGATTTTTTATAGGGATAAAGTCGTGTATTTTAGGAGCAGTCAAGCCAATACCGCCGCATGGCAGGAAATTTATCCGTTGCCGTGGTTTCATCTTCAAAAACACCGCCGCAGGATTCAACGATATGAATTCCTGTTTTATCTGACGGTTTGATAGTGATGAGAGCCTTATCAATGCCAAGATAGTTGATAATTGGCATGGCTTTTTTCAAGATTTTCTTCCCAAAGCCCAGACCGCGCATGGAAGGGCGGATATTAAAATGCACGTGCCCGCCCCATTTTTCCAAATGCCAGTTGAGGCGATGGCGGATATCAACGGTGCCAATATATTGGTCATCCTTGACCATCCAGATAACAGTTTCAGGTACAGGTTCAACCCAGTCTTGATAAGGTTGGTGGGGATAGCCGCGCTCCGCCCGTAGGGCTTCTAGAAAACTTTCAAAGTCAGCGCTTAGCCTTCCAATGTCCTGATAGAGGTAGCGGCCTTCCTTGTGAAATTCTTCTAAAGCTTCCAAATAGGATTTTTTAAAATCAATGTCGGGGCGGATAAGTTTTGATGCAGACATAGTTTGTTTTTAACCTCTGTTGTCATCCTTCGGCTTGACCGAAGGATCTGTAAAAATCTTTGTATAAATCAAGCCAATTAGGATTTTCTTTCTCAATTAAATCAATCTTCCATTTTCTTAAATAAAATTTTAGGCGCTTTTCCCTTTTAATAGCGTTGTATGGATCATTAAATATTTCAAAATAAACAAGGTTTTGAAGATTATATTTTTCCGTGAATCCTTTTATAACTTTGTTTTTATGTTCCCATACTCTTTTTTCAATATCTGAGGTTACTCCAACATAAAGCGTTCCATTTTTTCTGTTTGACATCATATAGACGTAATATTGTTTTGACATAGGAGATCCTTCGGTCAAGCCGAAGGATGACATAAAAAGAAAATTTTTAAAAGGACTAGCTTACTGAATTAAAAAGAGGGCGGCGAGGCCGAGGAAAGCAAAAAAGCCAACGACATCTGTTACTGTTGTCAAAAGAACGGTGGAAGATAGCGCAGGGTCAGAGCCAATTTTATTCAAGAAAATGGGAATGGCAGCCCCAAAGAAACCCGCAAAGAATAAATTAATAACCATGGCCGAGGCGATAACAACGCCGAGCATATTGCTTTGAAACCACAGAGCGGCGATGATTCCCATGATAAGGGCAAAACCGACACCATTGAGCATCCCCACGATTGTTTCTTTCCAAATTACCCGCATGGTGTTGGTGGCGGAAAGTTCTTTGGTTGCAAGAGCGCGCACGGCGCTTGGGTTTACCATTCCCCCATAGACGCAACAATGGGCATTAAAATGGCCAGGCCACAATCTGGTTAATCGTGGCATCAAAGAAAGAGATGTTAATAGAAGCAGCAATAGCAGTCAGAAGATTAATGAAGAGCCGTGAAAACGACTGGTTGTTGTTGATAAAATGGCGCGGTAAAGGTCGGGCCTTCAACCCCCGCGAGGTTTCAAATATCTTCCTGTGCTTCTTCATCAATAACATCAATATCATCGAAAAGTGATAACCCCGATCAAGCGATTGTCGCTATCGACAACGGGGCGGAGTTTAAGCTTTGGAAAATATGGGAACTTCTTCCTGATCCATATCGGCAGGAATAATGTGAATATCTTCCAGTGTCAGATTTTCAATTTTTCCACGCGTTTCCGAGCGTAAAATTCGATGAGTGGAATTTCCCCCACGACGTGACAGGCGGGATCAATCACAATCAAATCATAAAATTCACTCGGCAGTTCATCAGCCGCGGCGCGAGATAATCAATCACTTTACCAACAGTCAAGAACTTGAGGCACAGCGACACATTCACGCTGCATCAGACGGCCTGCAGAATCTTCAGGAAAGTCAGACCACTCCTTGCCGAGAGATTATGGATGATTTCATGGCGAAAATCTTCTTCCGTCAAGTTAAGCGCATCATCACTATCAAGCTCGCAGATCCGCATTCGAGCACTTGTTTTGCCGTCATTTGAGACACAGAGTGTGCGTTGGAAATCATCTTCCAAATAAGAAAAAACTTGCGGGTCAATGGTTACATTAGGGTGATCAAAAAAGAGACTTACGATCGTCTTTAGAAATCTTTTGCAGAAGCTCTGCCATATCGGCATTGGTTAGATCGTCAATCAGCTCTGAAAGAACACTACTGTCTTCATCATCAAGGCGTTGAGTATAGCGCGGATGGAATCATCACTTAAACCAGCCAGTGAATTCTCATTCACGTCTTCGTGCTCTTCTTTAGGAGCGTCGATGATGGTTGGTTCTTCTTGTTCCATTAAGCCGCCTTTTGTTTTTAGCGGTGGCCTTTTTTGCAGGTTTTTTAACGGATTTTGGGCTTTTTTCTGAGCTTCGACACAAGCAATCGCCGACATGTTCAAATGCCGCGCGCCGTCGTTGCGGAGGTCAGAATGTGGGCAGGTTTATTGACCCCCAAAGCATAGGGCCTACAGGAATACCTTCGCCCAAAACCTTCAACATATTAAAGGAAATATTAGCGGCATCCATATTCGGCATAATCAAAAGATTGGCTTCTCCTTTCAGAGTAGAATTGGGCATGATGTCTTCACTTTCGTTTCGGATAAAGCGGTATCAGCATGCATTTCCCCATCAATTTCCAGTTTAGGATCGCGCTGTTTGTCCATCACGGCCATGCGCATTTGGTTTACTTTCATCACGGCGAGAGCCGAAGTTTGAATGTGAAAGCATTGCCACTTTAGGGATAATTCCAAATTCTTTAACGCGTTCCGCCGCCAGCAAAGTCATTTCAGAAATTTGAGAGATACTGGGGTTGGGGTTGACGTGCGTATCACAAACAAAGTAATTTCCACGATTAGGTAAATCAACCGTGAGGGCCGCAGCGGTTTCACCCATTTCCAAACCAACAACATCAATGATGTGGAAGAGGTGATCTTGGTATTCACCAGCTGTTCCACAAATCATGGCATCGACTTCACCTTTTTCCAGCGCAGGGGCTGCAATCGCTGTGGTGTTAGGTACGAATGTGTTTTCGCCATGGCGGTGTTACCCCTTTGCGCTCCATAATGTGATGATAAGTCATCCAATATTCTTTATAACGAGATCACCTTCTGGATCACAGAGTTCAAAATCAACATCAATTTTCATCCGCAGGTCAAACGTTTCATTCGTTCCTGAACGACTTTACGGCGGCCAATCAAAACAGGTTTTGCAATATTTTCATCAATGGCCATTTGGGCGGCGCGAAGAACGCGTTCTTCTTCCCCTTCGGCATAAGCCACGCGTTTTCAGTTTTCTGTGCTTCGGTAAAGACAGGGCGCATGACCTGCGCGCTTTTTGAATATGGAACTGTTTTAGTTTCTCCCCGATAGGATCAAAATCCTTAATCGGGCACGCCTTCACACCACTATCCATGGCGGCTTTGTACAGCGATAGGCAGTTCAACTCCCAAACGCGGATCAAAGGTTTCAGGATCATATAGTCAGGGCCAAATTCCATGGTTTCTCCAGGATAGATGGCGGCCACTTCTGGCAGCACTTCCTTACGCGCAAGAGCGGCGATAGCATTTCTGAGCAATCTTCATTTCTTCGTTAATGGCCGTTGCCCCGACATCAAAAGCGCGCCGCGGAAGAGGTAAGGGAAACAGAGCATTGACCTGATTGGCAAAGTCCGAACGTCTGTACAGACGATGGCATTTGAAGGTGAGCCTTTGACGGCTTCCTCAGTACTCATCAGGCGTAGGATTGGCAAGTGCCATGATAAGCGGCGCATCAGCCATTGAGCCTGCCATTTTTGCCGTGACCATATTGGGTCCAGACAGCCCCAGGAATACATCGGCCCCTTCCATCGCATCTGCCAGTGTGCGGGCGTTGGGTTTATTTGGCGTATTTTTTCATACTCATCCTTCCTTACGGCCTTTGTAAATAACACCTTCGCGGTCGCAAACAACGACATTGTCGCGTTTAAGTCCGATTTCAACCAATAAGTTTAGACGGGCCAAAGAGGCTGCGCCCGCGCCGGTGGCGACAAGCTTCACATCAGAGATTTTTGCGTCCCTGAATTTCTAGCCAGTTGGTAAAGGCCGCCGCCTGATAATCGCTGTACCGTGTTGGTCATCGTGGAAAACGGGGATTTTCATCCGTTCTTTGAGGCGTTTTTCAATTTCAAAACATTCGGGTGCCTTGATATCTTCCAGATTAATCCCGCCGAACGAAGGTTCTAGCAGAGCCACAGCATCACAGAATTTATCAATATCGGTTTCATCAACCTCCAGATCAAAGGAGTCAATATTGGCAAATTTCTTGAAAAGGACAGCCTTTCCCTCCATCACAGGTTTGGAGGCCAAAGCGCCAATATTACCAAGCCCCAATACGGCTGTACCGTTGGAGATTACGGCAACAATATTACCGCGAGAGGTGTAATCTAGGGCTTTTAGAGGGTCTTTTTCGATCTCTTCACAAGGAACGGCCACACCAGGGGAGTAGGCCAAAGCCAAATCACGCTGGGTCTCAAGCTGCGTTGTAGGTTTCATAGAGATTTTCCCAGGGTTGGGCAGTCTATGATATTCCAATGCTGCGTCACGCAACTTGTTTTGCTGTTGTGTCTTTGTGTCGTTTTTCTTAGTCATAATGAGAAAAGCCCTTTAAAGGTTAAAGATAGTCTGGCGTGTCGCCGTAGTCATTCACCATATTCTTCCCACCTTTGTAAGCGAAGAAGGTGGTGCGGTCGAGAAGATTTGAACTTCCACGGGCTTATCGCCCACAGCGACCTCAACGCTGCGCGTCTACCATTCCGCCACGACCGCTTATTGTTTCGTCATAAAGACGAAGCAATGATAGTAGACGAATTTGGTAACAAATAAAGGGGATTGGAGCAAGTGGGGATTTGTAGGATTTAATTAACGGTATTCAGGACATAATCTTCCATCAATTGAAGAATCTGGTTTTCTTTCAAAACCTGCTCTATACAAGCATCTACCAGATATGAGGTGATCTTTTCTCCATGTTCCCATCAGCAGCGTAACATCTGGTTTATAAACCATTTCACCTCTTCCATCTCTGAGCCCGTTTTTCCAATATCCTTTGTAATAGGTGCCGCCAGGCCAAGTATAGGTTCCAAGACCATTTAATTCTTCATTTTTCCAGTAGCCTTCATATTTTTCACCATCGGGCCATTCCATGACCCCATAACCATCTCTTTTACCGTCTACAAAATCTCCCTTATAAATTGTGCCATCATCTACCCAGATATAGGTTCCTTCGCCGTGAGGAACGCCATTTAGCATCCAGCCAGAATAGGTATTACCGCTTCTAAATGTTACGAAGTTATGGACAGGAGTAGATGTTCTTTCTATGGGGGAGCTTTTTTCGAAGGTGTTTGTATTGTTCGAATAACCCGAATTATTTGAGGGTGAATTCTGTTGTTTTTCCTCTCTGCCTTTTATGATGCCCACAAATATGGCAACGGCAAGAAATGCGACAACAGCACTTGCTATCCCGTTTCCTGAATTTGTTGGTGAAGATGTGCGTTTGGCGGGTGATGGCTTTTTATCTTTAGACGTGGATTTCCAAGGGCAGCTAGCACATTTAAAATCACTAGAACATGATCTGGGCCAAGATTCACCATTTGCGCAACTCATCGATTGTCCTCGTTAGATAAAAAATAGTTAGATTATAAATCTAATAAGTTGTTTTGAAATTATGTCAATAAAAAACTTAATCTTGGTGAAGATACAAAATGCCTGTAAAAGCATGTCATGGAATGGAAAAGATCAACAGAGTTTGTGGCGTATGAGGATGCTTTGACGGCTATGGAAGCCCGTGTTGCCAGTATTCGTGCAGGTACAGTGCCCGAACAGATTTGGCTTTTGGAGCATCCCGCGCTGTATACCGCAGGAACAAGTGCCAAAGCAGGGGATTTGTTGAGCGCCGAATTTCCAGTCTATGACACAGGGCGGGGTGGGCAATATACTTACCATGGGCCAGGGCAGCGGGTGGCTTATGTGATGTTGGATTTAAAGCAACGTCAATCCAGCCCAGATATAAAACGATACGTATGCAATTTAGAGCAATGGATTATCGATACGCTGCAAGAATTTGATATAAAAGGCGAGAGACGGCAAGGGCGTGTTGGGATTTGGGTCGTAAAACCCGATGGAAGTGAATCTAAAATAGCCGCTATTGGGGTGCGGGTTCGCCATTGGGTGACTTATCACGGGGTTTCTATTAACCTTGCTCCCGATCTCAGCCATTTTAATGGCATTGTTCCCTGTGGGATTAGTGATGCGGGTGTCACCAGTTTCGAGGATTTGGGTGTGAAGGCAACGATGGCCGAACTCGATGAGGCGCTACAAAAGAACTTTAGTAAAATATTTGGTTGAGGGAGGGTATAAAATGACAATAACGATAGAGCAGGCACAGGAAAAAGATGCGGATTTCATCCGCGATTGCAACTGTGCGATGGCGATGGAAACAGAAGGGAAAAACCTGTCTCTTGCTGTTGTCGAGCGGGGCGTCAAGAGACTGATCCAAAATCCTGCATATGGTTTTTATCTTATTGCAAAAGATGGAGAAAAAGCTGTTGCAACCTTGATGGTGACAACAGAATGGAGTGATTGGCGCGATGGGGCTTTTTGGTGGATACAAAGCGTTTACGTCCAGCCAGAATATCGCCGTCAAGGGATTTACCGTCAGATGTATCAGTTTGTAAAAGATAAGGCCGCATCAGACCCCGATGTTTGAGGGTTTCGTCTTTACGTAGAGCGGGAAAACAAGGCGGCGCAGAATACCTATCAAAGCTTAGGGATGCGCGAAACCGACTATCATCTTTACGAAGAAACGGCACAGGCGCGGAAAAAGGCTTAATCCGCCGCGAGGGTGACCAGGTTAGATTGGACGTAGGCGGCACAAAATTCAATTAGCTTTGTGATATCTTCTTTTAACCTATTGTAATTTCTAGATTTTTCGTAGGTTTCCTCATTTAAGTATAAAGCACGGGAGATTTCGATTTGGATGGAGTGACGACCCGTCGCGGGCGATGAATAACGCTCCACCAGTTCCACCCCTTTATAAGGGTCGTTTATAGCGACTTTGTAACCCATGGACTTAATAAAATCCCGCAAGGCGCGGGTAAAGCTGAGGTCACAGCTTGTCCCGTCACGGTCTCCGAGCACAAAATCTGGGGCGGAGAAGGGATTGATGCGCTCTAAACTGCCATTCGTCAGGCTGGGTGAGGGCATGGAATGGCAGTTTACGTGCCAGACTTGTCCGTAGTTATAATGGGCCTGCTCAATAATTTTTTCGAGGGCATTATGATAGGGGGTATAATAAGTTTCTATTCGCGACTTAATTTCTTTAGGCGACAATAAGTGGTTGTAAACAGGTTTTCCTGGCTGCACAAGACGGCGGACAAGGCCAATACCTGCATAGGAGCGATTAGTAGGGTTGGCGGGGCATTCGTCCGCATAAGGCCAGTCACCTGCGTAAAGCTCGGGGTCTATATCATCACGCGCGCGGTTGACGTCAAGATAAGCGCGGGGAAACAAAGCCGAGAGCAGGGGCGCACCATAATCAGGCGCGGCAGAAAACAGGTCATCAACATATTTGTCTTCAGCCTTTTGAAGAGCGGTCAAGTCACAGGCGTAATGGAAGTCATCAGGATACACTGTGCCGCTATGCGGGCTATCAAAGACGAGCGGCAGTGGGTCTTTGGGTGAAATTAATTCATAAATGCCATCAAGTGAGGACTTGTGCATTTTTGGGCTCCCCGATAAAGTAATTTTTCAAAATAATGCCAATCATAATCAGGATTTATAAGAAATAAAATGTTTGATCTAAAATATATACGGGAAAATGCGAAAGACTTTGATGCAGCGATGGCGCGTCGGGGACTTTCCGCGCAAAGCCCTGCCATTTTAAAATTAGACGAGGCGCGCCGCGCCGTGCAGACGGAATTGCAAGTTTTGCAAGCTGAGCGCAATGAAAAATCCAAAGAAATTGGCGAGATCAAAAAAACAGGCGGAGATGCACAGGCCGCGATGGATGCGGTCACGGCCTTAAAAGACAAGATGGGCGTGTTAGAAGAAAAAGACCGCACCTTAGGGGAAGAATTAAAAGATATTCTATCAAGCCTGCCTAATATTCAAAAAGCCGACGTCCCCGACGGTAAAGACGAAAACGACAATGTTGAAGTCAAGAGATGGGGAACCCCGACAGTGGCCAAGGAAGATGCAAAGGAGCATTGGGAAATTGGCGAAGCGCTCGGCATGATGGATTTTGAAACCGCCGCCAAATTAAGCGGATCACGGTTTACTTTGCTCAGCGGAAAATTGGCGAGGTTGGAGCGGGCGCTCGCGCAATTCATGCTTGATACCCAGACAGAAAAAAATGGATATACCGAAGTGTCTCCACCCTTGATGGTAAATTCAACAACCATGTATGGTACAGGAAATTTACCAAAATTTGGGGAGGATTTATTTAAAACAACGCGTGGTGATTGGTTAATACCAACTGCTGAAGTACCGCTGACAAATATTGTAGCTGACCAAATTGTTGATGCTGATTATTTGCCGCGTCGCTATACGGCCTTTACGCCGTGCTTTAGAAGTGAGGCAGGAAGCGCAGGTCGTGATACACGCGGGATGTTGCGTCAGCACCAGTTTTATAAAGTGGAAATGGTATCAATTACGCATCCTGACGAAAGTGATGCCGAGCATGAGCGGATGCGGTCTTGCGCCGAAGGAGTTTTAGAGGCGTTAAAATTACCGTATCGCACCGTTGTTTTGTGTGTTGGAGATGCAGGGTTTGGATCACAAAAAACCTATGACCTTGAAGTTTGGCTGCCTGGGCAGAACACATATCGTGAAATTTCAAGCTGTTCAACCTGTGGCGATTTTCAGGCGCGGCGTATGAATGCGCGCTTTAGAGCCAAGGGTGATAAGCATACCCAGTTTGTGCATACGCTAAACGGCTCTGGTCTGGCGGTGGGTCGCACCTTGATTGCCGTCATGGAGAATTATTACGACCCGAAAGATGGCGGCGTGTTCATTCCCGATGTTCTTAAACCGTATATGGGCGGACTTGAGAAGATTGTGAAGGAGTAGGGTGCGGTAGCCCTTTTATTAAGGCGGCAGTAATCTCATCAACGACAGCAAAGCCAATCCGATCTCTTGTGCTTTCATTGGCTTGAGCCAAGAAATCTGTTTTATATTCCTGATAATAATCAGGGTGCAGATTGGTGGCATCAAGAGTGATAATGACGTGATGTTTATCAGGGTTTACAGCGCGTGAAAAACTTCCAATCGCGGTTTCCATCAGGCAACATCTTGCGGTAAAGCCTGCACAAATTAGAGCGGACCTTTGTAAGATGTCACCTGTGTCTATCAGACTTGAGCTATGATGACTAGTAAATCCATTCGGGCGATATTTTGGATAAACCCATTCGCTGCTTTGGGGGATGACAGTGTAAAAATCAGATTTATCGTCAGGAATATGGCTTTTGTCGATTGTGTCATATTGAAACGGAGTTAACCCTTTTTCTTCGAAGGCATCATTCATAAAATGACTTATAGGGATATTAAATAGCCTTAGTTTTTGAGCTAAAGTTTGGGCATTATCAAAATCTGTCGGGTTTTTCATGCGTCTATATTCCCTGATTTGACAATCAATGAAGGCCGCGCGCAGGTAACCGCCTTGATAAGCTTCAGATATCCATGTAAGGGCGGGGTTCGTCATGGATGTTTTATAAACAGGGGGTCACATTATGTCAATAAATTATTCTGACAAGCGGCTTGTGGATAAGTGCAAACCGCGTTAGAATCAAGGGTCTACAGTTCTGTGGAGCCTTATCTGTAACCCTAATTTGTTAAAATTGGCATGATTGCACAACAAAGTAAGAAAATTCGACTCGTCATGTCTCTGCGGTCAGCGGGGATTAGGGATACGGCTGTTCTGGGCGCGATAGAACGGGTGCCGCGCGAGCATTTTATCCCTGAGGCTATGGCAGATCAGGCCTATGAGGATATTGCCGTGCCGATTGGTTTAGGGCAAACCATATCGCAACCCTTCGTTGTGGCAAAAATGACGGAGGCGTTAGAGGTCAATGACCTACATAAGGTATTGGAAATTGGGACGGGAACGGGGTATCAGGCCTGTGTCCTGTCAAAGATTTGCCGGCGTGTCTACACAATTGAGAGGCATCGTCCATTACATGAAATTGCCGAAGATAATTTTAAAGCACTAAACATTCGCAATGTCACAACATTATGTGGTGATGGCATGAAAGGTTGGCCTAAAATACATGGTATTGACCAAGCGCCATTTGACCGCGTTATTGTTACGGCGGCAGCGCGTGAAAAACCACCTGCAGCCTTGATAGAGCAGTTAAATGTTGGTGGCATTATGATTGCTCCTGTCGAGAGCCGCATCGGTGACGGTAGTTCACAAATGTTGAAACGGTATAAAAAAGAGGCGCATGACACCTATTCGGTGCAAGATATTATGCCCGTACGGTTTGTCCCTTTATTACCAGAAATTGCGAGTGATCGCCCCATAGAAAGGGAGATTGCGTGATGAAGAAATTTTTACTGGGTATTTCCATTCTTTCTTTAAGCGCATGTGGGACGCAAAAGCCTGCACCGTTGAATGTTTATGGCGTAACAAAAGGTGCGGGGAGTGTTGGTGTACATACGGTTCTTCCTGGTGATACAATATATAAGATTGCAGAAAATTATCATCTGCCGATGCGGGAAATCATTACCTTAAATAAAATTGAAGCGCCTTATGTTTTAAACACGGGGTATCGGGTCAAGCTACCGCCACCCAATGAATATCGCGTGCGTAAAGGGGACAGCGTTTACAGTATTGCACGAATGTATGAAACTAGTGTGAACAGATTGGTGGAGCTAAATAATCTACAGCCGCCTTACGTTGTGAAGCGTGGACAAAAATTGAGACTGCCCACGCCGACTTTAAAAGCGCAGCAGCAACAAGCAATGGCACAGCGTGCCGTTTATGACGAGCCTATAGCGAGTGCCCGTGTGGCCCCTGTGGAGCGGGAAGGTGTTGTGACAAGTTCAGCAGCAAAAACCCCTGACACTTATCCGCCACAACCAGAGGCCAAAGCCACGGTTCAGCAAGCCTCAACAGCGCGCGCAAAAATTCCCAATCAGACGCCCAAATTATCAGGCAATGGAAAATTTATGCAACCTGTGAACGGTCAGATTGTTTCAAGTTTTGGCCCAAAGGCAGACGGTCTTCATAATGATGGTATTAATATTAAGGCAGTGCGGGGAACGGCCGTACGCGCGGCTGAAAACGGCGTGGTGGTTTACACAGGCGATGAATTGAAAAGCTATGGCAATTTAATTCTGGTGCGCCACGAAGGCGGCATGATGAGCGCCTATGCTCACCTTGATAAAACATTAGTGAAACGCGGCGATACAATCACGCGCGGCCAGTCCATTGGCACGGTGGGATCAACAGGGCAGGTGGACAGTCCGCAATTGCATTTTGAAATCCGCAAAGGTTCAACCCCTGTTAATCCAAATCAGTATCTATAGGCCATAAAAAAACGGCCCATCATTTGACAGGCCGTTTTTAAAAATATTCCAAAAATTATTAAGACATTGCAGGACGAGGCATCGGTCTTACAACTGATGCAACATCATCATGGTGGCAATCATTAGGAATGATTTTTCCGCCATTGGCTCTTGTCTCATAATCCATCAACTTCCAGTTTTGAGAATTTTTATATTCATCAAGAGCGATAATAGCTTTCGCATCATCTGGATTGATCAACTGAATTTTTTGACCAATACCCAAGCGGTTTGCATCGGCACATTCCCAACCATTTGCTGCAGCAATCATGTCAGAAACACGTTGAATGTCTTTGTCACAATCAAGTTTATAAGTTTCTTTGACAATCGTCCATAGATCTTCACCTTTTTGAACTTCGTATGTGACAGTATCACCCAGATCAACTTCATGCGCCGTTGCATTCTCAGGAACACCATCACAATGTGGTGGTGGCGGAGGTGGGGCAGGTTTTACGACAGGTTCGGCCACTGTTGGTGTTTCCGTCGGCGTTTCAGGCGCGGGCGGTGTTACAGGGCGACGTGGTTTGTCATCGTCGTGATCATGGTCAGGACGAGGTGTTTCTGGTTCTGGCTCAGGCTCTGGCTCAGGCTCTGGCTCAGGCTCTGGCTCTGGCTCTGGTTCTGGCTCTGGCTCTGGTTTAGGATCATCTTTGTCGTGATCATCTTTGTCGTGATCATCTTTGTCGTGATCTCCTTTGTCATGATCTCCGCCACCGTCGTGTTCAGGTTCGCCACCGCCACCATGGCCTTCGCCTGCATAGGCTGTTCCAACAAATTCGCTGACTAACGGAGCAATAGCAGCACCAAGAGAACCGAAGGCGAAAGCAGTTGCTACTTCTTTACTGAGGACAATTGCTTTCAGATTGGCTTTAAAGCCTGCACCGTGTTCATAGTTGGCGCGCGCAGATTTATAAAGTCCGCGTGATACGGCGGTTGCTGTCCCTGCCGCAAAAGTTAGACCGATTGGTGTTAGGGCCGTTGCAAACATTAGTCTTAACACGCCCCCTGTGGCCATGTTTTTGGCGGCGTTTGTAAATCCTTCTTTAGTTGTAAGAGTTGTCTTTGCAGCGCTCCAAAGAGTGGAAGGAAGGCCATAAGCCGTTTTTCCTGCTGCGGCACCAACGGCCGATGCAGAAGTTAAAAAAGAATTCCAAAGATTTGCTCTTGTTGCTGCGCTTCCAAAGAGGGGAGCGGGATATTGTTGGTAAGGGAGTGCTGTAGTCATTTTTACGCCTCGATCATTGTTGATTTTTGATAATGTGGGCGTTTTACACTTGTTTTACCATAATGTCAAAACATTTTTACTGTTGACATAACTATTGTTCAAAAATATACCTTCTACTTATGCGGTATGTATATATTCTGAGACACGGTGAACATGATTGGTCCCAAGATGATGGATCCTTAACTAAAAAGGGTGTATCCCAAGCCCTAAAAGCATCACAAATAATGTGCGATGATCCAGCCGATCTTACCTTGATTTTTAGGAGTTCTAGCGATGTAAGAATCGTAGAAACAGCGGATATTATAAGGAGAGAATTAGAAAATGAGGGCAAATCATCTTGTATACATGAAGTTTCTTTAGATGATCTTAACATTTTGGCACAAACTCTGAATGAGGTTGCCCCCTATGAAGAACGCGATGTTCTTCACGATATTGTTTTCGTAGGAAATGCCAGAAGTGATAGTTTTGTTAGCATGTATGCTGTTTTAAAAGCATTAAGTAATGGTTGGGAAAATAAAGCATTAGAAAGAACAATAGAGCTTCCTTATGTGGGTGGATTAACGCGTTTTAGTATCGATTTACCAGAGAGTTTAGTACAAGGCCTCAAAAAAGAAATGCCGAGAGTTTTAGAATACGACTTAAATTTTTAAACCTTCTTACCCTGTTGTCCTGCGATATGATGAATATATTGCCAAGCCACGCGGCCTGAGCGATTGCCGCGGGTGATCGCCCATTCAAGGGCGTCTTTATCATTTGCTTTAAGACCGTAATGCTTGGCATAGCCGTGCACCATTTCAAGGTAAGTGGCTTGATCGACGTTATAAAAACCAAGCCAGAGCCCGAAACGGTCTGAAAGTGAGACTTTTTCTTCAACGCTTTCGCTTTTGTGGATCGCAGTGGAGCTTTCGTTTTCAATCATATTACGGGGCAATAGATGGCGACGGTTTGATGTGGCATATATAATGACATTATCAGGACGTCCTGAAATTCCACCTTCCAACACGGCCTTTAAGGATTTGTAGGAGCTGTCATATTCATCAAAGGACAAATCATCGCAAAATAGCAGAAAGCGGATCGTCGGTTCACTGCGCAGGATATCCAGAAGGCGGGGTAGGGTATTTAAGTCTTCCCGATAAATTTCGATGAGGTGAAGGGGGTATTTGGGGTCATTATCCAATTCATTGTGAATGGCCTTTACCAGAGAGCTTTTCCCTGTACCTCGAGCGCCCCAGAGAAGGGCATTGTTTGCGGCATAACCCTTTGCGAAGGCGTTTGTGTTTTCCAATAATGTCTTTGTTTGGTTTTCAAGCCCGAGCAAGAGATGAAGGGGCAGAGCGGCGGTATCCTTAATTGGCTTCAAGGAAAGTTCATGCGCTTGCCATAGCCAGGCCGTGGCCAAGCCCCAATCAGCAGGTTTATAGGCCGCGCCTGTACCAGCCCTACTTTCCAGAGCTTCGGCAATGCGTTCAAGGGCTCCTAATATGTTATCCATTTGTGAATCCTTCATGGTTTCGCTCTTGTTTTTGGGTATTGAGGCGTTATAGTCGCACTCATATTTAAACCAAAGCAAAAAGGAACACAAAAACATGTTAATTTCAATGGCTCATGCGCAGGAAGCAGCTCAAGAAGCAACGGAAGTTATGGTGGCACAGGCCCCGAGTGCAGGAAGCGCCCTGATGTGGAATATCGGATTAATTGCGATCTTGGTTGCCATGTTCTACTTCTTATTGATCCGTCCGCAGCAAAAAAGATTTGCCGAACATAAAACCATGCTCGATGGCCTTAAAAAGGGAGATGCCGTTGTAACAGCAGGTGGCTTGGTTGGAAAAATCGATGAGATCAAGGGGGATGACGAAGTGGTTCTGGATCTAGGACATGGGACAAAAGTCACCGCCCTGCGCAGCACCATTCAAGAAAAGAAAAAATAAGTAGCACCAAATTATTTTGCATTCACGGCAAAAGAAGAAAGAAAAAATATGGTTTATCTCGCCCGTTGGACAAAAATCTCAATTATTGCGGTATGTGTTTTAGGTTTGTTTTTAAGCCTGCCAAATATCATGAGTGAGAATTTGCGCATGAAAATGCCTTCATTTTTGCCAAGTAAAACAGTCAATCTGGGATTGGATTTACGGGGTGGATCGCACTTATTATTGCAGGTTGATTTAAAAACTGTTGCAACGGAAAGAGCTGAAGAACTTCTAGATTCTTTGCGTCCTGAACTCCGTGAAGAAAAGATAGGATATCGCCGTTTGAATGATATTGAAAACGGTGTGCGGGTAGAATTGCGTGAGGAAAGTGATCTTGATGCGGTAAAAAAAATCATTCGCGGCATTAACCGTGATGCAGAAATAACTGTTAAGGAAAGCACTGTTGAAGCGGTTTTTTCTGAAGCAGGTATTCAAGAGATGCAAGACCAAACTATGGGACAGTCTATCGAGATTGTCCGCCGCCGTATTGATGAATCAGGAACAAAAGAACCTACTATTCAGCGTCAGGGGGATGATCGCATCTTGGTACAGCTTCCTGGATTGGATAACCCAGAAGAAATTAAAAGATTATTGGGAACAACCGCGAAGTTGAGCTTCCATCTGGTGGATATGGATGGGCGCGGAACGGGGACAATGACTCTTCCCCTGGCCGATGAACCAGGTCAAACCTTGGCCATTAACCGCAAGGCCGAGCTGACGGGTGATATGCTTGTGAATGCTAGTGTAAGCCAAGATCAAGGAGGCCGCCCTGCTGTTGGATTTAAGTTTAACGGGGTGGGGGCTAAAAAATTCTGTAAGTTAAGCGCAGATAACCAAGGGAAGTTATTCGCCATTGTTTTAGATAAAATTATTATCAGTGCGCCGCGAATTAATGAACCGATTTGTGGCGGACAGGGAATTATCACAGGAACGTTTACCATTAAAGAAGTGAGTGATCTTTCAACTTTACTTCGCGCTGGGGCGCTTCCTGCACCTTTGACAATTTTAGAAGAGCGCACCGTTGGTCCATCCTTAGGGGCGGACTCTGTTGAGGCTGGTAAAATCGCCAGTGTCATTGGTTTGGTGGGTGTGTTGATTTTTATGTTGATTACCTATGGCCGCTTTGGGATTTATGCAGGTATAGCCTTAATAGCAAACGTTGTTTTGATCTTCGCGTCACTCTCTAGTTTTCAGGCAACCTTAACCTTACCAGGGATTGCAGGGATTGTTTTGACAATCGGGATGGCGGTGGATGCCAATGTTTTGATTTTTGAGCGGATCAAGGAGGAAATCACCAATGGCCGTTCTGTAATGTCCGCGGTAGATGCAGGATTTTCTAGAGCGATGAGCACGATTATCGACTCCAACCTAACAACCTTGATTGCGGCAGTGATTTTATATTCTTTCGGGACAGGGCCGATTAAAGGATTTTCAGTGACGTTGATGATTGGGATTTTAACATCCATGTTTTCGGCGATTATGGTGACGCGGTTATTGATTGTGAGTTGGTTGCACAGAACAAAACCATCAATATTAAAAATTTAAGAAGGTAGAATGTTATGGCTTTAAAATGGATTCCAGATAATACAAATATCGATTTTGTCCGCCTGCGTTTTATCACGTTTGGATTATCAACGCTGTTGGCTCTTTTATCTTTGGGGTTATTGATCTCAAAAGGATTAAATTACGGCATTGATTTCACAGGCGGAACGTTGATGGAAATAAAGGTGGTGGACCAACCGATTAATTTGGGAGAACTGCGTGCTTCTTTAAACAGTCTGGAGTTGGGAGCTATTTCTATTCAGGAATTTGGTTCACTCGAAGATTTGCTTATTCGCTTGCCTGAACAAGCAGGTGGCCCTGAACAACAAAAGGCGGCCATTGATAGTGTCCATAGTGCGCTAGATCAAAAATTTTCAAATGTAGATTATCGCCGTACGGAATTTGTAGGACCTCAAGTTGGGAAAGAATTAAAAGAAAAAGGTCTAATGGCCGTTTTGTTTTCAATCATTGGGATGCTCGTTTACATTTGGTTTCGTTTCGAATGGCAATATGGGGTAGGGGCATGTATTGCACTTATCCATGATACATTTATTACCGTTGGTTTGTTTTCAATGACAGGGATGGAATTTAATCTATCAACCGTGGCGGCGATTTTGATGATTGCAGGTTATTCCATGAACGATACAGTCGTTGTTTTTGACCGTATTCGTGAGAATTTGCGTAAGTTCAAGAAAATGTCGATTTATGAGCTGCTAAACAAATCAATTAACGAAACTTTGTCCCGTACCATTATGACCTCTGGCACAACGATTTTGGCATTGGTGGCTTTATGGTTGTTTGGCGGTGAAGTTATTCGCGGGTTTGTCTATGCTTTGATTTTTGGGGATTGGGATTGGAACATTTTCTTCCATTTTTGTAGCGGCGCCCGATTTTGCTATATCTAAACATCCGCCACGGTGGGAAGAAGGCATCTTCTGATGAGGAAGCTGCGCAAAAGGCTTAAAAGCTTGATTTTATGCTGATTTAGTTGCTAAATACGGGCGTAATCGCTCTATCTATGGAATAAGGAGAGACTTCTATGGGACGTTTAAATATTTTGACAGTTTTAATGTGTGCGGCAGTCGTGGGGTTAACGGCTTGTGGGTCGAACGACGAAGTAACCCTAGGAAGTCGTGATGACATTATTATCATGAATAATGGCGTCCCTGTGGGGCAAACACAGGTAGCGAGCGCAGAAGCGGCAGAAACATCTGCAGATGCGATGCCGACGATGCCAGCCCCAGATGTTGAAATGGCCGATGATAGCGCTCAACCAATGGAGGATGCAGAACAAATGGCGGAGTCTGCGCCCGTTGTTACCGAAGCACAAGATGTAGACGTTGCACCAGAGCAGGCAGCTGTTGAAACAAAAGCGGAAGAAGTTGTCGCTTCTGTTGAACAAACTGCAAATGAAACACCTGAAGTGGTGGCCGAAAAACCAGAGATGAACACAGCAGAAACTATGGAAGCGATTACCCCTGCAGCAGCGACGTCATCCCCTGAAACAACGTCTGCTATGGCAGAGCCAGAGCCACAACCACAAGTGAGTGAAGCGATGCCAGAAACAGCCTCTGCAACAATGACAACCACAGAAGAAAAAGTTGAAGGCGGATGTTATAAGCAAGTTTTAATTCCTGCGGAGATGGATGTATCTGGAAAAGTTGTACAGTTCCCTAAGCTAGAAGAACGCCGCGTCGTATGCGCCAATAAAATGGATGATAGTTTGGTGGCGGTTGTTCAAAACGCCCTGATCAGCAAAGGGTACAAAGTGGGTGCAGCAGACGGGAAGCTCGGTGACAACACTTACACCGCGTTGGAAGCCTACCAAAAGAAAAACGGTTTGGGTCTTGGCGGATTTACCTACGAAACACTGGAAAGCCTAGGGATTAAGCTTTAGGAAATCCAGTCATGGATGTCACACCGCTGATTAAACCAGGCCAACAGATTATTCAGTCTTATGTTGACGGGGTGTTTCGTATCAGCGGTCAGAGTTATCACCACGCCGTGATTGTTTCCCCACAACAAACGATGGTGTGGACAGATGTTCAATCTGTTGAAACTTTATCTATGGAAGATTTCTTACCCTTGATCGTGCAATCCGATGAAATTGATGTTGTGCTGTTAGGAACGGGAGCAACAATGAAATTTTTTGATCCTATTCTTAAGACAGAACTGAGTGCAAAAGGAATTGTTGTTGATGTGATGGATACAGGGGCAGCATGCCGCACGTATAATGTCCTGATGGCTGAAGGGCGCCGTGTTGTCGCGGCCATGTTACCAGTGATATGATTTTTGTGCGCGTGGAGTTGATCCCCGTTCATATTTTTTCATGTCGTCAGGAGAAACACGCCTGACAACGGATTGATGACCTTCTGTATCCTGAAGTATGATTTGTTTAAAAGTTGTTGTTAATTCTCCAGATGCTTCATCTTCTTTTATTTCACAGAAAATACCGCATGGAAATTCTGTCATGACAAAATCATTTTGTGTAAGCGCAGGTAGAGTTAAGATATCCATCGCTCCATTATTAGAAAATCTATAACGATGCGAATGACCGTGAAGAGAAACTACGCTATGCAGCTTTCCTTCTGTCATCCTGCTTTCTATATGTTGGCGAATGGCTGTCGTATTATCGGTATATTTGTATCCTGATGCTTTGCCAACAACATCTGATCTATCAAAAGACCAATGAGCACCAATAACTAAATTAGGATTTGTAATGTCGTCAATGAGGGGGATAATGCGATCAGGATCATAAAACCAATGCGGTCCCTGAGAAGTCATTTTTACGTCAGGTTGACAAATAATAATGTCAGTATGGGGCAGGGCATTTTTACTAAAAACATGACTATACTTATTAAAGGCCATTTGATCGGCCCTGTAGCGAAGATCGTGATTGCCTATGGCACGGGCAAAAGGGATACGCGCAGATAGGGCAACTTCTTTTATGGCGTTTGCATTACGAACATTCCAGTATTTTGCTTCATTTTTACGGGATTTATCTTTATTGGGGGAGAGGAACGTAATCTCATCACCGCCACTGAGCAGAGTTGTGCCTGGAGTGCTTTGTGCATATTTGATAACCCCACGCAAAAGCGGCATCGCCCAATCTTTCCCGTAAATGGAGATGTCATTAGGATTTCTGGCAAGCAAGTTTGCGCCATAGTGTAAATCTGTAAAAAATATAATTTTTGACATAACATGACGTTATAAGGTGATTTTGACCATAATTCCATAAAAAAGTCGCCTGATGGCGACTTTTTCTTTATTTGGTATTTGTGTAAACGGTTAGGCGGCGATTTTCATCGGACCTTTTTCAAAGAGTTCTGCCACATAGTCCCAGTTAATGAGATGATCAACAAAGGCCTCCAGATATTTAGGGCGCGCATTGCGATAGTCGATATAGTATGAATGTTCCCAAACATCACAGCCCAGAAGAGCGGTTTTGCCGAACACGACGGGGTTTTCACCATTCGGGGTTTTAACAATTTCTAATTTGCCCGAAGCATTATCCATAGCAAGCCAGCACCAACCAGAACCGAACTGTGTCATACCTGCTTCAATAAATTTCTTTTTAAATCCGTCATACCCGCCAAGGTCGGCAGCAATTTTGCTTTCTAAAGCACCTGCCATTTTTGTCCCACCGCCATTGGGAGCCATCCAGTTCCAGAAATGGATATGGTTGTAATGCTGACCAAGTTGGTTGAAGAGTCCTGCCTTGGAAGGATCTTTATGCGCGGCGACCATGGCTTCTTCCAGGGATAATTTTTCTAAACCCGTACCCGCAATTAATTCATTTCCTTTATCAATATAGGCTTGATGATGTTTGTCATGGTGAAATTCCAATGTTTCCGCTGACATATAAGGAGCGAGCGCGTCATAAGCGTAGGGAAGTTTGGGTAGCGTAAGGGTCATAATAATCTCCTGTTTTTAGTAATAAAAAGATAGCCTAACAGGTGTTGCATATTTTTGTTCCCTTATAAAGGGGAATACCGTAAAAAATGGCATGTCTTCCTATTGTATGAATTTGGTGCGGGATCATGATTATGACCGCTATCTTTTAAGCTTATTCGCACCAATTCGGGCGCGAGCAGGACTTTGGACGCTGTATGCTTTTAATTATGAAATTGCCAAAACCCGCGAAGTGGTCAGCGATACCACTCTCGGTTTAATCCGCCTGCAATGGTGGCGTGAAGCGATAGCCGAAATTTATGAGGGGAAAGTGGTCCGCCGCCATGAGGTTGTGCAACCCCTTGCTAAAGTTATCCAGGCCTATGATTTATCCCGTGAGGATTTTGAGGCGCTGATCTATGCGCGGGAATTTGATCTGGAGGGCGTTGCGCCCGCAAATATCGAAGGGTTATTTCATTATTGCGATTATACGACGACGCCTTTACTACGCCTTTCGATGAAAATCATGGGTGAAACGCTTGACGAGGCGCAGCTTAAATCAATTGCGGTGCAATATGCCGTGATAGGCACGCTACGCGCCGTCCCATATATGATGAATCAACGCAGAGTCTTCTTGCCACAAGATATTTTAAACAAAAATAACATTACGGAACAAAAATTATTTGATTTCAAGGAAGTCCAAAATTTATCTCAAGTTATAAAAGAAGTATTAGATATGGTCGAGCTGTTTCGAAACGATCAGTCCAAGGTAAAATCACGATTTTTAAGGGCAAAAATAGCGATGATTGGTCTATATGAAGAGCAAATCCACGGTGCAAATTATGATGTCTTTCACGCGTCATTGACGCTTGCGCCGCGTTGCATGGCTTTGCGTTTGTGGTGGCGTACAATTTTTTGATAAATGTTGTATGTCTTTTGTTGTTGAGTTCATTTTGAATCTATGTTTTCATAAATTCATGACTTTGTTTTATCACACAAAACATTCAAATCATTCTTCATTCCACGGTAAGTTTTTCGTTGCCGTGATGACCCGTATGTGTTCGCTCTAAGCGAACATTCTTTTTTATTTTTCAAATAACATTTTGGTTCAATTGATCTGCTTTTAGGCAAGTCAATTCACATTTAAATTTTTTCGTATGAGGAGTTTTAAATGACCCTTTCAGCACCCCTGAGAGAGTACGTTTCTATTGTCTTTTCAGAAGGTCTTGCGCGTGCCACATACGGTGCAAAGCAAGAGGCTCTCATCAAACTTGCGGAGTTTATAGAGGAGAGTCCGCACATACAGACATACTGCGTGCAAGGAAATCACGTGATAGAGGAAGTGTACCCGTTCTTTACAGAGAAATTTGATTTAAGCCAAACCTTTCGGTGGGAGGTTTTGGGAAGAGAGTTAACGCATCATGAGTGTGTACGAGTCCAGATGTTGGGATTTGATGCCTACACAAAGGAGGGTTTGGCTATTGAAAGATAGGGGAGTGTCTAGGCCGCCCGCTTTAAAGGCGTCAGAGACCATTTCTGAATATCGTTTAATGCACGTACAGCCATAAGCTTTTTCTTGGCCCGTCCGCGTTCTTTTCCCTTTAAGCCGCGTTTTTCATCCGCATCCAACTCGTACGGAGGGAAGAGCCCAAAATTGATATTCATGGGTTGAAAGGTGTCCACATTTCCGCCGCCTGTGATGTGCGACAACAGTGACCCCATGGCGGTAGTGTCAGCGGGCGTCTGCACGTCCAGACCCAAACGTTCGGCCGCAGCAAAACGACCCGTCATGAGTCCTACAGAAGCGCTTTCAACATATCCTTCACAGCCTGTAATTTGCCCTGCAAATCTGAGCCGTGGCTGCACCTTCATCCGCAGTGTGTCATCAAGCAATTTCGGTGAATTGATAAACGTATTTCTGTGAATGCCGCCAAGGCGGGCGAACTCTGCCTGCTCCAATCCTGGAATGGTACGAAAGACTTCTATTTGCGCCGCGTATTTCATTTTGGTTTGAAAACCCACCATATTATATAGTGTGCCCAGAGCATTATCCTGCCGCAATTGAACGACAGCATGGCAGCGTCCAGACTCTCCTTCAGGAACATTTGGATTGGTAAGGCCGACAGGTTTCATCGGACCATAGCGTAGCGTTTCGACGCCGCGACTTGCCATCACCTCAATTGGCATGCATCCTTCAAAATAGGGCGTATTTTTTTCCCATTCTTTAAATTCAGTTTTTTCGGCTTCTAAAAGTGCTGTAATAAAAGCAAGATATTGTTCTTTATTCATCGGACAGTTGATGTAATCAGATCCCGTTCCTGCGGGGCCTTCTTTATCATAACGGCTCTGAAACCATGCCGTATCGAAATTAATACTGTCTTTATGCACGATGGGGGCGATAGCATCGAAGAAGGCGAGTTGGTCTTCTCCGCCGAGTTTTTGCACCGCCTGCGCCAATTCTGGAGAGGTAAGAGGCCCTGTTGCAATGATAACACTGTCCCATTCTTCAGGGGGCAGACCTTTAATTTCTTCCCGTTCAATAGTGATAAGAGGATGATCCTTTAATGCATCTGTCACCCCTTGAGAAAATAAATCACGATCAACCGCTAACGCACCGCCTGCGGGGACGGCAGCCTTATCGCCTTCGCGCATAATCAATGAACCGCATAAACGCATTTCTTCGTGCAGCACACCCACGGCATTATAATATTTATCATCCGAGCGGAAGGAGTTGGAGCAGACAAGTTCCGCCAAATACTGGGTTTGATGGGCTTCTGTTTGACGCGTTGGACGCATTTCATGGAGAATCACAGGAACGCCCATTTCGGCGCACTGCCAGGCCGCTTCTGACCCCGCAAGGCCGCCGCCAATAATATGAACAGGTTTAATATCTTTCCGCATAACCGCAGTTCTAGGGGATTTAAGCGGTCTTTTCAAGTGCAGTAAACCTAGAAATTAGCCAAATTTTAAGATTTGGGGTGATATCATGGAAGGGTAGAATTGGGGCAATTTTAACAACATGAGGGGAATATCATGGCATTAGGCGTAAGTGAGAGCCGCTTTTATATGTGGCGGGCCGTGGTGGCTATGGTGCATGCAGATGGTGTGGTCACGCCGCATGAACTGGCATTTATTCAGGATTATATTAACGATATCAATCTTTCAGAAGGGCAATTAGGTGTCATTGCTCAAGATTTGCAAACGCCGCAAGATGTCTATGAGATGTTTGCCCATATAAAAGATGTTTCCGATAAAAAAGATTTTTTTACTCTGGCGCGCGCTTTGTCATGGTGTGACGGAGATTACGCCCGTCAGGAGCGCCACATTATCAAGTGTCTTGAGGCTTCCCATCTTGATAATGAAACCCGTGATATATTAAGTGAAACCCGTGACGTCATTAATGAAATAGAGCTAGACACCAATCAGTGGCATTCACAATCCACGCGGTCTGAAGGAGTGTTTGAGTTCTTTACTAAATTCAAAGAAAGCTTAGCTTCTTAAATAATTAAATTACGATATTAGTTATTTAAAGAAGACATCAGTTTGCATCGAAGATAATGGTGCGTTCAAAGTTTGGGCGAGCATTGGGCTTTTAGGATAGCCTTGTCCGTCAAAATGCATCACGACATTTTTATCGCGCATATTGGTGCCTGATATTCGGATAATAAGATCACGCCATCCTTGCACCCCTGTATAGGAAACATAGAGGGGGCCGCGCACACTGCTGATGGCTGAAAGAGGCGTAAACTTATCTTTTTGTGCCTTAAAGACAGTCAGGCCACATCCATCCCACCCGCACCAGTAGCTATGGGGAAGTTTAAAAAGAACAAGACCATCCCGCAGACCATCACCATTGAGGTCAATACGGGCAAAATCATAAACGGAACTGGAAGGGGCGTTTTGTTGCACTAAATAGGCGGTGATGGCATCAACCAAGAGACTGTCTTTTGGGTCATCTGACTGAGGCATGGGTGTCAGCCCCGACGAAGAGGGAGCGCCGCCGCAAGAACTCAGCAAAGTTAGGGCCATGGCAAGGGAAAGAATTCGTCGCATAGGGATAATGTAAAAGGATTCTAAGATTTGGCAAGGTTGACTTATACTGGGTTTCTGCGAGAATCTAAGCAGGATTTCATAAAATGTCTGTAAAGACAGTTTTTCTAAAGATAATAAGGTTTATTATGACTTTTGCGGTGCCAGACTTACCACAGCTTATTCAACGTTCTTTCTTTCCTGTTTTGGCCTTATGTTGCGTTCTTTCTTTTTCTGCCTTGGCGGCAACGGGACATGAGGGAGGAGAAGGACTTGCGCGTGAAGGAATGATCCATAATCCTTGGGCGATGGGCGCATTGGTCATTTTTTTCTTGTCGTATTTGGCGGTTTTGTTTGAAGAAAGAACCCATTTAAGAAAGTCAAAACCCGTTATGTTGGGCGCGGGATTAATTTGGGTTTTTATTGCGATTATTGCGCCTGATTATGGAGTCCATCATGAACAATTGCGTAAGGCGGTGTTTCATGGATTGGAAGAATATGCGTCATTGATGTTATTCCTTTTAGCGGCCATGACCTATATCGCTGCCCTTCAGGAGAGAAAAGTTTTTGCAACGCTGCGCGGAAAATTGGTCGCCGCAGGAATGAACATGCGCCAACTTTATTGGGCAACAGGGATCTTTGCTTTCTTCCTATCACCCGTGGCAGATAATTTAACGACAGCCTTGGTCTTGGGCGCCGTTGTTATGGCAGTGGGGGCAAATGACCCCAAATTTGTATCGCTGTCCTGTATTAATATTGTGAATGCCGCCAATGCAGGCGGCGCATTTTCACCTTTTGGTGACATTACAACTTTGATGGTGTGGCAGGCAGGCCACGTCGCATTTTTTGATTTCTTCCCGTTATTTTTTCCGTCACTCTCCTGTTTCTTAGTACCTGCCGTGATCATGAGTTTTTTCATTCGCCCCCATATGCCACTGGCCGTTAAAGAAAAAATCCGCATGAAGCGCGGCGCAAAAATTATGATCGCACTCGGTCTTTTTACGATTGCTATGGCTATCAGTTTTGAACAGTTTTTAGGTCTTCCGCCATTTTTAGGGATGATGACAGGGATGAGCCTTTTAATGATTACCGCCTTTTTCATCCGCAAAACAACCACGGGCGGAGATGACAAAATGGACATCCTGGAACAGGTGGCCAATGCCGAATGGGATACATTATTGTTTTTCTTCGGTGTTATTTTTAGCGTCGGGGGACTGACATTTTTAGGGTATCTGGAGCTTCTGTCCAACACAATGTATGAAGGGTATGGTGCTTCAATTACCAATATCATCATGGGTTTTGCCTCGGCGATTATTGACAATATCCCTGTGATGTTTGCAATTTTAAGCATGGAACCGCACATGGATGAATTTCAATGGCTTCTGGTGACCTTAACCTGCGGGATTGGCGGTTCTATGCTATCCATAGGGTCTGCCGCGGGGGTGGCGTTGATGGGGGTAGCACGGGGGCAATATACGTTCTTCGGTCATTTGAAGTGGACACCTGTAATCCTTCTCGGTTACATTGCGGGCATCGCCGTTCATTTTTGGCTTAACGGAAATTTTATAGGCATTGATTTACCTGCAACACCAACACCATGACAAAATCACAAGATCAATTTAACGACCTGTTCAAGGGACAGGACCAAATCAGTGCGCAGGCCTATATCTTGGGTCAGCGGCTGAACATGAAAAAAATCAGGGATTATCCTGTTCTAAAAAACTCCCCTTACATGGTGGCCGTGGGCAGTGGCGCAGTGGTGATGTTTCGCTATGGCGTTGTTGTGTTATTCGGTCTAAGTGAAGAGCAAAAAACCAATTTTTTAGAACATGTAGCCGAATTTATAACACAGCCACATGATAATATTGAAACCGAGAGCGTAACGATTACTCTGGATAAGAGTATTGATCAGGATAAAGTGACATTTGATTCCGTCCATTTAAAACAGTGGGACATTGACCGTTTTTTAATCATCGCTGACGTACTGGCCAAAAGTCAGGTGCTGAGTTATCACGAATTACAGATTGGCCGTACCTTTGACGAGATTGAACCTATCGCGCTTGAGATGCAGAAAAAAGGCTATCCACGGGGCAAGCGTAGCCGTGATTTGCTGCGTAATATTGCCACAACGCTTACCACACAGCGCAGTATTGCAGGAGAGGCGGAGATCTTGGATAAACCAGATTTTCTATGGGATAAAGCGCCTGCGTTACAGGGGTTATTCGTTCGTTTTGAAGACGAATATGAATTGCGGGAGCGGCACAGCGCACTCAAAGAAAAGCTTGAATTAATCTACCGTACATCGGAGATGATGCTCAACCTGATGAATGCACGCCACACCCTTCACGTGGAATGGTATATCGTCATTTTGATTGTGATCGAAATTTTTATTTCAATCTACGAAATGCATTTATTCTAGAAATAAATAAATGTATCCACCTGTTACCGTCATTGCGTTTTTTCGCAATGACGTTTTTTTAAGCAGCATCCTTTTTGTATCTCAACTTTGGCTCGCGCGCGGCTTTAAGTTCATCAAGGCGGCGGACAGGTGCAGAAACAGGATAGTTATGAAACTTCTCCGTTTCGCCATTGCGGGCATCACTGGCCAGTTTCTTCATGACAGCGATAAATCTATCCAATTCTTCTTTGCTTTCAGTTTCGGTCGGTTCAATCAACATCGCGCCATTAACGACGAGCGGGAAGTAAACCGTCATGGGGTGCATACCGTATTCAATCAAGCCTTTGGCGATGTCGAGCGTGGTAACACCATTTTCTTTTTGGTACTTCTCCGTAAATAAAGCTTCGTGCATGACGGGCCCTTCGAAAGGCGCATGGAAGTCATCCTTCAGCATGGCGTGAATGTAGTTTGCATTCAATACAGCATCTTCAGAGACTTGTTTTAAGCCATCTGCACCGTGTGACATCATGTAAGTCAGGGCACGCACATGCATCCCAAATTGGCCTTGATATCCTTTGAGGCGGCCGCAAGATGTGGGGCGCTCACCATCTTGTTCAAGGCGGTAATCATCACCGTCTTTCACCACGATAGGAGACGGGATATAGGGTTTCAAGCTTTCTGCCACGCAGATTGGGCCTGACCCAGGGCCGCCGCCGCCATGCGGGGTGGAGAAGGTTTTGTGCAGGTTAATGTGCATGACATCAACACCAAAATCACCAGGGCGGATTTTACCGACAAGGGCGTTGAAGTTTGCGCCATCGCAATAAAAATACCCACCCGCCTGATGAAGAAGATCAACAATTTCTGCAATGTCCGTTTCAAACAGACCGCATGTGTTAGGATTGGTCACCATCATGCCTGCGACATCTTTGCCATCACCAAGCGCTTCTTTAAAGGCCTCGACCGTGACGCGTCCTGTTTCTTTGGTTGGGATTACGCGGATATCAAAACCACACATCGCCGCAGTAGCAGGGTTTGTGCCGTGCGCGGAGTCAGGGACAAGCATAATATTTTTGTGGCCATTGCCCTGTTCTTGATGTGCTTTACGAATGGTCATGACACCTGCGAGCTCGCCATGTGCTCCCGCAGACGGTGTTAAACAAACGCCAGGGAGGTTGGTGAGTTCAGCAAGCCAGTTTTGTAGTTCGTACATCACCGCCAAAGCGCCTTGAACCGTGCTAGCAGGTTGAAGGGGGTGAACATGGGCAAATCCTGGAAGGCGGGCAACTTTTTCATTAATGCGTGGGTTGTGCTTCATGGTGCATGACCCAAGAGGGAAGAAACCGCTATCGATAGAATAGTTTTTGGTTGATAGACGGACAAAATGGCGCACAACTTGCGGCTCACTCACTTGGTGAATGCCAATTTTTTCGCGTGTTTTTTGTCCCGTGCGGGATTTTATTCCCTTGGCGGCAGGAAGATCAACGCCTGGTGTATCCGTAAATTCTTTTTCAAATAACAGCGTTTCGTCGTAATTTAATCCGCGTGTTCTATCGTTTATTTCCATTGTATCTTCTATATTATCGTTAAGAGGGGCCAAGTTTGTCATCTTATAAAACCTCCTGTAGAGCATTGGCGAGAGCCTTAATACCATTATCAGTTGTGATTTCCGTGGCAGTGATCAAGATGGTTCTGTCATCAGCAGGATATCCTGCGATAATGCCGTAATCATCGGCCAATTGTTGAACAATATCACCTGCGTTTTTACCTTGAGGAAGTTGAAGAGCCAGTTCATTAAAGAAGTGCTGGTTTTTCAAGGACACACCATCAATCGCGATGAGAGCGTCAGCCAACTCACAGGCGCGTTCATGATTCAGAACGGCAAGTTGTTTAAACCCGTTTTCACCCAAAAGTGCCATATGTACCGTGAACGCGAGGGCACAGAGCCCCTGATTGGTACAAATATTCGATGTCGCTTTTTCGCGGCGGATATGTTGTTCCCGCGTGGATAGCGTCAGCACAAAACCGCGGTTGCCATCAGCATCAACAGTCTCCCCGCAAACGCGGCCAGGCATTTGGCGAATAAATTTCTCGCGACAAGCAAAAAAGCCAAGATGCGGGCCGCCGTAAGACATCGCGACACCAATGCTCTGTGCTTCGCCGCAAACAATGTCCGCTTCTGTAGGAGGTGCTAACATGCCAAGGGAGACAATTTCGTTAATCACAACGACCAAAAGGGCACCTTTTTCATCGCAGGCTTTACGCCAGTCGCTATAGCTGTGAGGTTTGCCGTAAAAATCGGGAGATTGAATAATCACGCAGGCTGTATCGTCAGTAATTTTTGAAGGATCTTCAGTAACGGTATAGCTGTTGCCATCATTATTTTTCAAATAAGTTTCTGTGACTTCACAATATTGGGGGTGAATGTCATTTCCAAAACATATTTTATTGCGGCGCGTGACGCGCATAGCCATCAGTGCGGCTTCTGCCATGGCGGTTGCACCATCATAAAGGGAGGCGTTGGCCACTTCTTGCCCCGTTAATTGTGCGATAAAAGTTTGGAATTCAAACAGATATTGTAATGTCCCTTGCGCAATTTCGGGTTGATAAGGTGTATACGCAGTTAAAAATTCAGACCGTTGAATAATGTAATCCACACTAGAAGGAACATGGTGATAATAAACCCCTGCACCAAGAAAAAAACGATTGCTTTGCGCATTAATGTTTTGATTGGCGTAGGCCAACATTTTCCGTTCAATCTGTAGTTCTCCCTGATGGTCAGGAAGATTGGTTTTGCCCTTGATAAAAGCTTTCTTTGGAACCTGAATAAATAGATCGTCAACGTTTTTAACGCCGATAGAATCCATCATTTCTTTACGGGCAGCATTGGTTTGGGGGAGATATCTCATGGTTTTTACTCTAGTCCTTCTACAAAACTGTCATAAGCTGATTTATCCATTAAATCGGCAGCTTCTGCTTCGTTATCCATTTTTACTTTTACGATCCAGCCTGTATTGATGTCTTCTTTCAGATCATCAAGGTTGTTTTGAAGATTGTCATTTACTTCGACAATCTCACCGCTGACAGGGGTATAAATCTCACTAGCGGCCTTAACGGATTCAACCACGGCAAAGTCATCACCTTTGACGACTTTGCGGCCAACCTCTGGCAGATCAAGATAAACCAAATCCCCTAAGGCGTGACGGGCGTAGGTGGTAATGCCAACCCATGCGGTATCCCCTTCAATTTTCAGCCATTCATGGTCGTTGGTGTATTTTACAGTGCTCATTGTTTTCAATTTCCTTGTTTGGTTTAAGTTAATCTTGTTTAGGCCGCTTTCTTGACGGATTTTTTTGTTTTCGCCTGTACGAAGGGCATGTCTGCAATTCTGGCTTCGATATCGCGTCCGCGTACACGTACCACCACATCATCACCTGTATGTGCGTGTGTGGTTTCAATGTATGCTTGCCCAATCGCTTTTTGTAAAGTAGGGGCAAAGCCGCCACTCGTTAGGATGCCGATTTTGGTTGATCCTGTTTTGTCAAAAACTTCTGCGCCTTCGCGTGCGACGCCGCGCCCTGTGATTTCAACCCCGACGCGTTTGCGTACAGTACCTTTTTCCAGTTCCTTAAAGACGCGGTCGGCACCGATAAAGTCTTTATTCTCACGTTTCCCCATGATCCACGTACTGTCCGCCTCCACGGGAGAGGTTGTGGCATCTATATCATGGCCATATAAAGGATAGCCCATTTCAAGACGCAGGGAATCGCGGGCGGCAAGCCCAATCGGTTTTACATCTTTATGCGCCATCAATTTATTCCATGCTGTTTCGGCATCTTCCTGCGGCATAGAAATTTCAAACCCATCTTCACCTGTATAACCCAAACGGCTTACCCAGCACCGTCCACCAAATTCCATATACCGCATGTAATTCAAATCAGAGGCATCAATGTCCAGTGCTTCTTTCAAAACTTTCTCTGATTTAGGCCCTTGAAGAGCGATCAAAGCGCGATTTTCATGATGTGTGAGGGTGATATCAGCGGGGAGGTGCTTTTTAAACCAGGCGATATCCTTATCCTTGCACGCCCCATTCACCACAGCAAAAAACTTTGAGTCTGAGAGTTTTGTAACAATCAGATCATCAATCATCCCACCATCTTCGTTCATTAGGACAGAATATTTGGCGACGTTATCGCCAAGGGTAGAAAAGGTGGAAGGGCATAGTTTTTCGAGAAACTTCGCGACATCATTGCCTTCAAAGGTTAATTGTCCCATGTGGGAGACATCAAAAATACCTGCATTTTCACGCGTCCAGTTATGTTCTGTCATGACCCCTGTCGGATATTGGATCGGCATATCATAACCTGCAAATTCAGCCATTTGAGCTTTTTGCTCTACATGTAGGGCGTGAAGAGGTGTTTGTTTCATGGGGCTTCTCGTTATCTTTAATCTGTGAAGCTTCTTTTTTATCGTGTAGAATACGGAAAAACAAGGGATTTTCACCTATTTTTCCAAGAATTTTCGAGGGGTTTTATTCAATGACATCAGATGCAATTATCACCTTATCTCTTGCCGTTTTTGCTCTGGCATTAAAACCTGGGCCAGGGATGATGATGGTGATGTCCAGAACCATTTCAGGCGGGATGGGCGCCTGTTTTACCTTCATGTTAGGGTTTTTGTTGGTCACCATGGTCTATTTGTGGATCGTGTTATTAGGGTTTCACCTGATAGGGCTAGATATGGTCTTTTTGGCCATTCTGGTAAAGGCGGCGGCAGCGGTTTACCTTATTCATATGGGGGCAAAAGGGATTATCTATCCAGAAGTATCCTATGGTGTAGATGAACCCAAGGGGCATAGTTTTTTTGATAACTTAAGTGCGGCGATTATGCTAACGGCTGCAAACCCGATTGTTATTGTCTTTTATGCAGGTATTTTGCCAACAGTGATTGATATTCATTCCATGTCCTTGAAAGACATGTTTATTGTCAGTTTTATTGTTTTGGGAATAGAAGGGGGAATGCCCCTGATTTATTGTGCGCCTTTCGCGCTATTTAAAAAGAAATTACCGACGGATTTTTTAAAAGGTTTAAGAATCTTTTCCTCAATCATTATCATCTTGATAGGTCTGTATATTGGTTATTCGGCGCTACCGTCTAAAGATTTAACTTTCGTCTTTTAAAGTTTCTTTGAGCGCGTATAAGGCTTCAAGTGCTTCACGCGGTGTGAGTTCGTCAGGATTAATCGTTTTAAGGCGTTCCTCGATTTCTGATTTTTGCTTTGGTTGGGCGGCAGGATGTGCGTTAAAAAGCGGTAGATCAGTTCCCAATGATTTAAGGGTTTTTGAGTCTTTGCCGCTTGTTAAATTCATCAAAACATCTTGCGCGCGCGCGATAACATTTTCAGGCAGGCCTGCCAGTTTTGCAACATGAATGCCGTATGATTTATCAGCAGTTCCTTCTTTTACATCATGAGTAAAAACAATTTCACCTTTCCATTCTTTGACTTGCAAGGAATAGCATTTTAGAGATTTTAATCTTTCCTTCAGAGTTGTGAGCTCATGATAATGAGTTGCAAAAAGTGCACGTGATTTGTTGGTTTCGTGCAACTGTTCAACGCAGGCCCACGCAATGGATAGGCCATCAAATGTCGCTGTGCCGCGTCCAATTTCATCGAGGATGACGAGGGAGTGTTCAGTTGCCTGGTTTAAAATGGTTGCTGTTTCCACCATTTCAACCATGAAAGTAGATTGCCCACGTGCCAAATCATCCGCCGCGCCCACGCGGGAGAAGAGACGGTCTATGACCCCGATATGTGCCTGCGTTGCAGGAACAAAAGATCCCATTTGGGCCAAAATGGCAATGAGCGCATTTTGACGCAGGAATGTTGACTTGCCTGCCATATTGGGACCCGTGAGCAACCAAAGGCGACGGTCTTCACCTAAATTGCAATCATTTGGAATAAAACTTTCGGATTGTTTTGAAAGGGCGGTTTCAACAACAGGATGACGTCCGCCCTGAATATCAAAGGCAAGAGAGGTATCAAGTTTGGGCCGTGTATAGTTTTGCTCGATGGCCAAAGTAGCCATAGCAACAGCAACATCAAGGGCGGCGAGTGCACCTGCAAGAACGCCAATCTCATGAGAAAGGGTATTGATTTGGCGCACAAGATCAGAAAAAATTTCCTGTTCAATGCCGAGAGCTTTATCCGCAGCGCTAGAAAGATCGCGCTCCAGTTCTGAAAGTTCTGGTGTGGTGAAGCGGACGTTGTTGGCAAGTGTTTGACGGTGGATAAAGGGGTTATCTTGCTGCTTTTCATCGCCAGGTTTGACCATGAGTTTATCGGCATGACGCGCCGTGACATCAATGAAGTAACCCAAAACATTATTATAGGTGATTTTTAGGGTTTCAATCCCGCTCATCTGTCTGTATTTAGCCTGCAGAGCGGCTATATGACGTTTGCTATCATCCCGAAGGCCGCGCAGTTCATCTAGTCTTGCGTGGTAGCCATTTTCGATGAACCCGCCGTCACGGTCTAAAAACGGCAGATCATTTTTAAGCGCCTGATAAAGTGTGTCAGAGAGTTGTTTCAGTGCATTTGATTGTACCAAATTCTGCATGATATTTTGTAAGGCATCTTGTTTTGATGTTTGTAAGAAAGCCAAGAGGGTTTCAGCAATGCGCAGTCCATCCCGTAGGGCGCCAAGGTCACGAGGCCCACCGCGATCAACCGAAATGCGGGCAAGGGCGCGTTCCATGTCGGGGATATTTTTTAGTTTTTCGCGCAAACCCTCGCGCAAAGATTTGGTGTTAACCAAATCTTCAACTTCATCCAATCTTTGGTTCAGGGCAAGAGGATCTGTTAGCGGAGAAGAAAGGCGAAGGTGTAAAAGACGTGCCCCTGATCCTGTTAAGGTGCGATCAATAACGTCAAGAAGAGACCCTTTGCGTTCGCCAGAGAGGGTGCGGGTTAGTTCAAGGTTGCGCCGCGTGCTGGCATCAATTTCCATGATTGTGCCACCAGATAATTGTTGCGGCCGCATAAGATGTGGAATTTTCCCTTTCTGTGTGCGTTCAATGTAATCAATCAAAGTCCCTGCGGCAGAAATCTCGGCGCGGCTAAATGCACCAAAACTATCCAGTGTGCCAACGCCAAAAATATTTTCTAATCTTTTCTGCGCGTTCTGCGCGTCAAATAAACTGCCTGAAAGGGGTGTGATTAAGTTTTGGTAAGAAGAAAACACGTCAAATAATTGTTCACGTTGTACCAACTTTTCTGGAATTAAAAATTCTCTGGCATTGGTTCTTTCAAGGGCGGGGGATAGATTTTTTTCATGAACAGCTTGAACGTGAAAAGCGCCTGTCGATATTTCAATCCATGCGAGTCCGTACTGCCCCGCAATTTCGGATAACGCGCAGAGGTAATTGCTTTCACGCGCTTCCAAAAGGTTGTCTTCGGTCAGTGTGCCTTGCGTGACAATACGCACAACATCGCGGTGCACTAAAACTTTGGATGCAGGTCTGCCTTCACGTTTGGCACGCAGTTTTGCTTCTTCTGGTGTTTCGGCTTGTTCACAGATGGCAACTTTATAACCTGCGCGAATAAGTTTTGCGAGATACGGCTCATAAGAATGGAAGGGTACACCGCACATGGGAATATCCGTGCCATCGGTTTTGCCACGCTTCGTCAGGGTGATATCCAAAACCTGTGAAGCCTGAACCGCATCATCAAAAAACAACTCGTAAAAATCGCACATGCGATAAAATAACAGACAATCAGGATACTGATTTTTCAACATGTGATATTGCGCCATCATCGGGGTATGACCTGCGGCCAAATAATCCTCGACAGAAGAAAGATCTTCAGTTTTTTTCAGTGCGGCTTGTGACATAGGGACAGATTAGAACAGGCAGGTGTTCTACGTCACGCAGTTTCTATGGGTTTTCCTAGGATTATTGTTTAATATCTTTTTATGCAGAAAGGGGTGTAGGTCCTTGAAAACCCAATCCTTTGCTTATAGAGGCAGAGGAGGGCGAACCAAGTTTTTCTAATAGAATGGCACGTGCGGATTGCTCCTCATCTCTAACTAAGTATCTCTCGGTGAGATGCAATACATATGGTCTGACTGTTGCATTGCTAATACGCCAAGTAAGGGGGCGACAAAGCTTAATAACGTCTCTGTCTTCACCATCTTTAAGTCTTTCCTCTAGGGGTCGGGGAACGGCATCAAAATATCTTGGCCCACCTAACTCTTCTGCAAGGTTACCCATTCCTTCAAGAATATTGTCTTCAGTTATGCCATCAGGTTCTGCGAGTATAACGGTATAAAATAGAATTTCTTGTTTGGTCAAATCATCAGCCATTGAAAACTCCGTAATTTATTACTTGCACCCTAATCTTTAACATAAAAGAGAAAATTCTACAAATATCATAGAATTGTATTATTACCCACCTGTTCCTGTTGAACCAAAACCACCCGCGCCGCGTTTTGTTTGGTCAAGCTCTTCTGCAACTTCCCATTCAACAGTGGCGTGTTTGGCGATCACCATTTGGGCGATACGCATACCGCGTTCCACAGTGAAGGGATCTTTGCTCATATTTGCAAGGATCACACCAATTTCACCGCGATAATCCGCATCAATTGTCCCAGGCGTGTTGAGCACGGTCACACCGTGTTTGAGCGCCAGACCTGAGCGGGGGCGAATTTGCGCCTCATACCCTGCGGGCAACGCAATTGAAAGGCCTGTAGGGATCAGCATGCGTTCCCACGGGCCGAGTTCGATAGCTTCTTCCAGAGCGGCCGTAAGGTCCATACCTGCAGATTGCTCTGTAGCATAGGTTGGTAAAGCAAGACCGACAGCATGTTCCATCGGGGTAAGCTGAATTTTGACTTTATCAGGCATTGTTTTATCTTTCTGTTATTCTGCAGCTTGCGGCAGTTTCTGGGGGTTAAAATAATCTATAATTTCTTGCGTCAGATCACGCGCAACCGCTTCTTTGCTTGTGCGCGGCCATTCGGTCATGTGGTTATCTTTGATAAGGTAAACATGATTCTCCTCTGCACCAAAGACGTTGTCACTGACATCGTTGGCAATGATCCAGTCGCAGGATTTTTTCAGACGTTTTGCTTTGGCGTTTTCAAGTAGGTTTTCAGTCTCTGCGGCAAAGCCAATCACAAGGGAGGGGCGAAGCGTATCATGTGCCGCGATAGACTTCAGAATATCTTGATTTTCGCTTAGCTGTAATAGGGGTGGTTCACCACCATTCTTTTTGATTTTGTTTGAAGCAGGTTGCATCACCCGCCAGTCTGAAACAGCGGCCGCACATACGGCAATATCGGCGGGTAGAGCCTCTTGTACCGCAGCATACATTTCCGCCGCAGTTTGTACGCGCACGGTTTGCAATCCTAGAGGATCAGGCAGATTGACTGGACCTGTAACAAGCGTAACAGAGGCGCCTGCATCATTAAGCGCTTGCGCAATTGCATGTCCTTGCTTGCCAGACGAACGGTTACCAATGAAACGTACTGGATCAATCGGTTCATGGGTTGGGCCGCTTGTCACTACGGCGCTTCGCCCCGCTAAAGGTTTGTGGTTTTGGAAGTAAGCGATGACAGCATGAAGTATGTCTTCGGGTTCTTGCATACGGCCCGTACCCGTTTCGCCGCAGGCCATGTCACCCTCTGTTGGCATTAGGATTTGAACGCCGCGTGCGCGAAGCGTAGTCAAGTTTTCTTGCGTTGCTGTATGATTCCACATCATGGGGTTCATCGCGGGGCATACAAGAACGGGGCGGTTGGTTGCCAGAAGAGTGGTTGAGGCCAAATCCTCGGCCAGACCGTGGGTCATTTGCGCCAGAAGGTTGGCGCTAGCGGGGGCTACAACAATAATGTCTGCTTCACGGGATAGGCGTATGTGCCCCATTTCCGTTTCATCTTTCAAAGACCATAAATCATTGTACACGGGTTCTTCTGTCAGGGCTGCGACGGAGAGAGGGGTAACGAAATGACTACCACCCTTGGTTAGAATACAGCGTACGTTTGCGCCAGATTTCTTGAAACCGCGGATTAGCTCCAACGATTTATAGGCGGCAATGCCACCAGAGATAATCAGCAATATACGTTTACCTGCAAGCAATCTTTATATCCTTCTGTCACGCATTTTGTAGGCGTAGGGAGCTAAAAAAATAAGCCCCGCTTATCATGAAAGCGAGGCTCATCCTATTCCTTTATTCTCGAAAGGTCGAGAATTACATGCCCATTTCGTCTGCAGCAGCAGGAGCTTGTTCAGCAGCAGCTTTTGCAGCAGCGTCAGCTTCAGCAGCAGCTTTTGCGGCTTCATCAGCAGCATCAGCAGCAGCTTCAGCGGCATCAACAGCATCAGCAGCCGCATCAGAGGCAGCTTCTTCAGCAGTTGTTTCTGTGCCCATCGCTTCTTTTGCAGAATCTACAGCGTCAGCCGCCGCAGCTTGTGCATCGCTTGCAGCTTCTGTTGCAGCATCAGCAGCATCAGATGCCATGTCGGCAGCTTCTTCAGCGGCTTCTGCAGTTGCATCAGCAGCGTCACCCATGGCCTCGCCCATACCTTCCATTGCTTCACCAGCAGCAGGAGAGATAGACGCTATACCGTCTGCGTCACTGTCTGTTACGTTGTTGTATACAACCTGCATCGCTACGATACCTGCAACCAATACAACAGCCGCAAAAAAGACTGATTTCATTACATTGTTGTTCATTAGATATTTCCTTCCTTAAATTACAAAATATATGTACGGGAGTGTTTCCCACCCAGCACTCTAAATTCATCGCCGTTATTGTCGATTGGCCCTAATTAAGAGCAGTTTCGTGTCAAATGCAACAACTTTTTCGTGATATATGAAAATTATATTTTAATTCCATAATGGATTGCAGCAATCCCAAAGCTTAAATTGTCATAAGAACATTTAGCGAAACCCGCTTCAATCATGCGTTGTTTTAAGGCGTTTTGTTTTGGAAATTTCCGAATAGATTCAACAAGATACTGGTAACTGGCACGATCATTGGCAACAACCTGTCCAATGTGCGGGATAACTCCAAAAGAAAACCCATCATAAAGCCTCGATAGCAGGGGATTTTTTACATGGGAAAACTCTAAACAAAAGAACCGGCCGCCAGGTTTTAAGACCCGATAGGCCTCTTTTAATCCGTCATCGATTCGGGTCACATTGCGCAAACCAAACGCAATCGTATAAACATCGATACTGTCTGAGGGCAGGGGCAAGCTCTCTGCATTGCCTGTGACCCAATCAAAGCCGTTAAGCCACCCTTTATCAATAGCACGGTCGCGTCCCACGCGCAGCATGTCCCAGTTAAGATCACATAAGGTGATGGAACCCTCTTCTTGGGGAGAGGGAGGAGCGACGTTAGTAGCGGAGGGTGAGAGGATTTTCTTCTCAATAGCGTCCTTTATTCTAAAAGCGATGTCGCCTGTGCCACCTGCGACATCAAGATAGTTTAAACCTGCCTTAGGGCGAATTTTGCGGATCAAATGATTCTTCCATAAACGGTGCACACCGCCAGACATCAAGTCATTCATCAGGTCATACTGATCCGCCACAGAATCAAAAACACCGCGCACTTTGGCAGTTTTTTCTTCTGGTGTTACGGTTTCTGTACCAAATTGAGTGCTTTCTGGGTTTTGTATCATGAAAGTGTTTTAGCATACACAACGCGGAGGTCACGTAGATTTTTATTCTGGACGAAAAGCATTTCTATGTTATGACATATTGGTGATGAGTAACACTTTAAAGAAAATATTTAAGAGCATGGAACGGAAGGGCTGTGATCCGCAGTCTCCAGAAATTCAGTGTATTGCCAGTCTTGCGGTTAGAGATCATATTCTTAAAGGATGCAAGACCCAGTCGGTTTCTTTAAGGGAAGGGTTTTCTTTATCGGTCAGACAACTTGCATGGCAATCTCCTGCGCAACACTTTGACGTTTCTAGAGGAGAGCGGGCACGGTGGGGACATATCCAAAAAATTATGCACGCGGATTGTGCTAAATCCTCGGACGTGAACCAGATTATATCTCTTGCAAGAGCATGGGCACAAACACCGCCCTCAACATTGGAACCTATTCGCGAAGTGATGCACGAAATTATATTTATTTTTCTAAAGATCTCTAATTCTCGTGACGTTTCTGAACGCTGTGATACAACATTTGCCATGAAATTACTCAATGCCATGGCAACAGTTGCAGGACTAACGGGAGCAAGCCGCATTTTGGGCTTTATCCGCGATATTATTACGGCAGCAATTTTGGGTGCAGGGCCCGTCGCAGACGCTTTTTTTGTGGCGCTGAAACTTCCCAATTTTTCCGCAGAGTTACAGCCGAAGGCGCGTTCAGTGTAGCCTTTGTGCCTATTTATTCTGGATTGCTTGAAAAAGAAGGACAGGACAAAGCCTCAATTTTTGCTTCAAATGCACTTAGTACCATGATGCTGTTCCTCGTGCCTTTTTCGGTTTTGGCAATTATGGCGATGCCTTATATTGTTGATGTTATTGCACCAGGATTTGGGAATGACCCTGTGCGTTACAATCTGGCGGTTGAGTTAAGCCGTATTACTTTTCCTTATCTATTAATGATGTCGCTAGCGGCGCTTCTTGGAGGGGTTCTCAATGCCCATGATAAATTCGCACCGTTCGCAAGTGCACCAATTTTTTTCAATCTTTGTTTGATTATTTCACTTTTAACATTGCCGTCTTTTGTAGAAACGGCGGGTCATGCCTTATCTTTTGGTATTGCGGCTGCAGGGGTGACGCAACTTCTATGGCTTGTCTATTTTATTCGAAAACTGAAAATAAAAATTATTTTTAAAGTTCCCGAATATACAAACAATATTAAAAAATTATTTAAGTTAATGGGGCCAGGTGTTCTGGGGGCAGGGGTTGTTCATATCAATCTTTTTGCAGATATGATTATTGCATCACTTTTGGCAAGTGGGTCTATTTCCTATCTTTATTATGCAGATCGTTTGAATCAACTACCGCTCGGGATGGTAGGGATAGCGGTGGGGACAGCGTTATTGCCGATGCTGTCAAAGGCGGTTTCATCGGGAGATAAAGAACAAACACAACATCTTTTTAATCGCGCTCTCGAAATTTGTATGCTGCTGGCTCTTCCTGCGGCAGTGGCATTATTTGTTATTCCAGAGACCTTAATAAGTGTTCTGTTTGAACGGGGTGCTTTTACATCTGAAGATGTTCAGGCATCGTCTAAAGTTTTGATGGGGTATGCCATCGGTCTTCCTGCATATATCGCCGTAAAAGTTTTTTCAACAGCCTATTGGTCACAACAAGACACACTCAGCCCTGTTAAAATTGCCATCATGACAACGGCGCTTAATATTTGTTTGGCGTTATTGTTGATTGGTTCTTTCGGTGTTGCGGGTATTGCCCTGGCAACAGGGATCGTTGGGTGGTTTCAACTAATCTTTTTGTATAAGGGTTTAAGAGCGAATGATGCATTGCAGTTTGATGCGCGGTTTAAATCTGTCTTTTTTAAAATTGTTTTCTCAACCATTTTGATGGGGTTAATTTTATTGGTTTCTGACAAGTATGTTCAAGGTTTTATGGAGGGCGGAGAGCTTGCCAAAATTTTGGGTTTGGTAGGTTTGGTGCTTATAGGCTTGATTACTTACGCCGTAAGTATTATGACGACAGGGGCGGTTAAAACCGACGATCTCATTAGATATTTTTTGAAAAGGTTGATTAAGTAATGTCCAAAAGAATTCTATCTTGTATGCAACCCACCAACAGGCTTCAGCTCGGTAACTATCTGGGGGCGCTCAAAAACTGGGTAAAATTGCAAGACGAGGGAGATAATGAGTGTTTGTATGGCATTGTTGATCTTCATGCCATCACCGTCAAACATGACCCAAACGTCTTGGCCAATGCAACGCGGGAAGCGGCGGCAGCTTATATTGCGGCAGGCGTTGACCCCAAACGGTCATATATTTTTGCGCAGTCTTCTGTGCCCGCACATTCACAGCTGTCCTGGTTGTTTACAACGCAAACACCTATTGGGTGGTTGAACCGCATGACCCAGTTCAAGGACAAGGCAGGCAAAAACAAGGAAAAGGCTTCATTAGGGCTCTATTCATACCCCGTGTTAATGGCGGCAGATATTTTGATTTATAAGGCCACCCATGTTCCTGTCGGGGATGATCAGAAGCAACATCTTGAATTGGCGCGTGATATTGCCCAAAAGTTCAACCAAGACTACGCGAAAGGTGCAGAGTTTTTTCCACTGCCTGAGCCTGTTATTACGGGGCCTGCCACACGGGTCATGTCGTTGCGGGATGGAACACAGAAAATGAGCAAATCTGCCGAAAGTGACATGACGCGGATCAATTTGACAGATGATGCGGATACCATTGCCAATAAGTTCAAAAAGGCCAAAACCGATGCAGGTGCGGTTCCTTTAGATGCAAAAGAAGGTGAAGGGCGACCAGAAGCGATGAATCTTCTGGGGATTTATGCGGCGCTCAACGACCAAAAAGTTGAACAGGTCATGGCAGAATTTGGCGGACAGCAATTTTCAACCCTGAAAACTGCCCTGTCTGATCTTGCTGTGGCAAAGCTTTCGCCAATTACTGCACGGATGAATGAGTTAATGGACGATACATCCCAAATTGATGCCATTTTGAAAGCAGGAGCGGAAAAAGCCAACGAATTGGCTAAACCGACTTTGGACGAAACCATGAAACTTATGGGTTTTTGGCGGTAAAACCCGCATATCTATTGGCCTTGGTCATGCTTCGCGCTATAGTGATTCTATGAAATACCTACTTCTTATTGTGGCTTTGTTTATTTTCCCTTCTGCAGCGCAAGCAGATTATTTCTTTTGGCAAGATAGCGATAGCGGTTTGACAATGACTTATCCAGATACCTGGAAGAAGCAGAGCAATCGCGGCCCCGATGACGTCATGACAATTTTGGCTCCTTCCAACGGTGATGACCCTGTATGTAAGGTGAGTGTAAGTGACGATAAACGTTATGTGATTTATCCTGCAGAATATGGCGATGCGATACAGCGCGAAGCGGTGAGTATTCCATTTTGGAAATCATATTTTTCAAATTATGACGACTATACGATTGACCGCGTTTATGACGGCGGTGGGTTGGGACGGTGGCACGCAAGCTATGCTATCGGCAGTTATAGCACACGTAATGGTACAGTAATGCAAGGACGTCAGGCGATTATGTTCGCATCCTTATATTATGATAAGCTTTATGTTGTAGAATGCTCTGCATTAAACTATGCCTATGATAAGTGGGATAATGATTTTCGTAGCATCATTAAATCCATTGATTTCAAAAAAATGTACAACGAAAAAATAATTGGCGAGTACCATGATTTCTTGACGGGTGCTGAACAATATTTTTGGGCGCAGACAGGTTCTGAAGGAACAACCCAGTACTAATAGTTTTCCCGATAGATAAGATTGCTTTTCTTATAAAAAACCTTTAAGCAAAGTAGTATGTTTATACAAACCGAAAACACCCCTAATCCGAACACCTTGAAATTTTTGCCAGGCCGTCCTGTTATGGCGCGCGGCGTGGCTGAGTTTAAAACAGTGGAAGAAGCGGGCGTCTCAATGCTTGCTCAAAAACTTATGGGGCTTGAAGGGGTAACCGCAGTCTTTTTTGGAACAGATTTTATTTCTGTTACAAAACTGGATATGGCGGAATGGGAGGCCATCAAGACGCGTATCATGGCGGCAATTATGGACCATTACATGACGGGGCTTCCCTTGTTTCGTGAAGGAATGGATCCCCAAGAAAAAACAGCAGTTGCCGCAGAGGATGATGAGCTTACGACCCAGATTAAGGAGCTGTTGGAAACCCGTGTGCGCCCGATGGTAGCACAGGATGGGGGAGATATTGTGTTTGACCGTTTTGAAGACGGAATTGTCTATCTAACAATGCGCGGAGCCTGTGCAGGCTGTCCCAGTTCAACAATGACCCTAAAAAGCGGTATTGAAAATATGCTGCGTCATTACGTGCCCGAAGTGCTAGAGGTGCGTCAGGCAGGTGGTTAACTTTTTTACGGTTCAGTGACACTATAAAGCTGTCCGAACCATCTCCAACGTGTTGTTTTTTCTTCATTTTCACTGTTTTCAGGTAAGGTGCAATTGATCCTAAAACGGTCCTCTGTGGTGGGGGAGGGCAATCGAATTTCAACCCTGTTCCCTATGATATTTAGCAGGGGTTTGCCCTGACCCGAAACAAAACAGGACAGGCGGGCAAGGTCCTCTTCTATAATTTCTGGAACGCTAAAACCAATCGCGGGGTTTGATGTAGTGATTTGTGAAACCGTTGGAGTAACGTCACTGACGGGAAGTGGCAGGCTGTTCAGGATCATTCTAAAACGGTCAAGGTTGGCGTAGTCTTCCGTCATCGTAAAACGGGGTAGAGGAAGCGGCGCGTCTGATTGATAGGCAACACCTGAATGCTGTCCAAAGGTTGCTTTGAAATGGTATTCCTGAATAACTTTTGGGTAATCGGAATTATATTCTCCGAAGGGGTATGCAAAATAATCAGCGTTTATAGCAAGCTTTTCGCGTAAACGAGACGTGGCGTTGTTGACACTTTTGCGGATAACTTGGGTCGTATCGAAACCAATAGAGCTATAGGACTGAGGGTGGAGGCCGATTGTCCCCAAAGGGGAGTGGTTTATTTTTTTTAGATCGTCCCAGTTCAAATAGCGGGGGTCGTTGGCGTCCACACGGTCTGTTGAAATAAAAACTGTATAAGGAAATTCATATTCCTCTAGCAAGGGAACAGCGTGTTTAACAATTGATTTGTCGCCACCATCAAAGGTGATAGCGACAGTATTGTCTGGTAAAACGGCGCCTGTCTCATAAGCTTGGGTTATTTGATTGAGAGATAAAACGGTGTATCCGCCGTTCTTCAATGCCTGTAAATGCGATAAAAATTGCTCACGTGTGACATTGGCCTCGGGAGTTTCATCCCGCCCAACCATGAAATAAACCAAAACGCGTGCAGCGGTTTGATCTTCTGCAAGGGAAGAAGTGGCGATGGCAAAGTTTGGTCTCAGACAAAGTGCCAAAACAGCAAAAACAAGATAAAAACGCATGATGGCATAGGGTTAGCTTATTTTAGGGGTGTTTTCCAGTAAATTGAGTTGATATTTGAAGGGCGGCGATTAAAGTACGCTCACAATGATAGACACCCATAAAGCAGATAACGATAAAAAAACGGTCTTGGCGATCGATACAGCGCTTAGCGGCGTAAGCGTAGGGCTGATTGCCGCGAATGGCCATATTGTGAGCCGTATGGTTGAAACAGAGCGTGCACAGGCCGCTATCCTGGTGCCGACTATTCAGGAAGTGGTCAGCGAAGCTGCCATTGATTTTAAGGATATTGACCTGATTGTTTGCACCAAAGGACCAGGATCATTCACAGGTCTTCGCATTGGCTTGGCTACCGCCCGCACGATGGCTTTGGCTTTGAATAAACCAATTATAGGGCTGAACACACTGGATGTCATGGCTCGTCACTATGAGTCAGCTAAACCGTTATTGATTGTTCTCGAGACCAAACGGCAGGACTTCTATGGATGTTATTATGATAGCCAGAAAAATCCTTTAACCGACCCTTTTGCCGTTAACGGGCCATCGGTTATTCAATGCGCCCCTGTAGATGATTTTAATGTAGGCGGAGATTGTCTGGAGCGTTTCAAAACAAGCGTTTCAGAAGATTTAAACCTTTTAGAGAACATGACTCAACCTGACCCTATTTTAATGGCGCAATATGGATGGGATCTTTTTCAAGAGCAGGGGGATCAAGGTAGGCCCCATCCTCTTTATCTGAGAGGGGCGGACATTTCATCCCCTAAAATGCCGCCGCGAAAATTAGCCGAAGTTTAAACGGGGCTTTTAGTTAGCCAATTCTTTCCCGCGATCATGGGCCGCCTGAATAGCTTTATCCATTAAATCCTGAAAACGTCCATCCATGAGAACGGTCAAGGCGGCCTCTGTGGTTCCCCCTTTGCTCGCAACGCTCTGACGGAGCTCTTCGACGGTAACATCGGTGGCAGCATCGGCAAGTGCGGCAGCACCAATTACGGTTTGACGGGCGAGCATGGAAGCTTGTTTCGTCGTGAGGCCGATTTTCTCTCCCGCAGCGCTCATTGCCTCTATCATATAAAAGATATAGGCAGGGCCGCTCCCCGAAAGGGCTGTGACAGCATCCATGTGGGATTCATCGTCAAGCCATAATGTTTGACCGACAGCGTTCATTAATTCCTGTGCGATATTTTTATGGGCTGCACTCACGGCCTTATTCGCGTAGAGCGCGCTGATCCCTTTACCGACGGTTGCGGGCAGATTGGGCATGACCCGAATAAGGGGGGTGTTGGCACTGAATTGCTGTTCGTAATAGGCGATATCTTTACCCGCGGCGATTGACAACACGGGCACGCCAGAAGGGATATAATTTTTTAGCCCCGCACAGACAACATCCATAATTTGGGGCTTGACGCACAGGATGACAATATCGGTTCTTATGAGTTCGGCCTCAGCCATTTGTTTCACGTGAAACAAGTTTTCATGACTCAATAATGACTCAGGTACACCCATAGGATCTATGATATCCGCGTGTTTGAGTAAATCAGCAGCGAGCCATCCATGAATCAGCGCGGCGCCCATTTTCCCACATCCGATGATTGTGGCGTGAACCTTTTTGTTTGGGTCATGGTATTCAAACGCTCCTTTTGAGAGGGTTTAGGTTGTCCTGCAACATCCATCATTGCCAGATTAATATGGGCTGTTGAAATGGGGATATCCTGGTTATTTACTTTGGATAAAAGCTCGAAAGTCATGGCGTAGCGCTCGCACTCTGCCAAGGCAATATCAATCAAATCTTCGATATGGTCGACGGGAGTCTCTGATGGCATGCCGCGAAACAGGCTGGTATGGCGAAAGCAGGGGACATAGGCGGTTTTATGGTCGATATTATCATTTCCAGAAAGACTTTCCGAGCGCACGTCAAAATGCCCAAGCCATAGGGTCGAATTAATCTGGTTAAGGACTTTAGCAGCTTCATCCATTTTAGACGGGTGGATTGTGATGTCGGGAGCGCAGCAGAACTGCATAGCGCTAAATTCCTCCTGCCAGACAAAAGCCATCTGGTAGACGCCTGATTTTCCCGTGACAGTCACACTCATTTGGTCATTGTCACGACGATCAAATGCCCAGTCGTTATTCAGCATGATTTCCTCAATGCCATCAAGCGGATTGCTGACGTCATCATAGAGATCAATAATATTTTCTGAGCGGGAACTTTCGGGCATTTATTTTTTGCTTTCTAATTTTTCTAATCGTTTTTTCAAATCGGTCTGTTCTGCCAAAGCCTTGTTCAGCAAGGTTTCCACGCGTTCAAATTCATCCCGAGGAACAAGATCCATGGTACTTGCCATGTCTTCAATACGTGTTTTGATATCATCACGAATTTGTTGTTGTGCGCTGCTTAAAGGCCAACCGCGCCGCCCGCCAATTGTGCAATATCATCAATAATTTTACTGGAATTTGTCATGAATATCTTTGGAGTAGCATTCGTGTTTTAAACCCGACAAGATGTGAGATAAAAAATCTCTGATATATCCACCATATATTTATTTGGTTTTACTTCATGAGGGGTAAAGTATTGGGAAGAGATTCAAAAAAGATAAGGCAACAGGGAAGATGATTATTGTAACAGGCGGCACAGAGGGTTATTAGCTCGAACCTGATTGCAGGGTTAGAAGCATGGCGTGAAGGATATTGTGATTTGCGATACGCTCGGTACCGAAGATAAATGGCGCAATATTGCAAAACGAGAGGTGCGCGATGTGGTTCACCAGAGCGCATTTTGACTGGCTATCTTGGAGACGCATAAGAACAATATTGAAATGATCTTCCATATGGGAGCGATTTCCTCCACGACTGAGCGGGACGTTGATTTAATTGTTGAAACGAACATCGTACTTTCCAGACGTCTGTGGAAATGGTGCGGAAAACACCAGGTACGTATGGTATACGCCTCGAGTGCAGCAACATACGGCGATGGGGCGCAAGGGTTTAACGACAGTCAGGAAATTAATGATTTAGCGAAGCTGAAACCCCTTAATGCATACGGGTGGTCAAAGCATGTATTTGACCGCCGCGTTGCCCGCGTACTGGAGGGAAAAAATGAACCTCTTCCCCCTCAATGGGCGGGTCTGAAATTCTTCAATGTGTACGGCCCAAACGAGTATCACAAAGACGATCAAATGAGCGTTGTATGTAAATTTTACCCGCAGGTCATTGCGGGTGCGGCGGCTAAACTCTTCAAATCCCATCATAAAGACTATGAGGATGGAGGGCAGCTTAGAGACTTCGTGTATGTTAAAGACTGTGTCGATGTGATGCTGTGGTTGTATCAAAACAAGGATGTAAATGGTCTTTATAATGTAGGTACAGGCAAAGCCAGAAGTTTTAAAGATCTGGCCGAAGCGACATTTAAGGCGGCGGGCATGTCTCCCAAAATTAACTATTTTGATATGCCAGAATCCTTGCGTGCGAAGTACCAGTACTTCACCGAGGCAGATATGAATAAGCTGCGTATGGCAGGGTACAAGAAAGAGTTCACCAGTCTGGAGGACGGGGTTAAAGATTACGTCCAGAATTACATGTCCCAAGAAGATACATACAGATAATGGGACTGCCCTTTCCAGAGATTGACCCTGTCGCTTTTTCTATCGGCCCCATTGCCGTACGGTGGTACGCGCTAGCTTATTTAACAGGCTTTATTGGTGGGTGGAAATACGCGCTTCATTTATGCGGCATGAACCCCAATCATAGACCCACCCGTGAGGATATTGATAACTTTCTACCTTATGCAGTTTTGGGGGTTATTTTAGGGGGGCGCATCGGTTATGTGCTGTTCTATCAACTCTCTTTATATATAGCCAGTCCTCTGGACGCTTTTAAAGTTTGGGAAGGGGGAATGTCCTTCCATGGCGGGGCGCTCGGAGTCATTCTTGCTCTAGTTATCTTTTCATGGGTGAACAAGATACAGCTTTTGAGGTTGTCGGACATTGTTTGTGCGTGCGTCCCCATAGGTTTGTTCTTTGGCCGTTTGGCCAATTTTGTAAATGGCGAACTTTATGGTCGCCCGACTGACGTCCCGTGGGGAATGGTTTTTCCTTGGGGCGGAGAGCACCCGCGTCACCCGAGCCAGATTTATGAAGCGTTTTTAGAAGGAGCAGTTCTTTTTTCTATCTTATTGTTTTTATATAAGAAAACACAGGCGCGTCACTATCCGGGGGTCGTTACAGGTGCATTTTTGGCAGGCTATGCATCGTTTAGAATGCTCGTTGAACAGTTCAGGCAGCCAGATTCCCATCTCGGTTTTATTATCGGTGAAATTTCAATGGGGCAGATTTTAAGCCTTCCTATGCTGCTCGTCGGGGTGGGGATTATGGTCTATGCTCTGAAAGACCACTTCATTCGTAAGATATGACAGCCCTCGAACATATCATAAAACAAAAAATTCGTGAGCGCGGCCCAGGGGGGTATATGGATTTGGGAGAATACATGTCTTTATGCTTATCCCATCCCGAGCATGGATATTATATGACGCGTGATCCCTTCGGGCAGAAAGGGGATTTTACAACAGCGCCTGAAATATCACAGATGTTCGGAGAGATGATAGGGGTGTGGGTGGCCGACACATGGATAAAGATGGGCTCCCCCAAGAAAATAATAATATTGGAGTGTGGGCCAGGGCGAGGAACATTAATGGCCGATGCGATGCGGGTAACAAAAAACGTCGATGGTTTTCATGATGCGGTTCAATTGCATCTGCTAGAAATGAGTCCTGTTTTAAAGGATATCCAAAAAGACAGTTTAAAAGAATATGGTGCAACATGGCACAGTGAACCCGAATCAGTCCCTACCGATTCGCCCCTCATCGTCATCGGGAATGAGTTTTTGGATGCCTTGCCAGTGCGTCAATTGGTGTTCACTGAAACAGGGTGGCAAGAAAAAGTAGTGAAAATCAATATAAACGATACGCTTCGTTTACATGAGATTGGGCTAAAAAAAGAGGTAAAAAGCCTGCTTCCTTCGTTTTTAATACCGCCAAAGTTAGGGGATCATGTTGAAGTATCACTTGAACTAAATGACTTCATTAATAAAATCACAAAAATAATATTGAATCAAGGGGGTAGTGCTTTATTCCTCGATTATGGGTTCAACCAAATGATTGCGGGTGAAACGCTACAGGCGGTCAAGAACCATCGCTATTGTGATATTTTCGATACGCCTGGTCAGGCCGATTTATCGGCCCATGTAAATTTTGCTGACTTATCGCACAAAATTTTAGAGAAAAATATGACACTTCATGGCCCAGTGTCACAGCGGGACTTTCTTAAACGTCTAGGAATAGACATTCGTGCTGAAAATTTGCACCGTCTTGCGACACAGCCACAACGGGTCGAGATCGACAGCGCCTTAAAAAGGTTAACCGGTGAAGATACAGGCAATGGAGAAATGGGGACGCTTTTTAAAGTCATTGCATTTTCTTCCGATTCGTCGATAGATTTAGCGGGGTTTGCATGATTATCATTGAAGATCAAAAATTGAATGGGGAGGATCAAAAAATCAGGCATGGTTTTTTCGGACGGCAAGGCGGCGTCAGTGAGGGGCTTTATACAAGTCTGAATTGCGGGGTAGGTTCGCATGACTCGCCAGAAGCGGTTCAGGAAAATAGACGCCGTGTTGCTCAAAAATTAAACCCTTTTGCGGATCAGCTTGTCACACTTTGGCAGATACATAGTCCTGATTGCTTCATTATCGATTCACCTGTGGGTCAGGGAGATGATCGTCCCAAGGCAGACGCCATCGTGACGGATAAAGCTGGACTCGTTATTGGGGTTTTAACGGCAGATTGTGGCCCTGTCCTTTTCGCAGGCGAGAAAGCGGATGGTGCACCTGTTATCGGTGCTGCCCATGCGGGGTGGGGGGGTGCGCTTAAAGGAGTATTAGAGTCCACCGTTGAAAAGATGAAAGAGCTCGGCACAAGACCAGAGACAATCCGTGCAGCGGTGGGGCCGTGTATTGGCCCTAAATCTTATGAAGTTTCAAAAGGGTTTGAAGCACCATTTCTTGAGCGCGATCCAGAAGATGAGCATTTTTTCCGCGCAGCGCAAAAACAAGGGCATTTAATGTTTGATTTACCAGGATATATTGCAAACCGTTTGGCGCAGGCGGGAGTCAGGCAAGTTACGATTACGGGTCATGACACCTTTGCAGAAGAGGATAAGTTTTTCTCCTATAGGCGCTGTACCCATCGTCAAGAACTTGATTATGGCCGCCAGATATCTGCGATTACGATCGCCGCGTAGGAAAAATCCTAAAATAACACAAAATAAAATGCGAAGAGTCTGATTCCTCTATTGATTTATAGGAATCCTTTTTCTAAAGTCGCGACAGAACGCGCAAAAAACCATTACGGAAACCTAAGAATGAAGATTATTTCTGGTAACTCCAACCTTCCTTTGGCCGAAGCTATCTCAGATTATCTTGGCGTACCCCTCACCAAAGCCAGTATCAAGCGTTTTTCTGACATGGAAGTGTTTGTCGAGATTATGGAGAATGTGCGCGGGCAAGATTGCTTCGTTGTTCAGTCAACGTCTTATCCTGCGAATGACAATCTAATGGAACTCTTAATTACGATTGATGCGCTGAAGCGCGGATCAGCAAGGCGTATTACGGCCGTCATTCCATATTATGGCTACGCCCGTCAGGACCGTAAAACAGGGGGCAGAACCCCGATTACGGCTAAATTGGTGGCGAATTTGATCACTTCTGCGGGTGCAGACCGTGTTTTGACCATGGATCTTCATGCGGGCCAAATTCAGGGGTTCTTTGACATCCCAACGGATAACCTGATTGCAAGCCCGACGATGACCCCTGATATGGAGAAGAAATTCGCAGGCAAAGACCTTGTGATGGTTTCTCCAGATGTTGGCGGTGTTGTGCGTGCCCGCTATATTGCCAAGCGCATGAATGCCGAATTGGCGATTATTGATAAACGTCGTGAAAAGGCAGGAGTTTCCGAAGTTATGAATGTCATTGGAGAGGTGAAGGGTAAAACCTGTATCCTGATTGATGATATTGTGGATTCTGCAGGAACGCTGTGTAATGCGGCGGTGGCATTACGCGATAAAGGCGCAGAATCAGTTCATGCCTATG